>NZ_JAUCZG010000003.1 GCF_030373225.1 Hydrogenophaga sp. | reverse complement strand
ATACTCAGCTCAAAGCTGCGTGACTCAGGCGACAACTACCTTGACGCGCGCCGGTTCGTGGCTGGCGTTCAGAGGCTGAAAAAAACTAAGTCTGCCGGTAGGTTGACGAGTCTGCCGGGGAGAGTGCGCAGCATCCCGGCAAGCGTGTTGAAAGTCGGGCGCGCATTCGCAGAATGAGGAACCAATACATCGGCATTCGCTGGTGTTTTGGAGTAACCATGCAAGTTCTGCAACCCTGTAGCACACCGCATCAATCGCGGTCCTCCCAGCAATTTCCCCCGCTGGAATCTGTGACCCGCCCGACAGTGGAAACTGCATCCGCTGCTCACTACCTGAACCGCCGCCCGCAAACCCTGAGGGGATGGGCCTGCCTTGAGAATGGCCCGCTGCGCCCTGTGCGCATCAATGGCCGTCTCGCATGGCCGGTTTCTGAGCTGAAAAAAATTCTGGGGGTGGCGTAATGTTGGCCGCCCTGAATCACCTGCTGCTGGCGCTGTGGTGTGCTGCCCCGTCGCAGTGGCTGCGCAGCAAAAAGGGGGGTAAATGAAAACGCCCGAGCCCCCCAAAGAGAACCCGAGCGCCCCGAACAGCGCGAAGTTTACCGGCACTGACAACCCGCGTCACCTGCGCGCAATCGCATCACTGCTTTGCCGTCCAATGCCCCGTGAGGGCCTAGACAGTGCTGTGGGTTGCAGCAATGCACCCGAGCTAGTTGCGGAGCTTCGCCGCCGCGGGCTGGAGGTGCCATGCAAGCGCATCAACTTTGTTGACCGTGACGGGTATGTGTGCCGTCCTGGGGTCTATTTCCTTACGCAGGCAGACCGCCGCAAGGTGTACCACTGGCAGGCGAGGAGAAAGCACGGGGGCGGTGCTGCGAACCAAGGGGATGCCAATGGCTGAAAGCATCGCCCACTTCGCAGTTAAGAGCATCGGCATGTCGCGGGTGAATGGGCGTAAGCCCTGCACGTTGCTGGAGGCTGCCCGTCACAACCTGCGCGAGATTCAGGCAGAGCAAGGCGCGAAGGGTCACATCGATCCAAAGCGTACCCGGCACAACTGCATCATTGCTGGACCTGCATCGTCCCTAGAGGTTCAAGCACTGGCAAATTCGCTGCTGGCATTTGTGGACACATCCAAGCTCAAGCGCGACCACTGCCAAGCAATCGAGGCGGTTTTCAGTCTGCCCAGTGGCTCACCTATCGACCCTGCCAACTACTTCGCGCAATGCTCGGACTGGCTCGCTAGAGAAACGATGCTGCCGGTCCTCAGTGCTGTTGTTCACCATGACGAAGCTGCGGCACACCTTCACGTTTTGCTGCTTCCCGTAAAGGAGGGGCGACACGTTGGAGGTGCGCCGATAGCCCGCCTTGAACTGAAGCGCCTGCGCGATTCTTACTTTGCAAAGGTGGCTGGACCAGCCGGGTTGAAACGCGACAGTGCAAAGGTGCGCGGCATCGTCAAGCAATGGGCCGTGGCTGCCGTTCTGCGTGAATGTGAGGCGCTGGGCTTGCCACACGCCATCGGGCCGCTGTGGGCCGTCCTGGTGGCTGCTATTGAGCGTGACCCGACCGCCGCGATGCTGGCGCTGCAAATCGACGTGAACAGCATTAGACCTGCAGCCATTCCAGCGACCCGGCAACTGCACCCGAAAGCTATAGGGCTTGCAGACTCCCCTATAGGGCTTGAGTCCAGAGGTGAGGAAATGCAAGCCCTATCCTGTGTAGGGCTCCATCAACGCACCACCACCAGCGAGACAAGCGAAGCGACCGAAACGCTTCCCGACCGTCTGAGCGTGGCCCAAGCGGCACAGCAACGGGCCATTGCACGCCACACGCCCAAACCCTCACTGCGACCTGCTGCGCCTGCTGTTCGGGTTGGTGACGATGGGACTATTCGAGAGCGTGACGAGTACGCCCATGACCTGAGTGCATGGGACTAGATCGAAAGCCACTCACCTGCACCCGCGATCGAAAAACAATCAGAGGAAATCAGACCATGCCCAAGACTGACCGTGTGCGCGTGGACTACATGCCGTGCCCGGCTGCTGTGGCCGCGCTAGAGGCCGCGCAAGCCCTTTACCCTGACAGCAGTACCCAGGCACTGATAGACCGGCTGGTTATCACGGGGCTTTCTGCACTGGTGCTAGGGCACTGGCAACCGCCGCGCCTATGGGGCAACCGTGACCGCTGGAAGCTACCCGCCGAACTTTGCAATGCAAGCCCGGAGGATGGCGCTTAAACAAAGCCCCGATATGCAGAGCGTTCCGGAACTCTGCCGCCAAAGTGCAGCGAAGTAGAGGTGATTTTCCGGGCTGGGCTGGGCGGCAGACACACCATTCAAAGCCGGTTCAAAGGGTTTTCCGACACCACTACGCGCGAGGGAAAGAGTGCGCCGATGGAACGGACTCACTCGCTCGGAAAGTGGAGGGGGGAGTCAAATGGTGTTTTCGCTCAAGAATCAACGACATAAGGTGACCAGTACGCGCGCGCGAGGGCCGTGCTTCCTGCTGCCTGCCTTGCGGGGTTTTCGGAGCATTACGCGCCCAGGTGCGCGCGCGCGAGGGATGCCCGACGAGGCACTGCCGTACGGGAGAGTATTCGGAGCCCTTAAACGCTACCTCGGCTTTATCGAAAAAATCTCGTTGTAAAGTGCGATTCAAGTGCCCGGAGGGGCAGCACCAACTATTCAAAGGGAGTCCCGATGAGAGCAGTTCTAGTTCTTGCCCTGTTGGTGCCTGTCATGGCGTCTGCGACAACGTCCTACCTATGCGCCACTGAAAAAGCCGCCGGTGTGAGCTTCGACAAGACTCGAGGGACATGGGACACCGCAATTTTTAAAGCTGATGGGAAGTATCTGGTGTCACAAGCAACGCCAGCAGAGCTTGCCGAGTCTCCAGCGAAGTGGCATGTGAAGAAATTGGGTCAATCCTTTTCCATGTACGGCTGTCCTGAGGATTTCTCAAATCAGGGTCGGATTTATTGCAGGGGAATCGGGGAGTTCAAGTTCAACAAAGAGAACGGCAGATTCCTTCGCACGTACACACTGGGCTACTACAACGACACTCCCGGGAAGGTCGATTTCTTTGGAGCAGAAGGAGAGAACACCCCAGCGGTCGAGATTGGCAAATGCTCGCCGATTAACTGAGCATTCCAAGCCATGTTCGCTGTCCTGCCTGCATGTGTCACGATTCACGCGATGCAGACCGAACTTGAACAACTAACCGAGGCAGACCGGGCGACCACCTTGCTGGTGCAGGGTGATGCCGAACAGAAGCGGAAGGCTGCCGAGGTGTTGCGCGCGCTGGCTAACTTGGGCCACACAGAGGCCGTGCGGGCTGCTGCCGCCGGTGCGCTGCTTCAACTGCTACCCAACAATGCGGGCCACTAGCCAGACCCTCACAGACCTGCCGCGCGTGGGTTGTCTATGCGCCGTGTATTGTTTGACTGCATCGGGGGAATCATGACGGTTCTGAAGTACTTGGGGGGGCTGCTGGCAACGGCGGCACTTCTGTTCTTGTTCCTGGTTAATTTTTCGAGCGTGGAATCTTCCTACGAATGCATAGGCCAGACCCGTGACGGGGGAGACTCCCAGCCATCAACCGTGTACCTACAGCTGGAGGAATACAGATGGTGGGTAGGCTTGTGGAGCAAATCAGATGCTTACCTTTACGTGGAAATCCCCAACACGTTTGTCTTCGGCTACACCCACTTGGACAAAGTTGGACACCAGTACCAGATTTATGAGGCCGAAAACAAGTTCACAGGCAACTTCTCGACTCTCAGTAGTGCGCTTGCCCTGAGCACACATCTGGGGTTTTTTGAAGGTGCATGCAAAAGAAAAGAGTGATGCCCTAGTGTCTTGCACGCTCTAGGTAACTGTGGCGAGGCAGCCCACTGCACGAACCCCCTGCATAGGTCCCTATCGCCCGTTTTCCTTGTCTAGTCATGGGGCGATTGTCGAAATCGTCTTACATCCGCCCTTACATCGCGCGGCAAGAAAAAAGCCCACTACCAATTTGATAGCGGGCTTTCTAGTATCTACGTGGTGCCGGAGAGATGAATCGAACACCCGACCTTCTCATTACGAATGAGCTGCTCTACCGACTGAGCTACACCGGCAACGCCAGCGATTATAGCCCGGTGTGGTAGCGCGTCGCGCGCTCGACTTCGTTCTTCGAGCCCAGGATCACGCTCACGCGTTCGTGCAGTTTGGCGGGCTGGATGTCGAGGATGCGCTCGCGTCCGTTGGTGGCGGCGCCGCCGGCCTGTTCGATCAGCCAGCCCATGGGGTTGGCTTCGTACATCAGGCGCAGCTTGCCGGGCTTGTCGGGTTCGCGCTTGTCCCAGGGGTACAGAAAGACACCGCCACGGGTGAGGATGCGGTGCACGTCGGCCACCATGCTGGCGACCCAGCGCATGTTGAAGTCCTTGCCGCGCGGTCCTTCCTTGCCGGCCAGGCATTCGTCCACATAGCGTTTCACCGGCTCGTCCCAGTGGCGCATGTTGCTCATGTTGATGGCGAACTCCTGCGTGTCGGGCGGGATCTGCACGTTCTCGCGGGTCAGCACGAACGAGCCTTGCTCGCGGTCGAGCGTGAACATGGCCACACCGTCGCCCACGGTGAGCACCAGCGTGGTCTGCGGGCCGTAAACACAGTAGCCGGCGGCCACTTGCCGGTGGCCCGGCTGCAGAAAGTCGCCTTCGTCCACGCCGCGGTCGTCTTCGGGCATCTTGAGCACGCTGAAGATGGTGCCGATGCTCACGTTCACATCGATGTTGGACGAGCCATCGAGCGGGTCGAACAGCAGCAGGTATTCACCCTGCGGGTAGCGGTTGGGCACCACGTAGATGCCCTCCATCTCTTCACTCGCCATGGCGGCGAGGTGGCCACCCCATTCATTGGCTTCAATCAGCACCTCGTTGGCGATGATGTCAAGTTGCTTCTGCATTTCGCCCTGCACGTTCTCGGTGGTCGCAACACCGAGCACACCGCCGAGGTCGCCCTTGTTGACGGCCTGGCTGATGCTCTTGCAGGCACGCGCCACCACTTCAAGCAGCAGGCGCAGTTGTGCAGGAATGTGGCCGTCGACGCGTTGCTGTTCGACGAGGTAGCGGGTGAGTGAGATGCGTTTGGTCATGGTGGTGGTGTGTGAGGGCTTCGGCAAGCTCGGCCCGAACGGAGCGGTGACTGGGCCCGAACGTGACAGTGGCTCATGACGACGGAATGGATGCCCGTACTGAACGACGAGCTCTCTCAGTCCGCCAGGGCGCGTGTCACGACTTCGCGCACGTCGTTGCTCAGGTCGGATTTGGCGGCCACCCGCGCGATGGCTTCGCGGGCCGCGCTGCGGTAGGGCTCGGCCAGCTTTTTCCAGCGGTCGAGTGCACGCGCCAGGCGCGCTGCCACCTGCGGATTGAAGGCGTCGAGCTCGACCACACGTTCGCTCCAGTACAGGTAGCCGGCCGCATCTGCGCGGTGGAAGGCGCCAGGGTTGCCGCTGCAGTAACTGAAGATCACGCTGCGCGCGCGGTTCGGGTTCTTGAGGTGGAAGTCGGGGTGCTTCATGAGCTGGCGAACCACGGGCAGCACATGGCCGGCGCGATCGGGTGCTGCGGCCTGCAGGGCAAACCATTTGTCGAGCACCAGGTCTTCGTTCTGGAACATGCGGTGGAAGCGGTCCAGCGCATCGCGCGCCAGCGCGTGGTCGCTCACCACCAGGGCTGAGAGCGCGTTGAAGCGGTCGGTCATGTTGCCCGCGTCCTTGAAGCGCTGGAAGGCTTTGCCCGGCCACACCGCATCTGCGCTCTCGCGCGCATGCAGGCAGAGCATGGTCAGCGCCATGCCGGCGAGCGCGCGGCGCCCGGTGCTCACCGGATCGGGCAGGTAGGCCCCGTTGTCCTTGTGGGCGTCGAAGGCCCAGGCCCAGTCGGCCTGCAGGGTCTGCGCCAGCTGCATGCGCATGGCTTCGCGCACGGCATGCACGCGCTGCGGGTCCACCTCGTCGAGTTGCTCCGAGATGTAGGTTTCACTGGGCAGCGTCAGCACGAGCTCCTTGAAGGCGGCGTCCAGCGTGGGGTGACGCAGGACATCGCGCATGGCATCGAGGAAGGCGGTGTCCAGCGGTGCAGAAGGCGCCGCGTCACCACGGATGGCCATGAGCGCGCGGCGCAAGGCCAGGCGCTGTGCCGACTCCCAGCGGTTGAACGGGTCGGGGTCGAAGGCCAGCAGCTTGAGCAGCTGCGCATCGGTGTGGTCGCAGTCGAGCACCACCGGTGCCGAGAAGCCGCGCAGCAGCGATGGCACGGGCTCGCTGTCGAGGTTGATAAAGGTGAAGCTTTCGCTGGCTTGTGTGAGCACGAAGGTGCGGCTGCCGGCTTCGGGCTGGGTCCAGTGGGCCAGCTGAAGCGGCAACGGGCTTCCGTCGGCACCCAGCAAGCCGAGCGAGACCGGGATCACAAAGGGCTCCTTGCTGCTCTGGCCAGGCGTGGGGGCGCAGCTCTGGGTGAAGGTGAGCGTGTAGCTGCGGGCAGCGGCATCGAACACACCTTCAGCGCGAAGGCGCGGTGTGCCGGCCTGGCTGTACCAGCGCTTGAACTGGGGCAGCAGGCGGGCCAGGTCGGTGTCGGGGTTGGCATCGGCCAGCGATTGTGCAAAGTCGTCGCAGGTCACGGCCTGGCCGTCGTGGCGCTCGAAGTAGAGCTTCATGCCCTTGGCAAAGCCCTCGCGTCCCACCAGGGTCTGCATCATGCGCACGACTTCGGCGCCTTTTTCGTAGACCGTGACGGTGTAGAAATTGTTGATTTCCGAGTAGCTGTCGGGCCGCACCGGGTGCGCCATGGGGCCGGCATCTTCGGGAAACTGTGCGGTTCGCAGCACGCGCACGTCTTCGATGCGCTTAACCGCGCGTGCCGAAGGTTCGGCGCACAGGTCCATGCTGAATTCCTGATCGCGGAAGACGGTGAGGCCTTCCTTGAGGCTGAGCTGGAACCAGTCGCGGCAGGTGACGCGGTTGCCGGTCCAGTTGTGAAAGTACTCGTGGCCCACCACCGACTCGATGTTGGCGAAGTCGGTGTCGGTGGCGGTGGCGCTGTTGGCCAGCACGTACTTGGTGTTGAAGATGTTGAGGCCCTTGTTCTCCATCGCGCCCATGTTGAAGTCGGCGGTGGCAACGATCATGAAGCGCTCCAGATCGAGCGGCAGGCCGAAGCGCGCCTCGTCCCAGGCCACGCTGGCGATCAGCGAGTTCATGGCGTGCTCGGTCTTGTCCATGTCGCCCGGGCGCACGTACACCTGCAGCAGGTGGTTGCCACCGCTGCGCGAGGTGATGCGTTGCTCGCGCGCCACCAGCTGGCCGGCCACCAGCGCAAACAAGTAGCAGGGTTTCTTGTGCGGATCGACCCACCGGGCGAAGTGGCGGCCGTCGGGCAGCAGGCCTTCCTCGACCAAATTGCCGTTGGACAGCAACACCGGATAGCGGGCTTTGTCGGCCCGCAGGGTGACGGTGTAGCTGGCCATCACGTCGGGGCGGTCCAGGAAATACGTGATGCGGCGAAAGCCTTCGGCCTCGCACTGCGTGAAAAACGTGCCCTGGCTCACGTACAGACCCATGAGCTGGGTGTTCTTCTCGGGCGCGCAGGTGGTGAAGATCTCCAGCTCGAACGGCTCCGTTCCCTCGGGCAGGCTCTCCAGCACCAGTTGCTGGCCGTCCATCTTGAACGAGCAGCCCGCTCCGTTGACCAGCACGCGTGCCAGGTTCAGGTCTTCACCCTCCAGCCGCAGGGCCTGAGCCGCCACCTCCGGGTTGCGGCGCAGGCGCATCTTGTTGAGCACACGCGTTTTGGCCGGGTCCAGGTCGAAGCACAACTCGACCGTGTCGATCCAGTAGGCCGGGGCGGCATAGTCTTCGCGGCGAACCACGGTGGTGGGGCCTTCACGCAATGAACTCATGGATCAAACCCCTTGTTTGAGGGACGCTTCAATGAAGGGATCGAGGTCCCCGTCCAGCACTTTCTGCGTGGCGGAAATCTCGACGTTGGTGCGCAGGTCCTTGATGCGGCTGTTGTCCAGCACGTACGAACGGATCTGGTGTCCCCAGCCCACGTCGGTCTTGGTGTCTTCCAGCTTCTGCTGTTCTTCCTGCTGCTTGCGCAGCTCGAAGTCGTAGAGCTTGGAGCGCAGGCGCTTCCAGGCCACGTCGCGGTTGCCGTGCTGGCTGCGACCGTCCTGGCACTGCACCACGATGCCGGTGGGAATGTGCGTCAGGCGCACGGCCGAGTCGGTCTTGTTGATGTGCTGACCACCAGCGCCCGAGGCGCGGTAGGTGTCGGTGCGAACATCGGACGGGTTGATGTTGATCTCGATCGAGTCGTCGATCTCGGGGTAGACGAACACCGACGCGAACGACGTGTGTCGTCCGCCCGAGGAGTCGAACGGGCTCTTGCGAACCAGCCGGTGCACGCCGGTCTCGGTGCGCAACAGGCCGAAGGCGTAGTCACCCTCGATCTTGATGGTGGCGCTCTTGATGCCGGCGGTGTCGCCTTCGGTCTCGTCTTCGATCACCGTCTTGAAGCCCTTGCGCTCGGCGTAACGCAGGTACTGGCGCAGCAGCATGCTGGCCCAGTCGCAGGCCTCGGTGCCGCCGGCGCCGGCCTGGATGTCCAGGAAACAGTTCAGGGGGTCGGCCGGGTTGTTGAACATGCGGCGGAACTCGAGCTTTTCGACCTCGGCTGCGAGTTTCGCGGCTTCGCCTTCGATGGTGACCAGGCCGGCGTCGTCACCGTCTTCGCTGGACATCTCGAACAGCTCGGTGTTGTCGGTGAGCTCGCCCGTGAGGCGGTCGAGCACGACCACCACATCTTCAAGCGATTTTTTCTCGCGGCCCAGGTCCTGGGCGCGCTTGGGATCGTTCCAGACCGTGGGGTCTTCCAGTGCCGATTCGACTTCTTTCAGCTTCGATGCCTTGGCATCGTAGTCAAAGATACCTCCGGAGCTCGACCACTCGTGTGGTCAGGTCTTCGAGCTGTGTTCGGATGGCGTTGCTGCGTTCGGCTTCCATGGGGAGTTCCTGCGGTCTGTGTTCAAAACCGCGATTTTCTCACGCCATGCCCCCGCCCGCGGCCGGGCCGCTCAAAAGCGCCAGGTGGTGCCGAACATGACCGCAGCGGTGCCCAGCAACTGCATCTCGAGCGTGCTCCTGGGTGACAGCCGGTAGCCCAGAACGGGAACCAGCACCGGCGAGAAGCCGCCGACGTTCAGCGGCACCTTGTTCTTGTACCGACCCACGTAGCCGTAAATGATGCCCGCGCTCACCGAGGCGTAGACCTTGGGGTAGGCCTTCCACAGGCCGGGCCAGGTCTTGCCCACGAACGCATAGGCCGAGGGTTGTCCGAACGAGTTGTTGAACAGGGCAAAGCCGCAGAAGCGGTTGTTGGGCAGCAGGCGGCTCACACTGACCGCGTACACCTGTTCGTGTTCGCTGTCGGGAGACCAGTGGTGCGTGTAAGGCGAGAAAAATGCCTCGTAGCGGGGCGCGTCGGGCGCCGCGCTGGCGGGCTGGTCGTAACCGGGGCACAGGTCCCAGCTGCCGGCCATGGCGGGGGCGCCAAGCAGCAAGCCACAGGCGGTCAGGGCGAAGGTGGAGTCCAAGCGGGCGGTGGCAAGGAATTTCATGCGCAGGAGTATGCCCGCGCACGGTAAACCCAACGTTGCCGGCCGCAGAAGCCCGGCAACGCACTCAGGTCGGGCTGGCCAGGAAGGCCTCGATCAGGCGGGCGAGCTCGTCGGGCTGGTCGTGGTGCATCATGTGCCCCGCATCCTGCACCACAGCACTTTGCAGGCGGGGCACGGCGCGGATTCGCTCGAGGTATTGCGCCAGCGTGAACGAGCCCTTCCACCACTGACCCAGACTGTCGTCGCCGGCCGTGACCGAGAGCACCGGTGCGCTGATGCGCCGGTAGATTTCCAGCGCTTCGTCCAGGCGGTAGAGGTGGGCGCTGGTCACCTTGTGGGCCGCGTCGCCCAGGATCTCCCACTCGCCCTGTGTGTTCGGCGCGGCCCATTGGCGTGCCAGCCACTGCGCCTTGTCGGGCACCAGGCGCGGGTTGGTTTTCATGAGGCGGCGCGCCACGCCGTCGGCGTCGGGGTAGCTCTTGAGGGCCTTGCCGCCGCGCTGCACGGTCTTGATCTCATCGAGCCACTGCGCGTATCGGCCAGGCGCCTGCGCGGGCCGGGTTTCGGGCAGGCCGAAGCCCTCGAGGTTGACCAGGTGCTCAATGCGTTTCGGCCGGACGCCGGAGTACATCATGGCGATGTTGCCGCCCATGCTGTGGCCCACCAGATCCACCGCCTGCTCGCCGGCGTAGTGGTCGAGCAGGCCATCGAGGTCGGCCATGTAGTCGGGGAACCAGTAACTGTCGACCGCGGGGCCCTCGATCCGGGTGTGACCGAAGCCGCGCCAGTCGGGCGCGATGATCCAGCGCTCGCCCTGCAGGGCATCCACCACGAACTGCCACGAAGCCGCCACGTCCATCCAGCCGTGCACCAGCACCAGCGGCGTCTGCCCGTCGCGGCGCTGACCCCACACCCGCACGTGGTAGCTGAGGTTGCGGACCGGGACGAATTCGCTGCGCGAGGCTTTCAGTGCTTGGTACATTCGCTGGATCATAGAGAACGAGACCGAGACAAACCATGCGAGCGAGTCAAGCCAGAGACAAGAAGAACACCCCGGCCGACCTGTACGACACGCTGCACAGCGGCTTTGGCTGGTCGGTGCCGGAACACTTCAACATGGCCCGCCTGTGCATGCGCCGCTGGGCCGAAGACCCTGACCGGGCGAAACAAACGGCCGTGATCGCGTGTGCGCCCACCCTGCAGGACCAGCGCCACAGCTATGCCGAACTGCTGGATCAGGCGAACCGCCTGTCGAATGCGCTGGCCGCGTTGGGGGTGCAGCGTGGCGATCGTGTGGCCATCGTGTTGCCCCAGCGCTTCGAGACCGCCGTGGCCTACATGGCGGTGCTGCAAATGGGCGCAGTGGGCATGCCGCTGTCGCAGCTGTTCGGCCCCGAGGCGCTCGAATACCGCCTGCACGACAGCGAGGCCGTGGTCGCCATTTGCGACCAGCCCTCGCTGCCCGCGTTGCTGGGTGTGCGCGACGACTGCCCGCTGCTGCGATGCGTGATCGGCGTGGACGGCGACGGCACGCCCGAGGGCATGCGCGCCGACCTCGACTGGGCAGCGCTGCTGGCACAGGAGCCGGCCGTGTTCAGCCCGGTCGACACGCTGGCCGAAGAGGCAGCGGTCTTGATCTACACCAGCGGCACCACCGGCAACCCCAAAGGTGCGCTGATTCCGCACCGCGCCCTGATCGGCAACCTCACCGGTTTCGTCTGCAGCCAGAACTGGTTCGGCTTTGACCCGTTCGACGCGACCGTGCCATCGAACGCCGTGTTCTGGTCTCCGGCCGACTGGGCCTGGACCGGCGGCCTGATGGACGCGCTGCTGCCCACGCTGTACTTTGGCCGGCCCATCGTGGCCTACAACGGGCGCTTCAGCCCGCAGACCGCGTTCGAGCTGATCGAACGACACGGCGTCACGCACAGCTTCCTGTTTCCCACCGCGCTCAAGGCCATGATGAAAGCGGTGCCCGCGCCGAAGCAGCGGTACACGTTCCAGCTCGAGGGTCTCATGAGCGCGGGCGAAGCGGTGGGTGATGCGGTGTTTGCGTATTGCCGTGATGAGCTGGGGGTCACGGTCAACGAGATGTTTGGTCAGACCGAAATCAATTACATCGTGGGCAACTGCGCGCGCCTGTACCCGGCGCGGCCCGGCTCCATGGGCAAGGGCTACCCGGGCCACCGCGTGGCGGTGATCGACGACAACGGCGTGGAGTGTGCGGTGGGTGTGCCGGGCGATGTGGCGGTGCACCGGCTTGACGTGCACGGTGATCCCGACCCGGTGTTCTTCCTGGGCTATTGGAAGAACGAGGCATCGACCCGTGCCAAGTACACCGGCGACATGGCCAACAGCTGGTGCCGCACGGGTGACCTCGCCACGCGCGACGCCGATGGTTACCTCTGGTACCAGGGCCGTGCCGACGACGTGTTCAAGGCCGCGGGCTACCGCATCGGCCCCAGCGAAATCGAGAACTGCCTGGTGAAGCACCCGGCGGTGGCCAACGCGGCGGTGGTGCCCAAGCCCGATGCCGAGCGCGGTGCGGTGGTCAAGGCCTACGTGGTGCTGGCGCCCGGTCACGAGGCCGGTGCAGCCCTGGTGCGCGAGCTGCAGGCGCACGTCAAGGGCAAGCTCGCCCCTTACGAATACCCGAAAGACATCGAGTTCATTGACGCCTTGCCCATGACCACCACCGGCAAGGTGCAGCGGCGCGTCTTGCGCCTGCGGGAGGAAGAACGCGCGCGCCAGGGAACGGTTTCCTGAGCGCAGCCGCCAGCACGCCGGGCGTGCCTGCCGGCCGCAGTCTCACTCGCCCTTGCTCGCCCCTTGCTCGCCCTCGAGCTTCAACATGCTGGCGCCATCGCCGAGCGACAGCAGGCCGGCCTTGGCATAAATGCCGAGCTTGGCCCGGGTGTCGGTGATGTCGAGGTTGCGCATGGTCAGCTGGCCGATGCGGTCCAGCGGCGTGAACGGCGCGTCTTCAACCTTCTCCATGCTCAGGCGTTCGGGTGCATAGGTCAGGTTCGCGCTCTCGGTGTTCATGATCGAGTAGTCGTTGCCACGGCGCAGCTCGATGGTGACTTCGCCCGTGACGGCGCGCGCCACCCAGCGTTGCGCGGTTTCGCGCAGCATGATGGCCTGCGGGTCGAACCAGCGGCCCTGGTAGAGCAGGCGGCCAAGCCTCAGCCCGTTGATGCGGTACTGCTCGATGGTGTCCTCGTTGTGGATGCCGGTCACCAGGCGCTCGTAGGCGATGAACAGCAGTGCCAGACCCGGGGCCTCGTAGATGCCGCGGCTCTTGGCTTCGATGATGCGGTTCTCGATCTGGTCGCTCATGCCCAGGCCATGGCGCCCGCCGATTTCATTGGCCTTGAGGATCAGGTCGACCGGGCTCGCAAAGGTCTGGCCATTGAGCGCCACCGGCTGGCCTTCCTCGAAGCGCACCGTCACCGTCTCGCGCTTGACCACCACCTCGTCTTTCCAGAACGCCACGCCCATGATCGGATTCACGATCGAGATGCCGCTGCTCAGGTGTTCGAGGTCCTTGGCTTCGTGCGTGGCCCCGAGCATGTTGCTGTCGGTGCTGTAGGCCTTCTCGGCGCTCATCTTGTAGCCAAAGCCGTTGGCCGTCATGAACGCGCTCATCTCGGCACGACCACCCAGCTCGTCGATGAAGAGCTGGTCCAGCCAGGGCTTGTAGATCTTCAGGCTGGGGTTGGTCAGCAGGCCGTAGCGGTAGAAGCGCTCGATGTCGTTGCCCTTGTAGGTGCTGCCATCGCCCCAGATGTTGACGTCGTCTTCCTTCATCGCAGCCACCAGCATGGTGCCGGTGACGGCACGGCCCAGCGGCGTGGTGTTGAAGTAGGTCACGCCCGCGGTGCTGATGTGAAAGGCGCCGCACTGCAGTGCGGCAATGCCTTCGTGCGCCAGCTGGGTGCGGCAGTCGATCAGGCGCGCCTTTTCGGCGCCGTACTGCATCGCCTTGCGCGGGATCTCGTCGTAGTCCGGCTCATCGGGCTGGCCCAGGTGGGCGGTGTAGGCGTAGGGGATGGCGCCTTTTTGTTTCATCCACAGCAGCGCTGCGCTGGTGTCGAGGCCGCCGGAGAAGGCGATGCCGACCTTTTGTTGCGTGGGGAGGTTCTGGAGAATGGTGGCCATGGCGGTCGTCGGGAAGATCAGCCGAAGTGGCAGATGTAGTGGTAGGGCTCGGTCACGCGGATCTCGAAGCTGCTGTCGGCGGGCACGCTGAACTGCTCACCCGGGCCGGAAGTGAGCCAGGCGTCGGTGCCGGCCAGTTTGTATTCACAGCCGCCAGCCACGCATTCCATGATTTCCGGGGCGCCGGTGTTGAAGGTCAGCGTGGCGGGCAGCACCACACCGACCGACTTCTTTGTGCCGTCGGCCAGCGTGATGCCGTGGCTCACGCACTTGCCGTCGAAATAGACGCTGGCCTGGGTGTTGACGGTGACGCCGTTGAATTGGGTGGTGCTCATGGTGCAGGGGTGTGGAGTCGAACAACGAAACCGCGATTTTAGGCCGCGGGGGCGGGGCGCTTGCCCGGGGTCAGAGGCGTGCTGGCCAGGCAGCGGCGTCAAAACCCACCGTGATGCCGTCGTCCCACTGCACCACCGGGCGCTTGATCACGCTCGGATGCGCCAGCGCCACGGTCCGGGCGCTGGCCGCATCGGTCACGCCGGCCCGAACGGTTTCGTCCAGCTGGCGCCAGGTCGTGCCCTTGCGGTTGATCAAGGTCTCCCAGCCCACGGCGGCCAGCCAGCGGTCAAGCGCTTCTTCCGGCACGCCCTGCTTCCTGAAGTCATGAAACCGGTGCGGTGCACCGTGTTCGGTCAGCCAGGCGCGGGCCTTCTTGACGGTGTCGCAGTTGGGGATGCCGTGAACAGTGATCATGGGAAGGGATTGTCGGCGATGGCGGGGCCTGTCGCGGGCCCGATGGGACAATCCAGCCATGCTCAACATCGAACTGCCTCCCCATCCCACCACCCTGCCCGAGTGGCTGGCCCACGCCGAGCGCCTGCACCCGGTCACCATCGACATGGGCCTGGAGCGCGTGCAGCGCGTGGCGCAGCGCATGGAGCTGGCACTGAGCTGTCCGGTGATCACCGTGGCGGGCACCAACGGCAAGGGCAGCACCTGCGCGATGCTGGAGGCGGTCTACACCGAGTCGGGCTACCGCACCGGCGTGTACACCTCGCCGCACCTGGTGCATTTCGAAGAACGCTGCCGCATCGCCGGTGAGCCGGTGGCCGGCAGCGAGCTGCTGCCGGCCTTTGCCGAGGTGGAAGAGGCGCGCAAGGGGCAGGGCGGCGACGAGGCGATCAGCCTGAGTTACTTCGAGTTCACCACCCTGGCGATCTTGCGCACGCTCTCGCGCAGCGGGCTCGATGTGGCGATTCTCGAGGTGGGACTGGGGGGGCGGCTGGACGCGGTGAACATCATCGACACCGACTGCGCGGTCATCACCTGCATTGCGCTGGATCACATGGCCCTGCTGGGCAAGGACCGCGAGGCCATCGGCTACGAGAAGGCCGGCATCATGCGCACCGGCCGGCCGGTGGTGGTCAGCGACCCGGTGCCGCCACAAAGCGTGCTCGACCGCGCACTGGAGATCGGCGCCGATCTCTGGCGCATCGGCAAGGATTTTCATTTCGCGGGCGACCAGCAGCAGTGGGGCTGGGCCATGCACCCGTCGCACGGCGGGCGGCGCTACGCCGGGCTGGCCTATCCGGCGCTGCGGGGTGCCAACCAGCTGGTGAACGCCTCGGGTGTGCTCGCTGCCGTCGAGGCGCTGCGCTCCCGCTTGCCCGTGACCGCCCAGTCCGTGCGCAACGGTCTGGCCCTGGTGGAATTGCCCGGGCGCTTCCAGATCGTGCCGGGCACGCCCACCCTGGTGCTCGACGTGGCACACAACCCGCACTCGGTGGCAGCACTCACCGAGAACCTCGACGCCATGGGCTACTACCCGACCACCCACGCCGTCTTCGGCGCCATGGCCGACAAGGACATCGGTGCCATGGTCGAGCGCATCGCCCCGCTGATCGACCGCTGGCACCTGACCGATCTGCCGCTGGCCCGCGCCAGCTCGGCCGCGGCGCTGGCCGAGACGCTGAAAGCCCATCCCGCCACGGCCCGAAGCACGGTGGCCGGGTGCCATGCGAACCCCATGGAGGCGCTGCAGGCGGCGGTCTTCCACGCAGACCCCGCTGATAGAATCGTGGTCTTCGGATCGTTCTTCACCGTGGGGGGTGTTCTGCAGGATGGCGTGCCGCGCCTGTCGGCCAAACACCTGCCCTCCTGACCCGGTCGCCCGGACGTCCCCGACCCGTTCCTGTGTCGCGCCCCTCGCCAGGCCTCCTTTGGCGCAATGGTTCCCACCCGAATGTTCAAATCCCGTTCAGGCTCACAGGGCAATCCATCGACACCGCCGCCGCAGAGCATCGAAGCCGTGCGCCGCCGCGCGCGACACCGCCTGATCGGTGCCAGCGTTCTGGTGCTGCTGGGCGTGGTCGGATTCCCCTTGTTGTTCGACACGCAGCCACGCCCGATCTCGGTGGACATCCCGATCGAGATTCCGGCGAAAAGCACGCCCGCGCCTGCCGTCAAGGCGACTGCAGAGGCTGCTGCACCGGCGGTGCCCGCTGCACCGGTCGCGGCCGCGGCGCCCGCCAGCAAGGCGCCGGCACCGGTCGTGGAGACCCGCGACACCCTGAGTGCACGCGAAGAGGTGGTGGAGGCGGCGGCGACGCCGCCCCGACCGGCAGCGGAGCCGGCCAAGGTGGCGCCATCACCCACGGATGCCGAGCGTGCGCGTGCGCTGCTGGAAGGCAAACCCGCCGCCACGCCGGCGCCGGCGCCTGCCGGCACGGCCGCCAGTGCGACCCCGGAGCGTCTGGTGGTGCAGGTGGGGGCTTTTTCCGAGGAGGCGGGTGCGCGCTCGGTTCGCCAGAAGCTCGAGGCCGCCGGGCTCAAGACCTACACCCACGTGGCCGAGACGTCCGAAGGACGCCGCATCCGCGTGCGCCTGGGGCCTTTCAACAGCCGTGCCGACGCCGAGAAGGCCGCTGCCCGGGTGAAAGCCCTGGGCCTGCCCGCCGCCATCCTCACGCTGTGACATTCCACGAGAAGGCCACCGCATGGTGCTGACCGATTGGCTGCTGCTGGCGGTGCTGTTGCTGTCGGTCTTGCTCGGCGCGTGGCGCGGGCTGGTGTACGAGGTGCTGTCGGTGGCAGGCTGGGTGGCCGCGTTCGTGCTCGCTCAGGCTTGGGCCGACGAGGTGGCGGCCCTGCTGCCGCTGCAAGGTCTGTCGCCACCGTTGCAACTGGCCGCCGGATTTCTGGTGGTGTTCATCGCGGTGGCGTTTGCCAGCGGCTTGCTGGCCTGGCTGGTCAAGAAGCTGGTGGCGTCGGTCGGATTGCGGCCGGTGGACCGGATTCTGGGCAGTGCCTTTGGTCTGGCGCGCGGTGGCGTGATGCTGCTGGCATTCGCCGTGGTGGTGAGCATGTCGCCGATGAGGGACGCTGCCTGGTGGCAGACGTCGGCGCTGGCCGACGTGCTGGTGGCCACCCTGCATGCGATCAAGCCCTTGTTGCCCGAGCCGGTGGCCCGATATATCGCCTGAATGGCGTTTGAGTTTTTTCCGAGGACAGAAACATGTGTGGAATCGTGGGCGTGGTCAGCAAAACGCCGGTCAACCAGCTGATTTACGACGCCTTGCTGCTGCTGCAGCACCGCGGCCAGGATGCCGCCGGCATCGTCACCCAGCAGGGCCGCAAGTTCTTCATGCACAAGGCCAAGGGCATGGTGCGCGATGTGTTTCGCACCCGCAACATGCGCGCGCTCCCCGGCCTTTGCGGCCTGGGGCAGGTGCGTTATCCCACGGCAGGAAACGCGTTCAGCGAGGAAGAGGCGCAGCCTTTTTACGTGAACGCGCCGTTCGGCCTGGTGCTGGTGCACAACGGCAACCTGACCAACGCCAAGGCGCTGGCGCAGGAGCTGTTTCAGACCGACCACCGCCACGTCAACACCGACAGCGATTCCGAAGTGCTGCTCAATGTGCTGGCGCACGAGCTCGAGAAGGTCACCCGCGGCATCACCCTGAAGCCGGCCGATGTGTTCGCCGCCGTGCGCGGGGTGCACCAGCGCGTCAAGGGGTCCTATGCCGTGGTGGCGCTGATCGCCGGTCACGGCCTGCTGGCGTTTCGCGACCCCTTCGGCATCCGTCCGCTGTGCGTGGGCCACAACGACCAGGGCGGCGTGATGGTCGCCAGCGAGTCGGTGGCGCTCGAGGGCAACGGCTTCGAACTCGACCGCGATGTGTTGCCCGGTGAGGCCCTGTTCGTGGACCTCGACGGCCAGATGCAGTTCCAGCAGTGCGCCGACAAGACCAGCCACAACCCCTGCATCTTCGAATACGTGTACCTGGCCCGTCCCGATTCGGTGCTTGACGGCATCTCGGTTTACCAGGCCCGTCTGAACATGGGCGTGACCCTGGCCAAACGCGTGGTGTCCACGGTGCCGCCGAGCGAGATCGACGTCGTCATCCCGATTCCCGAGTCGTCGCGCCCCAGCGCCATGGAACTCGCGCAGCTGCTCGGCCTGCCGTACCGCGAGGGTTTCGTGAAGAACCGTTATGTGGGTCGCACCTTCATCATGCCGGGGCAGGGTGTGCGCAAGAAGTCGGTGCGCCAGAAGCTCAATGTGATCGGCAGCGAATTCAAGGGCCGCAACGTGCTGCTGGTGGACGACTCCATCGTGCGCGGCACGACCAGTCGCGAGATCGTGCAGATGGCGCGCGATGCGGGTGCCCGCAAGGTGTACCTGGCCAGCGCCGCGCCGCCCGTGCGCTACCCCAACGTCTACGGCATCGACATGCCCACGCCCGACGAACTCGTGGCACACGGCCGCACGGTGGAAGAGGTGCGCGAGAGCATCGGTTGCGACGCGCTCATCTACCAGGATGTGGATGCGATGAAGCAGGCCATCGGCTCGCTCAATCCGAAGCTCGCCGGATTCGATGCCTCGTGTTTCGACGGTGTGTACGTCACCGGTGACATCACGCTGGAAGACATCGCCCGCCTCAACGCCGGGCGTGACACCAGCGTGGAGGGCGAAGAAGACACCTCGCGCCTGGCCCTGCCCAACGCACAGGTGGCCTGAAGGTCTTTGCCCATGAAGCCGAAGAAAACCGACCTTCACCGCGACACGCTGGCCGTGCGCGAAGCCGTTGAACGCAGCCAGTACGGCGAAAATTCGGAAGCCCTGTACCTCACGAGCGGCTACGTGCAGCCGAGCGCCGAATCGGCTGCGCGCCGCTTTGCCGGTGACGAAGAGGGCTTCACCTACGGCCGTTACGGCAATCCCACCGTGGCCAGCTTCGAGCAGCGCCTGGCGGCCCTCGAGGGTGCCGAAGCCTGCATCTCCACCGCCTCGGGCATGTCGGCCATCCTCATGATGTGCATGGGCCTGCTCAAGGCCGGCGACCATGTGGTGTGTTCGCACTCCATGTTCGGCTCCACCATCAAGCTCATCGGCACCGACCTGGCGAAGTTCGGCGTCGAGTCGACCTTCGTTTCACAGACCGACGTGGCGGCGTGGCAGGCCGCGATCCAGCCGACCACCCGGCTGCTGTTCGCCGAAACACCCACCAACCCGCTCACCGAGGTGTGCGACATCCGCGCGCTGGCCGACATCGCGCACAACGCCGGCGCGCTGCTCTGCGTGGACAACTGCTTTGCCACACCGGCCCTGCAGTTGCCCATCGCGCTGGGCGCGGACATCGTCATGCACTCGGGCACCAAATACCTCGACGGGCAGGGCCGTGTGATGGCCGGCGCCCTGTGCGCCAGCCAGGAGCTGGTGACCAAGACTTTTTTGCCGGTGCTCAAGAGCGCCGGCATGACGCTGGCGCCCTTCAACGCCTGGGTCGTGCTCAAGGGGCTGGAGACGCTGGACATCCGCATGCAGGCACAGTCGGCGCGCGCGCTTCAACTCGCGCAGTGGCTGCAAGACCACCCGGCCGTGGCGCGCGTGCACTACCCCGGCCTGGCCAGCCACCCGCAACACGCCCTGGCCATGGCCCAGCAGTCGGGAAGCGGCGGCGCGGTGCTGTCTTTCGAGGTCAAGGCAGCTGCTGGTGACGAGGCCCGCGCGCGCGCCTTCCATGTGCTCGACTCGCTGCAGGTGATGTCGCTCTCCACCAACCTCGGCGACACCAAAACCCTGGTCGCGCACCCTGCCAGCACCTCACACGGCCGCCTGACCGAAGCACAGCGCCAGTCGGCCGGTGTGGTCCAGGGCCTGATCCGCGTGGCGGTGGGCCTCGAACACCTCGACGACATCCAGACCGACCTTGACCGCGGACTCCTCACGCCCTGACATGACCACCACCGTCCGCACCCGTTTCGCCCCGTCGCCCACCGGCTTCATCCACCTTGGCAACATCCGCTCGGCGCTCTACCCGTGGGCGTTTGCGCGCTCCACTGGCGGCATCTTCATCCTGCGCATCGAAGACACCGACCTGGAGCGTTCGTCGCAGGCCGCGGTGGACGTCATCATCGAAGGCATGAAGTGGCTGGGCCTGGACCACGATGAAGGCCCGTTCTATCAAATGCAGCGCATGGACCGCTACAAGGCCGTGCTGGCCGACATGGTCAGCGCCGGCCTGGTGTACCCGTGCTACATGAGCGTGGCCGAGCTCGACGCGCTGCGCGAGGCGCAGATGGCGGCCAAAGAGAAGCCGCGCTACGACGGCACCTGGCGGCCCGAGCCCGGCAAGGTGCTGCCGCCGGTGCCCGCAGACGTGAAGCCCGTGCTGCGCTTCAAGAACCCGCAAGGCGGCGTGGTGGCCTGGGACGACAAGGTCAAGGGCCGCATCGAGATCAGCAACGACGAGCTCGACGACCTCGTGATCGCGCGTCCCGACGGCACGCCCACCTACAACTTCTGCGTGGTGGTCGACGACATCGACATGACCATCACCCACGTCATTCGTGGCGACGACCATGTGAACAACACGCCGCGCCAGATCAACATCTTTCGCGCACTCGGCAAGGAGCCGCCGGTGTACGCCCACCTGCCCACCGTGCTCAACGAGCAGGGCGAGAAGATGAGCAAGCGCAACGGCGCCAAGCCCGTCACGCAGTACCGCGACGAAGGCTACCTGCCCGACGCCATGGTGAACTACCTCGCGCGCCTGGGCTGGAGCCACGGTGACGATGAGATCTTCAGCCGCGCGCAGTTCCTTGAGTGGTTCAACCTCGACCACCTCGGCCGCAGCGCTGCGCAATTCGACGAGGCCAAGCTGCGCTGGGTCAATGCCCAGCACCTCAAGGCCATGGACGACGTCGCCCTGGCAGCCCTGGTGGCCGAGCAGCTCCAGTGGCAAGGCATCGAGGCGGATGAACGCCTGCCCCGGATCTGCGGCCTGTTCAAGGACCGCTGCGACACGACGGTGGCACTGGCCCAGTGGGCAAAGGCGTTTTATGCCGACATCACGCCCAACGCCGACGAGCGCGCGCAGCACGTCACCGACGCGGTGCGACCGGCACTGGCCGCGCTGGCAAGCAGGCTGGCCGACATCGCCTGGGACAAGGCCGCCATCTCGGCGGCCATCAAGGAGGTGCTCGGCGCACACGGCCTGAAGATGCCGCAGATCGCCATGCCGGTGCGCGTGCTGGTGATGGGAACCGCGCAGACGCCCTCGCTCGATGCCGTGCTGGAACTGCAGAAACGTCAAACGGTGATGGACCGTTTGCAGAACGCCTGAAAAAATCACCTATAATTCGAGGCTTGCTGAAACGCAGCGCTGGTTCAAGCCAGCGAAGCAAATCGGCAAACCCTGTGGGGGTATAGCTCAGCTGGGAGAGCGCTTGCATGGCATGCAAGAGGTCAGCGGTTCGATCCCGCTTACCTCCACCAGAAATCAGAAGCCGCGAGGCGCAGCAAAGGAAGAAACAACACTTTCCGATGCTACAATTCGAGGCTTCGAAAAACGTGGTGAAGAGAACCACGTTTCGGCAAGTCCCAAGGTTTTGACCCTATCGTCTAGAGGCCTAGGACATCACCCTTTCACGGTGAGTACCGGGGTTCGAATCCCCGTAGGGTCGCCAGAATTGGCCGCAAGGCTGCTCAGGCACAAGTGGTTGGCACTTGGTTCGCAAGAACAGAAGCCACCTACCAGGAGTGGTAGTTCAGTTGGTTAGAATACCGGCCTGTCACGCCGGGGGTCGCGGGTTCGAGCCCCGTCCACTCCGCCAAAATGTCGTTGTAAACCAACTTCTTGGATAAAGCCCGATGCGAAAGCAGCGGGCTTTTTTCTTGTGATCGTCTCGTTGCGGTGCCAGTGCAGACGCGCCATGCGATCGCCCGCCTGCTGGCGCGACAAAATCGGCACAAACGGGATGCACCGGACTGAAAAATACGACAGTCTGTTGTTTACCGAGCCCTATCGAGACGTCCGATGCGGTCTGTCGCGGACACTCGTGGCTTGCGCGGCAAGGGTCTGCCGGTCACCGCAGCCAGCCTCCGGTGTGCTGCCTTCAAATCGTTCCGTCGGCCCGCAGTGCGTGGAAGCGTTGGGGGTCCATGCCGAGCCAGTCGAGATAGACCGCCCTGTTGTGCTGACCCAGTTCGGGTGCCGCGCCACGGGTCTGCACTGGCGTGGCGGACAAATGCATGGGTGAGCCGAACACGGTCACCGACTTGCCATGGAGCTGAACGGGCACGAACATGTCGCGCGCCGCCAGGTGCGGGTCGGCCACCACCTCGTCCATGCTTTTCACCGGTGTCAGCGCAATGCGGTCGCCAGCCATGGCCTCCAGTTCGGCCTTGGTGCGCGGCGCGAACCAGCCCTCGATGACCGGGCGCAACCGGCGCTCGTAGGTGGCCGGATCGAAGCGCTTGCCCATCGTGTCGATCTCCGGATCATCGGCCAGCCCGGGCATCCCGAAGACAAGGCAAGCCTCTCGCCACAGCTTGTCGCTGTAGCTGCCGAAGAACACGTGCCCGTCCTTGCACGCATATTGACCGTAGGGCTTGGCGAATGGGTGTTCGTTGCCCATTGGGCTGGCGACGATACCCGCCATCGTGTAATTGACGATGGCGTTTTCGGTGAGCGTCACCACCGAATCCTGCTGGGCGACGTCGACGCGCTGGCCAAGGCCGCTGTGTTCACGCTCGCGCAGCGCGGCAAGCGTGGCGATGGTGGCATAAAACGATGCGGCAAGGTCACCGATGATGCTGCCCACGCGCACCGGCGGCGCGTCGGCCTCGCCGTTCATCGACCAGAGTCCGCCGGCGGCCTGCGCGGTGCTGTCGAAGGCCGGGCGGCGCGAATGCGGCCCGCTTTGGCCAAAACCGCTGATCGAGGTGTAGATCAGCCTCGGACACAGTGGCCGCAACGTCTCGTAACCCAAGCCAAGCTTCTCCATTGTGCCGGGGCGGAAGTTTTCCATCAGTATGTCGGCCTTGGTCGCCATCTCCAGGAAAAGCGCGCGGCCTTCGGGGCGCTTGAGATCCAGGCTGATGCCCAGTTTGTGGCGGTTGTACTGCGCGAAGTACCCACTGCCCTGGCCCTCGATGCCGTCGGCAAAAGGAGGAAAGCCGCGCACGAAATCAGGGTCGGTGGGGTGTTCGACCTTGATCACCATGGCGCCCAGGTCGGCCAACATCATCGTGCAGTAGGGCCCGGCGACAACCCGTGTGACGTCGAGAACGGTGATGCCGCTCAGTGACGCAACGCGTTCAACAGCTTGAGGCGAGGTGGACATGGAGATTTCCGTTTCATTTGGGGGGGCTCAGCGACTCACCAGCCGCCGCAGGCCAACCATTCGTCAAGCACATCGAGGCGGTCCGAGCCCCAGAAAGGCTCGCCGTCCACCAGAACGAAGGGGGAGCCAAAGACGCCGCATTCAATACTTGCGGCCACCGCTTCGCGCAGGTCTTGGCGTGCTTCGTCGCTGGCCTCGCCCGCGCGCAGCGCTTCAGGGTCGATGCCGAGTGTCGGCTCCTGTGCGGCAACTGCGGCGATCTCCTGCGGCAGCGACAAGTCCTTGCCCAGTCGCCAGTAGCGGTCGTACACAGCGCGCGCAAAGGCCGCCTCGGAGTTCGGATGGTGACGCCGTACCCAGTAGAACGCACGTGCTGCTGGCCGGGGGTCCATCATCGGATCGCTGATCTTGCGCGCCAGCATCAGGCCGTGCCGACGCATGTAGCGCGCGGCATCATGCTGCACATAGTCCCCTTTCAGTGGCGTTTCCAGCAACGGCTTCAGGCCCATCACCTTCATCACCGAAACACCCAAAAGCATGCTGTGCCATCGCACCGTGCAGCCATGGCGCGCGGCGATGTCCTCGATCCGCAAACTGGCAAAGTAGCCATAGCTGGAAATGAAGTCGAAGTAGAAGTCGATCGGCGCACGTTTGCCGGCGCTCGTGCCTGATGAGGGAGGCTGGTTCATGACATGGTCCATCAGTGGATCGCTGCGTACATGATCTTCTCCTCGGTGGCTTCGGTCGCCGAGTACTCCTCGACCACCTTGCCCATGCGCTGTACCAGGATGCGATCGGACAACGCCATGATCTCGGGCAGGTACGAGGAGATCACCACCACCGCCTTGCCTTCATCGGCCAGTCGGTTGATCAGTTCATGGATCTCGCTGATGGCGCCGACGTCGACGCCGCGCGTCGGCTCGTCGAAGATGATCAGTTCGGGATCCTGAATCAGCGATTTGGCAATCACCACCTTCTGCTGGTTGCCCCCGGACAGTTCGATGGCCTTGACGTCGCGATTGATGGCGCGGATGTTCAGCCGCTTGATCCACGCTTCGCCGATCTCGCCCGCCTCGGCTCGGGACACCAATGTTCGCCGCCCGCGCAACTTGGCCAGCAATCCCAGGTAGATGTTGTCGGCGATCGACCTGGTCTCGAAGAAGCCTTCGATCTTGCGATCCTCGGTGACATAGGCAATGCCGTCGCGTACCGCCTCAGCGGGTACGAAATAACGCACCGCCCGACCGTTGAGGAAAACGTCGCCACCGTGCATGAAATCGCGCTTGATGACACCCGCCACCACCTTGAAGGTCTCGGTTCGGCCCGAGCCGACAAGACCGAACACGCCGGTGATCTGGCCGGCAAACACCGACAAGGAATTGTTTTTCACCATGGCCGCCATGCGCAGGTTCTGCACCGACAAAACGCGCTTTCCCTGCGGCCGAACGTGTGTCTTGCGTTGACCGTAGAGCGTCTGCGACAAGTCACGTCCTACCATCGCCTGCACGATGCGGGCGCGGTCGAACTTGTTCGTATCGTCGGTGACCACGTGTCGGCCGTCGCGCAGGATGGTGATTCGGTCCGAGATGTGCAGGGCTTCTTCGAGAGCGTGCGAGATGAAGATGACCGACACGCCACGGGTCTTGAGGTTGGCGATCAGATCGAAGAAATATTTCTTCTCCTCCGGCGTCAGGCTCGCAGTGGGTTCATCGAAGATGATGACGCGCGCCTTGTGCAGCACTGCGCGAGCGATCTCGACCATCTGCTTCTTTGCTGCTCCGAGCAGGCTCACCTGCACTGTCGGGTCGACGTCGAATTGCAGCGACTGCATGAACTGCTGCGCGGCGATATAGATGCCGCGCAGCCGGTTGAAGAAATGCTCCTGGCCAAGAAACAGATTCTGCGCCACGGTCATGGTCGGCACCAGACTGGTCTCCTGGAACACCATCGCAATGCCCAGCTCGCGCGCCTCGTTCGGCGTCTGCGGGTTGACGATGCGGCCCTCGACCCGCATCTCGCCCGAACTGAGCGTGACCACTCCGGCCATCACCTTGGTCAAGGTCGATTTGCCGGCACCGTTCTCGCCGACGATGGCATGCACCTCGCCCGGCAGCAGCGCGAAGTCGACCTCATCGATGGCCGGTATGCCGGCGTATTTTTTCGTGGCCTTGCGCAACTCCAGCATGGGCACAACGGAGACAGACGCGGTGCTCATACGGCAAGGTTCCTTTCGGTATCGGTGATTGACAGGCGCAGCAAACGCTTGCTGCCCTGGGCCAACAGGTACAGCTGACCCGCACACTCCACTGCGGCGGCGACGCCGTGGTTCTGCCCGTCGAAGCGGCTGTGCAGCGAATAGCGGATCAAACCTTTGTCATCGAGGCGGATCACCAGCCCATAGGACCGCGGCGGTGCCCAGGGTTTGACCACGCCCATCATTTTCAGATGCGCGCCCTGCATCGGCTCGAGGTAGGTGTTGCCGGAGTTCAGCGCGGGTGCGATCCAATAGGCCGGATCAACTTCCAGCAGCATGCGCTTGCGAAACACGGGTTCGCGCAACACGAACTCGACCAGCTGCGTGCGCAGCGCAAAGCACGTCAGCCAGTAGCCACCGCCGCGAGCCTGCGTGATGCGTGACGGGTACCCCGGCAGGTTGTCGACCAGCGGCACCGGCATACCGCCATTCGCGTCGACCCGCAGCACTCGATGACGCCAGCTCTCGCACACCAGCGCACCATTGCCGGCGGCGCTGGTGCCGAACGCATAACTCAGGCCGCTGGCTCGCTCGTGACCCTGGTTCCTGGCCAGATCGAACGCGATCAACCTGCCGCTGTGGCCGATCTCCATCAGGTCGTGCTTCCAGCGTTCGGGTGGCTGTGTGGCCGAACCATCGCTTGCCAGCAGCCTGCCGTCGGAACCGAACGCCAGCGCATTGACGCAGTTGAGCGCACGCCCTTCGGCCTGTGTGAAGACGAGGCCATCATGCGCGCCGCCAACAATGCGCACTTCCCTGCCACCCACGGCCAGCGCCAGACCGCCGCCGGGCACACATGCGATGGCGGAGATGGCGGCGTCGACGCATGCCACCGCACGCGGTGCCCATTGCGTGCTGATGCCCTCGTGTTGCCACACCGTGTTGCCGTCGGCGACGAACACCGACACGCCGTCGCTCGCGAGGTCAACCGGTGCATCGAGTTGGCTCAGCACGGCCGCATCTTCCAGCCATGTGTTCGACTTCAATGCGCCGTCGAATACCGGCACGGTGATCGACGCCGCGCCGCGCCCGAGCAGGCGGTCGCTCCATTGTTTGATGGCGGTGATCATGCGGCTTTTCCCCAGCGCCGGTCGTATTGCACGAAGTCCGGATCGGCGTCAGACAGGGTGTAGCGGCCGATGCGGTTGTTCATGATGCCGCCCAGATAGAGATGACCGCGGTGTTCGCGCATCGAGGTGATCATCGGGTGGTTCTCGCCGCCCAGGTCCCAGAGCGTTTCGAGCACTTCGCCCTGCTCGTTGAATTTCAGTACGCAGCCGGTGTTGATGTTCGGGAACAGCCATTCGTCGCGCGGTACCTGCTTTGCCATGCGTTGGCGGAACCCCGGCATGCGCCAGGCCAGATCCAACGCCGGGCAGCGCATGCCCACCAATGACATCCAGTAGTTGCCGTCCGACGCGTTGTTGATGTTGTCCGGGAAACCAGGCAGATTTTCCAGTACGGTCTCGGTGGTGCCCGCCTTTGGCCCGTCGAACCAGTGGCGCTTGACGCTGCAGCCCCAGGTCTCGGCGAACAGGAAGGATTGGCCGTCGCTGGCGATGCACACCCCGTTGGGGAACTGCAGGTCGCGGATCACCGTGTGCGTCTTGCCGCTGCGCGTGTCGTAACAAATGATGCGGCCGTTGCCGCGGGCCTCCAGCCCGTCTGTGGCCCACTCATGCATCTCGTAGCGCACCGTGGCCTCGGAGAAGAAAATGCGGCCGTCGTCAGTGATGTCCAAGTCGTCGGCGAGGCGCAACCGGCTGTCGTCGTTCACCGACATGTAATTGCGATTCGTCTCGTCCGTCACCTTCTCCACCACGCGCTGCGGAGTCACTCGGTACAGGCCCATGCCACCGACGCAGACATACAGGTTGTCCAGACGGTCGAACGCCATGCCAAGTGGTGTGCCGCCGATGTGCGCATAGACCTCCATGCGTTCGTATTCCGGCGGGAAGAACCGGATGATGTCGCCGTGGCGCGAGCCGGCATACAGGTTGTCGTGACGATCGAGGATCACGTCCTCCGGGCCTTCGATAAGGCCCAGGCCAATGACCTTGACGGAGCGCAGTTTGTCGTTTTGTGCCCAAGCGGTTCCGCAATCGGGTGCGGTCGACGGCAAGGGCGGAAGTGCGTGGTAGGTCGGGCTGACATAGACCTTGCTGACGATGCGGTGGCGGTTCTTGAGCCATCGGATGTCGATCACCGCCGCCAGGATCAGGATGCTGGCCAGCACCATGCGGTTGAAGCCGCCATGCAGGGAAAGCGACGTCATCCCGTTGATGACCAGCAGCACGATCAAGGTGCCGACCATCGCCTTCATGACCGAGCCCTTGCCGCCACCCAGGCTGATGCCACCGATCACGGCCGCGGTCAGCACCGTGACTTCCAGTCCCACGCCGATGTCGCCGCCGGCGGTGGCCAGACGTGACGCGAAGAAGATGCCGCCGATGGCGGTGAGAACGCCGCTGGCCACGTAGGTCAGCGCCACCGTGCGGCGCACGGCGATTCCGGTGTTGTAGGCCGAACGGCGAGAGCCACCGATGGCCGTGATGTGCCATCCAGGCCGCAGCCGAGTCAGGAAGATGTGGCCGAACACGGCGACCGCCGCATAACACCAGATCACGGTGGGCACACCAAGCCACCCGCCACTGCCAATCGCCTCCCAGAACAGGGACTCGGGAAAGCCGCCAGCGATGGCGGTGGAGTAGTCGGCGATCGCCAGGTCGTATATCGCGCGATAGATGATCAGCGTGATCAGGGTGGTCAGGAAGGCGCGCAAGCGGAAATAGCCGATCAGCACACCATTGACCGCGCCGAGCAGCGCTCCGACGAGCAGCGTCACGGCCACTGCGCCGACCACCGGCCAACCGAGCACATGCATCAGGAAAAGTGCGGTGAAATTGGTCAGCGCGAACGTCGACCCCACCGACAGGTCGATGCCGCCGACGATCATCACCAGTGCCATGCCAAACACGATGAAACCGATTTCTCCCGCTTGGCGCCCGGTATTGGCCAGGCTGTACGGCGAAAAGAAGTTCGGCAACAGCTGCGAGAGGCCAATGACCACCAACAACAGCACCACCACCGGAATGGCCGTCTCCATCCAGCGCTTGGCCAGAATTTCGCCAAGCAGATGATCCGGCCAATAGCGATAGCGCCAGCGGGTCAGCCGGTCGCGCAGCGACTCTTCAGCCGACGCCGCGGGGGCGCTGGGCGGCAAATTGCCTCCTCGGTTCAAGGTGTTTTCCATGTTCTTGCGGTCAGGTTGTGGGCGTCAGACGGCTTGCCGGCGTGCGACGGCATTGCGGGTTGGCGAGGCCGCGACGTGTCGGGCACGCCCGGCCAGCCGGGCCATGCGGATCAGGATTTGCCCAACTTCCAGCACGTGCCCTCGATGTTGGCGTTGGCCTTGGTGATCGGGATCAGGGTGGTGTAGATCGAACCCTTCAGGCCAGTCGTCTTGCCCGGGTTCTGCAACAGCCACTTGATCTGGGCAGCCATCGTGGTGGCCTGCGTGGGTACGTCGTAGCTCAAGTTCAGGTCGAAAGCACCGCTTTTGACCTGATCACAGGCGCCCTTTTGCTCGCCTCCGCCCGACGTGGCGAGGAAGACCTTGCCGGTCAGGCCCGCTTCCTTGATGGCCGCTGCCGTGCCTGAATCCATGCCGTCCCAGAAACCGACGATGCCGCACAGGTCGGGGTGTTGCTTGAGCACGGTCTGGGTGATGCCCTTGGCCTTGGCGGCATCCCAATCGGCAGCCTGGCTGGACACGACCTTGATCTGCGGGTTTTTTGCCAGCACGTTTTCCACGCCCTTGAGCGTGTAGGCGCTGGCTGCGGCAGACAACGCGCCCTGCACAATCGCGATCTTGTTCGATTTGCCTTTGCAGGCCTCGACCACAGCCGTCGCCGCGCCTTCGCCGATTTCAACCCAATCCGCGCCGACATAGGCGACCGACGAGTAAGACGAGCGCATGTTGATCTGGATGACCTGGATGCCATCGGCCTCGGCCTTGCGCAGCAACTTGGCGTAGGTCTGCACGTCGGGGTTGTGCACCACCAGCACATCGGGCTTTTCCCCGATCAGCGCGGTCACCGCCTGCGCGCCGGCGTTGGTGCTCCAGTTCGGGTCGCGGGCGACGATCTTCACGCCCAGCGGCTCGAGTTCCCGCTTGAGGCCTTCGAGCCAGCCCTGTGCGAGGTCGAAACCCAGCGCAACCGGCACATAGGCCACGACCTTGCCCGACATGGTTTTTCTATAGCTGTCGCGAAATGGCTCTTCAAGGCCCTTTCCCTGAGCGAAAGCGCCCATGCTGGCTCCCAGCGCGGCCGCGATGGTGATGCTTTTGAGAATGCCGAGTTGTTTCGTCATGCGTGTCTCCGGATGGTTCTTGGTGGGTGTCCGCAAGGGACGGAAGGAACGGGGTGCCGCTTCATATATCACCCTGTTGGGCGGTTTCTTCGTTGCGCGGATTGACGAACGAATCGATCAGGATGGCCGCCAGCAGCACCACCCCCTTGACCAGGTTCTGGGCTGAATAGGACACGTCCATGATCGTCATGCCGTTGAGCAAGGTTCCGATCAGCAAGGTTCCGATGATCACGTTGATCACGCCGCCACGCCCGCCTGCCAGGCCGATGCCGCCGAGCACCACGACCAGGATGACGTCGTAGATCAGCGTGGAGTTGTAAATGCGCGTGGGCATGCTGTTCACCGAGGCCGCCATCACCATGCCGGCAAAGGCCCCGATCAACGCCGCCAGCACGTACTGCAACACGATCACCGGCCGTGTCGGGATGCCGGTGGTGCGCGCACCGAAGGGGTTGTCGCCGATGGCGTAGACATAACTGCCCAGCCGGGTGCGGCGCAGGAAGAAGGCCACTGCCACAGCAACCAGACCAAACATCACCACAGGCATCGGGATACCGGCCAGCGTGCCGCGGCCGACCCAGGCAAGGCCGTCGAGCTTCGGGCTCCACTGCACCACGTCGAGGCGAAAGAACGCCACCTGTCCGAGCCCGGCCAGGAACAGACCCGAAGCCAGCGTCGTGAACAGCGATGGCACCTCGGCATAGGCCGTGAGCCAGCCGTTGATCAGACCGAAGACCAGTGCCAGCGCCAGCGCTGCGGCGAAGGCCACGGGCACCGAATGACCGTCCTGCACCATCTGCAGGATCAATCCGGCTGGCACGGCCAGCACAGCCACCATGGAAATGTCGATTCCCCGGCCGATGACGATGATCGCCATGCCCAAACCCAGGATGCCGAGGATGGCAACGTTTTGCAGCAGTCCCAGCATGTTGCCGGTGTTGAGGAATCCGGGCAGCAAAACCGAGAAGCCGGCGAACATCAGGGTGAAGATCGCAAAGACAATTGTTTGCTGGGACAGGCGGGGCAGCCTCATGTTGCGTCTCCATCTTTTTTTGAACCAGCGTCGATCGTCGGTGCAGCTCGGCAATGTGGCAATGTGTGAGATGCACAGCCTTCGATCGGTTTCCTGTGTGTTAATCACAGGATTCGGTTGAAAACTCCTTGGAGAACCCCCCCCATGCACCGACCCTCCTACGACCCCGACGATCTGGACGATCCCGATCCGGCGGTCGTCGGTGCAGCACTGACGCGCAGTGCCGACCCCGTCGAACTGGCGTCGCTGCGGTTGCAGGTGGCGCAGTCGCGCGACCGCGAGCGGGCCTGGCGGGCCGTGGCCGATACAGCCCGCGACCTGACCGTGCTGCGAGAGCCAGCGGGTGTGCTGCAGGCCATCGTCGAGCGCAGCCGCGCATTGCTTGGCAGTCACATCGGCTGGATTGCGGGGCCCGACGTCGCAAGCGAGGACGACCTTGTGGTGTTGGCAATCGACGGTGTCACCGCTGAATGGGCGCAGTTGATGCGCGTCGCGCACGGCCGCGGCGCCGCCGGTTATGTCAGGCGCACCCGCTCACCTTTCGCAACGGCCGACTATTTCGCCGATGAGCGGGTCATTCACGACGCGCAGATCGACGCGACCTTGCGCGGCGAAGGCTTGCTGTCCATGGTGGCGGTGCCGATGTTGTCAGGAACCGACTTCATCGGCGTGCTGGTGCTCGCCGACCGGGTGGTGCGCGAGTACACGCATCCCGACATCGCCACCCTCGGGATGCTTGCCGCGCAAGCCGTGGTGGCGGTGCGCAATGCGCAAGCCCATGCGCAGACGCGCAGGGCGCTGGCGCAGGCCGAATTCAGCAACCAGCGGTTGCAACAGCAGACCGAAGCTTTGGAAATGGCGGCCGACGCTCATGAACGGCTGACGCGACTGGTGGCCCGGGGGGGCACGCAACTCGATGTGTGCCGCACCGTTGCCAGCCTTCTTGGCGCCGAGGTGGTGGTGGTCGATGACGCCGACACGGTCCTGTGCATGGCCGGATCCGACGGCGTGGGTGTCAGCGGGGCCGGCGGCAGTCTGGCCCGGTGGTTGCAGGGGTTGCAACTGCACGCCGCACTCGACGACAGCCGCCTCAGTGGTCGCTCCGTGGCCATGGCTGCGCCGCCGGGACGCATGGGCCGTCTGGCGGCGATCGTGGGCGGCAGCCGCCTGCTCGGTGGCCTGCTGGTCTTGAGCGCGGAACCGCTTTCTGACGTCGCAGTGCGCACCCTGGAACGCAGCGCACTTGTTGTGGCGCTGATGTTGCTGGCGCCGCGACTGACGGTCGACTCCCAGGCCGCCGACTCGGAGCACTTGCTGGCGGACCTGCTGAACCCGATGCGCCTCGGCAGTGCGGCGCTTGCCGGCCGGGCCGCGGCGCGAGGGCTGACGTCCGGCACCGCGACGGTGCTGGCGCTGCTCGAGGTCACCGCGATGGGAAGCGCCGCCGGCGCCACCACGACGGCTGTGCAACGGCGGCTGCAGGCCCGGCTCGACGACCCTCGCGCTCGCGTCTGCGAAATGGACGGCCGGGTTGTCGTGTTGTGTGCCGATCGCGATCCCGCGGCGCTGCGCCAGACGATGCTGAAGGCGTTGGACGAGAAGCCCAGGCTGACCGCCGTGGGACTGGTTTCGGCGCGTTGCGACACGCTGGCGGTGCTGCCGGACAGCTTCGCGGGGCTGCACAAAGGCCTGGTGCTGTTGCGCATGCTGGCGTCGGAGGACCTCACCGCCAAAGCCTGCATTCGTCTGGTCGACGAACTCGCGCCATTTGTCGCAGCTTTTGGCAACAATGCGGCCGTCGGCGGACCAGCTCCTCAGACCTTCATCGACGCAACCGTCGGCGCATTGTTGGCGCATGACCGGACACGCGGCACGAAGCTGGCAACGAGCCTTTTGACCTATCTCGACCTGGGCTGCAGCGCCAAGGCGGCAGCCAGCCGCCTTGGGCTGCACATCAACACGCTGCGCAACCGCCTGGCCGCAGCTGACGCCTTGCTCGGTCCATGGGATCTGCCGGGGCGCCGCCTGGCGCTGCACCTGGCACTGCAGCTGCACGCGCTGCGCTCACCGTCGTCGAACCTGGGCTGAAGCTGCGCGCTTGCGCGGGTGGCGCTTCTCCTGCTCAGCGGCTTGGGCACATGCCGGGGGACGACAGTCTGGTTCCGCTTCTCCCCGGTTGTTCACCTTGAAGGCGGGCTGAGCAGCCCGCGATGTCATCGGAGCCAGGCCGCTTGCGGCACTGCGCCGGCGCTCCCCGCCTCAGGCGGCCCGCTCCAGCCAGCGCAGGCGCACCAGCCCGGTGGACAAGGCCGTGCCGCAGACGATCACCAGACCGCAACCCACCATCCACGGCGTGATCGTCTCGCCCAGGAACAGCGCGCCGTAGCCCAGCGCAAACACCGGCACCAGAAAGGTGACGGTCAGTGCCTTGCTCGGGCCTGCCTGTTCGATGATGTGGAAAAACAGGATGTAGGCGATGGACGTGCACAGCAGCGCGACCGCTGCGACGGCGGCCCAGGCGGTGATGCTCACCGGCTGGCTGGGCCAGAACCACAACATGGGCACCGCCAGGCCAAGCGCGGCGCCGATCTGGCTGCCGGTGGCGGTGGCCAGGGGGTGGGCGCCGGTGAGGTGGCGTTTGGTGAAGCTGGCCGCCAGGCCATAACACAGCGTGGCCAGCAGACAGGCGCCCATGGCCAGCAGGGTGATGCCGGCGGAGCCGGCGCCGGCCACACCGGTGGCGCTGAAGCCCGATTTGCCGATGACCAGCAGCGTGACCCCGGCAAAGCCGATGGCCAGCCCCAGCAGTCGCGAGCCACCCGGACGGTCCTTGAGCCACAGCCAGGCCACCACGGCGCCGGTGAGCGGCACGGTGGCGTTCAGGATGGAGGTCAGCCCGGTGGTGATGTGCATCACGGCAAACGCGAACAACATGAACGGAATGCCCGAATTGAGCAGGCCGACGAACAGGATGGCCCGGGCGCGCCGGCGGAAATCGGCCCAGACCCCCTTGACCAGAAACACCGGCAGCAGGAAGAGCGCGGCCAGCAACACCCTCAGCCCCGCGGTAGGCACGATGCCGAATTCGGCCGCTCCCAGTCGCATGAAGAGGAAAGACGAGCCCCACAGGGCAGCCAGAAGGAAGAATTCGGCAATCAACGTGACAGGCATGGGAGCAGGTGTTCAGGGCAGCGACCGGCCGCTGGCCTCGAGTTCGAGCAGGGCGCTCTTGCGGGGGAGGCCGCCAGCATAGCCGGTGAGTGCGCCACCGGCGCCCACCACCCGGTGGCAAGGCACGATCACGCTCACCGGGTTGCGCCCCACCGCCGCGCCCACCGCGCGCACCGCCCGGGGTTTGCCGATGCGTTGTGCCAGCTCGCTGTAGCTGGCCGTGTCTCCACACCGGATCTCGAGCAAGGCTTGCCACACGCTTTGCTGAAACGCCGTGCCGCGGCCCAGGTCGAGCGGCAGGTCGAACGTGCTTCGCCGGCCAGCGAAGTAGCCCGCGAGCTGGTTGGCGGCCGCCTGCAGCACGGCGTGCCCGGGCTGCTGCGGCCAGCGGGCCCGTTCCTCGGCCAGGGGCAGGTGTTTCTGGTCGTGAAACCACACGCCCACCAGCCCTTGTGCGCTGGCGGCGATGAGGATGTCGCCCAGAGGTGACGCAATGGTGGCTTGAACGGCCTGGGCTTCGTGTTTCATGCTGGGGTTTCGGCGTGTCGGGCGCGGTACAGGCCGGCCCAGGTTCGGATGACCGCGTAGCTGCGCCAGGGCTGCCACGCGAGAGCGAGGTGGTCGGCTTCGGCGCTCGCGGCCCGGCCCTTGCCGGTGATGCCCAGCGACTGGATCAGTGCCACGTCGCCCTGCGGCCAGGCGTCGGGCCAGCGCAGCGCGCGCATGGCAATGTATTGGGCGGTCCAGGCACCGATGCCGGGCAGGGCCACCAGCGCCTGCGTGGTGCTGGCCGGGTCGGCATGCGGGCTCAGGTCGAGTGCACCACTGGCCACCGCCCGGGCCAGCGCCTGGATGGCGGCCTGGCGCTGGCGCACGATGCCGAGTTCACCCAGTGTGTCGGGCGCGGCCGCTGCCAGCACGCCGGCGCCGGGAAACAGGCGGTGCAGGTCGGGGTGGTCCGTGCGCAGCGGCTCACCGAAGCGCGCCAGCAGCCGGGTGGCCAGTGTGCGTGCGGCGGCCACCGTGATCTGCTGGCCCAGCACCGCCCGCACGGCCAGTTCGAAGCCATCGAAGCACCCCGGCACCCGCAGGCCGTCGGCGCCAGGAAAGTCGGCCTGCAACGCGGCGTTGATCGCCTGGGGGTCGGCGTCGAGATCGAACAGCGCGCGCACGCGCCAGATGACCGCCGGCAGCACCGCATGCAGGCTGTCGCTGGTGCGCAGCAACAGCCGGTGCGCCTCGGGCTCCAGCGTGGCGGACAACCAGCCGGTGTGGATGCGACCCGCCGATTCCAGCCGCACCGTGCGTGCCAGCGTCAAACGGTCGAGATCGACATGTTCGGCGCCCGGCATCTGCCGCGTGGCCATGAAGCCCAGCAGGGCCCGTGCATCGAACGGCGGACGCCAGCCCAGGCGCACCGCACTGCCCAGGCCCGGTGATGGCGCGCTGCGGCGCAACTCGGTGGGCTTGAGCCCATAGTGGGCGCGAAACGCCGCGTTGAAACGGCGCACGCTGGCAAAGCCGCTGGCCTGTGCCACCCCGGAGACCGGCAAGGCCGTGTCGGCCAGCAGCTGTTTGGCGCTCAGCAGCTTGCGGGTCAGCAGGTACTGCAACGGCGAGACGCCCAGGCGCGTTTCAAACAGCCGGCGCAGGTGGCGGTCGCTCACGCCCAGGCGCGCGGCCAGTTCGGCCACCGACGGGCCGGTGTCCGTGGACAGGTGCCAGCGCTGCGGGTCGTCCAGCAGCCGGGTGGCCTGGCCCATGAGGATGTCGCCGGCGTCCTGCGCCGACCAGGCCCGGTCCAGCGGGGCGAGTTCCGGTCGGCAGCGCAGACAGGGGCGAAAGCCGGCGCGTTCGGCCTGTGCAGCGTGGTCAAAAAAACGGCAGTTCTCGCGTTTGGGCGTGCGCACCGAGCACACTGGCCGGCAGTAAATGCCGGTGGAGGTCACGCCGGTGAAGAAGCGGCCGTCAAAGCGGGCGTCGCGTGAGCACATCGCGAGATAGCGGGCGTCGGCGTGGTGAGTCCGGGTGGCGTCCATGGGTGAATGGTAGGCGCACCGGGGCTTCGTGACTGGTCGTTTCCGGACCTGTGACTCCATTCGCCGCAAAGCTCACTCCTACAATGGGCAACCCCCCGAACCCAGGACACCCTCATGCAAGTCACCCCCTCGATCTTCAAGGCCTACGACATCCGCGGCGTGACCCCGACCGCGCTCAACGAAGACGTGGCCGAGGCGCTGGGGCTGGCTTTCGGCACCCAGGCCATGAGCCTGGGCGAAACGTCCGTGGCGGTGGGGCGCGACGGGCGCCTGAGTGGGCCGGCCCTGTCGGCAGCGCTGATCCGTGGACTGGTCGCCGCCGGGGTGGACGTGATCGACATCGGTCTGGCGACCACGCCCATGCTGTATTTCGCTGCCGCCACGCTGTGCAACAGCGGCATCCAGGTCACGGGCAGCCACAACCCCAGGGACTACAACGGTTTCAAGATGGTGCTGGCCGGGCGCGCCATCTACGGTGACGACATCCAGGCCTTGCGCAAGACCATGGAAGCCGAGACACACCGGCGTGCCGATGGCGGGCGGGTGCGCCTGATCAATGTGCAGGCGGCCTACCAGGCGCGCATCGTCGGTGACATCAAACTCTCGCGCCCGATGAAGATCGTGGTGGACTGTGGCAACGGTGTGGCCGGCGCCTCGGCGCCCGCGATCTTTCGCGCGCTCGGCTGCGAGGTGGTCGAGCTGTTCAGCGAGGTGGACGGCAACTTCCCCAACCACCACCCGGATCCGAGCAAGCCGGAAAACCTGCAGGACGTGATGCGCGCGCTGCGCGAAACCGATGCCGAACTCGGCCTGGCCTTCGATGGCGACGGTGACCGCCTGGGCATCGTCACCAAGGACGGCTCCAACATCTACCCCGACCGCCAGATGATCCTGTTCTCCCAGGACGTGCTCTCGCGCGTGCCCGGTGGCGACATCGTGTTCGACGTCAAGTGCTCGCAGCGGCTGGCCCCGGCCATTGAAGCGGCCGGCGGCGTGGCCCACATCTACAAGACCGGTCATTCGCTGATCAAGGCCCGCATGAAGGAACTCGACAGCCCGCTGGGCGGCGAGATGAGCGGCCACATCTTTTTCAAGGAGCGCTGGTATGGCTTCGACGACGGCACCTACGCCGGCGCGCGCCTGCTCGAGATCGTGAGCCGCAGCCCGGACGCCAGCGACGTGCTCAATGCCTTGCCCACCAGCTTCAGCACGCCCGAACTCAACGTGGCCTGCGCCGAAGGCGAGCCGCACGCGGTGGTGGAGAAGCTGGTGGCCCTGGCGAAGTTCGACGCGCCGGCGAAGCTGTCCACCATCGACGGTGTGCGGGTGGACTGGCCCGATGGTTTCGGCCTGATCCGCGCCTCCAACACCACGCCGGTGCTGGTGTTGCGCTTCGAGGGGCAGACCACCGAAGCGCTGCACCGCATCGAAGCGGTGATGCTGGCCTTGCTCAAGCAGGCCAAGCCCGACGCTGTGGTGGGCGCCAGCGCGCACTGAGCGGGTTCACCCCCGCCGCTGGCGGGTTCCCTCAAACCGCCGGATCGGGCAGGTGGCCCAGAACGCGCTCGATCACCGCTTCGGCCTGTGCGTCCACCAGGGCCGCGGTGTTCACCGGCCGGTTGCTTCCCCACACCGCAGCCACTTCCTGCGCCACCTCGGCCTCGCTGCCCACCCGCCGGGCCTGGCGCAGGCTGTCCAGGCGCTCATAGCTTTCGGCAAAGTTCCACACGTTGGGCCCATGCAGCACGGCGCAGCCCAGCGCCAGAGGTTCGTGCGGGTTGTGGCCGCCCACGCTGGCGAACGAGCCGCCCACCAGGGCCACCGGCGCGAGCCGGTACCACAACCCCATCTCGCCGATGGTGTCGGCGATGTAGACCGGGCAGCGGGTGGCGACGTGGGCACCGGTGCTGCGCAACGGGACGTCCTGCAGACCCGCTGTGGCGGCGAGCGTGGCCACTTCCAGCCCGCGCGCGGGAGCGCGCGGTGCGATCACCAGCAGCGCATCGGGCCGCTGTTCGCGCAGCCGCGCATGCGCCGCGAGGGCCAAGGCTTCCTCGCCCGGGTGGCTGGACGCGAGCAACCACACAGGACGGCCCGTCAGGGCTTGCTGCCAGGTCTGCAGGTCCTCCGCATCGCAGCCCAGCGGGGGCACCAGCGCCTTGATCGTGCCGCTCACCGTGATCCGTTCGCGCGGTGCGCCCAGCGCCAGCAGCGCGTCGGCGGTGGCCTCGTTCTGTGCAAACAGGTCGCGAAAACCGGGCAACAGGGCCTGGTACAACCAGCGGCCCCAGCGGCGCCTGGCCAGCGATTCGGGCGACAGGCGCGCGTTGACCAGCACGCGCGGGATCGCACGCGCGTCGGTTTCGGCGATCAGCGCGGGCCACAGGTCCATCTCGCACCACAAGGCCAGCGACGGCCGCCAGTGATCGAGGAAACGCGCGACGGCCTCGGGCGTGTCGACCGGGGCGAACTGGTGCTGGCAACGCGCCGGCAGGCCGGTGGTGCGCAGCGCATCACCCGAGGTGCGCGCGGTGGTGGTGATGAGGAAGCTGCAGTCAGGGCGCTGCTCGCCGAGCCGGGCGAACAGGCCGGCCAGCGCCATCGATTCGCCCACCCCCACCGCGTGGCCCCAGACCAGGGTGCCGCCGGGACGGTCGGCGTATTCGCTGCCCAGTTTCTGTCGCACGCTGCGTGGCGTTTCCTTGCCGCGCAGCAAACGCCGCTGCAAGCCCTTGTGCCAGACCGGCGCGAGCAGCCGGGCCACCACCAGGTAGGCCTGCAGGGCCCGGGGCTGGCGCACCGGTGTCATCGGGTTTCCAGCCAGGGCACGAGGGTGGCCATGTGCCTGGCGGTGGCGCCGCCGTGTTCGGCGTAAAACGCATCGGCGCCCGCCATGGCGCGTGCGTAGTCAGCGGGTGAGGTGAGCAGTTGCACCAGCGCGGCCGCGAGGCTGGCGATCGTCAGGTGCTGTTGCAGCACCCCCGCGGCCAGCGCTTCGACGCCCGGGTATTCGATGCCCCAGATGCTGGGTCCGACCATCACCGGCTTCTTCAGCGCCAGCGGTTCGATCACGTTGTGCGCGCCCATCGGCACGAAAGACGCGCCCACCACCACCACCTGCGCGAGCGCGAGGTAGAAATACATCTCGCCCAGCGAGTCGCCCATGAGCACGTCCACGGCGGCCATGTCGGGCGCATCGGGTGTGGGCTGCAGCGCGGCGTCGAGCATGCGGCTGCGGCGCGCCACGCGCAGGCCCGCCGCCTCAAACAGCTGCACCACCGCATCAAAACGCTGCGGGCTGCGCGGCACGTAGACCACCAGCGGTGGCGGCAGGCCCGCGGCCTGCAGACCCGCCTGCACCTGCCGGATCGCGTCGATGAACGGCTCGTCTTCGCCCACGATGGCGCTGGCGAAACACAGCACCGGCCGCTGCCCGCAGGAGGCCGTGGCGAGCTGCCAGGGTTCGAGCAGGGCCCGCGCGGCAGCGATCTGCTGCGGCGACACCGGGAGGTCGAAGCGGGTCTCGCCCGCGATCACCACCTGCGCGCAACCCACGTCGCGAAAGCGCCGGGCGTGGGTTTCGGACTTGCACAGCACCAGCTCGTAGGCCTGGAAGATGCCGGCGCGAAAGCCGCCCCATTTCCGGTCGCGCACGATGCTCTTCTTCGGGTACTGGGCGTTCGCCATGGCCAGCGGCACGCCCTGGCGGCGGATGGTGGCGAGCAACACCGGCCAGGTGTCGATCTCGGTCATGAGTGCCGCGCGCGGGTGCACCCGCCGGATCAGCCGGCGCACCGCCCAGCCGAGCTCGAACGGCACGTAGCTCACCCGCAGGCGCTGCTGCGCCATCGCTTCGGCAAACAATGTGTGGGCCGCCGTGCGGCCCGCCGGCGTGAGCGTGGTGATGAAGACCGGATACCCCGCCGCCAGCAGGGCATGCACCAGCGGTGCGGCGCCGCGCAGCTCGCCCATGGAGGCCGAGTGGACCCAGACCGGGCGGTCCGGCCCGGTGGGCGCCGCACCGAAACGCTCGCTCCAGTGCGCCCTGTACAGCGGCTCGCGCCGGCCGCGTTGCCACAAGAACAGCAGGAACACCGGCAGCAGCAGGTGCCACAGCGCCTCGTACACGCCGATCAGCAACGACAGCCGCCAGCTGGGCGGAAACGGGCGGGCGGCGGTGGACGTGGAGGAGGGGGATGCCATCAGTGGGGACGATACGGTACGGGCGGGGGTGCCTGCGCGTCGCGCCAGGGGCTCCGGACGAAGGCCATTCAGTATAGTTACGCCCTCAGGCAGGCCCTCCCAGCGGGCCGCCTTCCACACAGGAACCCCACCGATGCCCCTTCCCACGCCGGCCTGGACCGCAGTCATTCCACTGCGCGCCGGATCCAAGGGCCTGCCCTCCAAAAACATCCGCCCGCTGGCCGGCAAGCCCCTGTACCGCCATGCGGTGGACCAGGCGCTGCAGGCCGGCGCTTCGCGCGTGGTGATCACGACCGACATCCCCGAGGTGCTGTGGGCCGAACTGCCTGCCGAGGTGACGCTGGTGGAGCGCCCGTCCGAACTCTCGGGCGACAGCGTGCCCATGGCCCCGGTGCTGCAACACGCGCTGCACGCCGCCGACTGCCACGGCACGGTGGTGTTGCTGCAGGCCACTTCGCCACTGCGCCGGTGCAGCGACATCGACGCCGCGCTGGCGGTGTTTGCCGGTGGCTATTTCGAACTGGTGATGTCGGTCACGAGCGCCGATCGGGGTGTGCTCAAGTGGGGCACGCTGCGCGGCAACCGATTCCAGCCGCTGTCGGATCCGGCCTATTGCTTCGCCAATCGTCAGAGCCTGCCGCCGGTGGTGCGTCCCAACGGTGCGCTCTATGTGTTGAACGCCGAACGTTTCGTGGCCAGCGGCAGCTTCGTCTCCGAGCGCATCGGGGTGGTGGAGATGCCGGTGGAACGCAGCCAGGACATCGACTCGCTGGAGGACTTCGAACGCTGCGAAGCCGCGCTGGGGGCCGCGCATGGCGAGTGAGCCGAACACCGATCACCTGGACCTGTACGCCGCGCCCACCTGGCAGTGCGTGATGATCTGCTGGGGCACGAAGTACCCCACCTCGCTCATCAACAACCTCGCGCGCAGCATCGCCGACAAGGCCTCGTCGCCACCGCGCTTCATCCTGATCTCGGACCGCGAACACGCCGGCCTGGCCGATGCCATCGGGCTGGTCCGGTTTCCCGACTACTGGCTGCAGGACAGGCTCAAGACCTCGGGCTGCCAGGCCAAGCTGGTGATGTTCGAGCACGGCATCGTGCCCACCGACCTGCCCGCGATCTATGTCGATCTGGACACCATCGTGCTGGGGGACCTGGGCACCGGCCTGGCCTTGATGGAGAACCGGCAGACCGTGGCGATCCTGCACAGCGCCATCATCCCGTTCGGCTGGATCGGACGCACCCTCTACCGCTGGACCAATCGCCGCCGATACGCGCGCGGCAACTCGTCTTTCGTGATCTATCACCCGGCCGAATGCCATTTCATTGCCGAGCGGTTCAAGGCGCTGCTGGAGCAGTACCCGCGCCTGGAGTTTCGCCCCATGGCGGCCGACGAACGTTTCATCAGTTGGGTGGCGCAGGAGCACATGGTGCGCATTCCCGGCACCTTCGCGGTCAAGTTTCCCGGCGAGTACATGTTCCATTGGGGCTTCTGGCTCTACATCAAGGCGCGCCTGCCCTGGGTGCAGCGCCGGCGCAGCGCACTGGTGGCCGTCACGCTCAACGGGCTGATGATCAAGCCCGAGAAACTGCTCTCGCTGAAAGAGGGCGATGTGATCGTTGACGAAAAATCGCGCAAGCTGATCTGGAGTGAAAAGACGCTGGGTTTCATGCGCTCCAGAATCCAGGCGTTCTACGCCGGTTCCCTGCAATCCCCCGACGCCATTGGCAAGAGGCCTTCATGAAAATCGCCCACCGCGACATCTCTCCCGCACACCCCCCGCTGGTCGTGGCCGAAATCGGCATCAACCATGGCGGCAGCCTGGAGGTGGCCAAAGGCATGGTGCTTGCAGCCCACCGCGCCGGCTGCGAAATGGTCAAGCACCAGACGCACTTCGTCGACGACGAGATGACCGACGAGGCGAAACAGATCTTTCCGCCCAATGCCGACAAATCGATCTGGGACGTGATGGAAGAATGCGCGCTCTCGAAAGACGACGAAATCGCGCTCAAGAAACATGCCGAGTCGCTCGGCATGATCTACATCTCCACCCCGTTCTCGCGCGCCGCGGCCGACTTCCTCAACGACATCGGTGTGTCCGCGTTCAAGATCGGCTCGGGCGAATGCAACCACGTGCCGCTGATCCGCCACATCGCCAGCTTCGGGCGGCCCATCATCATGAGCACCGGCATGCAGACCATCGACGGCATGCGGCCCTCGGTGCAGGCGCTGGACGATGCCGGGGTGGACTATGCGCTGCTGGAGTGCACCAACCTCTATCCCTCGCCACCCGAGATCGTGAGCCTGCAGGGCATCACCGAACTGAAGAACGCCTTCCCGCGGGCGGTGATCGGCTTCTCCGACCACAGCATCGGCCCCGAGATGGCGCTCTCGGCGGTGGCCCTGGGCGCCTGCATCCTGGAGCGTCACTTCACCGACACCCGCTACCGCAAGGGCCCGGACATCTCCTGCTCGATGGACCCGGCCGAGCTCAAGTTCCTGATCGACCGATCGCGCGAGATCCACACCGCGCTGCACAACCCCAAGGTGCGCACGGCACCCGAAGAAGATGTGTACCGTTTCGCACGCGGCTCCATGGTGGCCGACCGCGACCTGCCCGCCGGGCATGTGGTCACGCCTGCCGACATCTGGGCGCGGCGACCGGGCTCGGGGGAGATTTCGGTGCAGCATTTCGACCGTCTCGTGGGCGCCCGGCTCACGCGCGCCGTCAAGCGCAACCAGCAATTGCTGTGGAGCGATCTCGACGGCGTGAAACCGCAAGTGAATTCGTGATGAGCCGCCAGCGCCTGCTCTTCGTCACCGGAACGCGGGCCGATTTCGGCAAGCTCGAACCGCTCGCGCTGGCCGCCCAGCACGCCGGCTTCGCGGTGGGCTTCTTCATCACCGGCATGCACATGATGCGGCGCTATGGCGAGACCCGGCTGGAGGTCAAGCGTTTCCCCGGCGCCGATTTTTTCGAGTTTGTGAACCAGCGCGAAGGCGACGCGCAGGATTTCATCCTCTCCAAGACCATCCTGGGTTTTTCCGACTTCGTGCACGAGCACCGGCCCGACCTTGTGGTGATCCATGGCGACCGTGTCGAGGCACTTGCTGCGTCCATCGTCTGCGCCATGAAGTACATCCCCTCGGCCCACATTGAAGGGGGCGAGGTCTCGGGCACCATCGACGAGAGCATCCGCCACTGCAACACCAAACTCTGCGCCGCGCACTTCGTGAGCTCCGAGGGGGCGAAACAGCGTGTGCTGGCGCTCGGTGAATCGCCCGAGAGCGTCTACAACATCGGCTCACCCGAACTCGACACCCACGCCAGGCCGTCGGGTGTGACGCTGGCGCAGGTGAAGGAGCGCTACGCCATCCCGTTCGACGACTACGGCATCGCGATCTTCCATCCGGTCACCTCGGAGGCCGGGACCATCGGCGCGCAGGCGCAAGCCCTGTTCGACCGGCTACAAGCCAGCGGCCGCCATTTTGTGGTCATCGCCCCCAACAACGACCCCGGTACCGAAGACATCTTCGCGGTGCTGGAGCGTCTGCCGGCGGATCGTTTTCGGCAGATTCCGTCGATGCGCTTCAACTATTTTTCCGAGCTCATGAAGAACGCCTCGGCGATGGTGGGCAACAGCAGCGCAGGCGTGCGCGAAGCGCCGTTTCTCGGCGTGCCGAGCCTGGACGTGGGCACGCGCCAGCACCGGCGGGCCAGCGGGGCATCCATCACCTCCTGCTCGGCGATGGACCGCGAGCTGATCGATGCTTTCCTCGGCGAGCGCTGGGGCCAGCGCTTCCAGGCGGACACCCTGTTCGGGGCGGGGCATGCCGCCGCCGGCTTCGTGGAGGTGCTCAACCGGCCCGACTTCTGGCTCAAGCCGCTGCAGAAGGCCTTTGCCGGTGATTGACCTGCAGGTCGCGCGCGCGCGTTTCGAGTCCGCCATGGACAACACCGCCAAGGGCGGTGCCGTGGCCCTGCTGCTCGGCGTTCCCACCTCGATTGCGCTGGTCAACATCGGCATCCTGCTGGTCCTGATCGGCTGGTTCCTGTCCGGACGCTGGCGCTGGAAGTTCGACGTGATCCGTCGCAATCCGATCACGCTGCCGGCGGTGCTGCTGTCGGCCCTGGTGCTGATCGGCATCACCTACACCGATGCCCCCCGGGCCTACCTGGGGCACCACCTGTACGTCTACAGCAAGCTGCCGCTGATGCTCATGCTGCTGACCCTGTTCCATGATCCACGCTGGCAACGTCGCGGCTTGCTGGCGTTTGTGGCGGGGTCGGTGATCACGGTCGCCAGCACCTACGCCAACATCTGGTTCACCGTTCCCTGGTCCGACAGCAACAACCAGGGCTTCGGGGTCAGCCACCACGTGTTCAACGACTACATCGCGCAGGGCCTGGCGATGTCGTTCTTCACCGCGCTGGCGGTGGTGATCGCTCTGGATGCCCGCAGGCCTTCGCTGCGTTGGGCATGGGCACTGGTGGCGGCCCTCACCGTCTTCAGCATCACGCACCTGCTGCAGGGTCGCACGGGGCAGGTGGTGTTGCTGGCGATGTTCTGTGCCCTGGCGTGGGTGGCGCCACCGGCGCGATGGCGCGTGCGCGTGCTGGCGCTGGTCGTGCTCGCGATGGGGGTTCTGTTCCTGTCGTCGCCCCTGCTGCGTGAGCGGGTCGCCGAGGTACTGACCGACCTTGCGCAATACACCGAGGCCGGCGTGCTCACCACCTCCACCGGCTTTCGTCTGGAGATGTGGAAAAACGCGATGGAGATGTTTCTGCTCAGCCCTCTGTGGGGCCATGGCACCGCGAGCTACCGGGTGCTGAGCGAACTCATCTACACCGATCCGGGTGTGTGTTCGGTCTCGTGTTTCCATCCGCACAACCAGTTTCTTTTTCTGGCGGTCGAATTCGGCGTGTTCGGACTCGTGTTCTACGTGATGCTCATGCAGCGGGCGCTGGCGGCCGCCTTCAAGCTGGGTCCACGCTACCGCAACCTGCTGGTGGCGTTTCTGGCCATCCTGTTCGTGGACAGCTTCATCAACGGGCCCTTCTGGGTGACGACCGAGCGCCACCTGTTCGCCTCGGTGCTGCCCTTGCTCATGGCCGGATGGCGCCCACCCGGTCTGCCCGGCCATCAACCCTTGGTGCCGGAGCCCGCCGCATGATCCCGGGCTGGAAGATCCGGCGCGAGCTCGAGACCGCGCGACAGCAGCTGCAGGCGATTCCCGAGCGACTGATCGGCCCCGCCCGGCAGCGGCGACTCGACAGCCGGTTTCCCGGCGACTTTCGTGTCGTCAACGGCGTGGCGCCGCTGCGCAGCAAGGTCGCCATCTTCCTCGTGTACCAGCCGCGTGGCCTGTCGGCTTCGGCGGTGGCCACCTGCCGCCATCTCAGCGAACGTGGCTATTCGGTGGTGCTGGTGGCCAACTCGCCCCTTTCCGCCGTCGATGAACAGACCGTGGGCCGCTGGGTCTGGCGTTTCGTCGAACGCCCGAATTTCGGTTACGACTTCGGGGGATACCGCGACGGCATCCGTTTGCTCTGGCACTGGTCGGTGTCGCCCGAGTGCCTCATCGTGTTGAACGACAGCGTGTGGTTTCCGCTCGACCACAACGAGACGATGCTGGGCACGATGGAGTCGTCACGGGCTGACTTTCTCGGTGCGCTCAGGCATGTCGATCTGCCCGGGTCGGACACCGAGCACGCCGGCATCTTTCTGTCGTATTTTTTCCTGATCAAGCGGCCGGTGCTGACCTCGGAGGTGTTCATCAATTACTGGAACAACTACGTCTCCACCAGCAACAAATACCTCACGGTGCGACGTGGCGAACGCGGTTTTTCCCGCGCGCTGTTTGCCGCCGGTGTGTCCAGCGAGGGCTTGTACTCCCGGGACCGCTTCATGGCGGCGGTCGAGCAGCAGCCTGCAGACTTCCTGCGCCAGACGCTGACCTACGGCGCCTACACCGACCCCGACCTGGCGTCGCAGGGCGAGGCCCTGCTGCAGGCCGAGGGCGGGTCGCAGGCGTGGCGTGCCCAGGCCATCGCCCACATTCGAGCGGTGGTGAACAAGCGCAACTTCCATTCGTCGTTCTGCTTTGCCAGCATCCGTTTGCTGGGCATTCCCCTGCTGAAAAAGAACCGGGGAGAGCTGCAGGTGCGGATGCGCCGCCAGTACCTGCGAGCCGTGCAGGCCGGCGACCTGCCCGCGCCCGAACCAGCGGTGCTGGCCGAGATCGCGGCCAGCGTGCGCTGACGCCTTATTTCGCCAGCAGCGAATTGATCGGCAGCAGGTCTTCCGGCACGAGTTTGCCGCTGGCCTGCTTCAGGCGCAGGCCGCCGAGCAACACGTTGTAGCGTGCCTGGGCCAGGTCGCGTTTGGTCTGGAACAGCTGGCTTTGTGCGTTGAGCACGTCGATGTTGATGCGCACGCCCACCTGGTAGCCCAGGCGGTTGGCGTCCAGCGCGCTCTGGCTGGAGGCTTCTGCGGCTTCCAGTGCCTTCACCTGGCCCTGGCCCGACAGCACGCCGAGGAACGCGCTGCGCGTGGCCAGGTCGACACCGCGCCGGGCCGCTTCGAGGTCGGTGCGGGCCTTGTCCTGCAGCGACAGGGTTTCCATCACCCGGTTCTGGATGGCGTAACCGGCGAACAGCGGCATGTTGAACTGCACGCCGACACTGGCGTTGTTGCTGCGCACAGTGTTCTGCGTCAGGGTGGTGGTGGAGGGCGCGCGGGCCACCTGGTACTGCGCCACCAGATCCAGCGTGGGCTTGTGGCCCGCTTCGGCCTTGCGGGTCTCGAACTCGGCGATTTCCAGCCCGCGCGTGGCCTGCAGGATGGTCGGGTGCGTCTCGTCGTTGAGTGCCACCCACGCCTGTGGGTCGGCCGGCAGCAGCGGCGGCAGCACGACCGGTGCGGCCAGGGGCTTGGGAACCACCGAGGCCATGCCCACCAGCTGGTTCAGCGCGAGCTGCTTCACCCGCAGGTCGTTTTCGGCGGCGATTTCCTGTGCCACGACGAGGTCGAAACCGGCCTGTGCTTCGCGCGAGTCGGTCACGGTGGTCGTGCCGACCTCGAAGTTGCGTTTGGCAGCAGCCAGCTGTTCACCCACGGCGGTTTTCTGGGCCCGCACAAAAGCGAGCGTGTCGGTGGCGGCCAGCACGTCGAAATAGGCCTGCGTGGTGCGCACGATCAGGTCTTGTTCGGCCAGCGTGAGCGCAGCCTTGGCGACGTCCACCGACAGCAGGGCCTGGTCGTTGGCGATCCTGTTGGCCGGGCGGTACAGCGGCTGGCTGGCCGCGAGCGTGGCGCTCTGGCTGTTGCTGGTGCTGCCCGGCCCGTTGTTGATGTCGCGGCGCGCCCAGCTGGCAGCGGCCCCCAGGCCGACCTCGGGCAGCAGGCCGGCCCTGGCCTGGTCGGCGCGAAAGAGATTGGCCTCGTATTGGGAACGCGCCGACAGGAAGGTCGCGTCGTAGAGGCGCGCCGCTTCGTAGAGCTCGACCAGGTTCTGGGCGTTGGCGCCCGAGGTCACGCCCAGGGCCAGCCAGGCGGCCACGGCCAGTCGGCCCAGCGCATGGGATCGGGCCGGCGAGAGGTGGGTTGCTTGCGGGGCGTTCATGAAATTCCTTTGGGCGTCTGGGCCAATGGGATGCAGGGAGTGTGGTGTGGCGTCAGTAGACCGGGACACCCGGGTCGCGTTCCTGCGACCAGGCGTGGATGCCACCGTGGATGTTCACGACCTGTGTGAACCCCTGCTGGATCAGGAAGTTCGCCACCTGGGCACTGCGCACGCCGTGGTGGCACAGGCAGGCGATGGGCAGATCGCGGTCGAGCTCGGCGAGTCGCTGCGGCACGCCGCGCATGGGGATGTGTCGCAACTCGAAGTTGTCACCCTTGACGCTGGCGGTCTGCAGCTCCCAGGGCTCGCGCACGTCGAGCACAACCGGCAAGCCGCCGGCCGGTGCCCCGGCGGCCACCTGGGCCAGCCACTCGTCGAGTTGTGCGGGTGCAATCGCTTTCATGGGGGTCCTTGGCGGGTGCCTGCAGCGGGTGTCAAAAGCGGAACCGGGACGGCTCCGGAAAATTCAGCAGGCGCGGCGCCACCGTGTCCCAGGGCTGCGCGGTCTGGAACGAGGCGTCGCCCGTGCGGGTGACGATGGTGGCACGCATCATGGGTTCAAAGCCGACGATGGCGGCCAGCCGGCCACCGGGGGCCAGCAGGGCAAGCAAGGCTGGCGGCAGCTCGGCCACCGAGCCGCTGAGCAGGATGGCGTCGAACGGGCCGTTCACGCTGCAGGCGGCAAAGTCCTGCGCAGCAGCGTCGGCATGCCTGACCTCGGCGTTGCCGATGCCGGCGTTGCGCAGGTTGTCACGGGCGGTGGCGGCCAGCACCGGGTCGATCTCGACGGACACCACGCTGCGCGAGAGGCTGGCCAGCAAGGCGGCCATGTAGCCACTGCCGCTGCCGATTTCCAGCACCTTGTCGGAGGGCCTGAGGTCCAGGTCCTGCAGCAGGCGGGCCTCCACCTTGGGCGCGAGCATGCACTGGCCCTCGACCGCGGGATGGGTCAGCGGCAGTTCCATGTCGGCGAAGGCGAGCGAGCGGTGCGCGGCCGGGACGAAGTCCTCGCGGCGGATGCGCGAGAGCAGGTCCAGCACCTGCGGGGACAGCACTTCCCAGGGGCGGATCTGCTGCTCGATCATGTTGAAGCGGGCGTGGTCAAAGCCGTTCTGGATGGCGGTATCGGTTGTGGTCGTCATGGAAGGTGCTCCTGGGAGGGACGTCTGGGAGATGAAGCAGATGGCTGGATTTTACGGAGCGGACACCGCGGGCTCTGCCGCTGCCGTGCCCATGCCGAGCTTGCGCCGGAACCACTGCGCCAGATCGTCCATGTAGCAGTACATCACCGGCACCACCACCAGGGTCAGCAGCGAGGAGGTGATGACCCCGCCGATCACGGCCTGGCCCATGGGCGCACGCTGCTCGGAGCCTTCGGTGAGCGCGAACGCCAGCGGCACCATGCCGAAGACCATGGCCAGCGTGGTCATGAGGATGGGGCGCAGCCGCACACGGGCCGCCATCAGCAGGGCCGACTCGCGGTCCATCGGTGCCTCGCCGGCCAGACCGTTGCGGGCCCGGATCGCGAAGTCGACCAGCAGGATGGCGTTCTTGGTCACCAGGCCCATGAGCAGCACGATGCCGATGACCGAGAACATGCTCATGGTGGAGCCGAACATGAGCAGCGCCAGCGCCACCCCGATCAGCGTGAGTGGCAGTGCCGTCATGAGCGCCAGCGGCTGCAGGAAACTCTGGAACTGGCTGGCCAGGATCATGTAGATGAAGATGATGGCCAGGGCCAGCGCCGAGAGGGCGTAGCCGAAGGACTCCTGCATGTTTTTGGTGGAGCCGCCGAACTCGTAGCGGTAGCCGGGCGGGAACGGGGTGCTGTCGAGCACCTGCCGGATCTCGGCCGACACCTCGCCGGCCGAGCGGCCGAACACGTTGGCGTTGATCGAGACCTCCCGGTTGAGGTTGCGTCGGTTGATCTGGTTCGGGCCGGTGCTCGCCACCACCTCGGCCACCTGGCCCAGGCGCACCACGCGCGCGGTGCCGTCTGCGGCGGTGCCCACCATGAACGGCAACTGCTCCAGGTCGCTGGCGCGCTCGCGACCGCTGGCGGCCAGTTGCACGTTCACGTCGTAGCTCTCGCCGTTCTGCGCGCGCCAGTTCCCGACCGTGGTGCCGGCCACCAGCGTGCGCAGCGCGGCGCCGACCGCAGCCACGTTCATGCCGGCGTCCGACGCCAGCTCGCGGCGCATCTTCACGTCCACCGTGGGCTTGTTGGGCTTCACGCTGGCGTCCAGATCCACCAGGCCGACGATGGGCCGGATGCGTTCCATCACCGCAGCGCTCAGGCGCTCCAGCTCGGCCAGGTCGTCGCCTTGCAGGGAAAACTCCACCTGCTTGTTGCCGCCCACCGCGTCGAGCAGGCCCACGTGGGTGACGGTGATGCCGGGCACGCTGCGCAGGCGCTCGCGCAGCTGGGCCGACATCGCGTCGGCGCTCAGCGTGCGGTCCTTTCGGTCGACCAGGCGCACATAGACGCTGGCGTACATGGTGCCCTGGGCGTTGCCGGTGTTGAGGGTGGACAGGGTGTACTGCACTTGCGGGAACTGGCGCAGGATGCCTTCGACCTCGCGCGTCTTGGCTTCGGTGGCCTGCAGCGAGGAGCCCACCGGTGTGTGAAAGCTCAGCGAGGTTTCCGAGAAGTCGGCCTTGGGCACGAACTCGGTGCCCAGCAGCGGCAGCACGAACAGGCTGCCCACAAAGGTGGCCAGCGCCACACCGAGCGTGGCCAGCTTGTGTTTGAGCGACCAGCGCAGCGTGGTCTGGTAGGTGTCGGCCAGGTCGTCCTGGAAACGGTCGAACCAGCCGGTGACGCGACCGATGGTCTTGTCATACAGGGTGCGCGGGGCACCGCCCTTGCCGTGTTTTTCAATCTCGGGGTCGTGCCACACCGACGACAGCATCGGGTCGAGCGTGAAGCTCACGAACATCGAGATGAGCACCGCGGCCACCATGGTGATGCCGAACTCGTGGAAGAACTTGCCGATGATGCCGCCCATGAAGCCGATGGGCAGGAACACCGCGACGATGGACAGCGTGGTGGCCAGCACGGCCAGGCCGATCTCCTGCGTGCCCTCCATGGCTGCGTTGTACGGCGTCTTGCCCATCTGCACGTGGCGCACGATGTTCTCGCGCACCACGATGGCGTCGTCGATCAGCAGACCCACCGAGAGCGTGAGCGCCATCAGCGTGATCATGTTGATGGTGAAGCCGAACAGGTTCATGAAGAAGAAGGTGCCGATCAGCGCGATCGGCAGCGTGAGGCCGGTGATGACGGTGGAGCGCCAGGAGTTCAGGAACAGGAACACGATCAGCACGGTGAGCAGTGCGCCTTCGATCAGCGTGCGGCGCACGTTGTCCACCGACACCCGGATCGGCCGCGATCCGTCGGCGATCTGCTCGAGCCGTACGCCGGGCGGGAGCTCGGCGCGCAGCGTCTCCACGGCCGCCTTCAGGCCATCGGTCACGGCGATGGTGTTTTCGTCCTGCGCCTTCTGCACCTGCAGCAGCAGCGTGCGCTGGCCGTTGTAGAGCGCCAGGCTCTGCACTTCTTCGGTGCCGTCGTTCACCGTGGCCACCTGCGACAGGCGCACCGCCTGGCCGGCGCGGCGCGCGACGATGATGTCGCCGAAGTCCTGCGGGTTCTGCAGGCGCGAGAGCACCTGCACCACACGTTCGCTCTCGCCGGTCTTGAGCGTGCCCACCGGCAGGTCCTGGTTTTCGTTGCGCACGGCGCTGGTGACCTGCTCGGTGGTCACACCGAGTGCTTCCATCGCCGAGGGGTCGAGCTCGATGTTGATGGCGCGCTTGGTGCCGCCCACCAGCGTGACCGAGCCCACGCCGCGCACGTTCTCCAGCCGCTTCTTGAACGTTTGTTCGGCCCAGGTGGTGAGCTCCACCGCGCTGGGGGCCTGGCCGTTCACGGCCACCGGAATGACGGCGACCGACCAGATCGAGCGCGCCGCCGGGTCGAAGCGCAGCACGCGCGGCTCCTCCACCTCGTCGCGCAGCACCGGTCGCAGGATGCCCATCTTCTCGCGCACGTCTTCAGCCGCCTTGCGCCCGTCCACTGTGAGCTGGAATTCGATGATGACGATCGAGGAGCCTTCGTAGCTGCGCGAGGTCAGGGTGTTGACGCCGGCCACGGCGTTGACCGCTTCTTCCACCTTGCGGGTGACCTCGGATTCAACGATCTCGGGCGAAGCACCCGGGTAGGCGGTGGTGACGACCACCACCGGAAAGTCGATGTTGGGAAACTGGTCGACCTGCAGGCGCTGGAACGAGAAGATGCCGAGCACCACGAAGGCCACCATCACCATGGTGGCGAAGACCGGATTGCGCAGCGAGACCTGGGTGAACCACATGCCGTGCTGCTCAGTTGCCGCTGGCGGCAGAGGCCAGGCGAACCGCCGTGCCTTCGCGGATCAGGCCGGCCTGGGCGCGCAGCAGCTGGGTGCCCGCCGGCAGGCCCTGAACCGCCCGCATGGGCTCGGTGCCCGCCAGACCGGTGGCACCGGCCTGCACCGGCACATGCACCACCGTGCCTTCGCGCACCACCTGCACGTAGGGCTGCGGCTTGTCGTTGCGCACGGTGGACGCCGGCACGGCCAGCGTCGACACCGAGCCGGTCACGATGTGGCCCTGCGCAAACAGGCCCTGGCGCATGCCGGGCAGTGCCGGCACGCGCAGGTACACCAGCACGCTGCGGCTGGCTGCCTGCACGCTGGGATTGATGCGCGCCACGGTGGCCTTCACGGGCTCGCTCTGGCCTTCCACCGTGAGCAGCGCCGTTTGGCCGACCACCACCGCCGCCGCGTCGGCCGGTGCGATGGCCGCTTCCATCTCGAAGCTTGAGAGGTCCACCACGTCGAGCACCCGGGCGTCGATGCCCACCCGTTCGCCGTTCTGCACCATCCGGGCCGACACCTGGCCGGTCAGCGGTGAGCGCAGCGTCGTGTCGGCCAGCGCCTTGCGGGCGATGTCGAGTGCGGCCAGCGCCGCCTGGTGCGTGGCTTCGGCGCTGGCGAGGTTGGCGTTGGCGGTGTCGAGCGCGGTGTTCGAGATGAAGCCCTGGCGCACCAGGGCCTGGTTGTTGTCGAAGGTGCGTCGCGCAATGGCGACCTGCGCCTGGGCCGATTCGGCCTGGCGCGCCGCCTGGCGCACGCGCGCCTGCGCTTCGGTGCTGTCGATGCGTGCCACCACTTCGCCGGCTTTCACCGGGTCACCCTCGCGTTTGGTCAGGCCCTGGATCTCTCCCGCTGTCCTGGCCTTGATGGCGGCGGTCTGCAGCGCGTCCACGGAGCCCGAGAGGGCCACGGTCTGAGTGAGCTCCAGGCTTTGCACCGCGACCACATCGCTGGGTGAGAGCGTGTAGGTGGGCGTTTTCTGCAGCGACTCGGCCGCGGCCCGGGCCGCTTCGCTGGTCGCCTTGCGTTTGCCCAGTGCGCGGGTGACGCCCAGGGCGATGCCGAGCACCAGCGCCGCGAGCAACAGCCACTTGACCCAGTAGGAGAACGAACGGCGTGTGGTCATGGTGGTGGCGGTCGGGTCAGGCGTTCTGGCGCGGGGGCTTGGGAAGCTGCATGCCGGCCAGCAGCAGGTCGACCTGGGCATCGATGAAGCCGATGGGATCGATCTGCGCGGAGGTCGGGCAGCACGGCGCCATGGCGTGCTTCCACATCAGCAGGAAGATCATCGGTGCGATCAGGCTGTAGACCGCGTATTCCATGGGCAGGGGTCGGAAATCACCGCGGTCGACGCCGCGCTGAAGGATGCGGCGGATCAGGTCGTGCCCGGGCTCGATCACTTCCTGCTGGTAGAAGGTGGCGATCTCGGGAAACATGCCGGCTTCGCTCATCACCAGCTTGGTGATGCCCGAGGCGGGCGTCATGCCGATGCGTTCCCACCAGGAGTGCATGCAGTAGCGGACCAGCTCGGCGCTGTCGCCGCTGAAGCGCTCGAACTCTTCGTTCCACTCGGTGAAGCGCCCGGCGATGGTTTCGCGCACGACCGCCTTGAACAGCTCTTCCTTGCTGGGAAAGTACAAAAAGAGGGTGCCTTTGGAGACGCCGGCCAGGGCGGCGACTTCTTCCACCCGGGTGGCGGCAAAGCCCTTTTCGACAAACAGCGTGAGCGCGGCGTCCAGCAACTCGCCGGGGCGCGCCTGCTTGCGCCGTGAGCGGCGCTGCGGCGCGGCTTCGTCATGGGACGTGCTGGCGTCTGACAGGTCGGTGGCGGGGGACACAGGCATGCGATGGATGTTAATGACCGATGGGTTATTAATGTACTCCACCGCTCCCTCGCCGGCTGTGTCGCGGGGGTAAAGCCCCGGCAAACCGGGGGTGGGCGGCCGCGGCTCAGCCCAGCTTGATGCCCACCCGTGTGATGCGGCTGGCGTTCATTTCGCGCACGCTCACCTCGGCCTTGCCCAACTGGGCCGCATCGCCCACCACCGGCGGCCGGTGCAGTTCGTTGCGCAGCCACTGGCCAACCGAAAGGTTGGACTCGGCAGGCACCGGCAGACCGTAGAAGCCGCACAGGTCCTCCAGCGGTGTGCTGGCGTCCATCACGAAGTCGCCGAACACCAGCCTGGCGTGCTCGGTGTCATCGAGGTCGGGCAGGACCACGTGGGTTCGCCGGGCCGCCCAGGCGATGGTCGAGCCCTGCAGCAGCAGCGAGGTGAGCACCACCACGAAGGCCACATTGAAGAAGGTCTGCGCACCCTGCACGCCGGCCATCACCGGGAAGACGGCCAGCACGATGGGCACCGCGCCGCGCAGGCCCACCCAGGAAATGAAGGTGATCTCCTGCCGGTTGAAGCGAAAGGGCGCCAGGCACAGCCAGACCGAGATCGGCCGGGCCACCAGCATCAGCACCGCCGACACGCCCAGCGCGGGCCAGATGGTGCGCAGCAGCTCGGTCGGGTTGACCAGCAGGCCGAGCAACAGGAACATGCCGGCCTGCGCGAGCCAGGCGTAGCCGTCCATGGCCGAGAGCGAGGGGCGCACCTGGCGCCGTGCTCGGTTGCCGGTGATCATGCCCATGAGGTAGACCGCAAGAAAGCCCGAGCCGCCGAGCCAGGTGGTGCCGGCAAACACGGCCAGTCCACCCGAGACGATGAGCAGCGCCCGGATGCCGCCGCCACCGTCGGTGCCGCGGCCCAGGCGCTTGAGCAGGCCGGCCAGCCCGACGCCGCTGGCCAGGCCCGCCAGCGTGCCGTAGCCGAACTGCTCGAACAGCGAGCGCAGCACCTCCGGCGCGCCGATGCTCGTTGCCTCGCCCGCCATGACCGACAGCGCCACCGCGATGAAGGTGAGCGTGAGATAGACCGCCATCGGGTCGTTCATGCCGGATTCGATCTCCAGCGTGGCGGCGACCCGCTCGTTGAGCTTCACCCCGGAAGACTTGAGCAGCGAGAACACCGCCGCCGCGTCGGTGGAGCCGACGATGGAGCCCACCAGCAGGGCCAGTGGCCAGGAGAGGTCGAGCAGCGCCCAGGCCGCCGTGGCCGTGATGCCGGTGCACACCACCACGCCCAGGGTGGCCAGCAGCAGCGAGGGCTTGAGGCCGGTGCGGAAGGTGGTGAGGTCGGTGCGCAGCCCGCCGTCGAGCAGGATGACCGCCAGCGCGACGTTGCCGACCCAGAAGCTCAGGCGGAAATCGTTGAAGACAAAGCCGCCCGGACCGTCTTCACCCGCAAGGATGCCGACGGTGAGAAACACCAGCAGGAAGGAGAAGCCGGCGCGTGCCGACACCACGCCGGCGAGCACGCTCAGGAACACCAGCGCCGCGGCGCCGAGCAGGGGAAGCGTGAGGAAGTCGAGCGACAGGAACATGCCTTGAAGCTAACAGAATCCGTGCCAGCGCCCGTGGCACGGATGGCGCCTCAAGGCATCAGGAAAACGCCTGGATCCCGGTGATGGCACGGCCCAGGATGAGCGCGTGGATGTCGTGCGTGCCTTCGTAGGTGTTGACCACCTCCAGGTTCACCAGGTGGCGGGCCACGCCGAATTCGTCGCTGATGCCGTTGCCACCCATCATGTCGCGCGCCATGCGGGCGATGTCGAGCGACTTGCCGCAGCTGTTGCGCTTGAGGATGCTGGTGATCTCCACCGCTGCCGTGCCTTCGTCCTTCATGCGGCCCAGGCGCAGGCAGCCCTGCAGGCCCAGGCTGATCTCGGTGAGCATGTCGGCCAGCTTCTTCTGGATCAGCTGGTTGGCCGCCAGCGGACGGCCGAACTGGTGGCGGTCCATCACATACTGGCGGGCGCGGAAGTAGCAGTCTTCGGCCGCACCGAGCGCGCCCCAGGCGATGCCGTAGCGCGCGCTGTTGAGGCAGGTGAACGGGCCCTTGAGGCCACGCACCTCGGGGAAGGCGTTTTCTTCGGGGCAGAAGACGCCGTCCATCACGATCTCGCCGGTGATGGAGGCGCGCAGGCCGACCTTGCTGTGGATCGCCGGGGCCGACAGGCCTTTCATGCCCTTGTCGAGGATGAAGCCACGGATCGAGCCTTCGTCGTCTTTGGCCCAGACCACGAACACGTCGGCGATCGGGCTGTTGCTGATCCACATCTTGGAGCCGGAAATGCTGTAGCCGCCGGCGACCTTTCTGGCGCGCGTGACCATGCTGCCGGGGTCGGAGCCGTGGTTGGGCTCGGTCAGGCCGAAACAGCCGATCCAGTGGCCGCTGGCCAGCTTGGGCAGGTATTTCTGTTTCTGTTCCTCGGTGCCGAACTCGTTGATCGGCACCATCACCAGCGAGCTCTGCACGCTCATCATGGAGCGGTAACCCGAATCCACCCGTTCGACCTCGCGCGCCACCAGGCCATAACAGACATGGTTCAGCCCGCTGCCGCCATAGGCCTCGGGAATGGTGGGGCCGAGCAGGCCGAGTTCGCCCATCTCGCGAAAGATGGCCGGGTCGGTCTTCTCATGGCGGAAGGCCTCGGTCACCCGTGGCAGCAGCTTTTCCTGGCAATAGGCATGGGCCGCCTCGCGCACCTGGCGCTCGTCGTCGGTGAGCTGCGCGTCAAGGTGGAAGGGATCTTCCCAGCTGAAGCTGGCTTTGGCCTTGGTGGGTGAAAGCATGGTCGGTGTCTCCGTTTGTGGGTGGCAATGCATGCATTGTCTGCCCGCCATGAATACCTGTCTAATATCGAATAGGTATCCGTCCATACAGGAAAGCTATTCATGGAATTCCGCCACCTGCGTTACTTCCTGGTGCTGGCCGAGGAGTTGCACTTTGGCCGCGCAGCCCAGCGCCTGGCCATCACGCAGCCGCCGCTCTCGCTCAATATCCAGCAGCTCGAGGCTTCGGTCGGGGCGCAGCTCTTCACCCGCAACAGCCGGGGCGTTCAGCTCACGGCGGCCGGCCAGGCCTTCGTGCCGGCGGCGCGATCGCTGCTGGACCAGGCCGGGCTGGCCGCACGCGAGGCCCGCGAGGTGTCGCAGGGCATGGTGGGCAGCCTGCAGATCGGTTTCGCCGGCACCGTGCTCTACCGCGGCCTGCCGCAGATCCTGAAGCGGTTTTCGGCCGGGCACCCCAAACTGCGGCTGGTGTTGCGCGAACTGAGTTCGAGCGACCAGCTGATCGACCTCATGCACGAGCGGCTGGACATCGGCTTCGTGCACACCACGCGCGTGCCGGCGGGCTTCTCGCAGATCCTGGTGTCCAGCCAGCCTTTTGTGGCCTGCCTGCCGCAGGGGCATGCGCTGGCGCGACGCAGGAAGCTGTCGCTGGCGCGGCTGCAGGGCGAGCCGTTCGCGGTGGTGTCGCGCGCTGTCTCGCCCGATTACCACGAACGCATCCTTGGCCTGTGTGCCGACGCGGGCTTCTCGCCCGAGATCCGCTTCGAGCTGCGCCACTGGCTCAGTGTGGTCTCCATCGTGTCCCAGGGCCTGGGCTGCGCCCTGGTGCCGGCCGCGCTGCAGCAGGCCGGCCTGCCCGGCGCGGTGTTCGTGCCGCTGGATGTCCAGACGCCGGCCTATGAAACGCACTGCCTGTGGAAGACCGACAGAGACCAGGCCGCGCTGGGGGCATTCCTGGGCGCGGTGCGCGATGCCGCGCAATCGGTACAGTGAAGCGGTTTCCAGCCATCCGTTCCCGGACGGTGGATGTGTCGATCGGAAGGATGAAGGCATGAGCGACAAACAGGTGTTGGTGTTGGGTGGTGGCTGCTTCTGGTGCACCGAGTCGGTGTACGTGGGAGTCAAGGGCGTGAGCGACGTGGAGTCGGGCTACAGCAACGGCCATGTCCAGCAGCCGGGCTACGAGGCGGTGTGCAGCGGCACGACCGGGCACAACGAGGTGGTGCGGCTGGAGTACGACCCGGCGCAAATCAGCACGCGCGAAATTCTTGAGATCTTCTTCGTGATCCACGACCCGACCACGCTGAACCGCCAGGGCAATGACGTGGGCACGCAATACCGCAGCGGGATCTACTTCACCACGCCCGAGCAGCAGGCCGTGGCGCAGGACCTGATCGAGGAGCTCACGCGCGACAAGGCTTTTGGCCGGCCGATCGTGACCGAGGTGAAGCCGCTGGACAACTACTGGCCAGCCGAGGATTACCACCAGGATTTCTTTGCACGCAACCCGAACCAGGGCTACTGCATGATGGTCGCTGCACCCAAGGTGGCGAAGTTCCGCAAGACCTTTGCCCGGTTGGCCAAGACCTAACGGGCCGCCCAGAACCCGAGATGCGGCTCCAGCATCTCGGCCTCCATGGAAGCCACCGGTCCCACCACCTCCACGGACTTCTGACCCCGGGCCAACACCTCGCGACAAGGCAGGGACAGCGTGGGGTTCTCTTCATGGCTGCCGGTGAGTGCGAGCAAGGCCTCTTCACTCGCCCCGTAGACCACCCGCCCGATGTTGGCCCAGTAGATCGTGCCGGTGCACATGGCACACGGCTCGAAGGTGGTCACCAGGGTGCAGCGTGCCAGGTACTCGCCTGGCCAGTTGTCCGCCGCCGTGCGCGCCAGCGTGGACTCCGCGTGGTTCACCGTGTCGATGTTGCCCTGCTCGGCCAGCACCGTCTCGCCGTCGGGTGCGACCAGCAAGGCGCCAAACGGGTGACGGCCCATGCTGGCCGCTCGCCGCGCGACGTCGTTGGCGTGTCGCAGGTGCCGGGTGACTTGATCGTGGTTCATTCAGAGCGCAGACAGAGGCCTGGTGGGGCCTGATCGAGGAGCATGGTCAGGCGCGCGGAAGGTCAGTTCTGCGACCCGCGGTGTGCCCAGCCCGTGGTGTGCTTCTCGATCCAGCTGAACAGTTCGTACATCACCATCGCCATCGCGCCGACCACCAGCAGACCGCTGAAGGCCAGGCCCATCTGCATCGAGGAACCCGCCGAGATCAGCAGGTAGCCGATGCCCTCGTTGGAGGCCGTCATCTCCGACACCGTGGTGCCCACGAAGGCCAGCGTGATCGCCACCTTGAGCGAGCCGAAGAAGTAGGGCATGGAGCGCGGCAGGCCGACCTTGGTCAGCACGTCCCAGCGCTTGGCACCGAGCACCCGCAGAACGTCTTCGAGCTCCGGCTCCAGCGTGGCCAGCCCGGTGGCGATGTTGACCATGATGGGAAAGAAGCTGATGAGGAAGGCGGTGAGGATGGCCGGGCCCACGCCGATGCCGAACCACACCACGAGGATGGGCACGAAGGCCGCCTTGGGCAGCGCGTTGAAGGCGGTCATGAGCGGGTAGACCGCCGCATACGCCAGGCGCGAGCTGCCGATGAGAAAGCCCAGCAGCACCCCGACCACGATGGCGATGCCGAAGCCGGCCATGGTCACCCAGTAGGTGCGCCAGGCGTGGCCGAGGATGGTGGTCTTGTGCTCCAGCGTCTGTTCCCAGATGCGCGAAGGGCTGGGGAAGATGAATTCGGAGACGCCGAAGCCGCTGGTGATGACTTCCCAGACGACGATGATGGCCAGCAGGAGCAGGAAGGGCGACCAGCGCTCCATCTGTTTTTTGTTCAGGTTCATGGTGAGGTTCCGTTCACTGGTTGACCGGGGTTCGCATGGCGCCGATGTGGCCACGCAGCTCGAGCACGATGTCGGAGAACTCCTTGGTGTAGGTCACTTCCAGGTCGCGCGTGCGCGGGATCGGGATCTCGCGCTGCACCACGAAGCGACCCGGGCTCTTGCTCATGCAGTACACGGTGTCGGCGAGAAACACCGATTCGCGCAGGTCGTGCGTGACCAGGATGACGTTGAAGCGTTGCGCCTCCCAGAGATCGCGCAGCGTGCACCAGAGCTCTTCGCGGGTGAAGGCGTCGAGCGCGCCGAAGGGCTCGTCGAGCAGCAGCATCTTGGGCTCGTGCACCAGTGCGCGGCAGATGCTGGCGCGTTGCTGCATGCCGCCCGAGAGTTCCCACGGAAATTTCTTCTCCATGCCGCCCAGGCCCACGCTGGCCAGCAGTTTTTTCGCGCGCTCCTCGAACTCGCGCTTGCGGTCCTTGAACTGGCTGCGGAACGGCTCGACGATCTCCAGCGGCAGCAGCACGTTGTCCAGCGTGGTGCGCCAGGGCAGCAGCGAGGGTGCCTGGAAGGCCATGCCCGAAATCTTCAGCGGTCCGGTGACGGGCTGGCCGTCGATGCGGATCTTGCCCATGCTGGGCATCTTCAGCCCGGTGGTGAGCTTCATGAAGGTGGACTTGCCACACCCCGAGGGACCGACGATGGCGATGAACTCACCCTGCCTGACCTTGAGGTTGATGTCTTCGACGGCAAAGGTGTTCTGTGCCAGCAGATCGTCGTTGTAGGCCAGCCAGACCTGATCGAAGTCGACGAAGGGCGGAGCGCCGGGAGTGTCTTGCATGGGCTTGTCCTGAAAATCCTGAAAAAAAGGCCAGCCGCCGCAGGGTGGCTGGCCTGGGCCAGTGGCCGGGCTCGGGCCTTATTTCTTCGCGGGCGGCAGCACGTTGAGGTCGGCAGCGGCAGGCAGCATGGAGCCGTTCCAGACCTTGCCCGCGTCGACGCGGGTCTTGGTGCCGTAGGCGTCGGAGACTTGCGAGGCCATCAGCGCCAGGCGCCCGGGAACCACCTGACCGAAGCCTTCCTTGCGCGCGTCGGGGCTGGCCACCACCGCGTCGATCGCCAGCTGCAGGCGGCGCGTTTCCAGCGGCACGTTGATGATGCCGTCGCGCGCCTTCACGGTTTCGATGGCCGCAGTGGGGTTTGCCATGGCGTCTTTGGCACCCTTGGCGAAGGCGGTGAGGAAGGCCTTGATGGCGGCCGGGTTCTCGGCAATCAGCTTGGGCGAGGCGATGATGGCGTTGCCATAGAGCTTCACGCCGTTGTCGGCGTAATTCATGATGACCACGTCTTCGGCTTTCACGCCGCGCGCTTCCAGGTTGAGCAGCGAGGTGAACGAGAAACCGGTGATGGCGTCGATGTCGCCGCGCACCAGCATGGTCTCGCGCAGCGGTGGGTCCATCGAGGTCCAGGCCACGTTGCCGATGTTGTTGGCTTTCTGGAAGATCGGGAAGCCCTTGCGGCCAGCGTCGAACACCGGAGCGCCGAGTTTCTTGCCGTTGAGGTCGGCCGGCTTGGTGATGCCGCTCTTCTTGAGGGCGAGCACGGCCGCCGGCGTGTTGTTGTAGACCATCATCACGGCCACCGGCTTGTTGGGTGCGTCCGGGTTGTTGGCGTGGAACTCCATCAGTGCCGCCATGTCGGCAAAGCCCATGTCGTAGGTGCCCGAGGCCACACGGGTCACCGTGCCGCCCGAACCGTTGCCCGAGTCGATGGTGACGTCGAGCCCTGCCTGCTTGAAGTAACCCTTGGCCGCCGGCTGCAGGAACAGCGCAGCCGGGCCCTCGAAGCGCCAGTCGAGCTGGAACTTGATGGGTGTCTGGGCCGCGGCAGTGCCCATGGTGGCCAGGGTGGCGATGGCTGCGGCGGTCTGGAGGAAGTGGCGTTTGTTCATGGGTTCTCCGTTGGTGTGAGGGTTTGCAAATGGGCGTTTCGGGCGCGCTCCGGCATGTTTCTTCATCAGCAATAAGGGTGCCAGCCGTGCTTACCCTTGGAAACGGGCGCAGGGGATCGTTTTGAACACAGAATGTGTATACAGATTCTGATTTCCCGCGATCGGTGCGTCTACATGGCTTACCCTGAATTCAGTGCACCAAACTGGGGCGCACCAGCATGAGGCCACCGGGTCCGCGAAAAAGGCCCCGGAAGGGGCCTTTCGGGTGGCGCTGACGCGCTTCAATGCGCCTCGGCCTGTCGGGCAGCATGGACCGCGCCCGCGGTGTCGCCCTGGCTGCCGTTGAAGAACAGGTTGAGCGCCACCGCGCTGATGGACGCCAGCAGGATGCCCGATTCGATCAGCGGATGGATCGCGTGCGGCATCCATTGTTTGAAGTTGGGTGCCACCAGCGGAATCATGCCGAAACCGATCGACACCGCCACAACGAACAGGTTGTTGCGGTTGCCCTTGTAGTCCACACCCGCGAGGATGCGGATCCCGGTGGCGGCGACCATGCCGAACATGACAAGGCCGGCACCGCCCAGCACGAAGGTGGGCAGCGACTCGACCAGCGCCGCCATCTTGGGCAGCAGACCGAGCACGATGAGGATCACCCCGCCGGCCACGCAGACGAATCGGCTCTTCACGCCGGTGACGCCCACCAGCCCCACGTTCTGCGAGAAGCTGGTGTACGGGAAGGTGTTGAAGATGCCGCCAATGAGCGTGCCCAGGCCGTCGGTGCGCAGGCCGGCAGTGAGCGCTTTCTGGTCGATCTTGCGCTCGGTCATGTCGCCCAGCGCCAGGAACATGCCGGTGGATTCGATCATCACCACGATCATCACCAGGCTCATGGTGAGGATCAGGATGGGGTCGAAGACCGGCGTGGCGATTTCGAACGGCAGCACCAGGTCGAACCAGTGCGCCTTGCCGACCTTGTCGAAGTTCATCAGGCCGGCGGCGGTGGCGATCACGCCGCCGATGACGATGCCCAGCAGCACCGAGATGTTGGCAATGAAGCCGCGAGCGAACTTGGCGATCAGCAGGATGGACACCAGCACGACGGCGGCAATGGCGATGTGCGGCAGCTGCGCATAGGCCGGGTTGGGCACGCTGCCGACCAGGGCCACGCCCTTGGGCATGTCGGGCACCGCGCCACTGGCAGATGCCTGCTTGACCGCATCGAGCCACTGCAGGTGCTCGGGGCTGGGAACGCTGGGTGCGGTGGGACCGAAGGGGTTGCCGAAGATCCAGTTGATGCCGATGCGCATGAGGCTGATGCCGATGACCGCGATGATGGTGCCGGTGACCACCGGCGGAAAGAACCGCAGCATGCGGCTGACGACGGGCGCGATCGCGATCGACACCACACCCGCGCCGATGATGGCGCCGAAGATCAGCCCCGCGCCCTGCACGCCGGGGTTGTTGTTGGCCATGGCCACCATGGGGGCGACCGACGCGAAGGTCACGCCCATCATCACCGGCAGCTTGATGCCGAACCACTGGGTGGCGCCCAGCGACTGGATCAGCGTGACCAGGCCGCAGCAGAACAGGTCGGCCGAGATCAGCATGGCCACCTGCTCCGGGCTGAGCTTGAGCGCGCGGCCCACGATGAGCGGCACCGCGACGGCGCCGGCGTACATCACCAGCACGTGCTGCAGGCCGAGTGCCGTGAGCCGGCCTGCGGGCAGGACTTCATCGACCGGGTGAACAGGGTTGGACATGGAATGCTCCTTCAATGCATGCAAAATGTGTATACAGTTTATGTGTACGATGGGATGAAGAGCAGCTAGGGGAAACCCGCTTTCTGACCGGTGGTGCGGTCATCGGGCCATGCACGACAGCCCCGCACGACCCGGCGCCACGCGAGCCCGGGACAAGAAAAAAGGGACGCCGCAGCGTCCCTTGATGGCCGGCCTGCGACTTCAGCCGCGGGAGCCGCCTGCGGCCGCGGCGAGGGCCGTCATGTTGAGCACGCGCCGCACCGTGGCTGCCGGCGTGAGGATGTGCACCGTGTTGGCTGCACCCATCAGGATGGGGCCCACCGTGACGCCGCCGCTGGCGGTCGTTTTCATCACGTTGTAGAGGATGTTGGCCGCATCGAGGTTGGGGCAGATCAGCAGGTTGGCCGAGCCCTCGAGGGTGGTGTCGCTCAGGTAGGCCTTGCGGATCTCCGGCTGCAGCGCGGCATCGCCGTGCAGTTCGCCGTCGCACTCGATCTCGGGGTGCGCGGCCACGAACAGGTCGCGCGCCTGCGCCATCTTGCGCGCCGAGAGGCGCTTGCTCGACCCATAGCTCGAATGAGAAAGAAAGGCCACCTTGGGCGGGAGGCCGAAACGCTGGACTTCCTGCGCCGCCATCCAGGCGATTTCGGCCAGGTCTTCGGCGCTGGGCATCTCGTTGACATAGGTGTCTGCGATGAACAGCGGACCGCGGTCGGTCATCAGCGCGTTCACCGAGGCATAGAGCCTGGCACCGGCCCGTCGTCCGAGCACGTGGTCGATGCGCTCGAGGTGCGTCATGTAGCCACCCACCAGGCCGCAGATCAGCGCATCGGCATCCCCGAGCGAGACCATCAGCGAGCCGATGATGGTGTTGGAGCGCCGCACCGCGGCCTTGGCCACCTCGGGCGTGGCGCCCTCGCGCCCCATGAGCTGGTGGTAGTGCTCCCAGTACTGGCGAAAGCGCGGGTCGTCTTCGGGGTTGACGTTCTGCACGTCCTGCCCGAGCTTCATGCGCAGGCCGGCCTTGGCAATGCGGGCCTCGATCACGGCCGGGCGGCCGATCAGGATGGGCACGGCCAGCTGGTCGTCGATGGCCATCTGCGCGGCCCGCAGCGCGCGCTCGTCTTCGCCATCGGCATAGGCCACGCGCTGGCGCTCGGGTTGCGCCTTGGCGGCGTTAAAGACCGGCTGCATCAGGATGCCGGTCTGGTAGACGAAGCGGCTGAGTTCCTGCCGGTAGGCCTCCATGTCCTGGATCGGGCGTGTCGCCACGCCGGAGTCGGCTGCGGCCTGCGCCACCGCCGGGGCAATGCGCAGGATCAGGCGCGAATCGAAGGGCTTGGGAATGATGTAGTCGGGGCCGAAGCTGAGGTCTTGACCAGCATAGGCGTTGGCCACCTCTTCGCTGGTTTCGCTCTTGACCAGATCGGCGATCTGGCGCACGCAGGCCAGCTTCATTTCTTCGGTGATCCGGGTCGCGCCGCAATCGAGCGCACCCCGGAAGATGTAGGGGAAACACAGGACGTTGTTGACCTGGTTGGGATAGTCGCTGCGGCCGGTGGCGATGATGCAGTCGGGCCGCACGGCCTTGGCCAGTTCGGGCCGGATCTCCGGTTCGGGGTTGGCCAGCGCCAGCACGATCGGCCGCGGGCCCATGGTCTTCATCATGTCGGCGGTGAGCACGCCCGGCGCAGAGCAGCCCAGGAACACGTCCGCACCATTCACCGCGTCGGCCAGCGTGCGCAGCGTCGTGTTTTGCGCATAACGCGCCTTCGACTCGTCGAAGCCGCCGGGGCGGCCTTCGTACACAACGCCCTTGGAGTCACAGACAAAGATGTTCTCGCGCGCCACGCCCAGGCCGACCATCACGTCCAGGCAGGCAATGGCCGCTGCGCCCGCACCACTCACCGCGAGCCGGACCGAGCCGATGTCCTTGCCCACCAGTTCCAGGCCGTTGAGCAGGGCTGCGGCCGAAATGATCGCGGTGCCGTGCTGGTCGTCGTGGAACACCGGAATGCCCATGCGTTCGCGCAGCTTGCGCTCGATGTAGAAACACTCGGGCGCCTTGATGTCCTCGAGGTTGATGCCACCCAGCGTGGGTTCGAGCGCCGCGATGATCTCGACCAGTTTGTCGGGGTCCTTCTCGTCCAGTTCGATGTCGAACACGTCGATGCCGGCGAATTTCTTGAACAGGCAGCCCTTGCCCTCCATCACCGGCTTGCTGGCCAGCGGGCCGATGTCGCCCAGGCCGAGCACCGCCGTGCCGTTCGTGATCACGCCGACCAGGTTGCCCCGGCTGGTGTACTCGGCGGCCAGCGAAGGATCGGCCTCGATGGCCAGACAGGGGTAGGCCACACCCGGCGAGTACGCCAGCGAGAGATCGCGCTGGTTCGACAGGGGCTTGGTCGGGTGGACGGCGATCTTGCCGCGGCGCGGCAGTCGGTGGTACTCGAACGCGGCGTCGCGCAATGCTTCTTCAGCGGGTGTCATGGCTGTCTCCGGTGGCCGTTGTTGTGGATGTCATTGTGCCGATGGCCCGGGCTTTGCCCATCGGGGTTCAGCCGGGTTGAAGCAGCTCGTGCAAGGTGCGTGCGATCACCTTGGTCGCCCCGCGAAGGTCTTCGAGCACCAGGTGTTCGTCGGCGCGCTTGGCGTTCGATTCGCGCACGGTTCGCGGGCCTGCGCCATAGATCACGCCGGGGATGCCGCGCTCCACATACAGGCGCACATCGGTGTAGAGCGGTGTGCCGATCGCCGGGATGGGCTCGCCGAAGACGGCTTGCCCGTGGCGCTGGATCGCCTGCACCAGCGGGCGGTTGCCCGGCAGCGGTTTCATGGCGCGGGCCAGCAGCAGGCGGCGCACGTCCACCTTCAGTGCCCGGCCGCCGCGGGGCGGCTCGAAGCTGGCGGCAGCCGTTGCGATGGTCTGGCGCAGCGAGGCTTCGACCTCGGCCGGGTCTTCCTCCGGGATCATGCGCCGGTCGATCTTGAGCACCACCTTGCCGGGAATCACGTTGGTGTTGGTGCCGCCGCTGATCTGGCCCACGTTGAGGTACGGGTGGGTGATGCCCTCGACGCTGGAGGACACCTGGAGGTAATCGCGGTTGAGCGCATAGAGTGCATTGAGGATGTGTGTGGCGCCCTGCAGCGCGTCGGTGCCGCTGTCGGGAATCGCCGCGTGCGCCATGTCGCCGTGCACCGTCACCTCGAGCTGCAGGCAGCCGTTGTGCGCCACCACGACCTGGTAGCTGAAGCCGGCGGCGATCATCAGGTCGGGCCGGGTGATGCCCTTGTTGAGCAGCCAGTCCGGGCCGACCTCGCCGCCGTATTCCTCGTCGTAGGTCACATGCAGTTCGACGCCACCGGCGAGCTTCGCGTTCAGCGATTCGAGGGCCCGGATGGCGAAGGTGAAGCTGGCGATGTCGCACTTGCTCACCGCGGTGGCGCGGCCGTAGATCTTGCCGTCGACGATCTCGCCGCCGTAGGGGTCGTGCGTCCAGCCCTCGCCGGGTGGCACCACATCGCCGTGGGCGTTGAGCGCGATCGTCTTGCCCGGGCCGTACGGACGGCGCACGATCAGGTTGGTGATGCTTTGCAGGCCGGCGGCCTGCACCTCGTTCGCCGGCACGGCGTGCTTCTCGGCGTTCAGGCCCATCGCGGCCAGCAGCTCGGCCGTGCGCTCGGCATGCGGCGCGTTGTTGCCGGGCGGTGTGTCGGTGGGCACGCGCACGAGCTCCTGCAGGAAGCGAACCTCCTCATCGAAGTGGGCGTCGATCCAGGCATCGAGTTGGGAATCAAGGGTCATGATTGGTGAGGGCTTCGACAAGCTCGGCCCGAACGGAGGAGGTTGCAATGGAGGGTGGTGGCCGTTCGCCCTGAGCCTGTCGAAGGGCTCACTGCGACGGTGGTGTTTCAGCGGTGTTCGGTGGCGAGTTGGTCGAGCAGGTGCGAGAAGGCGTCCACACACAGCTCGATGTCGTCGCTGGTGGTGGACTCGAGCGGGTTGTGGCTGATGCCGCTGTTGAGGCCGCGCACAAACAGCATGGCCTGGGGCATCCGTTCGTGCAGCTTCATCGCGTCATGGCCGGCGCCGCTGGGCATGCGGTGCAGCGGCACACCGAGTGCCGCCACGGCGCGTTCCCAGCGCAGCTGCCACGCAGGCGCACTGGGGGCAGCGGACGCACGCATGGTTTCCTCCAGGCTCAGGCCGATGCCCCGGCGCTCGCAGATGGCACGCAGCTGCGCCAGGATGTCGCGCTCGAGCGCGTCGCGCTGTGCATCGGAGGGTGCGCGCAGGTCCAGCGAAAAACGGCAGCGTCCGGGCACCACGTTGATCGATCCGCCCGGCACCTGCAGCATGCCGATGGTGGCCACCGAGTCGCCGTCGGCGCCGGCCCGCTGTTCGGCAAAGAGCGCGAGCTCGGCCACGGCGCTGGCCGCATCGCGGCGGCGGTTCATCGGGGTGGTGCCGGCGTGGCTGGCCATGCCGATGGCTTCGCACTGGTAACGCACGCTGGCGTTGATGGATGTGACCACGCCCAGCGGCAGGTCCATTTCGTTGAGCACCGGTCCCTGCTCGATGTGGACCTCGACGAAGCCGAGGTAGCGCGACGGGTCGCGCTGAAGGGCGTTGATCGCGCTCAGTGTGGCGGGCAGACCGGCGTGCTGCATGGCCTCGCGCATGGTCACGCCCTCGGCGTCCTGCTGGTCGAGCCAGGCCGGGTTGAAGTGGCCGGTGAGCGCACCCGAGCCGAGGAAGGTGGCCTTGTAACGCTGGCCTTCCTCTTCGGAAAAACCCACGACTTCGATCGCAAACGGCAGGCGCCGGCCCGCTTCGTGCAGTCGCTTCACGCAGGCCATGGGCACGAAGATGCCCAGGCGTCCGTCGTACTTGCCGCCGTTGCGCACGGTGTCGAAGTGGCTGCCGGTGAGCAGCGTCCTGACTCCTCCTGCCGCTTGCGGAAGAGGGCTGGGGAAAGGGCTGGCGCCGTAGACACCCACCACGTTCCCGACAGCATCGATCTTCACCTCATCAAACCCGCATGCCTTCATGCGTTCCACCAGATCGGCCGCACACGCCCGGTGCGCATCGGTGAGGTAGGTCACGGTGAGTTCACCGCGTTCCGCGAATCCGGGATCGCTGTGACGCGCCAGGTCTTCGTGCCAGTCCCACACCGCGTTGCCCAGCCGTGGCTCGAAGCCGAACTTGTCGTTCAGGCGGATCTCGGCAATGCGGTGGATGTTGCGCAGGCACTCGTTTCGTTCGAAGTCGCTCGGGTTGCCGAGGCGCCGCTCGAAGGTGGCAATGATCTCCCGCTTGGACAGGCCGGTGCCGCGCGGACCGCGCACGGCCAGAATGAAAGGAAAGCCGAACTTCGCGTTGTACTGCGCGTTGAGGTGCTGGATGTGGTCGAACTCCGCAGGGGTGCAGTCGGTGAGGCCGGCCCGGGTCTGTTCGTGGGTGGACTCGGCGGTCAGCGACCGGCTCACCATGGCCTTGCCGGCGAGCTCCGGGTGGGCGCGGATGAGGGCCAGCTGGGCGTCCACACCGGCGTTGGCCAGCACCGTCACCATGGCGTGCTTGAGCGCGGACAGCGAGACAAAGGGGCGCTGTGCAAGCGCCTGCTCGGCGATCCACGGGGAATGTTCGTACAGGCCGTCCAGCAGGCGCAGTGCCTCCTCGGGCGCGGCGGTGTTGAGTTGTTGCAGGGTGAGGGTCATGGGTCAGGCAGGGGCCGGGTGGTGTTGGCGCCAATGGCGTGCGATGTCGACGCGCCGCGCCACCCACACCCGATCGTGTTGTGCGATGTGGTCCAGGAAACGCTGCAGCGCGGTGATGCGGCCGGGCCGGCCCAGCAGGCGGCAGTGCATGCCGATGCTCATCATCTTCGGCCGGTCCAGGCCGGCGGGGTCACCCTCGGCATAGAGCGCGTCGAAGCTGTCCCTGAGGTATTCGAAGAACGGATCGGCGTGCGAAAACCCCTGGGGCAGTGCAAAGCGCATGTCGTTGCAGTCCATGGTGTAGGGCACGATCAATTGCTGCTGGTCGCTGCCGTCGGTCTTGCGCACCTTCATCCAGAAGGGCAGGTCGTCGCCGTAGTAGTCGCTGTCGTATTCAAAGCCGCCGTGGTCGGCCACCAGCCGGCGCGTGTTGGGGCTGTCGCGCCCGGTGTACCAGCCCAGCGGACGGCTGCCCGTCAGCGCTTCAATGAGCTTCATGGCCTGTGCGAGGTGATCGCGCTCGGTGGACTCATCAACGCTCTGGTAGCTGATCCACTTGAGGCCGTGGCACGCGATCTCGTGGCCGAGTGCCTGAAAGGCCGCCGTCACATCGGGGCAGCGCTGCAATGCGGTGGCCACGCCGAAGACGGTGAGCGGCAGGCCCCGCTGCTCGAATTCGCGCAGGATGCGCCACACACCGGCGCGCGACCCGTACTCGTAGATGCCTTCCATGCTCATGTGCCGCGCCGGGTAGGCCGGCGGATTGAACATCTCGGAGAGGAACTGCTCGGACCCGTCGTCGCCGTGCAGCACGCTGTTCTCGCCGCCTTCTTCGAAGTTCAGCACGAACTGCACCGCAATGCGCGCACCGTCGGGCCAGCGGGCATGCGGCACATCGCGGCCATGGCCGGCCAGGTCGCGGGGGTAGGAAGCGGTGGAATCGTAAAGAGACATGAGATGGAGCGAGATGGAATCAACCGGAAATGCAGTGCTGCCGGCTCTGCCGGGCCGCAGGCATTGCTCCTGGCGGAGTGATGCGGCAACACGCGGTGCGCAGGCAACGGGGAAGAATCATGAAAGTGCCATCGAGATGTCGTTCGTGGGCAGCTTGCGGTCGAAGGTCAGGTTTTCCTCGACATGCAGCAGGTGCTCGTTCATCAGGCGCACTGCCAGCTCTTCGTCCCGTGCGGCCAGCGCCTTCACGATGTCGGCGTGCTCGTCGTTGGAGTGCTCTGCGGCCTGGTTCGTCTGGTACATCAGCGTGATCAGGGCGCAGCGCGAGATCAGGTCGCGCAGCAGGTCGGCCAGCACCTGGTTGCCCATGAGTTCGGCCATGCGAACGTGGAAGTCGCCCAGCAGCTCGGTGCGCCCGGCCACGTCTTCGTTGTGCACCGCGAGCTTTTCCTGCGCCACATGTTCGCGCAGCGCCTTGATCTTGGCGTGGGTCACGTTCTTCACGAATGCGCGCGTCATTTCTGCTTCCAGCATGCGCCGCACGGCGAACACCTGCTGCGCCTCTTCCACCGATGGCGCCGCCACGAAAGCGCCGCGCGCGGGCTCCAGGCGGATCAGCCGGTTCTGCGACAACTGGAACAGCGCCTGGCGCACCAGGGTGCGCGACACCCCGAAATGGTCGGCGAGTTTCTGCTCGGCCAGTTTGGTGCCCGGGTGCAGCCGGTGTTCGACGATGGCCCGCGTGAGCGACTCGACGATGTGAAGGGTGCTGGAGGTTTCCATCGCCGCATCATATCCAAAAAAGGCAAAAAGTGTATACACTTTCAGTCGACTGCCAACCACTTCAAGGATGACGATGGGCCTGAGTACACACGTTCTGGACACCATGCACGGTTGCCCCGCCGCGGGCATGCAGGTGGAGTTGCACACCACACAAGGCGACCAGGCCACCCTGGTCAAACGCTTTGTGCTGAACCAGGACGGACGCAATCCCGACGGACCCCTGTACGACAACGCGGGCCTGAAGGTCGGCACCTACCGGCTGGTGTTCGATGTGAAGGGTTACTTCGCGGCCAGGGGCGTGAGCTTGCCCGAGCCGAATTTTCTCAACCGGGTGTCGCTGGACTTCGGTGTGGCGCACACCGATCAGCACTACCACGTGCCACTGCTGGTGAGCCCGTGGAGCTATTCCACGTACCGGGGCAGTTGACCCGGCATCGCTGCAGCCAAAGAGCGTGCCCGAACCCGGAATGCGGCGGAACCGGCTTTGCCGGGCCGCACCGCGTTGCCCCCTTGAGGGGGTGACGCCTCAGTCGGCACGGGGGTGCTATTTGCTTCGTTGCCCTTCAGTCAGCGTGTCGAGCTGGAAATTGCCGCTCTTGTCCCACAGCCAGACATCGGTGTAGGTGACGCTTCCCAGGCGCACCGGCGCCGGAAACGGCGCGGCGGCGCGCACCGTGCGCTCGATCTCGCGCATCACGTCGGGCACGTGGCTCGGCGCACGCATCCAGCTCACGTTGCGCACATGGCCGCGGTGATCCACTTCCACCTGCAGCACGCCGACCGCATGCATCAGCGGCGGCATCTGGCCCTTGTAGATGCGATGGCTGTTGCGCTCATAGATGTGGCGCGCACCGTCCTTGCGGTAATCCATGGGCGACACCGCATGGGAAATGAAGGCTGGCGGGGGCAATTCGGAAACAGGTGGGGGAGCAGGAGCAGGAGCGGGTGCCGGTGCCGGAGCTGGCGGTGGTGGCGGGGGGGGTGGGGGTGGAGGGGCGGCACAGGAGGCGAGCAGGGCCGCACTCAGGACGCCGATCCAGGCCCAGGACGCGCGGCCGGCGCGGGTGGTGGAAACAGCGGCATCGGGGCGGGAAGCCGGTTGCGGTGCGGGTTCGATGTCTCTCATGGGGTGGGCCTGTTTGAACGGATCGGATCCCGTTCCGGCCATGTGGGCGCATACGAACGGGTGGATGGCGGGTATTGTGGATCGGCTGTGGCGTTTCGCACAGTACGGTCGATACTGCTGTGCCGCAGCCTCCTTACTTCTGCATACACATTCTTTGACGTCGACGCCACACATGCCCCGCGAGCTTGAAACCTTTCTGCTGCATCTGGCGCAGGGCCCGGCCGTTCTCATCACCGTTGAGCAATCGCGCGGCTCCGTTCCTCGCGAAGCCGGTGCCTGGATGGCGGTCTTTGCCGACGCGACGTGTGGTGAAGTGGGCACGATCGGCGGCGGTCATCTGGAGTGGAAAGCAACACAACAGGCGCGCGCAGCGCTGGATCGATGGTCCCTGCCGCCCCACGATCCGCCACAGGCGTGGCGGGAACGCGTCGCACTCGGGCCGAGCCTGGGCCAGTGTTGCGGCGGCGACCTGGTGCTGCATTTCGAACCGGTGGATGCTGCCCAGGCGGCCTCGCTGCGGGTTCGACTGCAGCCCGCGCACACGCCGCTGGCACTGTTCGGGGGGGGCCATGTGGGACGGGCGATCGTGCAGGCGCTGGGGCCTCTGCCGTTCGACGTGCGCTGGATCGACAGTCGCGATGGTGTGTTTGCACCAGACCTGCCGCCGCAGGTGTTCACCGAACAGTCCGACCCGGTGCAAGCCGCCGTGCGCGACGTGCCCGCTGGTGCCTGCGTGCTGATCATGAGCTTCTCGCATGCAGAGGACCTCGATGTCGTGGCGGCCTGCCTCCAGCGTCAGCGTTCGAGCAGGGACCTGGCCTTCATCGGCCTGATCGGCAGCCGGAGCAAGTGGGCCACCTTTGCCCGTCGGCTGGTCGAGCGTGGTTTCACCGCGGAAGAGTTGCAGGGCGTGACCTGTCCGATCGGGCTGCCGGGCATCGACGGCAAGGAGCCGGCGGTGATCGCCGCCTCGGTGGTGGCGCAGTTGTTGCTTGTCGTGGAAGCCGGTGCAAAGGCCGCCAGGCCGGCTTGATTGTCTTCAAAATCTGTATACACTTTGCCGATCCGGTCGCAGCGGAGCGGGTGGGCGTGAGCCCAGCCTGTCGCGGCCCTCAGACGACTCAGAGCGCCCGCGGTGGTGAGTCGCAAGTGATGTCCTTGCCTTGAGGTGCCATGGAAACCTACCTGCTCGATTGGGCCAACCTGCTGCTGCGCTGGCTCCATGTGATCGTGGCGATTGCCTGGATCGGCTCCTCCTTCTATTTCGTGTTCCTCGACAGCAGCCTCACGCCGCCGCAAGACGAACAACTCAAGAAAGACGGTGTGAGCGGCGAACTCTGGGCCGTGCACGGCGGTGGCTTCTATCACCCGGTGAAGTTCGCGGTCTCACCGCCCAGACTGCCCGAGCACCTGCACTGGTTCTACTGGGAGAGTTATTCCACCTGGCTGTCGGGCTTTGCGCTGTTCCTCATCTCCTACCTCTGGAGCCCGAGCGTCTATCTGATCGACCCCAATGTGTTCGCCTGGAGTCCGCCCGCCGCGATTGCCGGTGCGCTGGCTTTCCTGGTGGTGTTCTGGTTGCTGTACGACGCGATCTGCCGCACGCTGGGCCAGCGTGAGAACGGCGACGCCAAGGTGGGCGCGCTGGTTCTCGTGCTGGTGTGCGTGGCGGCGTGGCTGGCCACACAGTTGTTCGCGGGTCGTGCCGCCTTTCTGCTCATGGGCGCGATGATCGCCACCGCCATGAGCGCCAACGTGTTCTTCTGGATCATCCCCGGCCAGCGCACGGTGGTGGCCGACCTGAAGGCCGGCCGCCCGGTCGACCCGATCCACGGCAAGCGCGGCAAGCAGCGCAGCGTGCACAACACCTATTTCACCCTGCCGGTGCTGTTTGCCATGCTGAGCAACCACTACAGCTTCACCTACAACCACCCGCAGAACTGGTTGATCCTGATCGGCATGATGTTCGCGGGCGCGGCGATCCGGCAGTTTTTCGTGATGCGCCATGGCTTCAAGCTGGGCCGCAACGCACACCCCTGGCCCTACGCGGCAGCCGGCGCGGTGGTGCTGCTCGCGCTGATCGTCTGGCTCAGGCCCGCCCCGGTGCAGGCGGTGTCGGTGCCCGAGAGCGTGAGCTATGCACAGCTCAAGCCGGTGATCGAGCAGCGCTGCGTGATGTGCCACGGCGAGGCCTTGCAGTCGAAAAACGTGCGGCTCGATTCCGCGCCAGCGGTCCAGCAGCATGCGCTGGCGGTCTACCAGCAGGTGGTGGTCTCGAAATTGATGCCCATGAACAATGCCACCGGACTCACGGAAGAAGAGCGAGCCCTGTTCGCGCAGTGGTTCAAGGGGGGGTCGAGGGTGGACTGACGCATGGGCGAGGAGCGTCGGGGGGAATGGCTTCTGCGGTACCCTCGATGCCGATCACACCAACCCATCGCCCCACCATGAAAACGCAAGCCGCCGTCGCCTGGAAAGCAGGTCAGCCCCTCACCATTGAAACCGTCGACCTGCAGGGACCGAAGTTTGGCGAGGTGCTGGTGGAGATCAAGGCCACCGGCATCTGCCACACCGACTACTACACGCTCTCGGGTGCCGACCCTGAAGGCATCTTCCCCGCCATCCTGGGCCATGAAGGCGCCGGCATCGTGGTCGACGTGGGCCCGGGCGTGACATCGCTCAGGAAGGGCGATCACGTGATCCCGCTCTACACACCCGAGTGCCGCCAGTGCAAGTTCTGCCTGAGCCGCAAGACCAATCTGTGCCAGCTGATCCGCGGTACGCAGGGCAAGGGTCTGATGCCCGACGCGACCAGCCGCTTCAGCATCGACGGCCAGCCCATCTTTCACTACATGGGCACCAGCACCTTCAGCAACTACACGGTGGCGCCCGAGATTTCGCTGGCCAAGATTCGCGAAGACGCTCCGTTCGACAAGGTTTGTTACATCGGCTGCGGTGTCACCACCGGCATCGGCGCGGTGATCTTCACCGCCAAGGTGGAGGCGGGCGCCAACGTGGTCGTGTTCGGTCTGGGCGGCATCGGCCTGAATGTGATCCAGGGCGCGAAGATGGTGGGCGCCGACAAGATCATCGGCGTTGACCTGAACCCCGAGCGCGAAGCCATGGCACGCAAGTTCGGCATGACGCACTTCATCAACCCGAAGACCACCGAGAACGTGGTCGACGCCATCCAGCAGCTCACCGATGGCGGCGCCGACTACAGCTTTGAATGCATCGGCAACACCCAGGTGATGCGCCAGGCGCTGGAGTGCACGCACAAGGGCTGGGGCCGCAGCATCATCATCGGCGTGGCCGAGGCCGGAGCCGAAATCAGCACGCGTCCGTTCCAGCTGGTGACCGGGCGCAAGTGGGAAGGTTCGGCCTTCGGCGGCGCACGCGGACGCACCGACGTTCCCCGGATCGTCGACTGGTACATGGAAGGCAAGATCAACATCGACGACCTGATCACCCACAAGCTCAAGCTGGCCGACATCAACGAAGGTTTTGCGTTGATGAAACGCGGCGAATCGATCCGCGCCGTGGTGGAATTCTGATGACCATCGAGACGATCAGCGAACACCGCTGCTTCGGTGGCGTGCAGGGCTTCTACCGCCACGCCTCCACCGAGACCGGCCTGCCGATGAAGTTCGGCGTGTTCGTGCCGCCGCAGGCGCAGCAGGGCCCGGTGCCGGTGCTGTTCTTCCTGGCCGGGTTGACCTGCACCGAAGAGACCTTTGCCATCAAGGCCGGCGCCCAGCGCATCGCCGCCGAGCTCGGCCTGATGATCGTCACTCCCGACACCAGCCCGCGCAACACCGGCATCGAGGGTGCCGACGCGGCCTGGGACCTGGGCCACGGCGCTGGCTTTTACCTGGATGCGACCCAGGCGCCTTGGTCCGGACACTTCCGCATGGAAAGCTGGATCGCCCGCGAACTCCATGAAACGGTGCTGTCGGACTTTCCGGCGCAGCAGCAGAAGGTGGGCATTTGCGGCCACTCCATGGGTGGTCACGGCGCTTTGACTTTGGCTTTGCGGCATCCCGATCTGTACCAGAGCGTCTCCGCCATCGCTCCGATCGCTGCGCCCACCCAGTGTCCGTGGGGCGAGAAGGCGTTTGGCGCCTACCTCGGGCCGGACCGGGCGGCCTGGGCAGAGCATGACGCCACCGAATTGGTCAAGCACGGGCGGCGTTTGCCGCCGGTGCTGATCGATCAGGGCCTGGCCGACCCGTTTCTGGCCGAGCAGCTCCACCCCCACCGGTTCGAGGCAGCCTGCCAGGAGGCTGGTCAGCCACTGACGCTGCGCCGGCACGAGGGCTACGACCATGGGTATTACTTCATCGCTGGCTGCATCGAAGACCACTTGCGCCACCACGCGGCTTGACCGCAAGGCTGCAGACCCTGCCCTGATTGCGAAACCCCAACCCCATGCGTCCTCGCCAATTCGACCTCATCGCCTTCGACTGGGATGGCACCCTGTTCGACTCCACCGCGCTGATTGCCCGCAGCATCCAGCGAGCCGTGGCCGACGTCGGCGGTACGCCGCCGACCACCGAGGCGGCCAGCTATGTGATCGGCCTGGGCCTGACGCAGGCGCTGGCCCATGCCGCGCCCGATGTGTCGCCCCGCAAATACGCCAAGCTGGGTCAGCGCTACCGCCACCACTACATGGCGCACCAGCACGACCTGAGCCTGTTCGAGGGTGTGTTGCCCTTGCTGGCCGAGCTCAAGGAGCGCCAGCACTGGCTGACCGTGGCCACGGGCAAGAGCCGCCGGGGGCTCAACGACGTGCTGCGCACGGTCGAGCTCGCCGGCGTGTTCGACGGCTCACGCACCGCGGACGAGACGGCGGGCAAGCCGCACCCGCTGATGCTGCATCAGCTCATGAGCGAGTTCGGTGTGCCGCCCGAGCGCACGCTGATGATCGGCGACACCACCCACGATCTGCAGATGGCACTCAACGCCGGCTGCGCGAGTGTGGGCGTGAGCTACGGCGCGCACGAGCCCGAGGCCTTTCACGAACTCAAGCCCCGGCACGTGGCGCACTCGGTGCGCGAGCTGCACGACTGGCTCGTCACCCACGCCTGAAAGCATCATGACCCCAGCAGGAGACGACCCGATCCACCCGCTGTGCAACAGCCTCGATCTGGTGGAGGGGGGCAGGGCGGTGTCCTTCGATGTCAACTACGCGGGACAGACCTGCCGCGCGTTTGCGGTGCGTTTTCAGGGCCGCCCGCACGCCTATCTGAACCGCTGTGCCCATGTGGCCATGGAGCTGGACTGGCAGCCCGATCGCTTTTTCGACGACACGGGGCGCTGGTTGATGTGCGCCACCCACGGAGCGGTGTACGAACCCGCCACCGGTGAATGCCGGGGCGGTCCCTGCCGTGGCGGGCTGTTCAAGATCGAACTGCTCGAGCTCGATGGGGTGATCCACTGGCGGTCACAATACCACCTCAAACCTGTTGAATTCTGAGAAACACCCGGGAAAACCCACCATGAACGACGACAACATCGGCTCGACGACCCCCGCTGGCGGTGACCGCACCACAGGCGTGGCGTGGGAGCGTGCCACGCTCGAAAAGCTGGTGTTCGCCACCATCCGCGAGCAGCAGGCGGCCCGCCGCTGGAAGATGTTCACCCGCTTCATGTGGCTGGCCATTCTGGGCGCGATCGTCTGGTTTGTTTTTGCCAGCAGCAACGTGACATCGTCCATCAGCACGCCTCACACGGCCGTGGTGGAAATCAAGGGAGCCATCGATTCCGATTCGGAGGCGAGCGCCGAGAACATCGTGGCCGCCCTGCGATCGGCGTTCGAGGACGCGGGCGCCCAGGCGGTGGTGTTGCTGATCAACTCCCCGGGCGGCAGTCCGGTGCAGGCCGGCATCATCAACGACGAGATCACCCGGCTCAAGGGCATCCACAACAAGAAGGTGTATGCGGTGGTCGAAGAGACCTGCGCATCGGCGGCGTACTACATCGCGGCGGCCGCAGACGACATCTATGTGGACAAGGCCAGCCTGGTGGGCAGCATCGGTGTGCTCATGGACGGCTTCGGCTTCACAGGCCTGATGGACAAGCTCGGCATCGAGCGACGTCTCATGACCGCGGGCGACAACAAGGGTCTGCTGGATCCGTTCAGCCCGCAGGACGAGTCGCAGCGCCAGTTCATGCAGAACCTGCTGGGCGAGATCCACACCCAGTTCATCGAGGTGGTCAAGAAAGGCCGCGGGGACCGTCTGAAGGAGACCCCCGAGACTTTCAGTGGCCTGGTCTGGAACGGCCAGCAGGCCGTGACGCTGGGCCTGGCCGACGGGCTGGGCAACCTCGACTATGTGGCGCGCGAGATCGTCAAGGCCGAGGAACTGGTGGACTACACCCGTCGCGAAAACGTCGGCCTGCGTCTGGCCAAACGCTTCGGTGCGAGCGTGGGCGAAGGCATGTTCCTGGCCGCCCGCGCCGCGGGTGTTCAGCTGCGATAACCCTTCGGGTTGGCGCTTTGCCAGCGCCAGGCGTCGGCGCACATGTCGTCCAGCGTGTGCAGGGCCCGCCAGCCCAGCAGTCGCAGAGCCAGTGCGGGGTCGGCCCAGCATTGCGCCACGTCTCCGGGACGGCGTGGCGCCACCCGGAACGGCACCGGCCGCCCGCTGGCGGCCTCGAATGCCTTCACCACATCCAGCACGCTGTGGCCGCGGCCCGTGCCCAGGTTCACCGTGAAGCTCTCGCTGCGTCCGAGCAGCGATTTGATCGCGGCCACATGGCCGGCGGCGAGGTCCTGCACATGGATGTAGTCGCGCACCCCGGTGCCATCGGGCGTGGGGTAGTCGTTGCCGTAGACGTTGAGGTGCTCGCGCTGGCCCACGGCCACTTGCGCCACGAAGGGCATGAGGTTGTTCGGGATGCCGGCCGGGTCTTCGCCGATGAGTCCGCTGGGGTGTGCGCCGACCGGATTGAAATAACGCAGCACGCCCACACGCCAGTGCGGGTCGGCGGTGCGCAGCGCCGCCAGCATGTCTTCGATCACCAGCTTGCTGTGGCCATACGGGTTGGTGTGGCTGCGCGCAAAGTCTTCGGTGATCGGCACCGTGACCGGGTCCCCGTACACCGTGGCGCTGCTGGAAAACACCAGTGTGGGCGCGATGGCGGGGTCTTGCGCGTGCACGGCCTGCATGGCCCTCAGCAGGCTCACCGCACCACCGATGTTGTTGTGAAAGTACTTGAGCGGCAACGCCACGCTCTCGCCCACCGCCTTGTCGCCCGCAAAATGCACCACGCCGGCCGGCTGGTGGCGGCGCAACACGTCTTCCACCCAGGGCGTGTCGAGCACGTCGCCACGCTCCAGCGCCACGGGGCGCCCGGTGATGGTGGCCAGGCGCTCCATCACCACCGGGTGGCTGTTGGCAAAGTTGTCCAGCACGACGGGGTCGAAGCCCGCTTCGACCAGGGCCACCACGGTGTGGCTGCCGATGTAGCCGGCGCCGCCGGTGAGCAGGATCTTCATGCGGGTTGCCTCAGGATTTGGCGGCATCGGGTTGACGGCCGTATTTGTCCTCCAGCCGCACGATGTCGTCTTCACCCAGGTAACTGCCCGACTGCACCTCGATCATTTCCAGTGCCAGCTTGCCGGGGTTGTGCAGCCGGTGCACCTCGCCGATGGGGATGTAGGTCGACTGGTTTTCCGACAACAGATAGGTTTCGCTGCCCCGAGTGACTTCGGCCGTGCCCTGGACCACGATCCAGTGTTCAGCGCGGTGGTGATGTTTCTGCAGGCTGAGGCTGGCGCCGGGCTTGACGCCGATGCGCTTGACCTGGAAGCGTTCGCCCATGTCGACGCTGTCGTACCAGCCCCAGGGGCGGGCCACCCGGCGGTGCAGCGCAGCCTGCGGTACTTTCAGGCGCGAGAGGTGGGCCACCACATCCTTGACCTGTTCGGCGTGGTCGCGCTGGGCCACCAGCAGGGCGTCGGGCGTGTCGATGATCAGCAGGTCTCGCGTGCCCAGCGCCACCACGGTGCGGCCCGGCGCGTGAATGAAGGTGTTGCTGGCGTGCAGGGTGTGGCCCTGGCCGGTGATCCGGTTGCCATCGTCGTCGGCCGGGCTGAGATCGGCCACGGCGTTCCAGCTCCCGACGTCGCTCCACTGGCCCTGAAAGGGCACCACGGCCACGTCGGCATGGCGTTCCATCACTGCGTAGTCGATGCTTTGCGAGCGGCAGGCGAGGAACGACGCCGCGTCGGGCCGCACGAAGTCAATCAGGCCCACGGTGTCCTGTTTCGGGCGCGCCATCGCCTGGCGGCAGGCTTGAAGGATGTCGTCGGCATGCTGGCCGAGGGCTGTCAGCAGTGTGCTGGCGCGCGCCAGGAAGATGCCGGCATTCCACAGCACGTTGCCTTGCAGCAGCAAGGCCTGCGCAGCCGCGGGTGCGGGTTTTTCAATGAAGCGTGCGACGCGGCGGCTGCCGTCGGACCGGGCCTCTCCCTGCTCGATGTAGCCATACGCGGTGCTGGGAAAGCTGGGCATCACGCCGAAGGTGACGATGGCACCGGCCTCTGCCGCCGCGACGCCGAGCTGTATGGTGTGCGCAAAAGCCTCGGCATCGGGAATGTGGTGGTCGGAAGGGCAGAACAGCAGCAGCGGATCGGCATCGGGCGGACTGGTGGCGAGCAGGGCGGCCAGTGCCATGGCCGCCGCCGTGTTGCGAGCGGCCGGCTCCAGCAGCACCTGCCCCGAAGAGCCGCGCGATTCCATCGCGTCGGCCACCAGGAATCGGTGGTCTTCCGCGGCCACGCAAATGGGCGTGTTCCCGCACCAGGCCAGACGCTCCAGCGTCAGCTGCAACAGGCTCTGGTCGCCCACCAGGGGCACGAATTGCTTGGGAAAACTCTGGCGGCTCAGCGGCCACAGGCGGGTGCCGGAGCCTCCGCAAAGAATGACGGGTGTGATGCTCATGGGCGGCTCGTGGGCTGGTGGGCAGGTTGGCGAGGGGGAGAATGCGCGAAGGCGGTACAAAGAATACCGGGCCCGTCGGGCGGTCGAATCAGTGTAGCCCTTTGATGGACTTGCACGATGCGCCGTTACCATGCCGGGCAGCCCTGGAAACAATACCTCAGAGAGAAACCATGAAAATCCGCAAAGCCGTTTTCCCCGTGGGTGGTCTCGGCACCCGCTTCCTGCCCGCCACCAAGGCCATTCCCAAGGAAATGCTGCCGGTGGTGGACAAGCCCCTGATCCAGTACGCGGTGGAGGAGGCCTACGCCGCCGGTATTCGCGAAATGATCTTCGTGACCGGGCGTCACAAGCGTTCCATCGAAGACCACTTCGACACCGCTTACGAACTGGAAATGGAGCTCGAAGCGGGTGGCAAGTCGGCCTTGCTCGAACTGGTGCACTCCATCAAACCCGACGACATGGATTGCGTGTACGTGCGCCAGCCGCGCGCCCTGGGTCTGGGCCATGCCGTGCTGTGTGCCGAACGCCTGGTGGGCGACGCGCCGTTTGCCGTGCTGCTGGCCGACGACCTGATGATCGGCAAACGGCAGGCCGAAGGTGGTCCGACGGTGTTGCAGCAGATGGTGCAAGCCTACGAATCGAGCCCGGGCACCGTGCTGGCCGTGCAGGACGTGCCGCGCGCCGACACCCGGCGCTACGGCGTGGTCGATGTTCACGGTGTCAGCGCTGCGCTGGCCGAGGTGTTTGCCATGGTGGAGAAGCCCGCGCCCGATGTGGCCCCGTCCACACTCGCTGTGGCCGGCCGCTATGTGCTCACGCCGGCGGTCTTCGAGAGCATTCGCCGCCAGCCCCGCGGAGCCGGGGGCGAGATCCAGCTCACCGACGGCATCGCCGCGCTGATCGGTACCGAGAAGGTGCAGGCGTTCCGCTACGACGGCACGCGCTACGACTGCGGCAGCAAGGAAGGCTTTCTGCAGGCCACCATTGACCTGGCGCTGGCCAATGCCGAACTCGGCGCGTCGGTGCGCGCCCACATTCAGCGCGTATTGGGTTGAGGCCCCCCGGGGGATCGCTTCAACGTCCGAACAGAAACACCGCCGGCGTCTCCAGCGGCAGCGCGCTGGTCAGGGCCGTGCTGCGTTTCCACTCGCTGACCAGGGCGCTTCGGCTCACCTGCTGGGGCAGCGACATGGCGCAGCTGACCGCCAGCCGGCTGTGCGGGTGCAGGTTGTGCAGCAGCGCCTGCAGCAGCGCGCTGTTGCGGTAGGGCGTCTCGATCAGGATCTGCGTTTGTCCCGTCTTCAAGGCCAGTGCTTCCAGCTCGCGCAGTCGCCTGGCCCGATCGGCAGATTCCTGCGGGACGTAGCCGACGAATGCAAAGTTCTGCCCGTTCAAGCCGCTGGCAGCCAGGGCCAGCATCAACGAGACCGGTCCCGTGAGGGGCACCACCCGAAGGCCCAGGCCGTGCGCAGCGCGGACGACGGCGCTGCCCGGGTCGGCAATGGCCGGCATGCCGGCTTCGCTCACCAGTCCCACGTCGTGGCCCTGCAAGGCCGGATCCAGCAGTTCGCGTGCCTGAGCGTCGCCCTGCGCCTGCGGCGCGTGGTCGCCTTTCTTGTGCGCAGCGCGGGGCAATTCCGTGATGTGCTGACCTTGAACGGGCGCGGCGATGCCCACGGCCGCGTCGAGCCGCTTCAGGAAGGCGCGCGTGCTCCTGGCGTTCTCGGTGATCCAGTGCGTCAACCTGCTGGCCACTGCCAACGTCTCCCGGGGCAGCCAGGTGTCCAGCGCGGCGGACTCCACAGACATGCCGAAATCCAGTGGCGTGGGCACCAGGTAGAGAGCCCCTTTCTTCGCAGGTTCGGCGTTCACGGCACGTGCACGCCCGCGGCGCGGATCATCCGGCAGGTGCGGATCAATGGCAGCCCCACGAGTGCCGTGGGATCGTCGTTGTCGATGCGCTCCAGCAGCGAGATGCCGAGTCCTTCGCTCCTGGCGCTGCCGGCGCAGTCGTAGGGTTGTTCTGCGCGGAGATAACGCTCGATCTCGGCGTCGCTGAGTTTGCGAAAGACCACGCGCACCGATGCGATGTCGCACTGTTCAAACCCGGTGGCCGCACACACCACCGCCAGCGCGGTCTGGAAGACCACGGTTTCGCCGCGCAGCCGCTTGAGCTGCACCACCGCCCGCTCGTGGCTGCCGGGCTTGCCCAGTGGCTCGCCGCGCAGGTCCGCCACCTGGTCGCTGCCGATCACCACTGCCTGCGGGTGGCGCGCTGCCACGTCGCGCGCCTTCGCCAACGCCAGTCGCACGGCGAGGTCCGCGGGGTTTTCACCCGACAGCGGGGTTTCGTCCACGTTGGGCGCAACGGTTTCGAACGGCAGCTTCAGCCTTGACAGCAACTCGTGCCGGTATCGCGAAGTGGAACCCAGGATGAGAGGTCTTGAGGTGGGAGGGGGAGTGGCGGGGCGGTCGGAGGTCATCCCGCTATTCTCCTTGCATTCTCTTAAACTGCCCCACATGAAACCCACCCCCAAAACCAGCTGGAGTCCGGACAGGCTGGACGTGCGCGCCTTCGCCCAGGCCGGTGCCAGCCTGCAAGCCGACGAGCCGATCGAGCACTTCCATCGCTTGAAGGCAGAGGCTCACGCCGAGGACGGCCAGGCCAACCTGGGTTCGGTGGCCTGGCAGGCCCACGGTGAAATGCGCGCCGGGACCACGGGCGGTGCGGCTGCCGCCTGGCTCCATTTGCAGGCCGGCACCAGCGTGCCGCTGACCTGCCAGCGTTGCCTGGGCCCCGTCGACACCTCTTTGTCGGTCGACCGCTGGTTCCGGTTCGTGAACGACGAAGCCACCGCCGCTGCCGAAGACGACGACTGTGAGGAAGACCTTCTTGCACTGGAGCCTCGGCCGAGCCTGCACGACGTGCTGGAAGACGAATTGTTGATGGAGTTGCCCCTGGTTCCCCTGCACGAAACCTGCCCGGTGCCGGTGGTGATGCAGGTTTCCGATCCCATGGTGGGGCTCGACGACGGCGAGCCTGAGCGCAAGAATCCTTTTGCCGGGCTGGCAAAGCTCAAAAAATAGGCACTGCGCCGGTCCCCGAAGCTGCCTGGGTGGTGAGTCCGCACTTCGGGCTATAATCCTTGGCTTTGCGCTGGCATCCATTGGCACTCCGATGTGCCTGCATCAGGCGCACCCGTTTGTCCCCACCGATTTCAGGAGCCCACCATGGCTGTTCAGCAAAACAAAAAGTCCCCCTCCAAGCGCGGCATGCACCGTTCGCACAACGCGCTGAACGTGCCCGGCATCGCCGTGGAGCCCACCACCGGTGAAATCCACCTGCGTCACCACATCAGCCCCAACGGCTTTTACCGTGGCCGTCAGGTGCTGAAGAACAAATCCGAAGCCTGACGTGATGGCGCGCCGTTGGCCTCGCTGCGTCATGCGCTCGGGGTCAGGCGGAATCAACCGGCCCAGGCCCGCATGTCCCATGCGGGCTTTTTTCATGGACGGGGCACCCATCGTGCCCGCCTCAGGAAGTTGAGATGATCACCATTGCCGTGGATTGCATGGGTGGAGATGTCGGTCCGGGCGTGACGATGCCCGCCTGCCAGGCCTTTCTGATCAGCCACCCGCAAGTCCAGTTGCTGCTGGTGGGAAAACCCGAGCTGTTCAAGGCCTGGCCCCAGTTGCTCAACAACGTGCGCTGTACCGTGGTCCCTGCTGCCGAGGTGGTCGGCATGGACGACTCGGTTGAAGTGGCGCTTCGCCGCAAGAAGGACTCGTCCATGCGGGTGGCCATCAACCAGGTCAAGGACGGGCATGCGCAGGCCGTGGTGTCTGCCGGAAACACCGGCGCCCTGATGGCCATCGCCCGCTACGTGCTCAAGACCCTGGACGGCATCGACCGTCCGGCGATCGCCACGCAGATGCCCAACGCCCGGGGTGGCGCCACCACCGTGCTGGACCTCGGCGCCAACGTCGATTGCACGGCGGAACACCTGCTGCAGTTCGCGGTGATGGGATCTGCACTGGTGGCCGCTGCCACCGGACGGCAGGAGCCCAGCGTCGGTTTGCTAAATGTGGGTGAAGAGGTCATCAAAGGCAGTGAAGTGATCAAAAAAGCGGGCGTATTGTTGCGAAATGCGGCGAACACCGGCGATCTCAACTTTTTCGGGAATGTGGAGGGTGACGACATCTTCAAGGGAACGACCGATATCGTCGTGTGTGACGGCTTCGTTGGCAACGTGGCGCTCAAGGCCAGCGAAGGATTGGCTTCCATGATCAGCGGCTTTCTTCGGGAAGAGTTCACCAGCAGCATCTTTCGGAAAATGGCAGCGATCGTTGCCTATCCTGTTCTAAAGTCTTTTAAAAACCGGGTTGATCACCGCCGGTACAACGGCGCAGCCTTGCTGGGACTCAAGGGGCTTGTGTTCAAGAGCCATGGATCCGCGGACGCGTTTGCGTTCGAGCAGGCGCTGGGGCGGGCTTATGATGCGGCCCACAATCGCCTGCTGGAGAACGTGCGTGCCCGCATCGCCCATGCGCAGCAGTTGATCTCGCCAGAGTCGCTGCCCAGCGAACTCAAAAGCATCCCGACACTCTGACCCTTCGCCCCGCATGACCCGTTTCGCCCGCATCACCGGTACCGGCAGCTGCCTGCCCCCGAATCGCATGACCAACGCCGACATGGTGGACATGCTGGCCCGGCGCGGCGTTGAAACCAGCGACGAGTGGATCGTCGAGCGGACCGGCATCCGCGCACGCCACTTTGCCGCCGATGGGGTGTTTGCCAGCGACCTGGCCGCCGAAGCCTGCCGCGCAGCCCTGAGTGCAGCAGGACTGCAGCCGGGAGACATCGACCTGATCATCGTGGCCACCTCCACGCCCGACATGGTGTTTCCTTCCACCGCGGCGCTGTTGCAGCACAAGCTCGGCATCTCCGGCTGCCCGGTCTTTGATGTGCAGGCTGTCTGCAGCGGTTTCATTTATGCCCTCACCGTGGCCGACGCATTGATCCAGTCCGGCACGGCGCACAAGGCCCTGGTGGTCGGCTCCGAGGTGTTCAGCCGGATCCTGGATTTCAACGACCGCACCACCTGCGTGCTTTTTGGCGACGGCGCGGGAGCTGTGGTGCTGGAAGCCGCGGACGCTCCGGGCATCCTCGCCACCGACATCCATGCAGACGGCAAACACGCCGGCATCCTGTGCGTGCCCGGGCATGTGTCCGGGGGGGCGGTGCTGGGAGATCCGCTGCTCAAGATGGACGGCCAGGCGGTGTTCAAGCTGGCGGTCGGCGTGCTGGAAGACACGGCCCGCGCCGTGCTCGCCAAGGCGGGCCGCACCGCCGAGGACGTCGACTGGCTCATTCCCCACCAGGCCAATATCCGGATCATGCAGAGCACGGCCCGCAAGCTCAAGTTGCCCATGGACAGGGTGGTGGTGACCGTTGACCAGCATGGCAATACCTCGGCAGCGTCGATCCCGCTCGCGCTCGATCACGCCGTGCGCCAGGGTCAGGTGAAGAAGGGCGACACCTTGATGCTTGAAGGCGTTGGCGGTGGCTTCACCTGGGGCGCCGTGCTGCTGGTCTTTTGAGTGACCCTGGGGTCACGGCTGTTTGCGCACACCAACCATCGAAGATTTCATGAAGAATTTCGCCTTTGTTTTTCCGGGTCAGGGTTCGCAAGCGGTGGGCATGCTGGACGCCTGGGGTGAGCATCCGCAAGTGCTGGGCACCCTTGCCGAAGCGTCGGACGCCCTGGGCGAAGACGTGGGGCGCCTGATCCATGAGGGGCCGAAGGAACAGTTGTCCCTGACCACGAACACCCAACCGGTGATGCTGGTGGCAGGCGTTGCGGCCTGGCGCGTCTGGTGTGCCGAAGGGGGCGCGAAACCCGATGTTCTTGCAGGGCACTCGTTGGGTGAATATGCGGCACTGGTGGCAGCGGGCGCATTGACGCTGTCGCAGGCAGCTCCGCTGGTGCGTTTTCGGGCGGCCGCCATGCAGGAAGCCGTGCCGGTCGGCACCGGCGCCATGGCTGCGATTCTGGGGATGGATGCCCAACGCGTGATCGCCGGTTGCGCGGAGGCTCAAGCCAGCTTTGGTGCCGGCAGCCACGAGGTGGTCGAGGCAGTGAACTTCAACGATCCTGCCCAAACCGTGATCGCCGGCAGCAAGGCAGCCGTCGACAAGGCGTGCGAAGTGCTCAAGGCCAACGGCGCCAAGCGTGCGCTGCCGTTGCAGGTTTCGGCGCCTTTTCATTCCAGTCTGATGAAGCCCGCGGCCGAGCGGTTGAAGGAGAAACTGGCCAGCACGGTTTTTGCTGCCCCGCAGATTCCTGTTGTCAACAACATCGATGTGGCTGTGGAGACCGAAGCCGGTCGAATTCGCGACGCGCTGTACCGTCAGGCTTTCGGGCCGGTGCGCTGGGTGGAATGTGTTCAGACCATCAAGGCGCGGGGCATCGAGACGATCATCGAGTGTGGTCCGGGCAAGGTACTCGCCGGTATGGTCAAACGCATCGATCCCGAACTCACGGGCGCACCCCTGTACGACCCGGCCTCGCTGGCCGAGGTCAAAACCTTGTTGGCCTGAGGCCGGGAGCACACCATGTCGGAAGTGAAGTTTGCGGGTCAGGTGGCGCTGGTCACCGGTGCCTCGCGCGGTATCGGCGCGGCCATTGCGCAAGAGCTGGTCGCGCGCGGTCTGGTGGTGATCGGCACCGCCACCAGCGATGACGGCGCCGCGAAGATCACCCACACCCTGGCGGGTGTTGCCAACGCTGCCGCGGGCTGTCGGGGTGCGCGGCTTGATGTGAACGATGCGGCGTCGGCCGAAGCCTTGATCGACGAGATCGTCAAGTCCCACGGCGGGCTGCAGGTGCTGGTGAACAATGCAGGCATCACCCGCGACATGCTCGCCATGCGCCTGAAAGACGACGACTGGGACGCGGTGCTGGACACCAACCTCAAGGCCGTGTTTCGCATGAGCCGGGCGGTGATCCGCCCGATGATGAAGCAGCGCTACGGTCGCATCATCAGCATCACCAGTGTGGTGGGCGCGTCGGGCAACGCGGGTCAGGCCAACTACGCTGCGGCCAAGGCCGGCGTGGCAGGCATGACCCGTGCATTGGCTCGCGAGCTCGGCAGTCGCAACATCACGGTGAATTGCGTTGCCCCCGGATTCATTGAAACCGACATGACGGCAGCGCTTCCGGAAGAGCAGCAGAAGGCGCTGCTCGGTCAGATCCCGCTCGGTCATCTGGGCAAGCCGTCCGACATCGCCCATGCAGTGGCCTACCTGGCCGGTCCGCATGCCTCGTATGTCACCGGACAGGAGTTGCACGTCAACGGTGGCATGTTCATGTCCTGACGACGCGCTCACATCGTTTTTGTTGAATCGCCGCGCCAGCCGCCCGGCGGGCCATCCCGGGAGACCTTCCTGGCACGGCTAAAATGGCGGCCTTGCATTTCAACCACCCTCAGAGGGACTTATGAGCGATATCGAAGCACGTGTTAAGAAAATCATTGCCGAACAACTCGGCGTGGAAGAGGGACAGGTCACGAACGAGAAAGCCTTTGTGGCCGACCTCGGCGCCGACTCCCTGGACACGGTGGAACTGGTGATGGCCCTCGAAGACGAATTCGGTATCGAAATTCCCGATGAAGATGCCGAGAAGATCACAACGGTGCAAAACGCCATCGATTACGCAATGGCTCACCAGAAGGCCTGATTGTTGATTGCAAAACGCTTGCCCCAAGCCCCGATCGCAGGTCCGCAGGACATCGCGTTCGAGCTGCATGGCATACAGCGTGGGGGAAATGAATGAGCCGTCGTCGCGTCGTCGTGACCGGCCTGGGATGTATCAGCCCCGTGGGCAACACGGTGGAAGATGCCTGGGCCAACCTGTTGGCCGGGCGCTCCGGCATTGACCTCATCACCCGGTTTGACGCATCCAGCTTCGCCTGCAAGATTGCCGGCGAGGTGAAGGGCTTCAACATCGAGTCCTACATGAGCGCCAAGGAAGCGCGCACGATGGACAGCTTCATCCACTTCGGCGTCGCCGCGGCCCATCAGGCCGTGATGGACTCCGGTCTGCCACTGGGGGATGCGCTGGACGAAGAGACGGCGATCCGAATCGGCTGCATCATCGGTTCGGGCATCGGTGGCTTGCCGCTGATCGAGGAAACCCATGCCGAGTTGGTGAGCCGCGGGCCTCGTCGCATCTCGCCATTCTTTGTGCCGGCCTCGATCATCAACATGATTGCCGGCCACGTGTCCATGCGATACGGTTTCAAGGGTCCGAATCTGGCGGTGGTGACGGCATGCACCACCGGCCTGCACTGCATCGGAGAGGCGGCGCGAAAAATCGAGTATGGAGACGCCGACGTGATCGTTGCGGGCGGCTCCGAAGCAACCGTGTCGCCGCTGGGCGTGGGCGGCTTCGCCGCGATGCGTGCGCTTTCCACCCGCAACGACGACCCCTCCACCGCCTCCCGTCCGTGGGACAAGGATCGCGACGGGTTTGTGCTGGGCGAGGGCGCCGGGGTGATGGTGCTTGAAGAATATGAGTTTGCCAAAGCCCGAGGTGCACGGATCTACGCCGAACTCTCCGGATACGGCATGAGCGCCGATGCGGGTCACATGACTGCACCCAGCATGGACGGCCCCCGCCGAGCCATGGTGAGCGCCTTGCGCAACGCCGGGCTCAATGCGGACCAGGTCGACTACCTCAACGCACACGGCACCTCGACCCCGCTGGGCGACCTGAACGAAACGAACGCCATCAAGGCTGCGCTCGGCGATCGCGCTGCCAAGGTGGTGGTGAACTCGACCAAGTCCATGACGGGGCACTTGCTGGGTGGCGCCGGAGGCATCGAAAGTGTGTTCACCGTGCTCGCCCTGCATCATCAGAAGAGCCCACCCACGATCAACATATTCAACCAGGACCCGGAGTGCGACCTGGATTACTGCGCCAACACGGCGCGCGACATGAAGATCGATGTGGCGCTCAAGAACAACTTCGGGTTTGGCGGCACCAACGGCTCGCTGGTATTCAAACGCGTTTGATCCTACCGATCGCTCCTATCCAGCACGCCCACCATGCAAAGCGCCCCGTCCGTGGTCTACCCGGTGGGGCGTTCTGCGTTCCAGGCGGGGCTGTTGCTGTTTCTCGGATTGGCAACCGCCACGACATTGGCGCTGTACCTGTACACGTCGAACGCCCCGGCCAGTCCTGCCCGGCACACGGTCGTGCCGGTGCTGGGCGCGCTGGGATGGCTCTTCTGGGTGGCGTGTGCCTGCCGGAGTTGGTCGCGATCGCCCGAGGGCGCGTTGCACTGGGAGCCCGTGCGTGGAAGCGAGGAACCAGGGGCCAGTGGCTGGTCCTGGGCCGAAGTGCCGCAGGGCGGGCCCGTCGCACTCAGCGGGGTGGAGCGCGTGCTCGACCTGCAGGACCGGATCCTGATTCGATTTCACTTGCCGGGCGCCGGGCACCGTTGGGTGTGGGTCGAACGCCGTTGCCTGCCTGCGCGCTGGGCCGACTTTCGCAGGGCGCTGATGTCGAGCCGCATCTGAGGCAGACGCGCTCACTGCGGGCCTTCGTCCCGGTGGGCCATGCTCCCGCCGGACCGTTGCCATTCACCCCTTGGGTTATATTTCCGCGCGCATGAATCCTGAAGACCACACAGCTCCCCCGCCTCCTGACAGCGATGTCATGTTGGTGCAGCGCACACTGGGCGGCGAGCAGCGGGCGTTCGAACTTCTCGTCATCAAATACCAGCGTCGCGTCGAGCGCCTGATCGGCCGCATGGTGCGCGATTCCGACCTGGTCCAGGACATTGCGCAGGAAACCTTCATTCGCGCCTACCGTGCACTGGCGCAGTTCCGGGGGGACGCCCAGTTCTACACATGGCTGTACCGGATCGCGGTCAACACCGCGAAAAAGCAGTTGATGGAACTCAAGCGCGACCCGCTGGTCTTTCAATCCCAGATGAAATCCTCGGACGACGATGAAACTTCCTCGTCCGAACGCGAACTAAATTTCCACGCGGCCGATACCGAGACGCCCGAAGCGGTGCTGGCCAGCAAGGAGATCGCCCAAGCGGTCAACGCGGCCATGGACGCGCTGCCCGAAGAGTTGCGCATGGCGATCACCCTGCGGGAGATCGAGGGCATGAGTTACGAGGAAATTGCGCAGACGCTCGAATGCCCGATCGGAACGGTCCGTTCGCGGATCTTTCGGGCCCGCGAAGCCATATCGGGGCGCATCAAGCCGATGCTTGAACGCCAGACGGGCAAACGGTGGTAGCGCAGGCGCAAGCTTCCTGCGGCAAGCGGGGCCGATTGCACAGCACACGGGGAAATGAATCATGAATGCCGAACAACAGCACAACCAGTTTCCGGGTGACAGCCTGGCAGCTCCCTCCACGCGTGTGGGAGATGCCACTGCCTGGTCTGCCTTGGCCGACGGAGCATTGAATGCCGCAGACGTCGATGCCTTGCTCGCTTCGATCGACGGTTCTCCGGAGGTCTTGTGCGAATGGCATGCGTACCAGGTGATCGGGGACGTGTTGCGCGGCAATGCCGACCCAACCGGAGCGAAGCCGGCGACCGACTTTCTGGCGGCGGTGCGGATCGGTCTCAATGCCCGCGACACCGCAGCAGACCCACCGGCGCAGCGGCCCGCCATGGTGGACATGCCGGTGGCCCATGTTCGCGCCCAGGCAGCAAACGAAGCGGTCTTTCGCTGGAAACTCGTGGCGGGAATCTCTTCTATGGCAGCCGTGATGGCGGTGAGCTGGACAATGCTTGCTGGATCGGGTGCCAACCCGAACGGATCCGCTGGAACCCAACTCGCGGCTGCCCCACCGACCCCCTTGGCCGAACCAGCATTGGCGGTGAACGCCCCGGCAGCTCCGGGCGCTGCACCCGTGATGGTCGGCACCGGCCAGGGAATCCTGATCCGCGATGCGCAACTTGAGGCGCTGCTCGCCGAGCACCGCCAGCACGGTGGCATGTCTGCCTTGCAGATGCCCTCAGGTTTCATTCGAAATGCCACCTACGAAGCTGCGGGACGTTGAGTCGCCATGACGCCACACCTGATTGATGTGAATCCGGCCTTGCGTGTTTCTGCGCAGACGTCCCCGGACCGAGGGCATGGATGCCACGCCGGGTTGACGCTCAGGCGCTGGCGTCCAATGGGCGCCACGGTGCTGCTGGTTGCGGGCTGCCTGTTGGGTGGCACTGTGCAGGCGCAGGTGACCACGACGGCACCGGCCGGTACCCGCACCGTCAATGAGTGGCTCAGCCGCATGCACGAGGCATCGCGTCAGCGAGCCTACACCGGCACGCTGGTGGTGTCGGCGGGGGCCTCGATGTCCGCGTCGAAGGTCTGGCATGTGTGTGATGGCAACCAGCAGATGGAGCGCATCGACACGCTCACGGGCGCGCCGCGCACGACCATTCGACGCAACAGCGACGTGATCACGTTCGAGCCGGAGAGCAAAACCGCGTTTGTCGAGAAGCGTGAGTCGCTCGGCATGTTCCCCGAACTCTTGCGCACGCCGAGCAATCTGATTCCCCAGTTCTATTCAGCACGGGAGACCGGCGTGCAGCGGGTGGCAGGTCATCTGGCCGACATGGTTGAGATCCTGCCCAGGGACGAACTGCGGTTCGGCTACCGCATCTGGTCAGAGCGGCAAACCGGCCTGGTGGTGAAGTTGCAGACCCTGGGTGAACAGGGCGCTGTGCTCGAGCAGATGTCGTTCTCCGAGCTGCAACTCGATGCCCCGGTCAGCATGGACAAGCTCGAGCGTCTGATGAAGGACACGCGCGGATACGACGTGCACAAACCGGTGCTCAGGAAGACCACGCCCGAGGCAGAAGGCTGGCGGCTGAAGGAAGCGGTGCCCGGCTTCACCGCGATGAGCTGCCACACCCGCGACGCCGGTACCGCCCAGGCGCCAGGAGTCGCGCCGATGCAGTGGGTCTTCTCCGATGGCCTGGCCTCGGTGTCCTTGTTTGTCGAGCCTTTCGACCCGCTGCGCCACGGCAAGGAGAAGTCAGCGGCGGTGGGTGCAACGCACTCGGTCAGCAAGCGGGTGGGTGACCACTGGTTGACGGTGCTGGGTGAAGTGCCCCCGCCGACATTGCGCCGTTTTGCCCTTGCGCTGGAACGAACGCGCTGAACCTGCCAGACTTGATTCCCGGTCGCCAAGCCGCATCTGTGCGGCGTTGGCGAAATGCTGCAGTCCTTCGACGCTCAGCCTGTCTTTGCCATTTGCGTTTGTGTAAAGGATCGCCATGACGCACCTGAAACGTTTTCAAAAACCCCTGCTGGCGATGACCGCCAGCGCCGCCCTTGCGGCCATCGGAACGGCTTCCCTCATCCTGCATGCGCCGCTGTCGGCCCAGACGGCGGTGGTTCCGGTGGTGCCACCCGCCGCCAGTGTGCGAGGCCTGCCCGACTTCACCGATCTGGTTGACCTGGTGGGCCCGTCGGTGGTCAATATCCGCACCCTGGAGCGCGCTGTCGCCGCGCGCCCGGGTGCCGGAGGAGCGCCTGATGAACAGATGCTGGAATTCTTCAAACGCTTCGGTATTCCGGTGCCGCCCGGCATGACGCCGCGCACGCCGAGACAGGAGCGGGGGCCCTCCGAGGACGCCCAGCCGCGCGGGGTCGGTTCCGGTTTCATCCTCAGCGCCGATGGCTTGATCATGACCAACGCCCATGTGGTCGAAGGGGCAGACGAGTTGTTGGTGACATTGCCGGACAAGCGCGAATTCAAGGCTCGGGTCGTCGGTGCGGACAAGCGCACGGACGTCGCGGTGGTCAAGATCGATGCCACGGGACTTGCCCCGGTCAAGATCGGTGACATCAACCGTCTGCGGGTGGGCGAATGGGTGATGGCCATCGGCTCACCGTTCGGCCTGGAGAACACGGTCACGGCCGGCATCGTCAGCGCCAAGCAGCGCGACACAGGTGACTTCCTTCCGTTCATTCAGACGGACGTGGCCATCAATCCTGGCAACTCGGGAGGTCCGCTGATCAACATGAGCGGCGAGGTGATCGGCATCAACAGCCAGATCTATTCCCGTTCGGGAGGATTCCAGGGCATCTCGTTTGCGATTCCGATCGATGAAGCGGTCCGTGTGTCCGACCAGCTCAGGACCACCGGACGCGTGACCCGTGGGCGCATCGGTGTGCAGATCGATCAGGTGAGCAAGGAAGTGGCCGACTCCCTGGGCCTGGGTGCTGCCAAGGGCGCCCTGGTTCGGGGCGTGGAACCGGAGTCACCCGCCGCGAAGGCGGGCGTCGAACCCGGGGACATCATTCTGAAGTTCGACGGCAAGACCATCGAAAAATCGGTGGACCTGCCACGCTTTGTGGGCAACACCAAACCCGGCAACCGGAGCACCATGACCGTCTTGCGGCGCGGCGCCCAGCGCGAATTGGCAATCACGGTGGCGGAGCTCGAGCCTGAAAAGCCCGAGGTCAGGGCCGCCGCGCCCGAACCCGCCAAGCCGCAGGCCAGCAACGCGGTGCAGTCGCTGGGCCTTGCGTTGGCCGAATTGACCGCCGCCGAGAAGAAGGAGCTCAACCTCAAGGGGGGCGTGCGCATTGCTTCGGCCGAAGGTCCTGCGGCCCGCGCCGGCCTGCGCGAGGGCGATGTCATCGTGGCCATCGCCAACACCGAGACCGCGACTCTCAAGGACATGGAGACCGCGTTGAGCAAGGTCGACAAGACGCGGCCAGTCAATGTCTTGTTCCGCCGCGGCGAGTGGGCGCAGTACGTGGTGATCAGACCGCAGCGTTGAAACGCCTTCGGGCCGACCACTGGTCGGAGCCGGATCGAACCCCCAGACCCTTCGGATCTGGGGGTTTTTTCTGAGGGTGGCCGATTTGCCACAGAGATTCGAACGACCCAATGGGTCCTTGGCCTCAGTATTTGTTAGTGGATGCTCACTACCGTGGCGCTTGTATTGACCGATTTCGCTAAAATGTTCCCAGTTCTGATGGAATTCTGGTGCCCGCGTGCATGGCTGACCCACGATGTGGGAGCGAGCACAGAAGTCCCCAAGTCGTCCACAGCCGCCCCACAAGTTTCCCCGTTATCTTGTGGATATGCTGTGCATAAAGTCCGCGTTGCTGCGTCGCAACAAGGGGCTGACGGTGGTTCGGTGGTTTGCAATCCGGGCTTTTTGCCTACAATGAAACCCCAACTATCGCAGTTGCCATTGATTGTTGGTTACGGGCGCGTCAGCAGCTGACGCGCCCTTTTTTATGGCCGCTCGTTCCTCTCAGGAGCCGCGGTTTTCCCAGTGTTTGAGCCGCTCTCCTGATGAATCACATCCGCAATTTTTCGATCATCGCGCACATCGACCACGGCAAATCCACGCTCGCCGATCGCATCATCTCCCTGTGTGGCGGCTTGTCTGATCGCGAGATGAGCGAGCAGGTGCTTGACTCGATGGACATCGAGAAAGAGCGTGGCATCACCATCAAGGCACAGACCGCCTCGCTCAAGTACAAGGCGCGCGATGGGCAGGTCTACAACCTCAACCTCATCGACACACCCGGGCACGTTGACTTCTCCTACGAGGTCTCACGATCGCTTTCCGCCTGCGAGGGTGCATTGCTCGTGGTGGATGCCAGTCAGGGCGTCGAAGCCCAGACCGTGGCCAATTGCTACACGGCGCTCGAGCTGGGCGTTGAGGTCGTGCCGGTGCTCAACAAGATGGATCTGCCCAATGCCGATCCGGAGAACGCCAAGAACGAGATCGAGGACGTGATCGGCATCGATGCCACCGACGCCATTCCCTGCTCGGCCAAAACAGGCATGGGCGTGGAAGACATCCTGGAAGCGGTGGTTGCCCGGATCCCGCACCCCAAGGGCAACCCCGATGCTCCCCTGCGCGCCATGATTGTGGACAGCTGGTACGACGCCTATGTGGGCGTGGTGATGCTGGTGCGTGTGGTTGATGGACGTCTGCTCAAGGGCGAGCGGTTCAAGATGATGGCGACCAACACGGTCTACAACGCCGACAGCCTGGGCGTGTTCACGCCCGGCAACGAGCCCCGCGAATCGTTGCAGGCCGGTGAGGTGGGCTACATCATTGCCGGCATCAAGGAGCTGCAGGCAGCCAAGGTGGGCGACACCATCACACTCGAGAAAAAGCTGCCCAACAACGCCGGTCCGGCCACCGAGGCCTTGCCTGGGTTCAAGGAAGTTCAGCCACAGGTGTTCGCCGGTCTGTACCCGACCGAAGCCAACCAGTACGACTCACTGCGCGACGCCCTGGAAAAGCTCAAGCTCAACGACGCATCGCTGCAGTACGAACCCGAGGTGTCACAGGCGCTCGGCTTTGGTTTTCGCTGTGGCTTCCTGGGCCTGCTGCACATGGAGATCGTCCAGGAGCGCCTGGAGCGCGAATTCGACCAGGACCTCATCACGACAGCGCCCAGCGTGGTCTACCAGGTGGTCAAGCCCGACGGTGAAGTGGTCATGGTCGAGAACCCGTCCAAAATGCCCGACCAGGGCCGGCTCGAAGAGATCAGGGAACCCATCGTCACCGTGCACCTGTACATGCCGCAGGAGTACGTGGGCGCGGTGATGACGCTGGCCAACCAGAAGCGCGGCCTGCAGCTCAACATGGCTTACCACGGCAAGCAGGTCATGTTGACCTACGACATGCCGCTGGGCGAAATCGTGCTGGACTTCTTCGACAAGCTCAAGTCGGTGAGCCGCGGCTATGCGTCCATGGACTATGAGTTCAAGGAGTACCGCGCGGCCGACGTGGTCAAGGTCGACATCCTGCTCAATGGTGAAAAGGTCGATGCCCTGTCGATCATCGTGCACCGCTCGCAGTCCCAGTACCGTGGTCGCGCGGTGGTGGCCAAGATGCGCGAAATCATCAGCCGCCAGATGTTCGACGTGGCGATCCAGGCAGCCATCGGTGGCAACGTGATCGCGCGGGAGACCATCAAGGCGCTGCGCAAGAACGTGCTGGCAAAATGCTACGGCGGTGACATTTCACGCAAACGCAAACTCCTCGAAAAACAGAAAGCAGGCAAGAAGCGCATGAAACAGATCGGCTCGGTCGAGGTTCCCCAGGAAGCGTTCCTCGCCATATTGCAGGTGCAGGACTGATGCAGGCGCTCATGGGAACGGTCACTGCGGTGATCCTGACGGCCTTTGTGGCCTATGCAGGTGCCTGGTACGCCGGGGTGGTCGAAGGCAACTTTGCCCTCCTGCTGATGTTGGCCACGGCGGTCACCGGCCTGTACTGGCTGGCAGAGCGCCTGGTCTTCCTGCCGCAGCGCCGACGTGCGGCCGATCAACGGCTGGTTGAACACAACACACGCAAGGAAGCCCTGATCAAGCAGGGCTTCAGCCAGGTTGAAGGGGACGTCGAGCCGGGGCGTCAAAAGCTGCTCGCCCAGCCGTGGTGGCTGGACTGGACGGCCGGTTTGTTTCCGGTGATTCTGGCGGTGTTCGTGCTGCGCTCGTTCCTCTTCGAACCGTTCAAGATCCCCTCGGGATCGATGATTCCCACGTTGCGGGTTGGCGACCTGATCCTCGTCAACAAATTTCACTACGGTGTGCGCCTGCCGGTCTTCAACACCAAACTGATTGCCAACAACGATCCCCGGCGTGGTGACGTGATGGTGTTCCGCTACCCGCCCCAGCCCAGCCTGGATTACATCAAGCGGGTGATCGGTTTGCCCGGAGACGAGGTGGCATACCTGAACAAGCAGTTGACCGTGAACGGCAAGCCTGTGCCCAAGGTGGCCCAGCCCGACTTCTTCGACAGCGATTCGATGCGCTACTCCAGGCAGTTCGCGGAAACGCTCGACCAGCGGCAGTACAGCACCCTCAACGACGACGATCGCCCGGCTTTCATTCCGGGAGCCACCGAGTTTCCGTTTGCCGACGGTTGCAAGTACACCGTGGAGGGTGTCACCTGCACGGTGCCTGCGGGTCACTACTTCATGATGGGTGACAATCGGGACAATTCGCTCGACTCCCGTTACTGGGGCTTCGTGCCCGAGCGCAACATCGTCGGCAGGGCTTTCTTCGTCTGGATGAATTTTGGCGACCTGGGGCGCATCGGGTCCTTTGAATGATCAACTTCACCTCTGGAGCATGACCTCATGAAACTGAAGCGACAACAACAGGGCCTGACCTTCATGGGCCTGATCATCGTGGGTGTGTTGCTGGCCCTGGCCGGTGTGGTGTTTGCGCAGGTGGTTCCCACCTACATCGAGTACATCGCCGTGCAGAAGGCGGTCGACAAGGCGGCCTCCGGTTCCACCGTCGCCGAGGTGCGAAGCATCTTCGACAAGGCGGCTGCCATCGACGACATCCGTACCATTTCGGCGAAGGATCTCGTGGTGGGCAAGGAGGGCGACCGCGTGGTCGTCTCTTACGCCTACACCCGCGAGATCCCGCTGGCCGGTCCGGCCTACCTGCTGATGAAATACGAAGGTCGCTCGAAGTGACATGCAGCCTGGGCAGGGAGCGCTCGATGGGGCGCCCGCATTCTTGAGTCCGGAACTCACGGCGCTGCAACGGCGCCTGCAGCACCAGTTCGCCAACCCGCGCTTGCTGGAGCGCGCCATGACCCACCGAAGCTTTACCGCTGACCACAACGAGCGGCTGGAGTTTCTGGGCGATTCCGTGCTCAATCTGGCGGTCTCGGGCCTGCTGTATGAAAAGCTCAGTCAGCAACCAGAGGGAGACCTCTCCCGCGTGCGCGCCAACCTGGTCAAGCAGGACACCCTGTTCGAGATCGCGTCCCGCTTGAACCTGTCGGCCGGGCTTCGGTTGGGCGATGGCGAGAAGCGCTCGGGTGGCCAGAAGCGACCCTCGATCCTGGCCGATGCCCTTGAAGCCGTGATCGGTGCGGTCTACCTCGATGCCGGCTTCGAAGTGGCCGCTGCGCTGGTGCACCGGCTCTACAGCGGCTTGGAACTCAATGCCCAGATGAGCGCCATGGGAAAAGACCCGAAAACCGAATTGCAGGAGTGGTTGCAGGCGCGCAGAATGAAACTGCCCGTCTACCGCGTGGTGGCCACTCTCGGTGAGGCGCACAAGCAGACTTTTGACGTCGAGTGCACGGTCACGGAGACCGGCCGGGTCGAACGTGGCATCGGCGCATCGCGACGGGCCGGCGAACAGGCCGCTGCGGCGGCGATGCTGCAACAACTCACCGCCGATCCTCGCCAGGCCGATGCCTTGCCTTCCCCGACAGACACTGTCGCCCCTTCCGCCAAGTCAGCTTGAACCCATGCCCCGCACACCTGTGAATCCGCCGTCCAATCCCGACCTCGACGCCATGCTGGCCAAGGCCCTGAGCAAGGAGACTGCAGCCCTGCCATCGAGCGAGGGCAGCCCGGTGGTGGAAGAAGCCGTGATCGACCCGGCCCAGCAGCGTTGCGGCTACGTGGCCATCGTGGGCAAGCCCAATGTGGGCAAGTCGACCTTGCTCAATGCCCTGGTGGGGCAAAAGGTCAGCATCACCTCGCGCAAGGCCCAGACCACGCGTCACCGCATCACCGGCATGCGCACCGTGGGCCCCACTCAGTTCATCTTTGTGGACACGCCGGGTTTCCAGACCCGTCACGGCAACGCACTCAACCGCGCCTTGAACAAGACCGTGCTGGGCGCCGTGAGCGATGTTGACCTGATCCTGTTCGTGGTGGAGGCCGGTCACTTCAACCTCGCCGATGCCAAGGTGCTCTCGCTGCTGCCGGCCAACGTGCCGGTGATCCTCCTGGCCAACAAGTTTGACCTGGTGCACCGCCGCGGGGACCTCGCGCCCTGGCTGCGCTCCATGCAGGAACGCCACCCTTTTGCCGAATTCGTGCCGATGTCGGCAAAAACCGCCAAGGACATCGAACGCCTTTTCGGCATCTGCGAGAAGTTCCTGCCGCAGCAGCCCTGGATGCACGATCCGGACGACCTCACCGACCGCAGCGAGCGCTTCATGGCCAGCGAGATGGTCCGCGAAAAGCTGTTTCGCCTGACGGGTGACGAACTGCCCTACACGTCCACCGTGATCATCGACAAGTTCGAGGAGGAGGGCGCCCTCAAGCGCATCGCGGCCACCATCGTGGTTGAACGCGAAGGCCACAAGGGCATGGTGATTGGAGAGGGCGGCGAGAAGCTCAAGCGCATCGGCACCGAAGCCCGCCAGGAGCTGGAAAAACTCTGGGACTGCAAGGTGTTTCTGGAGTTGTGGGTCAAGGTACGTTCGGGTTGGGCCGACGACGATGCCCGCGTTCGGTCCTTCGGATACGAGTGAGCCGCCGGCTGCCCGACCCGTGGCCTTGAAACGCGTCACCGAAGAACCCGCCTTCGTGCTCCACCGCTACGACTGGAGCGAGACCAGTCTGGTGCTGGAAGTGTTCACCCGCCACTTTGGTCGCATCGCGCTGGTTGCCAAGGGGGTGAAGCGACCCACTTCCCAGTTCCGCCCGGTGCTGCTCCCCTTGCAACCCCTGCAGGTGTCTTGGACGGGTGAAGCCGAGGTGCGCACGCTGAAGTCGGCCCAGTGGCAGGGAGGGCACGTGATGCCCACCGGCGAGGCGCTGATGTCCGGCAGCTACCTCAACGAGTTGCTGATGCGGCTGCTGGCCCGCGATGATCCGCACGCCAGCCTGTTTGATCACTTCACCATGGCGGTGCGCTTGCTGGCTGAAAAGAGCGACGCCCAGCATGTCATCCTGCGGGCCTTCGAGTTGCTGCTGTTGCGCGATGTGGGCTTGCTGCCCGACCTGGCGCACGAGGCGAACACCCTTGCGCCTCTCTCGCCGGATGTGCGCTATGTGCTGACACCCGAGAGTGGCCTGAGGGCGGCGCACGACGACGACCCTCACTGGCTGAGCGGTGAACAGTGGCACAACCTGCAGGCCGCCATGGATGGACCAGCGCCCTTCGTCACCACGCTGCGGGCCTGCGCCAACGCCCTGCAAGCCCTGCGGCCGCAGTTGCGCCACCTGCTGCACTACCATTGCGGTGTGCGGGTGTTCAAGACGCGGCAACTCATGCTGGATGTGCAGGCGATGACGCGACCCCGCTCCACCGGGGCGTTTGCGCCCGGTGACATGGCGACACCCAACCCCGAGCCTTCTGCATGAACGCAGCCTCCACTCCCCACCTGCCCACCGCGCTGTCGGTCAACCTCAACAAGGTGGCGCTGGTGCGCAACACCCGCCACCTCGGCATTCCGTCGGTCACCCGTGCCGCCACGCTCTGTCTGCAGGCCGGCGCGCGCGGCATCACCGTCCACCCGCGTCCGGACGAGCGCCACATCCGTGCGCACGATGTGCACGATCTGGCCGAACTCATGAAGGCATGGCCCGATCGCGAATACAACATCGAGGGCAACCCTTTTCACAACCTCATGGGCTTCGTGCGCACCGTGCGGCCCCATCAGGTCACGTTTGTGCCCGACAGCGAGGGCCAGTTCACCAGCGATCACGGCTGGAGCTTTCCCGCCGACGCCGAGCGCCTGCGCCCGCTGATCGACGAGTGCCGTGCGCTGGGTGTGCGCGTGAGCCTGTTCATGGATGCCGACGCGCCGGCAATGGCGGGCGCCCGCGCTGCGGGCGCCGACCGGGTGGAGCTCTACACCGAGCCATACGCCGCGGCCTGGCACACCCCGCAGAGAACCGGGCAGCTCGAGCGTTTTCGCGCCGCCGCGCAGGCCGCCCTGATCGCCGGTCTGGGCGTGAATGCCGGCCACGACCTCAATCGCGACAACCTCACCGCCTTCCTGCGCACGGTGCCCGGGGTGAGCGAGGTGTCGATCGGCCATGCGCTGATGGCCGACGCACTGGAGCTGGGCTACGCCGCCACCATCGTCGAGTACAACCGCTGCATCGCCGACGCGTCCGATCGATGATCCACGGCATCGGCACCGACATCTGCGACATCCGCCGGATCCAGGCGACGTTGGAACGTCAGGGCGAGCGCTTCGTGCGCAAGGTGCTCAGCGACGCCGAGTTCCTCGTCTGGCAGCAGCGTGGCGCCCGCTGGCCCCAGCGGGGTGTGCGCTTTCTGGCCACGCGCTTTTCTGCCAAGGAGGCGTTCTCCAAGGCGATCGGCCTGGGCATGCGCCTGCCCATGACCTGGCAGCGCTGCGAAATCACCAACCTGCCCAGCGGCCAGCCTGTGATCGTGCTGCATGGCGACCTGAAGACCTGGTTCGAAGGCCAGGGCCTGCGGGCCCATGTGACGGTGACCGACGAGACCGACTACGCAGCCAGTTTCGTCGTGGTCGAGCGGGACGATCCGCAGGTTCCACCGCTGCGCGGGTCGCTGCACCCTGCCGTTGGGTCTGATTCGCCCAGGGGCGGCCCGGCGGCGAACCATCAACCTCTGCCCCCGACATGAGCACACACGCCCCCCTCATCATCGACGTCGCTGGTCTCGTTCTCACCCAGGAGGACTGCCGGCGCCTTGCCCATCCCCTGGTGGGTGGCGTCATCCTGTTCGGCCGCAACTGGCGTGACCGGGTGCAACTCACCCGGCTGTGCCGACAGATCAAGGCTGTTCGTCCCGATCTGCTGATCGCGGTGGACCACGAGGGCGGCCGCGTGCAGCGTTTTCGCACCGACGGCTTCACCCACCTGCCGCCCATGGCGGCGCTGGGCGCACTGGCCGTGCGCCCGGTCCAGGCGGGTCAGCTCGAAGGTGCCTCGACCCTGCAGGCCTGCAACGCCGCGACCGCCACGGGCTATGTGTTGGGCGCCGAGTTGCGCGCTTGCGGCGTCGACCTGAGTTTCACCCCGGTGCTGGACCTCGACTTCGGCGAAAGCTCGGTGATCGGCGACCGCTCGTTCGGTCGCGATCCGCGCATCGTCGCGTTGCTTGCACAGGCGTTGATGCATGGACTGCTGCAAAGCGGCATGGGCAACTGCGGCAAACATTTTCCGGGCCATGGCTTCGTCAAGGCCGACTCCCACCTGGCCGTTCCCGTGGATCGGCGCAGCCTGAAGGCGATTCTGAGCGAGGACGCTGCGCCCTACGGCTGGCTTTCGGCCAGCCTGCAGGCGGTGATGCCGGCCCATGTCATCTACCCCCGGGTGGACCAGCGCCCGGCGGGTTTTTCCGCCCGCTGGCTCAACGATGTGCTGCGCCGGCGCCTGGGCTTCACCGGGGCCATCTTCAGCGACGACCTCAGCATGGCGGCGGCTCGACAGATGGACGGCCGGGCGGTGAGCTTCACCACCGCCGCGCTGGCGGCCCTGCAGGCGGGCTGTGACCTGGTCTTGTTGTGCAACCAGTCGGTGGAAGACGGGGGTGCTCCGATCGACGAGGCCATCGACGATCTGTCAAAGGCCAGCCTGAACGGCGACTGGCTGCCCAGCGAGGCGAGTGAAGAACGCCGGCGAACCCTCTTGCCGCGCTCTGCGGCTCCCGATTGGGACGCCCTGATGGTCAGCGAGCGGTACATGCAGGCGCTCTCTCTGCTGCCTTGAGCGGTGCCCCCGCAGGGCTCAGTTCTCCAGGCCGAGCTTGTCCAGCAGGTCAGACACCAGTTCCAGCCGAAGCAGCGGGTTGTCCAGCGACATCAGGCGTTGCTTGAGTTCGGCCGGTGCCGGCAGCAGCTCGGCCCAGCGGTTGGCCACCCAGCCGCTGTCGTCCCACCGGTAGGGCGGCTGCAGCGGCAATTGCTCCAGACTCTCAGGATCGCGCTCCTTCAGGTTCTGCAGCAGGCGCTGCAGGGCGTTGCGCGTGTTCGTCAGGTCGGGCGGCACCGCCACCACGGTGTCGTCCTCGTCCAGCGTCACGTCGGCCACCCACAGTCCGTGGGGCAACCGGCTGCGGCGATCAATGTGGAAACGTTGCAGGCCGCGGCACTTGATCACCATGAGCCCGGGCTGGGGCCGCTCCAGGCTTTCGATATGGGCCAGCGTGCCCACCGGGTGAAACACCTCCCGGGCAAAGCTGTCACCCGTGGGCGGCGCCGAGGGGTTGACCCGGCGCACTTCGCTGCCTTCACTCAGGCAGACCACGCCAAACGGTGCTCCGGCCTTGTGGCAGCGACCGATCATGTCGAGGTAGCGCACTTCGAAAATGCGCAAGGGGAGCCACCCGCCAGGAAACAGGACGGTCTGCAGCGGAAACAGGGGAAGTTGAGACAGCGTGAGCGCGTCTGTCGCGGGCGCGGAACTCAATCGTTGACCACCGCGTCGGCGCTCTGGCGCTGCAGCATCGCCAAGGTGCTGGCGATGGTGGCGCGCAACTCGCGCCGGTCGGCAATGAAGTCCACGGCGCCCTTGGTCTGCAGGAACTCGGCGCGCTGGAAGCCCTCGGGCAGCTTCACACGCACGGTGTTCTCGATCACGCGCGGACCGGCAAAGCCGATCAGCGCCTTGGGCTCGGCGATCACCACGTCGCCCAGGAACGCAAAGCCCGCACTCACGCCGCCCATGGTCGGGTCGGTCAGGACGCTGATGTAGGGCAGGCCCTTCTTGGCCAGGCGGGTCAGAGCAGCGTTGGTCTTGGCCATCTGCATGAGCGAGAGCAGGCCTTCCTGCATGCGGGCGCCGCCGGTGGCGGTGAAGCACACAAAGGGCACCTTCTGCGCAATGGCTTCTTCGACGCCGCGCACGAAGCGCTCGCCGACCACCGAGCCCATGGATCCGCCCATGAAGTCAAATTCGAAGCAGGCCACCACCAGGCTGATGCCGTGCACGGCGCCGCCCATGACGACCAGCGCATCCGTCTCGCCGGTGGTCTCCAGCGCGTCTTTCAAGCGCTCGGGGTACTTGCGGCTGTCCTTGAACTTGAGCGCGTCCACGGGCAGCACTTCCTGTGCGAGTTCGTAGCGCCCCTCCGCATCGAGAAACGCGTTGAGGCGCGCGCGAGCACCAATGCGGTGGTGATGGCTGCAGTGCGGGCAAACGTTCTGGTTTTTCTCCAGATCGTTCTTGTAGAGCACCGCCTCACAGCTCGGACATTTGATCCACAGCCCTTCGGGCACGCTTCGGCGCTCCGTCGGGTTGGTCGGTGTGATCTTGGGAGGCAGCAGTTTTTCGAGCCAGGACATGTGTTTTCTCCGTACGGACGCGCCCCGGGAGCGCGGTCCGGAATTATGCGTCCAGAGCCTTGCGGATCGTGCGAATGAAATGGGAAGCGACCGCAACGACCTTCTCGTGCGGTTCGTTGTCGATCAACTGGATGATCTTGCTGCCGATGACCACCGCATCGGCCGCGCGGCTGATCGCGCGCGCGGTCTCCGCATCGCGGATGCCGAAGCCCACGCCCACCGGCACGCTCACGTGCGCGCGGATGCGCGGCAGCATGGCTTCGACCTGACCCACATCCAGCGTGCCGGCGCCGGTCACGCCCTTGAGCGACACGTAGTACACATAGCCACTGGCCACGCGCGCCACCTGCGCCATGCGCTCGTCGGTGGAGGTGGGGGCCAGCAGGAAGATCAGGTCCATGTGGTGCTGGCGCAGCGCTGCCGCGAAGTCTTCGCACTCTTCAGGCGGGTAGTCGACGATCAGCACGCCGTCCACGCCAGCGGCCGAAGCGTCGCGCACAAAGGCGCCTGCGCCGTGCTTCTGGTCGTAGCGCTCCACCGGATTGGCGTAACCCATCAGGACCACCGGTGTGGTGCTGTTGCGCTCGCGAAAGCTGCGCACCATGCCGATCACCTGGGTCAGGCCAATGCCGGCGGCCAGCGCACGGTCGCCGGCTTTCTGGATCACCGGGCCGTCGGCCGACGGGTCGGAGAACGGCACCCCGAGTTCAATGACATCGGCGCCCGCTTCGGCCATGCCGTGCATGAGTTCGGGCGTGATGTCGGCGTAGGGGAAGCCGGCGGTGACGAACGGGATGAGTGCCTTGCGGTCCTGCTGCTTGAGCGCGGCGAAGGTGGCGTCGATGCGGCTCATTTCTTCACCTCGATGGTGGCGATACCGCCTTTGACAGACTGCCCGCGACAGCTCGGTCGGCAGTAGAAGTCCGCATGGGACAGGTCGGCCACCGTGCCGATGTCCTTGTCGCCCCGGCCCGAGAGATTCACCAGAATCGACTGTTCAGGCCTCATGGTTCTGGCCAGTTTCATGGCGTGGGCCACGGCATGGCTGGATTCCAGGGCAGGGATGATGCCTTCGGTGCGGCACAGGTAGTGGAAGGCCTCCAGCGCCTCCGCATCGGTGATGCCCACGTATTCGGCGCGGCCGATGTCCTTGAGGAAGGCATGTTCCGGACCGACGCCGGGGTAATCGAGGCCGGCGCTCACGCTGTGGGTCTCGGTCACCTGTCCGTTGTCGTCCTGCAGCACATAGGTGCGGTTGCCGTGGAGCACGCCGGGGCTGCCTTTTTGCAGTGAAGCCGAGTGTTTGCCGCTCTCCAGGCCTTCGCCCGCCGCCTCCACACCGATCAGGCGGGTCTGGTCGTGACCGATGTAGGGGTGGAAGATCCCCATCGCGTTGCTGCCGCCGCCCACGCAGGCGATCACGGCGTCGGGCTGCTCGCTGGTGCAACCGGCAGCCGCCAGCATTTCGGGCATCTGCACCAGACACTCCTCGCCGATCACGCTCTGGAAGTCGCGCACCATCATCGGGTAAGGGTGCGGGCCCGCCACCGTGCCGATGATGTAGAAGGTGTTGTCGACGTTGGCAACCCAGTCACGCATGGCTTCGTTCAGCGCGTCCTTGAGGGTTCGGCTGCCGGAATCAACCGGTACCACGGTCGCTCCCAGCAGCTTCATCCGGTAGACGTTGGGACTCTGGCGCTTCACGTCTTCACTGCCCATGTACACCACACATTCAAGCCCGTAGCGGGCGCAGATGGTGGCCGTGGCCACACCGTGCTGGCCTGCGCCGGTCTCGGCAATGATGCGCGGTTTGCCCATGCGTCGGGCGAGCATGGCCTGGCCGATGGTGTTGTTGATCTTGTGCGCGCCGGTGTGGTTGAGGTCCTCCCGCTTCAGGAAGATCTGGGCGCCACCGGCCTCGCGGCTCATGCGCGCGGCGTGGTAGACCGGACTGGGCCGGCCCACGAAGTGCGAAAGCTCGCTCTTGAATTCGGCGAGAAACTCCGGGTCGTGCTGGTACTTCGCGTAAGCGGCCTTGAGTTCGTTGATGGCATGGGTGAGCGTTTCGCTCACGAAGCTGCCGCCGTAGATGCCGAAGTGGCCGCGGGCGTCGGGTTGCTGGTAGGTCTGCATGGGGTGGTCTCGGTTCGTCTGCCACACCCCGAAGGCGGGGCTGTTCAGGGCAGTCTGGAAGGGTGTTCATCGGCTGCCCGCACGGCAGCGACGAAGGCGTTCATGAGTGCCGGGCTCTTGATGCCCTTGGACACCTCGACGCCGGAACTCACATCAACGGCCCAGGGCCGCACGCACCTGATGCCATCGATCACGTTTGCAGGCGTGAGTCCACCAGACAAAACGAGGCGAGAGCTGGCGTTTAGAAGCGGATGTGACCAAGGGAATGCCGTCCAGTCGAAAGTTTGACCACCGCCGCCATAACCCTCGACGTGTGCGTCGAGCAGGATGGCCATGGCGGACGAGTGATCTTCAGCATATTTTAGAAGATCGAAGGCATGCCCGGCGGCTCCGGCGGGTATGCGGGCTGCGCGCAGGAATGGGCGGCCTGCCGCCAGGCAGTCGGCAGGTGACTCGTCACCGTGGAACTGGACCAGGGCATTCGGGACCGCCCGGCAGCCGCTCTGGATGTGTTCGGGGCTGGCGTTGACGAACAGCAGAACGGGCGTCACAAAAGGGGGCAGGCGCCTGGCCAGTTCAGCGGCGCGTTCAGGCGTGACGTGGCGGGGGCTTTTGTCGTACAGCACAAAACCCACAGCATCGGCGCCAGCCTGCGCGGCCGCATCGACGTCGGCCTCGCGCGTGAGGCCGCAAATCTTGATGCGGGTGCGGTGGGTGTTCATGGCAACCAGTCGAAGGCGGGGGTGCGCTCGGGCAATCCCAGTGCAGGATCGTAGACCGGCCCCAGAAAGTACAGGCCCTCGGGGGAAAAGGTGGGGGCGGCAACTTTGCGGCTGCGGGCTTGAAGCACTTCGGTCATCCACTCGGGTGGACGGCTGCCGTTTCCGATGGCGATCAGGCAGCCCATGATGTTGCGGATCATGTGGTGCAGGAATGCAGAGGCCTCGAACTCGAAGCGCCAGTAGGCACCGCGGCGGGTGATTTCGGCTCTCAGGAGGTGCTTGACCGGTGAACGCGCCTGACATTGGGCGGCCCGGAACGACGTGAAATCATGCTCACCCAGCAGCGCTCCAGCGGCCTGCACCATGGGTGCGAGTGCCAGGGGGCGAAACACCCAACCGACCTGACCGGCATCCACACTGGGTCGCACAGGCGATTCGAACAGCACATACGCATAGCGACGGGAGCGTGCGCTGCCACGAGCGTGAAAGCCGCTGTCCACACGGCGCGCCCAGTGAATCGCGATGTCCTCGGGCAAGAAGGCGTTGGTGCCGCGCACCCACGCGTTCTCGTCACGTTCCAGCAAGGTGTCGAAGTGCGCGACCTGCATCAGACCGTGCACGCCGGAGTCTGTCCGGCCCGCGCACACGGTCTTGATGGGTTCGACGGCGCCGAAACGGGTGAGGGCCTGCTCCAGCTTGTCCTGCACCGTGTGGCCTCCGCGCTGGCTTTGCCAGCCTTCGTAGGCTCGGCCGTTGTAGCTCACACCCAGGGCGATGCGGGTTACAACGGGCCCGGTCAGGCGCGGTTTCGGCCTCGGGTCCGAAAGGGTGGTCGGTTCGTGGCTGGCCGAAGGGCTCAAGCCAGATCGGCCAGGAAAGTGCCCGCCTTGGTCTTGAGCGATCCGGAGGCTTCTGCGAGCACTTCCTCGGCGAGCGAGCGGGCGCCTTCAAAGTCACCGATCGCACGGAACTCTTCGGCGAGCGAGAGTTTTGTTTCAAGCGGGTTTTCCTGACCAGACCCGTCTGTGGGGCTCAGGTCGATCTCGGCCGGGGGCTCAAGGTCCAGATTGAGGTTGTTCAGATCGAAAGCCATCAGATCGGGTACGGCAGCAGCAGCTGGCTCGGAGTTGGCCGGCGCTTCAGCGGGCAGGTCCAGGTCGAAGTCCGGCGTTTCTTCGCTCAGATCGAAGGTCGGCGCATCGCTGACAGGGGTCGCGGCTGCGCTGATTCCGCTTTGGGGTTCGGTGGGCAACGATGGCGCGTCGGACTGGAGCGTGCCAGGCTCGGACGGGAAGTCCAGATCGAAATCCATGGACATTGACGGTGGGCCTGAGGCTTCAGCAGGCTGATGGGTGAGCGCTTCGGTGCTTTGAAGATCACCCATGTCCGACAGGAAGGCATCGGGCGCAGCGGCCGCTGGCTCCGACAGGCTCGTTGAACCGGAACCGGCATCGTCGAGCGAGAAGTCGAGATCGAGGTCGAGATCACCCATGCCGGAGGCTGGGCCACCCGGAGATCCCGCCATGGTGCTGCTGACAAACGGCATGGTGACGGCGCCCGCGCCAGCCATGTTCTCAACGGCACCTGGCTTGGGCATCGGTTTGCCACCCGGCTGATACAGCGGATTCGAAGGATCCAGTTCCTTGCCCAGTTCGCAGGCCCGCTCCCATTCCGGTCCCTGGCCTTGCGTCAGGCCGAACGCCTCGGTGGCCACGACTTCGAACGCTCGCGCATCACGGCGCTTGGCATAGATCTCGAGCAGCTTGTTGTGGATGGCGACGCGCGTGGGTGTGCTGCGCATCGCTTCCTTGAGGATCTCCTCGGCTTGCAGGTCGCGTCCGTACGCCAAATAGACGTCGGCCTCGGCCACCGGGTCGACATCGCCTGCCGCATCCAGCTGGCTGGGCGAATAGACCATGGAAGAGCCGGACGCTGCAGATTCGGCGGTGTCGATGCGTTGCCCGCCGCTTGAACCGAAGAATGAATCGGGCTGAAGGCGACTTTCGAGGAACGAGCTGTCGACATTGGCTCCACCCTTGCGTTGGCGCATGCGGTATATGCCGAAGGCAGCCAGCAAAGCCAGCAGGCCACCAGCCAGGGGAAGCACCAGCGGGTTCTCGCTCAACTGGTCCATGAACGAAGGCTCATCGGGCAGCAGCACGGGCGCGGGCGCAGCCACCTTGGGCGCCGGCGTGGGCGATGGAGCGGGGCTGGTCTCGGCGGGCGCTGCAGGCGCTGCCGCAGGGGCCACGTCAGCCGGAGCCGGAGCGGCGCCTGCCAGCGCGGGCGTGTCTGCGGGCGGGGTCGGCGGCTCGGTGCTCGCAGCGGGCGCCGCAGGCGCTGCCGCTGCGCCGGGTGCTGCGGCAGGTGCAGTGGCAGTGGCGGGGGCAACAGGCGTTGCGGGCGCGGGCACGCCCAGCTTGGACAACTCATCGATGTTGCGCGAGAGCTCGGCCACCCGGGTTGACGCTTCCTTGGCCTGGCGTTCCTTGGCGATCTGTTCCTCGCTGGCGGTCTGGCCCGGCGTGGCACCCTTGGAAAGTGTCAGTTTGTCGGCAGCAGGCGCTGCCGGAGCAGCATCTTTCACCTCGGCCTGCACCTGCCCGGCCGCCTGACGGTCGGCCGTGCCGATGTCGGCCTCAGGCGCCGCGCCGGCGAGGCGGCGACGGAATTCATTGAAGTCACGGCTTTGCGCTGCGATGGTCTGGCGTGCCTCGCCTGCATTCACGGCCCCGGCCTGTTCGGCGGTGGGCATGTCGATCACGGCCCCGGCCTTGATCCGGTTGACGTTGCCGCCGATGAAGGCGTTCGGGCTCGAACGGAGCATGGCCACCAGCATCTGGTCCAGTGAGACGTTGCCTGGGCGGTTGGCCGCCGCAATGCGGCCTGCGGTGTCGCCAGCCTGCACACGAATCTGCCCACCACCTGCTGGGCCGGAGGGTGCGGGAGCAGCAACTCGCGGGGGCTGTGCGGCTGGTGCCGCCGCAGTGGCGGGAGCAGTTTGTGCGACCGGCGGCAGTGGCACGCTGGGCAACACCGGCTGCGCACGCGTGGCTGGCGGGGCGCTCACGCCGGGCGCCACGGGCACTGGCCTGGGCGCCGGGCGAAGGTTGGGTGGATCGAACAGCAGCGTGTAGTCGCGGACGATGCGACCGGACGCCCAGTTGGCCTCGACGATCAGGTCCACGAAGGGTTCATTGACCGGCCTTGGGCTGGTCAACCGAAGAAAGGAGCGGCCATCGGCTCGGCGTTGCAGTGAAATCTGCAACCCGGCCAGGGCTGCATTGACCTCCATGCCGGAGGCGCGAAAAGCTTCGGGTGAAGCGAGGCCCACGCGCAGACTGGCTGCTTCTTCAGCGTTGATGTCGGGCACATCGATTTCTGCCCGCAACGGTTCCCCCAGCGCAGACTGGACCACCACGCGTCCCAGGGCGAGAGCCTGTGCGGCACCGTGATGGGTCAGCGCGGCGCACAACAGGGCTGCTGCAGCAATGGCTTGCAAGCCACCAAACCCGGTGATGTGTCGCACCTGGCTCGCCGATTGGAAGGGGGTATGGCGGGGTTTGAATGGCACTTGGACCTCGAAGGAAAAAACCTAATTTTGACCATAACATCAACAGATTACGGTGACAAGCTGAGAATCCGCTTGAGTTTCCCAGCTCACCGTTCGTCGTGTTTGGCCGTTCCTTTTGCGTTGCTGGGTTGCAACGAACCCGGTGGTGATTTCAGCCCGGCCACCCCTGCCGAGGTGGCGGGTCGTTCAGGCGCCCAACAGGATTCGCAACATGCGGCGCAGGGGCTCGGCAGCGCCCCACAACAACTGGTCACCGATGGTGAAGGCACCCAGGTACTCGGGACCCATGGCCAGCTTGCGCAGCCGGCCAACCGGGATGGTCATTGTCCCGGTGACCGCCACGGGCGTGAGGTCGCGCATGGTTGCCTCCCGGTTGTTGGGCACCACGGAAACCCACTCGTTGTCGGCTGCGATCATCGCCTCGATGTCCGCCACCGGCACGTCCTTGCGCAGTTTGAACGTGAGTGCCTGGCTGTGGCAACGCATGGCACCCACACGCACGCAGAACCCATCCACAGGGATGGCCGCAGAACCGAAGCCTTCTCCCAGGCCGAGGATCTTGTTGGTTTCGGCCATGCCCTTCCACTCTTCCTTCGACATGCCCCAACCGGCTTCATCGCGGTTTTTCCCGATCCCCAGATCCTTGTCGATCCACGGGATCAGCGAGCCGCCCAGCGGCACACCGAAGTTGGCGGTGTCGGCGCCAGAGAGCGAACGTTGCTTGGCAATGACCTTGCGATCGATTTCCAGAATGGCGCTCTTGGGATCGTCGAGCAGGCTCTTCACTTCTGCGTTGAGCGTGCCGTATTGGGTGAGCAGCTCGCGCATGTGCTGCGCACCGCCGCCTGAGGCGGCCTGGTAGGTTTGTGTGCTCATCCACTCGACCAGTCCGGCCTTGTACAGCGCACCCACGCCCATCAGCATGCAACTCACGGTGCAGTTGCCACCGACCCAGTTTTTGCCGCCGTTGCCCAGGGCGTTTCGGATCACCGGCAAATTGACCGGATCCAGGATGATGACGGCATCCTTGTCCATGCGCAGGGTCGAGGCCGCGTCGATCCAGTGGCCTTGCCAGCCAGCGGCACGCAACTTTGGGAACACTTCGCTCGTGTAGTCGCCACCCTGGGCTGTGATGATGATGTCGCAGCGCTGCAGGGCCGTGATGTCGTGCGCGTCTTGCAGCGATGTCTCGTTTTTTGCCATCGCCGGGGCTTTGCCGCCCGCGTTGGACGTGGAGAAGAACAGCGGTTCGATCAAGTCGAAATCGCCCTCTGCAACCATGCGGTCCATGAGCACGGAGCCCACCATGCCGCGCCAGCCTACCAGCCCGACGAGAGGCTCTTTCATTCCATCGACGACTTTCATGTCAACGCCCTTTTCAGTTGAAAAACCTGTTTGCCCCGGCTCGTCTTGCCGGGAGGGGGCGTGACGAACCGGAGCTGGATCAGCCCTTGGTGGTGGTTTTGGTGATGGCCGCCACGACCGCGTCACCCATGTCGCGGGTGCTCACCTTGGTGGTGCCTTGCGACCAGATGTCGGTCGTGCGCAATCCAGACGCGAGCACGCTGCTGACCGCACTTTCGATGCGGGAGGCAGCGTCGGGCTGGTTGAGTGAGAAGCGGAGCATCATGGCAGCGGACAGTATTGTAGCCAGCGGATTGGCAATGCCCTGGCCCGCGATGTCGGGTGCGCTGCCATGGCTGGGTTCGTACAGCCCCTGGTTCTTCGTGTTGAGCGACGCCGAGGGCAGCATGCCGATGGAGCCGGTGAGCATGGAAGCTTCATCGGACAGGATGTCGCCAAACATGTTGCCGGTCACGACCACGTCGAACTTCTTCGGTGCGCGCACCAGCTGCATGGCCGCGTTGTCCACGTACATGTGCTCCAGCTCGACGTCCGGGTAAGTGGCATGAACCTCGGTCACCACGTCTTTCCAGAACTGGAAGGTTTCCAGCACGTTGGCCTTGTCGACGCTGGTGACCTTCTTGCTCCGTTTGCGCGCCGCCTGAAAAGCCACGTGCGCAATGCGTTCGATTTCCGGTTTGCTGTAGCGCATGGTGTCGAAGGCTTCCTCGGCACCGGGGAAGTGCCCGTCCGTGGCCACCCGCCGGCCTCGGGGCTGACCAAAGTAGATGTCGCCGGTGAGCTCTCGAATGATCAGGATGTCCAGGCCCGAGATGATCTCGGGCTTCAGGCTGGAGGCGCCCACCAGCTCGGGGTAGCAGATGGCAGGGCGGAAGTTGGCGAACAGGCCCATGTGCTTGCGCAGACCCAGGATCGCCTGTTCGGGGCGCAGCGGGCGCTCGAGCTTGTCGTATTTCCAGTCGCCCACGGCGCCGAACAGCACGGCGTCGGCCTCCATGGCCAGTTTGAGTGTGGATTCCGGCAGCGGGTGACCGTGCGCCTCGTAGGCTGCACCGCCGACCAGGGCCGATTCCATCTCGAACGGGAGGTCGAGCACGTCAAGCACCTTGACGGCTTCGGCGACGATTTCGGTGCCAATGCCGTCACCGGGAAGAACTGCGATTTTCATGGGGTGTGAATGGTTCACCCGGGCAGAAAGCCCGGGTGTTGTCTCTCGTTGGGTCAAACCGGCATGGTGTGGGCAAGCCAGGGCTTGGTGGCCAGGCGCTCGGCTTCGAAGGCGGCGATCTTGTCCTTGTAGCGCAAGGTCAGCCCGATGTCGTCCAGGCCGTTGATGAGGCAGAACTTGCGAAACGCCTGCACCTCGAACGGCAACTCGTCGCCCTGGGGCTTCACGATCACCTGGCGCTCCAGATCGATCGTGAGTTCGTAGCCCGGGAAAGCGAGCACTTCGTCGAACAGCTGTGCCACCTGGGCTTCCGGCAACTGGATCGGCAGCAAGCCGTTCTTGAAACAGTTGTTGAAAAAGATGTCGGCGTAGCTCGGCGCGATCAGCGCGCGAAAACCGTACTGGTCGATGGCCCAGGGGGCATGCTCGCGGCTGGAGCCGCAGCCGAAGTTCTTGCGCGCCAGCAGCACCGACGCGCCGGCGTAACGCGGCTGGTTGAGCACGAACGCCGGGTTGGGCTTGCGGCTTGCAGGGTCCTGCCCGGGCTCACCCTTGTCGAGGTAACGCCATTCGTCGAACAGGTTCTCGCCAAAGCCGGTCTTGCGGATCGACTTCAGGAACTGTTTGGGAATGATCGCGTCGGTGTCGACGTTTTCCCGGTCCATCGGGGCCACCAGGCCCTTGTGCACGGTGAACTTGTTCATTTCTTCTTGGCAGCGTCTTCCAGCACCTGCCCGCCCTTCTGGATGTCCTGGCCAACGCCCTGAACGGTGTTGCAGCCGGCCAGAGCCAGCACGAAAGCGGCGACGAGGAGGGTGGCGATCGATTTCATGGGAGTTTCCTTTCAGACAAATTGACGGACATCGACAAAATGACCATGCACAGCCGCAGCGGCTGCCATGGCGGGTGACACCAGGTGCGTGCGACCACCAGCACCCTGGCGGCCTTCAAAGTTGCGGTTGCTGGTGGAGGCGCAGCGTTCGCCCGGCTCCAGCCGGTCGGCGTTCATGGCCAGGCACATCGAGCAACCGGGCTCGCGCCATTCGAACCCGGCGGCCTTGAAGATCTCATGGAGCCCTTCCCGCTCGGCCTGGGCCTTCACCAGTCCGGAGCCAGGCACGACCATGGCGAGCTTCACGTTTCGCGCCACTTTCTGGCCAAGTTTCTTCACCACGGCGGCGGCCTCGCGCATGTCCTCGATGCGGCTGTTGGTGCAGGAGCCGATGAAGACCTTGTCGACAAAGATGTCGTCGAGTGCCTTGCCGGGCTGCAGTCCCATGTAGGTCAGGGCACGTTCGATGGCGCCGCGTTTGTTGGCGTCCTTTTCCCGATCGGGATCGGGTACGTGGCCGTCGATGCCGAGCACCATCTCGGGAGAAGTGCCCCAGGTGACCTGCGGCACGATCTGCGAGGCGTCGAGTTCGACCACGGCGTCGAAGGTGGCGTCGGCGTCGGATTGCAGGTTTTTCCAGTAGGCCACGGCGTGGTCCCACTCCACCCCGGTGGGGGAGAGAGGGCGACCCCTCACGTACTCGATGGTTTTTTCATCGACCGCCACCAGGCCGGCGCGTGCGCCACCCTCGATGGCCATGTTGCAGACCGTCATCCGGCCTTCGATGCTGAGCGCCCGGATGGCAGAGCCGCCGAACTCGATGGTGTAGCCCGTGCCGCCGGCTGTGCCGATCTTGCCGATGATGGCCAGTACGATGTCCTTGGCCGTGCAGCCCTTGGCCAGCTGACCGTCCACACGCACCAGCATGTTTTTCGCCTTCTTGGCGAGCAGTGTCTGAGTGGCCAGCACATGCTCGACCTCGCTGGTGCCGATACCGTGGGCCAGTGCGCCGAACGCACCGTGGGTGGAGGTGTGGCTGTCGCCGCAGACCACCGTCATGCCGGGCAGGGTTGCACCGTTTTCGGGGCCGATCACATGCACGATGCCCTGGCGCTGCGACATGAAGGGGAAGAATGCAGCCGCACCGAACTCCGCGATGTTGCTGTTGAGCGTGGTGATCTGTTCCTTGCTGATCGGGTCGGTGATGCCGTCATAGCCGAGTTCCCAGCCGGTGGTGGGCGTGTTGTGGTCTGCGGTGGCCACCACCGAGCTCACCCGCCAGACTTTGCGGCCCGCCTGACGCAGACCTTCATACGCCTGCGGGCTGGTGACTTCGTGCACAAGGTGCCGGTCGATATACAGCACGGACGTGCCGTCCTCTTCGGTGTGAACGACGTGTTCGTCCCAGATCTTGTCGTAGAGCGTGCGTCCCATGGCGGTTCCGTTGGTGATCGCGGGTTGCGACCTGAATGCTGGCGAGGCTGCGATTTTACGGGCTCCGAATGAAGAACGCCCGCGGCACCTCGGGTGCTGCGGGCGTGGCGTTCAACGGGCCAGGATCAGCGCGCTTCCAGCGGCTTGATGTCGCGGCGAACCGAGCCGGTGTAGAGCTGGCGCGGACGGCCGATCTTGTACTCCGGGTCACCAATCATCTCGTTGAGCTGGGCGATCCAGCCGACCGTGCGGGCCAGGGCAAAGATGCCGGTGAACAGGTTCACCGGGATGCCGATGGCGCGCTGCACGATGCCGGAGTAGAAGTCGACGTTGGGGTAGAGCTTGCGCGACACGAAGTACTCGTCTTCCAGCGCGATCTTTTCCAGCTCCTTGGCCAGCTTGAACAGGGGGTCGTTTTCCAGACCCAGTTCCTGCAGCACTTCATTGCAGGTTTCCTGCATGAGTTTGGCGCGCGGATCGTAGTTCTTGTACACGCGGTGACCAAAGCCCATGAGCTTGACGCCGGAGTTCTTGTCCTTGACCTTCTCCATGAATTCGCCGACCTTGGACACGCCGCCCTGGCGCTGGATGTCTTCCAGCATGTTCAGGCAGGCCTCGTTGGCGCCGCCGTGGGCCGGACCCCACAGGCAGGCCACGCCCGCAGCGATGGCCGCAAAGGGGTTGGTGCCCGATGAAGCGCACAGGCGCACGGTGGAGGTCGACGCGTTTTGCTCGTGGTCGGCGTGCAGGATGAAGATGCGGTCCAGCGCGCGTTCCAGCACCGGGTTCACGACGTACTCCTCGCACGGTGTGCCGAACATCATGCGCATGAAGTTGCCGGCATACGACAGGTTGTTCTGCGGGTACATGTAGGGCTGGCCCATCTTGTACTTGTAGGCCAGTGCCACCAGCGTGGGCATCTTGGCAATCAGGCGGATCGCGGCGATCTCCCGGTGTTCCGGATTGTTGATGTCGGTGCTGTCGTGATAGAAGGCCGACATGCCGCCGACCAGGCCGGTCAGGATCGCCATCGGGTGCGCGTCGCGCCGGAAGCCGCGCAGGAAAAACTGCATCTGCTCGTTGACCATGGTGTGGTTGGTCACAAGCTTGTGGAAGTCGACGCGCTGCTTCGCACCGGGGAGTTCGCCGTTGAGCAGCAGGAAGCAGGTATCGAGGTAGTCGCATTGGGTGGCGAGCTGCTCGATCGGGTAGCCGCGGTACAGCAGTTCGCCCTTGTCACCGTCGATGTAGGTGATGGCCGACTGGCAGGAAGCTGTCGACAAAAAGCCCGGGTCGTAGGTGAACATGCCCGTTTGTGCGTACAGCTTGCGGATGTCGATCACCTCCGGACCAATGTTTCCGGCGTAGACGGGCAAGTCCACGCTGGGGCTGCCATTGGAGAAAGACAAGGTGGCTTTGTTGTCGACGAGTTTCATGCGGGTTCCTTCTAGTGGGAATGGCTTAAGCGGATTGCCGGGTGGCACGGAGCATGCCCAGCACACGGGTGACATCGTCACGGGCCAGATCGTCCCGGGGTGCCTTGCGGCCGAGCAACAGATCGAGCAGATCGTTGTCGGAGAGGTCCATCAGCAGTCCCAGGGCATCGGCTTGACGGACCGTCAAGCCAGATTCGTGTCGAGCAAAGAAGCGCTCGATGAAAAGATCGTTCTCCAGCAGTCCACGCCGGCAGCGCCACCGCAGCTTGCTCAGCGCGCGCTCGTCGAGCAGCGCGTCCAGGGCCGGGTCGGGATCGGTGGCGGTGCTCATGGCGGTGCTCATGGCGGTGCTGCGATGGCTCTCAGACAGAGCGCATCACCATCATTTCCTTGATCTTGCCGATCGCCTTGGTGGGGTTCAGACCCTTGGGGCAGACGTCGACGCAGTTCATGATGGTGTGGCAACGGAACAGCCGGTACGGATCTTCCAGATTGTCCAGGCGCTCCGCGGTGCCCTGGTCGCGGCTGTCGGCAATGAAGCGGTAGGCCTGCAGCAGACCGGCCGGTCCGACGAACTTGTCCGGATTCCACCAGAAGCTCGGGCAACTCGTCGAGCAGCTCGCACACAGGATGCATTCGTACAGGCCGTTGAGCTCGTCGCGTTCCTCGGGGCTCTGCAGGCGTTCCTTCTCGGGCGGCACGGTGTCGTTGATCAGGTAGGGCTTGATGCTGTTGTACTGCTTGAAGAACAGCGTCATGTCGACAATCAGGTCGCGCACCACAGGCAGACCAGGCAGCGGCTTGAGCGTGATCACGCCGGGCAACGTGTTCATGTTGGTCAGGCAGGCCAGGCCGTTCTTGCCATTGATGTTCATGGCGTCCGAGCCGCAGACGCCTTCGCGGCAGGAGCGGCGGAACGAGATGGACGGGTCGACCGCCTTGAGCTTCATCAAGGCATCCAGCAGCATGCGCTCGTGGCCGTCGAGTTCAACCTCGATGGTCTGCATGTAAGGCTTGGCGTCCTTCTCGGGGTCGTAGCGGTAGATCTTGAAAGTGCGTTTTGCCATGGGAGACTCCGGTGCGTGGGTGCTTAGAAGGTACGAACCTTGGGCGGAACGGACTCAACCGTCAGCGGCTTGAGGTTCACGGCCTTGTAGGTCAGGCTGTTGTCGGCGCTGTGCCAGAGCGTGTGCTTCATCCACTCGGCATCGTTGCGGCCCAGCGGGAACTGGGCATCGTCGGCGGGCCGCTCGTAGTCGTTGACGGTGTGCGCGCCGCGGCACTCGTGGCGGGCGGCGGCCGAGGTCATGGTGGCCTGCGCACACTCGATCAGGTTTTCAACTTCCAGCGCTTCGATGCGCGCGGTGTTGAACACCTTGGACTTGTCCTTGAGTGCGATGTTGTTGACCCGTGCGCGCATCGCATTGATCTTGGCCACACCTTCGTCCATGCTGGCCTGGGTGCGAAACACGCCCGCGTGCTGCTGCATGGTCGCGCGCAGGTCGTTGGCCACGTCTTGCGCGTACTCGCCGCCGGTCGTGCTGTCCAGCCGGGCCAGTCGCGCCAGGGTCTTGTCGGCCGCATCGGCCGGCAGTGGTTTGTGCACCTTGTTCTTGTCGTTGAACTGCACGATGTGGTTGCCGGCCGCGCGACCGAACACCAGCAGGTCGAGCAGCGAGTTGGTGCCCAGCCGGTTGGCGCCGTGCACGCTGACGCAGGAGCATTCACCCACGGCGTACAAGCCGTTGACCACCTGCTGGTTGCCCTGGCCATCGGGGGTGACCACCTGGCCATTGATGTTGGTCGGAATGCCGCCCATCTGGTAGTGGATGGTGGGCACCACGGGAATCGGCTCGCGGGTGATGTCGACGTTGGCGAAGTTCACACCGATCTCGTACACCGAAGGCAGGCGCTTGTGGATGGTCTCGGCTCCGAGGTGGTCGAGCTTGAGCAGCACGTAGTCCTTGTTCGGACCGCAACCGCGGCCTTCCTTGATTTCCTGGTCCATGCAGCGGCTGACGAAGTCGCGCGGAGCCAGGTCTTTCAGGGTGGGCGCATAGCGCTCCATGAAACGCTCGCCTTCGCTGTTGAGCAGGATGGCGCCTTCGCCGCGGCAGCCTTCGGTCAGCAGCACACCGGCACCGGCCACGCCGGTGGGGTGGAACTGCCAGAACTCCATGTCTTCGAGCGGAATGCCGGCACGCGCCGCCATGCCCAGCCCGTCGCCGGTGTTGATGAAGGCATTGGTGGAGGCCGCGAAGATGCGACCGGCGCCGCCGGTGGCCAGCAGTGTGGTCTTGGCCTCGAGCACATAGGTTTCACCGGTCTCCATTTCCATGGCCGTGACGCCCAGCACGTCGCCGCTGGCGTCGCGGATCAGGTCCAGCGCCATCCATTCGACGAAGAAGGTGGTGCGGGCCTGCACGTTCTGTTGATAGAGCGTGTGCAGCATCGCGTGGCCGGTGCGGTCGGCCGCGGCGCAGGCGCGTTGCACCGGTTTCTCGCCGTAGTTCGCGGTGTGACCGCCGAACGGGCGCTGGTAGATCGTGCCGTCCGGATTGCGGTCGAACGGCATGCCGAAGTGTTCGAGTTCGTACACCACCTTGGGCGCTTCGCGGCACATGAATTCGATCGCATCCTGGTCACCGAGCCAGTCGGAGCCCTTGATGGTGTCGTAGAAGTGGTAGTGCCAGTTGTCCTCGTTCATGTTGCCGAGCGAGGCGCCGATGCCGCCCTGAGCGGCCACCGTGTGCGAACGGGTGGGGAACACCTTGGAGAGCACGGCCACCTTGAGGCCGGCGCGCGCCAGCTGCAGCGAGGCGCGCATGCCGGAGCCACCGGCACCGACGATGACGACGTCGAATTGACGCTTGGGAAGGTTTGCAGTTGCGGTCATTGTTTCAGAGCCTCCAGAGAACTTGAACGGCCCAACCCAGGCAGGACAGCAGCCAGACCATGGTGAACACGTGCAGCACCAGGCGAATGCCTGCGGGCTTGACGTAGTCCATCCAGATGTCGCGCATGCCGACCCACACGTGGTAGGTCAGGGCGAGGAAAACAGCGAATGTGAGGGCCTTCATCCATTGCGCGGCAAAGATGCCGGCCCAGCCCTCGTAGCCCAACGGGCCGCTGGTCAGCAGCACTTGTGCCAGCACGACGAGGGTGAACAGCGCCATGATGGCGGCCGTGATGCGCTGCGCAAGCCAGTCGCGCAAACCGTAGTGGGCGCCGGTGACGACGCGTTTGGAACCGTAATTGACAGACATCTTGTGGGTCCTTGAGTGGGTTCGCGGGATCAGTAGAGGCCGAACAGCTTGGCGCCGAGCACAACGGTCAGGCCGATGCTGACCACCAGCGTGAAGATGGCGGAAGACTTGCCGAATTCCTTGGTGACGGCGTGGCGCGCATCCATGTAGAGGTGGCGCACACCGGCAATGAGGTGGTGCAGGTAGGCCCAGATCAGCGCCAGCACCACGAGCTTGAAGAACCAGCCCGGCACGAAGCCCACACCGGCCGAGAAGGCCGAGCTGAAGCGCGCGAAAGAGATCTCCGAGGAGACCGAGGTGTCGAACAGCCAGACGATCAGGGGCAACAGGATGAACATCAGGCCGCCACTGGCGCGGTGCAGGATCGACACCCAGCCAGCCGGGGGCAGGCGGTAGGTGGTGAGGTCCTTGAATGCGTTGATGTTGCGGAACTCGGGCCGCTTTTTGGTCAACTCGGTCATGGTGGGGCTTTCTTGCGCAGGGGAGATGCGGGAAGGGGTGAAGGTGATGTAACGCGTTGGTAACCGTGGCCACCGGGTGTCAAATTCTATTGCAACGCACCATACCGAACGCTGACATTGTCTGCAGGTACAGGGCTATCAAGGGCATAGCAAGGTGCGATTCAGCTCAGTTCGTTGCGATAGTGACGGGCATCGGTGCGGTAGAGGCCGCGCCGCAACTCCATCGGTGTGTCGTTGTAGGTGAAGGCCAGGCGCTCCACGCTGAGCAGCGGGGCTCCTTCGGGCACGCCGAGCAGGTTGGCCGCTTCGCCGTCCGCCGCAACGGCCTTGATCTTCTCCACGGCGCGCACCATGCGCACACCGAACTGGGCCTCGAACAGGGCGTACATCGGGCCCTTGTCGTCCGACAGGGTCTCGATGGTCAACCCCTTGAACGGCACGCCGGGCAGCCAGAGCTCTTCGAGGATGGCGGGCAACTGGGCGAAGCTGAGCACGCGCCTGACCTGCAGCACCGGGTCGCCGGTGCGCAGGGCGAGCTGGCGGGCCACCTCGGCGGGCGCGCGCAGTCGACGGCATTCGATGATGCGGCGTTCTGCCGGGCCCTGGTCTTCGAGCGAGCCGGTGTCGGGCAGCAGGCGCAGGAACCGGTACTGGATGTGCTGTTCGGAGTGGGTGGCCACGAACGTGCCCTTGCCCTGGCGGCGCACCAGCAGGTTGTCGGTGGCGAGCTCGTCGATCGCCTTGCGCACGGTGCCCTGGCTGACCTTGAAACGGGCGGCCAGATCGAATTCGCTCGGGATCATGTCGCCGGGCTTCCACTCGCTTGCCTGCAGGCTGCGCAGGATCAGCGTCTTGATCTGCTGGTAGAGCGGGCTGAACGCGGGTGCGGAGTGTTCGGGTGCACCCGCCTCGGTCGCGGGGCGGCCATCGGCGGGTGTTGCGTCTGAGGTGTTGAGGGGTGTCGTGGCCATGTTTGGGCGCGGGCCGGGGGCTCCGGCTGCGCGTCCAATCATATCTTATATAAGACATAAGACAAATTGACTTATCAGGGTTTGCGAGGGTACACTCGCCGACTGAGCCTGACCCGCCCGCGCGCCGTTTCTGCCCGCACCTGTCGCCTCTGTCTCGCGGTGTTTCGTCATCAGCCCCGTCCCTTCCTCTCGTCTCATTCTGGAGTTCTCACCATGCAAAAGAAGCCCGTCCGTGTTGCCGTCACCGGCGCCGCTGGCCAGATCGGTTACGCCCTGTTGTTTCGCATCGCTTCGGGCGAAATGCTCGGCAAAGACCAGCCCGTGATCCTGCAACTGCTGGAGATCCCCGACGAGAAAGCCCAGAAAGCGCTCAAGGGCGTGATGATGGAAATCGACGACTGCGCCTTTCCGCTGCTGGCCGGCATGGAAGCCCACAGCGATCCGATGACCGCCTTCAAGGACACCGACTACGCCTTGCTGGTCGGCTCGCGCCCACGCGGCCCCGGCATGGAACGCGCCGAGCTGCTCGCCATCAACGGCGCCATCTTCACCGCGCAGGGCAAGGCCCTCAACGCCGTGGCTTCGCGCAACGTCAAGGTTCTGGTGGTCGGCAACCCCGCCAACACCAACGCCTACATCGCGATGAAAAGCGCCCCTGACCTGAAGCCGGGCAACTTCACCGCCATGCTGCGCCTCGACCACAACCGTGCTGCCTCGCAGATCGCGGCCAAGACCGGCAAGCCGGTCGCCAGCATCAAGAAACTGGCCGTGTGGGGCAACCACTCGCCCACCATGTACGCCGACTACCGCTTCGCCACCATCGACGGCGCCTCGGTCAAGGACATGATCAACGACCAGGTCTGGAACAAGGACGTGTTCCTGCCCACCGTGGGCAAGCGCGGCGCTGCCATCATCGAAGCGCGCGGCCTCTCGAGCGCGGCATCGGCCGCCAACGCCGCCATCGACCACATGCGCGACTGGGCGCTGGGCACCGCAGGCGAGTGGGTCACCATGGGCATTCCGTCGCAGGGCTGGTACGGCATTCCGAAAGACATGATGTTCGGCTTTCCCGTCACCTGTGAAAACGGCGAATACAAGGTGGTTGAAGGCCTGGAGATCGATGCCTTCTCGCAGGAATGCATCAACAAGACCCTGGCCGAGCTGCAAGGCGAGCAGGACGGCGTCAAACACCTGCTGTGAACGGCTGGTGACCGCGAAGTGACCCATCCACGTTCCATTCTGCTCGGGGCTCAGGCCGGCGCGTTCGCGCTGCCGGTCTGTGACCACTACAGCGGGGTGGAGGCGCGGATGAGGAAGAGCCTCGCGCTGCAGGCCGAGATGGCCGAGGAGTTCGGCACCTGCGTGTTCGACGTGACGCTCGACTGCGAAGACGGCGCCCCGGTGGGCGGCGAGGCCGAACATGCCTTGCTCGTCACCGAACTGGCCCAGGCCGCTGCGGTCGATGCGCGTGTCGCGGTTCGCGTACACCCGGTGGACCATCCGGCGTTCGATGCCGACGTGGCCACCATCGCCGGACGCGCGGCAGAGCATCTGGCACACCTGATGGTGCCCAAGGTGGAGTCGGTGGCCGATGTGCAGCGCGCCGTGGCCGCACTCGATGCCGCGGGCGCATCGGCACTGCCGCTGCATGTGCTCATCGAGTCACCCGCCGCGGTGCACCGTGCCTTCGACATCGCCGCCCACCCCCGCGTGCAAAGCCTGAGCTTCGGCCTGATGGACTTCGTGTCCGCGCACGGTGGGGCCATCCCTGCAGACGGCATGAGCGTGGCGGGCCAGTTCAGCCACCCGCTGGTGCTGCGGGCCAAGCTGGCCATCGCCTCGGCCTGCCACGCGCACGGCAAGGTGCCCTCGCACTGCGTTGTCACCGAATTCAAGGACCTCGCCGCGCTGCAGAACGCCGCACGCACAGCAGCCCGCGAACTGGGCTACACCCGCATGTGGAGCATCCATCCCGACCAGATCCGGCCCATCCTTGCCGCGTTTGCGCCATTGGCGCGCGAGGTCGACACCGCCGCGGCCCTCATCGAGTGCGCCATGGCAGCCGACTGGGCGCCGGTGCAGTTCGAAGGTCGCCTGCACGACCGCGCGAGCTACCGCTATTACTGGCAGGTGCTGGAGCGCGCGCACCACACCGGCCTGCCGCTGCCTGAGGCTGTGCAGCCGTTTTTCAACGAGCCCGTCGAGGCGCGGCATTGAGCTTGTTCGCCTCGTTCACATCTGTTTCCTGATTCCCACGAACATCCCTTCCCACTGGAGAACGCCATGTCCAACACCTTTCTCACCGACTACCGCGCCCACACCGCCGAACGCGCGGCCCTGGGCATTCCGCCGCTGCCGCTCGATGCGAAGCAGGTTGCCGACCTGATCGAACTGGTCAAGGCGCCGCCGGCCGGGGAAGACGCGTTTCTGCTGGACCTGCTCACGCACCGCGTGCCGCCGGGCGTGGACGACGCCGCCAAGGTCAAGGCCAGCTTCCTGGCCGCCGTGGCGCATGGCGACATCGCCGTGGGTCTTGTTTCCAAGGCCAAGGCCACCGAGCTGTTGGGCACCATGGTGGGTGGCTACAACGTGCACCCGCTGATCGACCTGCTCGACCAGGAAGACGTGGCCGCGGTTGCAGCCGAAGGCCTGAAGAAGACGCTGCTGATGTTCGACTTCTTCAACGACGTGGCGGCGAAGGCCAAGGCCGGCAACGCCAAGGCGAAAGAAGTGATCGAGAGCTGGGCCAACGCGGAGTGGTTCACCACGCGCCCCGAAGTGCCGAAGTCGATCACCGTGACCGTGTTCAAGGTGCCCGGCGAGACCAACACCGACGACCTTTCTCCAGCGCCCGACGCCTGGAGCCGCCCCGACATTCCGCTGCACTACCTGGCCATGCTGAAGAACACGCGCGAAGGCGCGGCCTTCAAGCCCGAAGAAGACGGCAAGCGCGGCCCGATGCAGTTCATTGAAGACCTGAAGAAAAAGGGCCATCTGGTGGCCTACGTGGGCGACGTGGTGGGCACCGGCTCCAGCCGCAAGTCGGCCACCAACTCGGTGATCTGGGCCACGGGGCAAGACATTCCCTTCGTGCCCAACAAGCGCTTTGGTGGCGTGACGCTGGGCGGCAAGATCGCGCCGATCTTTTTCAACACGCAGGAAGACTCGGGCTCGCTGCCGATCGAAGTCGACGTGAGCAAACTCGAGATGGGCGACGTCGTCGACGTGATGCCCTACGACGGCAAGATCGTGCGCAACGGCGAGACGGTGGTCGAGTTCAAGCTCAAGAGCGACGTGCTGTTCGACGAAGTGCGCGCCGGCGGCCGCATCAACCTGATCATCGGCCGCTCTCTCACCGCCAAGGCGCGCGAGTTCCTGGGCCTGCCCGCCTCCACGCTGTTCCGCCTGCCGACCACGCCCGTGGCGACCAAGGCCGGCTACACGCTGGCGCAAAAGATGGTGGGCCGCGCGGTGGGTCTGCCCGAAGGCCAGGGCGTGCGCCCGGGCACCTACTGCGAGCCACGCATGACCACCGTCGGCAGCCAGGACACCACCGGCCCCATGACCCGCGACGAACTGAAAGACCTGGCCTGCCTGGGCTTCAGTGCCGACCTGGTGATGCAGAGCTTCTGCCACACGGCCGCCTACCCCAAACCCGTGGACGTGAAGACCCACCGCGAGCTGCCAGCCTTCATCAGCAACCGCGGCGGCGTGGCCCTGCGCCCTGGAGACGGTGTGATCCACAGCTGGCTCAACCGCCTGCTGCTGCCCGACACCGTGGGCACCGGTGGTGATTCGCACACGCGTTTTCCGATCGGCATCAGCTTCCCTGCCGGCTCCGGTCTGGTGGCGTTTGGTGCGGCCACCGGCGTGATGCCGCTGGACATGCCTGAATCGGTGCTGGTGCGCTTCAAGGGCCAGATGCAGCCCGGCATCACGCTGCGCGACCTCGTGCACGCGATCCCGCTGTATGCCATTCGCGCCGGCCTGCTGACCGTGGCCAAGGCCGGCAAGAAGAACGTGTTCTCCGGCCGCATCCTGGAGATCGAAGGCCTGCCCGATCTGAAGGTGGAGCAGGCGTTCGAGCTCTCCGACGCGTCGGCCGAACGCTCGGCCGCTGGTTGCACGGTGAAGCTCAACCCCGAGCCGATCAAGGAATACCTCACCAGCAACGTGGTGCTGATGAAGAACATGATCGCCGACGGATACGCCGACGCACGCACGCTCGCGCGCCGCATCGAGAAGGTCGAGGCCTGGCTGGCCAACCCGAGCCTGCTCGAAGCCGACAAGGACGCCGAGTACGCGGCCGTGATCGAAATCGACCTGGCCGACCTCACCGAACCCGTGCTGTGCTGCCCGAACGATCCCGACGACGCCCGGCTGCTGAGCGAAGTGGCCGGCGCCAAGATCGACGAGGTGTTCATCGGTTCGTGCATGACCAACATCGGCCACTTCCGGGCAGCCTCCAAGCTGCTCGAAGGCAAGCGCGACATTCCGGTGAAGCTCTGGATCGCTCCACCGACCAAGATGGACGCGGCCGAGTTGACCAAGGAAGGCCATTACGGCGTGTTCGGCACCGCCGGTGCGCGCACCGAAATGCCTGGCTGCTCGCTGTGCATGGGCAACCAGGCGCAGGTGCGTGAAGGCGCCACCGTGGTTTCGACTTCCACGCGCAACTTCCCCAACCGCCTGGGCAAGAACACCAACGTGTACCTGGCTTCGGCCGAGCTGGCGGCGATTGCCTCCAAGCTGGGTCGCATTCCCACCGTCGCCGAGTACCAGGCCGACATGGGCGTGATCAACAAGGACGGCAGCCAGATCTACAAGTACCTGAACTTCGACCAGATCGAAGAGTACGCGGACACCGCCAAAACGGTGTGATCGCTCGCGTCGCAGCGTCGGCGCCTTGAACGTTGAAAGCCGCTGCGACCGCAGCGGCTTTTTTCATCCTTGCGCCGCCAGCGCGCGCAACAGCCGGGCACTGGCCTCATCGGCAGGAAAGAAGGTCTCCAGCGCCAGCTCCTGCAACGTGATGTCGACCGGTGAGCCGAACACCGTGGTGGTGCTCACCAGTTGCAGCGCACCGTGTTCGGTCTGGAACTGAAACGGCATGAGCACGCCCGGGTGTTCGCCGGGCAGGGCCACGGCCTGCGTGCCCGACACATCCGGGAACGCCTGGAGTTCCTTCAGCAGGGCCATCAGCGCCGCGTCGCCGGTGGCGCGGATCTGCTGGCGCAGGCGTTCGAACAGGTGCTCGCGCCATTGCCGCAGGTTGGCGATGCGGGGCGCCAGGCCTTGCGGGTGCAGGCTCAGGCGCAGCACGTTCACCTGGCCCTGCAGCAGCTCGGGTGCAGCACCGGCGATGAGCAGCGGCACCAGGCGGTTGTGCATCACCAGGTTCCAGTGGCGGTCCATCGCCAGCGCGGGCCAGGGCGCGTGGCAGTCGAGGATGCGCTGGACGGCGTCCCGTGCCGAGGCCATCTCGGGATCGTCCAGAGGCCGCGCGCGGTACATCGGCGCAAAGCCCGCTGCCACCAGCCAGTCGTTGCGCTCGCGCAGGGGCACGTCCAGGCGCTCGACCAGGCGCAGCACCATCTCGCGGCTCGGGCTCGCGCGGCCGGTCTCCACGCAACTCAGGTGGCGTGCCGAGACCTCGGCCACGTGCGCGAGGTCCATCTGGCTGAAGCGCCGGCGCCGGCGCCAGTGACGCAGGTGGTCGCCGAATGTCACGGGTGGGGTGCTTCGGTGGGGGAGGGCAGGCGTGTTCATGACCCGCATGGTAGGTCGCCCAGGGCGGCCCCACCATGACCTGCGAGGTCATCGACGCCCTGCGCCGGCAGGCACAGCATCGGGGTTCTTCAACCACCCCAAGGAGTTCGCCATGTTCGACCTGTCCCGCCTGGGTTCGCCCGCCGTGCTGCGCCGTGTGCTGGCATTCGATGCGCTCTCGGGCGCCGCCACCGCTGCCCTGCACCTTCTGCTGGCGCCAACGCTCTCGACCTGGCTGGGCCTGCCCGCCGGGCTGTTGCAGGCTTCCGGCATGGCCATCGTTGCCTTCGTGGCGCTGGCGGGCTGGCTCGCGCTGCAGGCCCTGCCGCCGCGCGCGCCCTTGATGGCGATCGTGCTGCTCAACCTCGCCTGGGCGCTGGCCTGTCTTTGGCTCGCATTCGGCGGCGCTGTCTCCCCCACGCCGCTGGGCCTGGGCTATCTGCTGATGCAGGCGGTGGTGGTATTCCTGCTGGCCGAACTGCAATGGACGGGATGGCGCGGCCTGGCCAGGCTCCCGCCCCGGGTGCTGGCGGCCTGATGGGCACAGCCCATGAAAAAGCGGCCCGAAGGCCGCCTTTTTCTTGTCCGAAGACAGGGAACGATCAGCGTGTGCCGGTCACTTCCACGTCAACGCGGCGATCGGGCTGCAGGCAGGCCACCAGCGCGGCGGTGCGCTGGTTGCCCTTGCAGTCTTCCGCCTTGGTCACGGGCATGGATTCGCCCTTGCCCACGGCCGAGATCTTCGAGCCGTCCAGGCGACCGCTGGTCACGAGGTAGTTCTTGACAGCGTTGGCACGCTCTTCCGACAGCTTCTGGTTGTAGGCGTCCGAGCCGAGGCGGTCGGTGTGGCCTTCGACGGTCACGGTCTGGTAGTTGGCGCTGGAGAGGTCACGGGCGAACTTGTCGAGCTCGGCGCGGCCTTCGGGCTTCACGGCAGACGCGTCGAAACCGAACAGCGACTCGGCAGACATGCTCACGCGCTGGGGCACGGGTGCCGGTGCGGGCATGGGTGCCGGTGCGGGCGCTGGTGCCTGCACGATCGGTGCGGGAGCCGGTGCCGGTGCCACGTAAGGCGCAGGTGCTGCGGCCACGTAGGCGGGCTGTGCGGGTGCGCGGTTCAACGGGAACACCAGGCCCACCGTCAGCATGTCGACGTTGGTGCGGCCGTTCACGCCGTTGTTGACCCGATAGCGCTCGAGTTCGGTGCGCAACCACAGCGAGCGGCTCAGTTCGTATTGAACGCCCAGACCCACTTTGGCGTTGGCCTTGGTGTCGTTGCGGTCTTGCACGCCGGCGGCGGTGGCGCCAGCGCCACTGAACGAAGCGCGGGTGCGGCCCATGGCCACGCCAACGCGACCCAGCACCGAGAAACGCTCGGTGATCGGCAGCGTGCCGACCAGGTCAAGGTTCAGGCCGCGCATGCGCGTTTCGTTGTTGAACGGGCCGCCGAGGGTCGTGGACGAGAAAGTCGACTTGCCCAGATCGAAGTAGCCACCTTCAACCGCGATGTTGCGGTTGAACTGGTAGCCACCGAAGAGCTTGTAGCCGGTGTCTTTTTCGTCGCTGCTGAAGTTGGAGGCGGGGCCGAAGGCACCCAGCGCGCCATTGGCCACAGCGGCTTCATCCACCTTGGCGCGGGCTTCACCAGCGGACACGCCGCCGTAGAAGAAACCAGGTTCCTGGTATTGAGCGGAGGCCGAAGTGGCGACGAGCGAGAGGGTGGCGAGGGTCAGTGCGCTGAGGGCGTGACGGGTTTTCATGAGGTGCTTTCAAGAGGCGTGGAACTTCGTTTGCACGAAGGGATATCAGCAACGTGAGCGCACCGTGGGTGGCAGGCATCGCGTTGTCAGAACCGTTTTTATGCGGGTGCCTGTGCAGGGTCTGTGCGCTCGCAGACACAGTGCGGCGCGGGTTGTTTTGCCGACACAAAAGCGTTGTGTATTTGCATGCAGCGCGCGCCGGGCGTTCGCCAGCGAACAGATGTTTTTGACGCGGAACCCTACGCTCTTCAAACACCGACGAGGTTCATGCAATGGGCATGTGTTTTGTCGGTCGGACCGTGCAACTCGCGCAACCGCTCAAGCCACGGTCGCAGACTCCACAAGGAACATCTCATGAAAAAAGCACTCTTGCTGATCGCTGTCGCATCCACCTTCGTTCTGGCCGCCTGCGACCGTGAACCCGTCATCGTGAACGCGCCCGCTTCGACCGTTCCAGGTCCCGCCGGCCCTGCTGGCGCCACCGGCGACACGGGCTCCACCGGGTCCATGGGCTCCACCGGTTCCACTGGCGCGACGGGTTCCACCGGCTACACCGGCAGCACGGGCGCGACCGGTGACACCGGCGCCACTGGCGGCGCGGGCGCCACCGGCGCCACGGGCGACACCGGCAAAACCGGCGACACCGTGATCGTGTTGCCACCTGCCGAGCCAGCCAAGTAATCGGCAACCGAACCTGCACTGGAGAACAACATGAGCATTGGAACGATTCTCTTGATCGTGCTGGTCTTGATGCTGTTGGGCGTGGTGCCCAGCTGGAACCACAGCCGCAGCTGGGGCTACGGCCCCAGCGGCGTGCTCGGCGTCATCCTGATCATCGTGGTGGTCTTGCTGCTGACCGGCAGACTCTGACACCCCCGTCACCCCAGCGGGTGACTGCGTTTTCAAGAAGCCTCCACAGGTCCACCTGTGGGGGCTTCGTGCCTTGCTGGCGGGCAATTCACCACTGTCAGCGTGGGCAACCGTGCTGCTGACAGAATGATTTCGTCCCGCTCGCCCTCACCTGGAGATATTCATGGCCCCATCCGCCCGCTTTGCGCACCCGTTTGCCAACACCGTCAAGACCTTCAAGACCGCATCGGGCAAGAGCGGGCGCCTGTATTCGCTGCCGGCCCTCGCCAGACAGTTCCCCGAACTCAAGCGTCTGCCGGTGTCGCTGCGCATCGTGCTCGAGAGCGTGCTGCGCCACTGCGATGGCGAACGTGTGATGCCCGAACACGTGGCCCAGCTCGCCCGGTGGACGCCCAACGGCGAACGCACGCAGGAGATCCCGTTCACCGTGGCGCGCGTGGTGCTTCAGGACTTCACCGGTGTGCCGCTGCTGGCCGATCTGGCCGCCATGCGCAGCGTGGCTGCGCGCCTGGGACGGGACCCGAAGAAGATCGAGCCGCTGGTGCCGGTGGATCTGGTGGTCGACCACTCGGTCATGGTCGACCACTTCGGCACCAAGGGTGCGCTCGATCTCAACATGAAGCTGGAATTCCAGCGCAACAACGAGCGCTACCAGTTCATGAAGTGGGGCATGCAGGCCTTCGACACCTTCGGTGTGGTGCCCCCGGGCTTCGGCATCGTGCACCAGGTCAACCTGGAGTACCTGGCGCGCGGTGTGCACATGAAGGGCGGCCTGTACTACCCCGACACGCTGGTGGGCACCGACAGCCACACCACGATGATCAACGGCATTGGCGTGGTGGGTTGGGGCGTGGGCGGCATCGAGGCCGAGGCCGCCATGCTGGGCCAGCCGGTGTATTTCCTCATGCCCGATGTGGTGGGGTTCGAGCTCACCGGGCGCCTGCGCGAAGGCGTGACCGCGACCGACCTGGTGCTCACGGTCACCGAGATCCTCAGGCAGCACAAGGTGGTGGGCAAGTTCGTCGAATTTTTCGGCGAGGGCACGGCCTCGCTGGCCCTGCCCGACCGCGCGACCATCGCCAACATGGCACCCGAGTACGGCGCCACCATGGGTTTCTTTCCGGTGGACAACAAGACGCTGGATTACTTCCGCGGCACCGGCCGCAGCAAGGCGGAGATCGAGGCGTTCGAGGCTTATTTCCGCGCGCAGGGCATCTTCGGTGTGCCGGGAGCGCCGGGTGCTTCCATCAAGGCTGGCGAGATCAACTATTCGCAGGTGGTGACGTTGGACCTTGGCAAGGTCACGCCCAGCCTGGCTGGCCCCAAGCGCCCGCAGGACCGCATCGAGCTGGGCCAGGTGGCCAGCCAGTTCGCCGAGCTGTTCAGCAAGCCCAACGCGCAAAACGGCTTCAACCGGCCCGCCGCGCTGCTGCACACGCGCCACCAGCCGCACACCGGTGACGAGGTGGACACGGTGGCGTCCGGCGAGCCCCGGCCCACGCCAGCGGGTGCGCCGCGCTTCGTGGCCGAGATGGAGGCCAACAAACCCGCGGTGGTCACCGCCGAGGCCGCGCCCCCCGCAGCGAGCAAAGGCAGCAAGCTGAGCATCGGCAACGGCGACGTGCTGATCGCAGCCATTACCAGCTGCACCAACACTTCCAACCCGGGGGTGCTGCTGGCCGCCGGCTTGCTGGCCAGGAAGGCGGTCGAGGCCGGCCTGAAGGTCAAGCCCCACATCAAGACCTCGCTCGCCCCCGGCTCGCGCATCGTCACCGAATACCTCACGCAGACCGGCCTGCTGCCCTACCTGGAGAAGCTCGGCTTCGCGGTCGCGGGTTACGGCTGCACCACCTGCATCGGCAATTCTGGCGACCTCACCGCCGAACTCAACGAGGTCATCACCAGCAACGACCTGATCTGCGCTGCGGTGCTTTCGGGCAACCGGAACTTCGAGGCCCGCATCCACCCCAACATCAAGGCCAATTTCCTGGCCAGCCCGCCACTGGTGGTGGCGTACGCCATCGCCGGCAACGTGATGACCGACCTCATGACCGAGCCTCTGGGCAAAGGCAAAGGTGGCAAGCCGGTGTACCTGGGCGACATCTGGCCCTCCAGCGACGAGATCTACGACCTGATGAAGTTCGCCATGAACGGGCGCGCCTACCGCGAGAACTATGCACGCGTGAAGACCGAGCCCGGCAAGCTGTGGGAGCGCATCAAGGGCGTGAGCGGCAACACCTACACCTGGCCAGAGAGCTCCTACATCGCCGAGCCGCCGTTCTTTGAATCGTTCGAGCTGGCCCTGCCTGCCGCCACCGAGCCGCCCGCCGTTCGTGGCGCGCGCGTGATGGCCTTGTTCGGCGACTCCATCACCACCGACCACATCTCGCCGGCGGGCAACATCGCCGAGAACTCGCCGGCGGGTCAGTGGCTGCTGGCGCGCGGCGTGCTCAAGGCCGACTTCAACAGCTACGGCGCGCGCCGGGGTCACCACGATGTGATGATGCGCGGCACCTTTGCCAACGTGCGCATCAAGAACCTGATGCTCGCCGCCGCAGCCGATGGCACGATCGAGGAGGGCGGCTGGACGCTCTACCAGCAGGAAGGCACAGGCCACGGCCAGAAGATGAGCATCTTCGACGCTGCCATGCGTTACCAGACCGCCAGGGTGCCCACCGTGATCTTTGCCGGCGAGGAGTACGGCACCGGTTCCAGCCGCGACTGGGCCGCCAAGGGCACGCAGTTGCTGGGCATCAAGGCGGTGGTGGCACGCAGCTTCGAGCGCATCCACCGCTCCAACCTGGTGGGCATGGGCGTGCTGCCGCTGCAGTTCAAGGCCGGCGACTCCTGGCAAAGCCTGGGGCTGCGGGGGGATGAAACGATCGATGTGCTGCCGCACCCCGAGCTCACGCCCCAAAGTGATGCGCAACTCGTGATCACGCGCACCGATGGTTCGAGCCAGTCCGTCACGGTGACGCTTCGCATCGACACGCCGGTGGAGGTGAGCTACTACCGCGAAGGCGGAATCCTCCCCTACGTGCTCAGGCAATTGTTGAGCGCTTGAGCCGAATGCCGCAAAACGGCATGATGTGTTTCCAGCCGCACCAGGAGCCGTCATGCGAAAGCCTGCCTTGTACAGCCCGTCCAGCCGGGCGGGCCTCCCCACCCAGGGTGCAGGCGCCGGCGACCCGGTGACGGTCGAGGCCGACGACGCACCGAAGCCGGTGGGTCGGCTCGGGCGCTGGCGCCAGCGCGCATCGCGCGCCGCCGTGAGCCCGCGCGTCATGTGGTCGGCCATGGCCTTGCTCGCCGCCCTGCTCGTCGCCAGCGTGTGGCAGGCCGGCGTGATGGGCCCGCGCGCACTCACGCAGAAAGACATCGACGCCGCCGTGCTGCGCACCCTCACCACCCAGAACCTGCCTTCGCGCGCTGCACGTGCCGCCGAGAAGATCCGGCCTGCCGTGGTGCGCGTCATGTCTTACGGCAAGGACAGCGAGGGCAAGGAAGTGGAGCAGGGCGTGGGCACCGGGGTGGTCATCACCGACAAGGGCATCATCCTGACCAACCTGCACGTGGTGCAGTCGGCCCGCAGCGTCAGGGTGGTCTACGCCGACGGCTCCGAATCGCCCGCCACCGTGAGTGGCGCCCAACCGGAAAACGATCTGGCCGTGTTGCAGGCGCAGATCATTCCCGACGACCTCATCGCCGCCACCATGCGCTCCACCAACGACCTCGTGCCTGGCGAAGACGTGGTGGCGGTGGGCTTTCCGTTCGGCATCGGTCCTTCGGTGTCCTCGGGTGTGATCTCCGGCTTCGACCGCGCCTTCAAGTCCCCCGAAGGTGTGCAGGAGATCGGCAACCTGATCCAGTTCGATGCCGCGGCCAACCCCGGCAATTCCGGTGGGCCGCTGGTCACCATGGACGGCGAAGTGATCGGCATCGTCACCGGCATCCTCAATCCCACCAGCCACCGCACCTTTGTTGGCATCGGTTTTGCAGTGCCGATTGAAAGCGCCGCATCGGCCGCCGGCTTGCCTCCCTTCTGAACCTTTTTTCACCGCACAGGAGTTTCCATGGACCAGAATGCCGCCCCCGACACCGCCCAGCTCATGGAGCAGATCCTGTACGAAGTCAAACGCGTGGTGGTCGGTCAGGACCGGTTTCTGGAGCGGGTGATGGTGGCCATGCTGGCCCAGGGCCACCTGCTGGTCGAAGGTGTGCCGGGCCTGGCCAAGACGCTCACGGTCAAGACCCTGGCCAACGTGGTGCAGGGCCGCTTCAAGCGCATCCAGTTCACGCCCGACCTGGTGCCGGCCGACCTTGTGGGCACCCGCATCTACAACCAGAAAACAGGTGACTTCAGCACCTCGCTGGGCCCGGTGTTTGCGAACCTGCTGCTGGCCGACGAGATCAACCGCGCGCCGGCCAAGGTGCAGAGCGCGCTGCTCGAGGTGATGCAGGAGCGTCAGGTGACCATCGCCGGCGAAACCCACAAGGTGCCCAGCCCGTTCCTGGTGATGGCCACGCAGAACCCGATCGAGACCGAGGGCACCTACCCGCTGCCCGAAGCGCAGGTCGACCGCTTCATGATGAAGGTGATGGTGGACTACCCCACCGACGAAGAGGAATTCGTCATCGTCGAACGTGTCACCGGCCCGGCGGTGCAGGTGAATGCGGTGGCCACCACCGATCAGCTGGCGGTGCTGCAGGCGCAGTGCCGCCAGGTGTATGTCGATCCTTCGCTGGTGCAGTACGCGGTCAAGCTGGTGTCGGCCACGCGCACACCCGAGAAGCACGGCTTGAAGGACCTCGCCCGTTACATCACGTTCGGCGCCAGCCCGCGCGCCACCATCGGCCTGGTCGAAGGCGCGCGCGCGCTGGCCATGCTGCGCGGTCGCAGCTATGCGCTGCCCGAAGACATGATCGACCTCGTGCCCGACGTGTTGCGTCACCGGGTGGTGTTGTCGTACGAGGGCTTGTCCGAAGGCCTCACATCCGAGTCCTTGATCACGAAGATCATGAAACAGATCGCGCCGCCCGCCCGCCCGCTGGAGCACGAACAGCGAGCCGCCTGAGCCCGCCCGGACGTCCACCATGTTCTTCAAACGCCTGTTCGGACCGGATCGAAACGCCACCGGGGCGAGCGCGAATGTCGCGGGCCAGGCACTGGCCACCCCGGTGACGCAGCGGGCCGACGCCTTGCTGCGGCGCCTCGAATGGACCGTGTTGCGCAAGCTCGACGGGTTGCTGCAGGGTGACTACAAGACCCTCATGCGCGGCTCGGGCCTGGACCTGGCCGACCTGCGCGAATACCAGTTGCACGACGACGTGCGCCACATCGACTGGAACGTGACCGCGCGCCTGCAGCAGCCCCATGTGCGCGTGTTCACCGAAGACCGCGAGATGGCTGCGTGGTTCCTGCTCGACCTCAGCCCCTCGGTGGATTTCGGCTCTGGCAACCAGCGCAAGAGCCAGGTGCTGCTCGATTTCACCGCCGTGCTGGCACGCCTGATCGGGCGCCACGGCAACCGCGTGGGCGCCGTGCTCTACGGGTCGCGCGGACAACCGGTGGTGGACGCGGTGCTGCCCGCGCGCGGTGGCCGCACCCAGGTGCTGCGTTTGATGCAGATGGTGCTTCAGCCGCCGCTGAAGAAGACCGCGGTCAAGGACGGCGTGACGCAGCTCAGCGACCTGCTCAAGGCCGCGGTGTTCACCGTGCGACAGCGTGCCACCGTCTTCGTGGTGTCCGACTTCATCAGCGAGCCCGGCTGGGAGAAGCCGCTGGGCGAACTCGCGCGGCGCCACGACGTGGTGGCGGTGCGCCTGCTTGATCCGCTGGAGCTCGAGCTGCCCGACCTCGGCCTGATTCCCATCCGCGACGCGGAGACCGGAGAGCAATTGATGGTGGACACCCACGATGCCGGTTTCAGGCAGCGCTTTGCGCGCATCGCTGCCCAGCGCGAAGCCCAGTTGCGCGAGAGCCTGGCGCGTGCCGGTGTCGACACGCTGGAACTCTCCACCGACGACGACCTGGCCGAAGCGGTGGTGCGCTTCATCGACCTGCGCAAGCGCCGCCTGCGCGCCGGCCAACACGCCCAGGCCGGCCGCAGCATGCCGACCCAGATGCCCAGCCGCGACCGCAGCAGCTTTGGCGTCCCACGTGAAGGAACACGTCCATGAACATCCCCGTCACCTTTCTGTGGCCGCAACTGCTCTGGCTGATGCTGGCCTTGCCGATGCTGGTGCTGCTCTATGTGTGGCTGCTGCGCCGACGCAAGCAGGCCGCGGTGCGCTTTGCCAGCCTGGCCATCGTGCGCGAAGCCATGGGCAAGGGCCCGGGCTGGCGCCGCCATGTGCCGCCGGTGCTGCTGCTGCTGGCGATTGCCACCATGTTGCTGGCGTCCGCACGGCCCATGGCCAGCATCGTGTTGCCCTCGCAGGAGCAGACCATCATCCTGGCCATGGACGTCTCGGGCAGCATGCGCGCCGAAGACGTTCAGCCCAACCGCCTGGTCGCCTCGCAGAACGCCGCCAAGGCCTTCCTCGCAGAACTGCCGCGCCATGTGAAGGTCGGCATCGTGGCCTTTGCCGGTTCGGCCCAGGTGGTGCAGCCCATCACGCTCAGCCGCGAAGACCTGGTGACCGCGATCGACAAGTTCCAGTTGCAGCGCGCGACCGCCATCGGCAGCGCCATCGTCGTGTCGCTCTCCGAGCTGTTTCCCGGCCAGGGTTTCGACATCGGCGCCATGACCTACAACCGCAACAGCGACCCGTTTGCGCCGCAAGGTCGCGCCATCGACCAGCCCAGGACCGAGCCCAAGGCGTTCGTGCCGGTGGCACCCGGCTCCTACAGTTCGGCGGCCATCATCCTGCTGACCGACGGCCAGCGCACCACCGGCGTGGACACCGCCGAAGCCGCCAGGATGGCCGCCGACCGCGGCGTGCGTGTGTACACCGTGGGTGTGGGCACGGTGGACGGTGAAGTGATCGGTTTTGAGGGCTGGTCCATGCGGGTGCGCCTGGACGAGGACAGCCTGAAGGAAGTGGCCCGCACCACCCAGGCCGAGTACTACTACGCCGGCACCGCCGACAACCTGAAGAAGGTGTATGAAACGCTGAGCACGCGCCTGACGGTGGAGAAAAAGGAAACCGAGATCGCCGGCCTGCTGGCCCTGGTCGCGTCCATCCTGGCGCTGTTCGCGGCCGGTCTGTCGGTGCTGTGGTTCAACCGGATCCTGTGAGGGCGCAGCCGGTCGCCACCGGCACAATCCGGGCATGAACCCACAAGTGATCGTTGCCGGGGGCGGCATTGGCGGACTGGCCGCAGCGCTGGCCCTGGCGCGCCGCGGCGTGCCCACCGTGCTGCTGGAGCAGGCATCGGCCTTCGGCGAGGTCGGGGCCGGACTGCAGCTCGGCCCCAACGCCACGCGCGTGCTGGCCGACTGGGGCCTGAGCGACGCAATGCAGGCCTGTGCCGCGTTTCCCGACGCATTGAGGGTGCGCGATGCCCACCGCGGCACCGAGCTCGGGCAATTGCGTCTGGGTGCCATGGCCCTGGCGCGCCACGGTCAGCCGTACGCCACCTTGCACCGCGCCGACCTGCACGCGTTGTTGCTGGCGGCGGTGCAGGCACATGGCCTGACCGGACTGCACCTGAACACGCGGCTGGTGTCTTTCGAAGACTCGGCCAACGGTGTGAACGCCGCGCTGGACGGTGGCAGCGCCCTGCACGGTGCCGCGCTGCTGGGCTGCGACGGCCTCTGGAGCCGCGTGCGCGCGCAGCTGCTCGGTGAGCGGCCCGTGCGGTCCAGCGGGCATCTGGCTTACCGGGGCATGGTGCGTGCGGCCGATCTGCCCACGGCGCTGCGTGCCAACGTGGTCACGGCCTGGCTCGGCCCACGCATGCACGTGGTGCACTACCCGGTGCGCAGCGGCCACTGGATCAACGTGGTGGCGGTGGTGCACGGTGTGCTGGGTCGGGGTCACGGGGGAGCGCCGGAATCGGACCCGCGGAGCTGGTCTCACGAGGCCCGGTCGGCCGACCTCGTTCGCGCGCTCGGTCCGGTCTGCAGCGACCTGCGGGCCATGATCGACGCCGTGCCGGGGTGGTCGCTCTGGGCCTTGAACGACCGCCCTGCCATGACCGGTGCCCACGAACACGCGCAGGGCCGGGTCGCGCTGCTGGGCGACGCGGCCCACCCGCTGCGGCCCTACCTGGCGCAGGGCGCGGCCATGGCCATCGAGGACGCCTGGACACTGGGTCGCCTGCTGGAGTCCACCCCGGCGCCCATCGACTGGACATCGGTCCTGGCCCGTTTTGCGAACACCCGCTGGCAGCGCAACGCGCGGGTGCAGCAGCAATCGCAGCGCAACGGCAGCATCTTTCACGCCACCGGCCTGGTGCGCTGGGGCCGCGACACCGCCATGCGCCTGCGGGGCGAGGCTTTGCTGGACAATCCATGGCTCTACGGCGGGCCGCCCGAGCCGGCGCAAGACCCGATCCCTTCACCCCACCCCAAGAGGAAGACATGACCCAGACCTTCGCCCGACCCAACCGCCGCCATGCACTCGCTGCCGCCGCCGCCCTGGTGGCTGCCACCGTGTTGCCCACCGCCCAGGCCCAGGCCAGCTGGCCGAGCCGGCCGCTGAAGATCGTCGTGGGCTTTCCTGGCGGTTCTTCGCCCGACCTGATGGCGCGCCTGCTGGCCGAGCCGCTGTCGCAGGCGCTGGGCCAGCCGGTGGTGATCGAAAACCGGCCGGGTGCGGGCGGCAACATCGCCGCCGCCCAGGTGGCGCGTGCCACCGACGACCACACCATCGGGTTGATGATCAACGGCAACATGACGATCGCGAAGATCCTCAACCCCGACACCACCTACGACCCGCTGAAGGACCTCACGCCGGTGTCGCTGATCGCGGTGGCGCCGCTGGTGCTCAGCGCACCCGCCGGCAGCCCCACCGGTGCGGCTTTCTTCGAGGCGGCCCGGCAGTCGGGCACCCGCTGGAACTACGGCACGCCCGGCGTGGGCACGGTGGCCCACCTGGGCATGGAGCTGCTCAAGAGCCGCGCCGGCATTGCGCCGGTGCATGTGCCCTATCCCGGCAACCCGCAGGTGATCACCGCCCTGCTGGGCAACCAGATCCAGATGTCGCTGCTGCCGCCCGGACTGGCGATGGCCCAGGTGCGTGCCGGCAAGCTCAGCGCCATCGGCGTCACCTCGGCTGGCCGCAGCAGCGTCGTGCCCGAGCTGCCCAGCCTTAGCGAAGCCGGTGTGCAAAACCTGCAGCTCGAGATCTGGAATGCGGTGGCCGCGCCCAACAGCCTGCCCAAGGCGCATGTGAACCGGCTCGCCGCGCTGCTGACCGAGATCGTTCGCCGAGAAGACATTCGCCAGAAGATCTTTGCGCAAGGCTGGCAGGTGGCGGGCACCTCGCCCGAAGGTCTGCGCCGGCGCATCGAGAGCGACACCGCGGTGATGGCCGACGTGATCGCACGAAACAACATCCGGCCCTGAGCGCCTGGAACACCGCCGCGCCCACGCACCGGGAGTGAATCGGCTGGGTGTGCTGGCGCACGTTCAACGTCGCCTGGGCGACTGTTTGCGGGTATTCCCGCTGACCTCCTGCAAGCCGTCGCTGGATAACCGAAGCGCGGTTCGCACGCTGAGTGCGAAACCGCTTTCGCCCATCCAACAACGACAGGAGACCAGTGTGAAAACACAGAACAGATTTCGCTTTGCGGTTCTTGCAGGCGCGGCCTTGCTCGCGGCATGCGGTGGTGGAGACGACCCGGTGGTGGTTGTGCCACCGCCTGTGCCAGAAGAAACGCGGGCTCAGGACAGCCGGACCTTCGCGCCGCAAGACCCCAGTGCCACCACCTTCGATGCGATGGCGGGTGTGACCGTCGGCACCGACCGGTGGGCTGGTGTGCTCAACGGCGCGGCCTACCGCGTCGAGGTGCCGGCCACCGGGTGGAACGGCAAGCTCGTGATGTACGCCCATGGCTTCCGCGGCGAGGGACCGGCGCTCACCGTGTCCGACCCGAGCATCCGTCGCTACCTGATCGAGAGCGGCTATGCCTGGGCGGCCTCGAGCTATTCGACCAATTACTACGATGTGCGCGCCGGGGTGGAGGACACCAATGCGCTCGCCCTGGCCTTCAACAACATCGCCGCCGCCAATGGACGCACGCTGGCCGCGCCGGACCGCATCTACATCACCGGCCACTCCATGGGTGGGCATATCACAGGTGCCGCCATCGAGGCTGAGGCCATGGCCACCGCCAGGAACAAGGTGAGCTACCACGGTGCCGTGCCCATGTGTGGCGTGATGGGCGACGCCGAACTGTTCAACCGCTTTGCCGGCATGCAGGTGACGGCCCAGGCGCTGGCTGGGGTGCCGAGTTACCCGACCGACAAGTGGTCGGAGATCGCGGGCCTGGTCACCAGCACGCTGTTCACCACCTTTCCGACGGCGCCAACCGCGCAGGGCGTCAAGTACCTCTCGGTGGTGGAGAACCTGACTGGAGGTGAGCGGCCCTTGTTCGACCAAGGCATTGCCTTTGGCGGCAGCTTCCCGTCGGCTTATGGCACCTTCGGCAGCGACGGTACCGTGACCGGCATCCTGAACCGCAACGTGCTCGACACCAACGCCTTGACCTATGTCATCGAAGGCGACGTGGACGGCTCCGCTGCGTTGAACCTCTCGGCGCAGAAACTGACGGCCGCGCCAGATGCGAACCGCTTGCGCCGTGACGGCCTGCGCTGGATTCCCGCGATCAACGGGGAATTCAGCATTCCCGTGGTGTCGATCCACACGCTGGGCGACTTGTTCGTGCCCTTCAGCATGCAGCAGGTGTACCAGCAGCGCGTGGCGGCCAAGGGCAATGACAACTGGCTGGTGCAACGAGCGATTCGTGGTGCCAGCCATTGCGACTTCACCGTGGCCGAGCAGGTTCAGGCATTTCAAGACATGGTGCTCTGGGAGCAGACCGGCGCCAAGCCGGCCGGCGACGACGTGATCACGCCGGCCACCGTGGCGGACCCGGCCTACGGCTGTGCGTTCACCAACAACAACATCGGCGTGGACGACGGCGCTGGCGTGCAACAGTTGCGCGGCGGCATTGCAAACACCACGCCAGCCTGCCCGGCGCCGATCTGAAGACCCGGCGACAGTTGTTTTCGTCGCCATGAAAAGGCCGTCGCAAGACGGCCTTTTTCCTGGGAAAGGCGGGCGGCGCGTCACGCCTCACAGCGAGGTGCGCAGCCGCCAGATCTCCGGGAACAGCACCACGTCGAGCATCTTGCGCAGGTAGCTCACGCCGCCGGTGCCGCCGGTGCCGCGCTTGAAGCCGATCACGCGTTCGACCGTGGTCACGTGGCGAAAGCGCCAGAGGCGGAAGGCGTCTTCGAGGTCGGTGAGTTCTTCGCCGAGTTGGTACAGGTCCCAGTGCGCCTTGGGGTTGCGGTACACCTGAAGCCACGCCTGTTCGACCGCGTCGCTGGCCTCGTAGGGCTGGGTCCAGTCGCGCTGTGTGTGGCTCTCGGGCACCGGCAGGCCGCGTCGCGCGAGCAGCCGCAGGGCCTGGTCGTACAGCGAGGGCGCAACGTGGGCTGCCTGCACCACGGCCAGTCGCTCGGGGCTGTGCGCGTGGGGTTTGAGCATCGCGGCGTTCTTGTTGCCCATGGCGAATTCAATGCAGCGGTACTGGTGGCTCTGGAAGCCGCTGGATTGCGCGAGGTAGGGGCGCAGCGCGCTGTACTCGGGCGGTGTCATGGTGGCGAGCACGTCCCAGGCGTGCACCAGCTGCTCCATGATCTTGCTCACGCGCGCGAGCATCTTGAACGCAGGCTGCAGCTCGTCGGCGGCGATGTGCCCGATGGCCGCGTGCAGCTCGTGCAGCATGAGCTTCATCCACAGTTCGCTGGTCTGGTGCTGGATGATGAACAGCATCTCGTCGTGCGCGGGCGACAGCGGCTTCTGCGCGCTCAGGATGTTGTTCAGCTGCAGGTAGTCGCCGTAGCTCATGTCGCGGCTGAAGTCGAGCTGGGCGCCTTCCTCGCGCACGATGTCTTCGGGTTTTGGCATGTCACTGTCCCGTTCGCCCTGAGCCTGTTGAAGGGAGAACTGTGTGGTGAGGGCTTCGACAGGCTCAGCCCGAACGGTGGAGATCAGGTCACCGCGTTCTTCTGGTTGAATTCGGCGCGTTTCCACTCGCCACTCTCCAGGACTTGTTTGAGGTGTTCGACCGCGTTCCACACGTCTTCGAAACCGATGTACAGCGGCGTGAAGCCGAAGCGCAGGATGTCTTTGTGTTTTTCCGAATCGCCTGCGCGGTAGTCACCGACCACGCCGCGTGCGATGAGGGCTTGAACGATGGCGTAAGCGCCTTCGTCCCTGGTCAGGCAGACCTGCGAACCGCGTTGCGCATGGTCCAGCGGCGTGGCCAGGCCGATGCCGTGACCCTGGCAGCGCTCGTCCACCAGCGCGATGAAGAGGTCGGTGAGTGCGAGCGACTTGCGGCGCAGCGCGGCCATGCCGCCGTGGACCTCGGCCGCCAGCAGCGTGTCGACGCCGCAGTCGAGCGCGGCCAGGCTGATCATGGGTTGCGTGCCGCACTGGTAGCGCGTGATGCCGGGCGCGGGCTGGTAGTCGGGGGTGAAGGCGAACGGTGTCGCATGGCCCCACCAGCCTGCCAGCGGCTGCCAGAAGCGGTCGGTGTGGCGCGGGTTCACCCACACGAAAGCGGGCGCGCCCGGTCCGCCGTTGAGGTACTTGTAGCCGCAGCCCACGGCATAGTCGGCACCGGCGGCGGTGAGGTCCACCGGGACCGCGCCGGCGCTGTGCGCCAGGTCCCACAGCATCAGCGCGCCGGCCGCGTGGGCGGCTGCGGTCACGGCGGGCATGTCGTGCATGGCGCCGGTGCGGTAGTTGACGTGGGTGAGCATGAGCACGGCCACCTCGGACGTGAGCGCGGCGGCCAGGTCCTCGGGTTCAACCAGCACCAGTTCGAAGCCGCGCTCCTTGCACAGCGCTTCGGCGATGTAGAGGTCGGTCGGGAAGTTGCTGCGCTCGCTCACGATGCGCCGGCGTTGCGGGTGGTCGGCGGTGCAGAGGTTGAGTGCGGCCGAGAGCACCTTGAAGAGGTTGATGGAGGTGCTGTCGGTGGCCACCACCGTGCCGGGTGCAGCGCCGATGAGGCGCGCGATCTTGTCGCCCACGGCCTGCGGCATGGCGAACCAGCCGTTCTTGTTCCAGCTCTGGATCAGGTCGACGCCCCATTCCCGGGTGACCACATCGGCCACGCGGGCGGGTGCGCTGCGCGGCATCACGCCGAGCGAATTGCCGTCGAGGTAGATGGTGCCCGCGGGCAGCAGGAACAGGTCGCGCAGGCTGCGCAGCGGGTCTTGCGCGTCGAGCGCGCGGCAGTCCTGGAGGGTGGTTGTCATGGTGGTGTATCCGTTCGCCCTGAGCCTGTCGAAGGGGGCGAGTTGATTGGGAGGGGGCTTCGACAGGCTCAGCCCGAACGGTGGTGGGTTCAGCCCGAATGGTGATGGGTGAAGAACGCCTCGGATTCAGAGTTCCCGCAGGATGGCGCGCACGGGGCTGGCGTCGGCGGTGGTGAGTTTCAGGGGCAGGGCAATCAGCTCGTAGTCGCCTTCGGAGACGTCGTCGAGCAGCAGGTTTTCCAGCACCCGCAGACCGCGCCGGCGAATGGCCTGGTGGCTGTCCAGCGTCTTGCTGCTGGCCGGGTCGATGCTGGCGCTGTCGATGCCGATCAACAGCACGCCGAGGTCGGCGAGTTGCTCCACCGTTTCAGGCGCGAAGGCGGGCAGGTCGTTGTCGAAGGCGTGCTGCGGCTGTCGTTCGTACACACGCACCAGCACCCGCTCGGGCAGATCGGCCATCGCATGGGCGAGGTGTTCCGGCCGCACCAGTGGCCCGCAGCCGATGGCGTGGATCACGCGGCAGGGCCCCAGGAAGGGTTCCAGAGAGACTTCGCCGATGGCCGCGCCGTGGGCGTCGTAATGCAGCGGCGCGTCGGCGTGCGCACCCACGTGCGGTGACAGCGTGATGGCGCTCACGTTGACCGGGCAGCCCGGTCCGATGGTGGCGGCCCAGTGCTGTGAGTAGGCGGTGTCGCCTGGAAAGACCGGAGCGCCGGCGTGCACGGGTGGGGAGATGTCCCAACGTTTTTTCATGGTGCGGTGAAGTTAGCACCCGCGAAAAAGGCGTGGTGTCGGTTAATCCCAACAGGCCTCGAAAACAGTTGAGGTCTCAAGTAAATGCGGGTTCAGTCTGCGCCGGCGACCGGCGGCAAACCATGGCGCTGGCGCGCGCGGGTGCAGGCGTCGCTGCCTTCTTCGAACTCGCGGCACGGCGAGGGGCGCCACTCGTAAATGCCGCAGGCTGTTCTGTCGCCCACCCGGCCGGTGAGGGCGGCGCAGCGCGGTGGCGAATGGTCGGTGCCACGCATGCGCGCCGTGTGGTCGGTGACCTCCACCGCCAGCCCCGCCGGCACGCTGCCGCCCATGTCCTGCGTCTCATGGACCGAGAAGTCGACACGGAAGCAGGCGCAGCAGGCGCCACACGAAGTGCAGGCGCTCATGACGCTGCGCCGGCCCTCACCACCGCAGGTGCCCGGTACACCAGCACCTTGAGCGATCGGTCTTGCGAGACATCGGCGAACACCGCCGGGTTCGCCAGGCGCTCCTCGAACACCAGCTCGGGCGCCGCCGCCTGCATCTGGTCCATCAGAAAGGCCGGGCTGAGCTGCGGGGCGTTCAGGCACAGCAGCACGCGGCCTTCCGGGCGCAGCAGGTCGGGCAGGCGGCGGATGAGCTTGATGTAGTCGTGGCTGGCCACGAAGCTGCCTTTCTGGTGGCTCGGCGGATCGACGATCACGAGGCCGTAGGGACCACCGCGTGTGATCTTGCCCCAGGTCTTGAAGATGTCGTGCACCAGGAAACTCGCACCTTCCTTCAGTGCATTCAGCGGATGGTTCTGCTGACCGATGGCCATGGCGCCCGCGCTCATGTCCACGTTGACCACCTGCTTCGCACCGCCTTGCAGCGCCACGACCGAGAAGGCACAGGTGTAGGCGAACAGGTTGAGCACCTTCTGCCCGGCGGCGTGCGCGCGCACCCACCGGCGGCCTTCGGCCATGTCGAGAAACAGGCCGTGGTTCTGTCCCTTGAGCAGGTGCACCAGGTAACGCGCGCCATGCTCGGTCACCACATGGGGGTCGGGTGTGTTGCCGGCCATCAGGCGGGTGTCGGCCTGGCCTTCGCCCCGGCACTGGAACACCCAGTTGAGCGGCTCGCCCGGCGCGATCACGTCCCATCGGGCGGCCAGCGCCGTGTGGATCACGGCGAGCGTTTCCTCGGGCACCGGCTGGAAGCTGGTGAGCAGCCAGACCGGGGGGAACGCGTCCAGCGTCCACTGCTCGCAGCCCGGGTGCAGGCCGCCGCGGCCATGGAAGACACGGCGCGCGTCGCTGCCGGGTTCGATCAGCGCGATCGCGTCGAGCAGGGCCTGCATCAGGCCAGTCGGCCCAGCAGCAGGAATTCCATCAGCGCTTTCTGGGCATGCATGCGGTTCTCGGCTTCGTCCCACACCACCGACTGCGGGCCATCGATCACCTCGGCGCTGACCTCTTCGCCACGGTGGGCCGGCAGGCAGTGCATGAAGAGCGCATCGGGCCTGGCCTGGCGCATCATGTCCTCGTCGACGCACCAGCGTTTGAAGGCTTCACGGCGCACCTCGTTCTCGGACTCGAAGCCCATGCTGGTCCACACATCGGTGGTGACCAGGTCGGCGCCCGCACAGGCTTCGCGCGGGTCCTTGAAGACCTTGTAGCAGTCGCGGTTGCTGATGCCGGCGAGCACCGGGTCGACCTCGTAGCCGCCGGGCGTGCTCACGTGCACGGTGAAGCCCAGCAGCTCGGCCGCCTGCAGCCAGGTGTTGGCCATGTTGTTGCCGTCACCCACCCAGGCCACCACCTTGCCCTTGAAGGCATCGAGTGGTTTGCCGCTGGACGCCGGGCGGTATTCCGCCAGCGTGAACAGGTCGGCCAGGATCTGGCAGGGATGGAACTCGTTGGTCAGGCCGTTGATCACCGGCACTCGGGAGTGCGCGGCAAACGCCTCGATCTTGCTGTGCTCGAAGGTGCGGATCATCACCAGGTCGACCATGCGGCTGATCACCTTGGCGCTGTCTTCGATCGGCTCGGCCCGGCCGAGTTGGCTGTCGCCGGTGGTCAGGTGCACGACCGAGCCGCCCATCTGGTACATGCCGGCCTCGAAGCTCACGCGGGTGCGCGTGCTGGCCTTCTCGAAGATCATGGCCAGCGTGCGGTCGGGGTCGGCGAAGGGCTGGTACTTTTCGACGGCCTTGAACTTCTTCTTGATGTGGGCCGCGCGCTCGAGGACATGGGCGCACTCGTCCGCGCTCAGGTCCTTGAACTGCAGGTAGTGGCGGATCGTCATGTCGGGCTCTGCTCCTTGAAGAAAGCGTGGATCAGCGGCAGCAGGATGGCGAGCACCTCGTCGGCCTCGGCGATGGTCATGATCAGCGGCGGCACCAGGCGGATCACGCTGTCGGCCGTGACGCTGATCAGCAGGCCGGCATCGGCGGCGCGCTGGGTGAGGGCGCCGCAGGGTCGCGTGAGTTCCACGCCGATCATCAGGCCCTGGCCGCGGATCTCTTTCAGGCCGGGGTGGCCGCCCAGGCTTGCCACCAGCGCGTCGTGCATGTGGGCACCCACGCGCTCGGCGTTGGCCAGCAGGCCGTCTTCTTCCATGATGCGGATGGTTTCCACCCCGGCGCGCATGGCCAGCGGGTTGCCGCCGAAGGTGGTGCCGTGGTTGCCAGGCTGGAAGATGTGGGCGGCTTTCGGGCCGGCCACCACCGCGCCGATCGGCACGCCGGAGCCCAGACCCTTGGCCAGTGGCATCACGTCGGGCAGGATGCCCGCCCACTGGTGGGCAAACCACTTGCCGGTGCGGCCCATGCCGCACTGCACCTCGTCGATCATGAGCAGCCAGTCTTGCGCGTCACAGAGGGCTCGCACGTCTTTCAGGTACTGCGCCCGCATCGGGTTCACGCCGCCTTCGCCCTGGATGGTTTCGAAGAACACGGCCACCACGTTGGGGTTGCCCACGGTGGCCTTCTTGAGCGCCTCGATGTCGTTGGCCGGCACGCGGATGAAACCCTCCACCAGCGGACCGAAACCCGCCTGCACCTTGGGGTTGCCGGTGGCCGAGAGCGTGGCAATGCTGCGGCCATGGAAGGCCTTCTCGTAGACCACGATTTCCGGGCGCTCGATACCCTTGTCGTGGCCGTACTTGCGGGCCAGCTTCAGCGCCGCCTCGTTGGCTTCGAGCCCGGTGCTGCAGAAGAACACGTTGGTCAGCCCCGAGCGCTCCACCAGCATCTGTGCCAGGCGTTCCTGGTCGGGCACGTGGTAGTAGTTGCAGCAGTGGATCATTTTGGCCACCTGGTCCTGCAAGGCAGGCACCAGCTTGGGATGGCCATGGCCCAGGGTGTTGACGGCGATGCCGGCCAGCGCGTCGATGTACTCCTTGCCGTTCACATCCCACACGCGCACCCCCTTGCCGTGCGACATCGCGATCGGCAGGCGGCCGTAGGTGTTCATCACGTGGGGCGAGGTGGCGGGGTGGAGGGCGGCGTTCATGGGTGGCTCCGGGAAAGTGGGGCGCTGGTGGGCCAAAAAGAAAGCGGCTCAACGCAGGTTGAGCCGACGAAGCGCGATTTTAGGCGCAGCGGGCGGGCATCATCATTGCTTGTTGGTCATCGCTGAGATGCACGCCGACCCGCGGCCGGGCCCCCGGGTAATCCCTCGCTTCAAGTCTTATATAAGATAGAATACCCAAGGCTTCCATGGGCGAGCGATCCTCGTTCCCGAGGCGGTTTTCTCCCCTGCAAGGCCCTCCATCCGAAGGCTCTCCCCGATGGTTTCACCCACAGCCAAACAAGTCTTCATTCAGGGCGTCACCCAGAACGGCCGCACCTTTCGACCCAGCGACTGGGCAGAGCGTCTGGCCGGCGTGATGAGCCCGTTTCGCCCGGGCGGTGCCCAGCCCGGCAGCCACCTGAGTTACTCCCCCTGGTGCGTGCCCAACACCATCAACGGCATCAAGTGCGTCGTGGTCCACGTGGACCTGCGCGAGGCCGAACCCATGGCCTGGGACTTCTGCATGAACTTCGCGCGCGACAACGATTTGCAGGTGGTCGAGGCCTGCCTTTTGCCGGACCAATGAGGCCGCCCGGGCGGCGCCTTGTGCCGGTCTCTTCGCTGAAAGCAAAAAAGCCGTCGTGAGACGGCTTTTTTGCTTTTGCTGGCAGCGCACCCGTTTCAAACGGCAGGCCTGGATGGGCCCGGGCTGGTGGTCTGGCGGGGCCAGACCGGTGGGTTTCAGGCAGCGGCTGCTGCGAGGCCCTTGACTTTGGTCGACAGGCGGCTCTTGTCGCGAGCGGCCTTGTTCTTGTGGAAGATGCCCTTGTCGGCAACGATGTCCACCACTTTCTGCATCTTGGCGAACAACTCGGTCGCCTTGTCCTTGTCACCGGCCAGAACAGCCTTTTCGACGTTCTTCACGGCGGTGCGGTACTTCGAGCGCAGCGAGGTGTTGGCTGCATTGATCTTGACGTCCTGGCGCACGCGCTTGCGGCCAGACGCCAGACGGGGGTTCTTTTTCTTCGGCTTGGTTGCCATGGTGTGATTCCTTCAATGTTTGGGGATGATGCCAGCAAAGCCCGCAATTTTAGCATGGACCGCCCTGCCGGCAAGGCGCTCGGCAAGCGACGGGCAGCGCATCGTTACACTCGCGCCGTGACCCTGTTCAAGTCCGCCTCCCTCGTCTCCGTCCTCACCCTGGCTTCGCGCATCACGGGCCTGGTGCGCGAGTTGCTCATGGCGGCAACGTTTGGCGCCAGCGCGCTCACCGATGCGTTCAACGTCGCCTTCCGCATTCCCAACCTGCTGCGCCGCCTGTTCGCCGAGGGCGCGTTCAGCCAGGCGTTCGTGCCCGTGCTGGCCGGCGAGCGGGAAAAGGAGGGCGATGAGGCCACCCGGCAGATGGTCAACCAGATCGCCACGGTGCTGGCCTGGGCGCTCACGCTCACCTGTGTGCTCGGCGTGCTGGGCGCGCCGGTGCTGGTCTGGGCCATGGCCAGCGGTCTGAATGAAGAGGGCTTCAACGCCGCCGTCTTCATGACACGCTGGATGTTTCCCTACATCGCCTTCATGTCGTTTGTGGCGCTGTCGGCCGGCATCCTGAACACCTGGAAGCGTTTCGCGGTGCCGGCGGCCACGCCGGTCTTGCTCAACGTGGCCATGATCGCCGCCGCCTGGTGGGGTGCGCCGTGGTTCGCCACCCTGGGCATCGAGCCGATCTTCGCCATGGCCGGCGGCGTCTTGCTGGGCGGCGCCATGCAGTTGGGCATCCAGCTCCCGGTGTTGCGCCGGCTCGGCATGCTGCCGCGCGTGAGCCTGCGCTGGTCGGGTCTGCGCAGGGCCTGGGCCCATCCGGGCACGCGCCGCGTGACCACGCTGATGCTGCCCGCGCTGCTGGGCGTGAGCGTGGCGCAGATTTCCCTGCTGATCAACACGCAGATTGCCTCGCATCTCGCCACCGGCAGCGTGAGCTGGCTCACCTATGCCGACCGCCTGATGGAGTTCCCCACCGCGATGCTGGGTGTGGCGCTGGGCGTGGTGCTGTTGCCGCAACTGGCTGCGGCCAAGGCCGCCGACGACGCAGCGCGTTACAGCGGCCTGCTCGACTGGGGATTGCGCCTGGTGGTGCTGCTGGCCGTGCCTTGCGCGGTGGCCCTGCTCACGTTTGCCCAGCCGCTGGTGGCGGTGCTCTACCACTACGGGGCCTTCACCGCGGCCGACGTCCAGCGCACCGCCTCGGCCCTCATGGGCTATGGCGCCGGACTGATCGGCCTGATCGCCATCAAGGTGCTGGCGCCGGGCTTCTATGCGCGGCAGGACATCCGCACGCCGGTCAAGATCGCCATCGGGGTGTTGATCCTCACCCAGGTGCTGAACTACCTGCTGGTGCCGCATCTCGCCCACGCCGGGCTGGCACTGGCCATCGGCATCGGCGCCATGGTCAATGCCTTGCTGCTGCTGGCCGGCCTGATGCGGCGCAAGGCCTACCTGCCGTCGCCCGGCTGGGCCCGTTTCGGTTTGCAGGTGGTGGCCGCCAGCGCGCTGCTGGCGGTGTTTCTCATGTGGGTCGCGGCCCGCGTGAACTGGCTCGGTTTCGAGGGTCAGGCACTGCAGCGCGTGGGCCTGCTGGCGCTGTGTGTGCTGGGCGGTGTTTTGGTCTATTTTCTTACCCTGCTGGTGGCCGGGTTGAACCTGCGCCAGTTCGTTCGAAAATGACGTAACCTGCGGCATTCACGCGCCTGACTGCCATGACCTCCGCTTACGAATTCTCTGCACCCACGCCACTGGGCTACTTTGCAGCCCTGGTCGGGGAAGAGGACGCGTTTCCGCTGTTCGAGGCGGCTGCTTCCATCGCCCAGGACGAGTACCCCGACCTGGACATCCAGCAGGTGCTCGGCGATGTCGACCAGATGCTCTCGCGCGTGAAGCGGCGCTGCAACCCGGACGCCGGACCCTTGCAGCGGCTGCGAACACTCAACCAGTTCTTCTTTCGCGACATGGGGTTCGGCGGCAACGTCAACAACTACTACGACCCCGACAACAGTTACCTCAATGCCGTGCTGCGCACGCGCCGCGGCATTCCGATCTCGCTGGCCGTGTTGTGGCTGGAACTGGCTCAGGGGTTGGGGCTCAAGGCGCGGGGTGTGAACTTTCCGGGCCATTTCATGGTGAAGGTCAACCTGCCGAACGGGCAGGTGGTGATCGATCCTTTTTCCGGCCAGTCGCTCAGCCGCGAGGATCTCTCCGAACGCCTGGAGCCCTACAAGCGGCGCAACGGACTCGTGGACGATTTCGATGTGCCGGTGGGTTTGTACCTGCAGGCCGCCACGCCGCGCGAGATCGTGGCCCGGCTGTTGCGCAACCTCAAGGAAATCCACCGCACCCAGGAAGACTGGCTGCGACTCATTGCCGTTCTTGATCGCCTGCTGATCCTGTTGCCCGATGCCTGGAGCGAATACCGCGACCGTGGACTGGCCTGGGCCGAAATGGGCGATGCGCGGCTGGCGGTGAACGACCTTGAAATCTACGTGGAACACTCCGACGACACCATGGACCGCGAGGCCATCACCCAGCGGGTGCAGGAGTTGCGGCGAGCGTTGAACTGAACAGCAAGGACACGGGGCGCCGCCGGGTCTTGTCTGTTCACTGGCGCACACAAGGCGTGGCTCGCGGAGGTGCTTGTGTGTCGTGGTGTAAAGCTGGTTGACGCACCCTGCAGGGGCCATGACCATGGTGTCCAGGTGGTGAATCCTTCGCTGCTGCCGACCTTCAAAACACGAGATCTCCATCATGATGAAAACCCTCAAGCGCCTCGTTGTCACCGCCCTGATTCCCTGCATGGCTCTCGCCGGTGTGCCGCTGACCGCCCAGGCCTCCATGGTGTCGACCGAGCAAGCCATGGTGACCCCCGCCGGCGACGCTGATCGTGAGCAAGTCAGTGCCTTCTTCACACGCGCCGACGTGCAGACCGCGCTGCAGGCCCAGGGCGTCGACGCCAATGCCGCCATCGAGCGTGTGCAGGCCATGTCCGACGTGGAGGTGGCCCAGCTGGCCGACCGCGTCGACCAGGCACCTGCCGGTGCCGGCGTGGTGGGTGTCCTGTTCACCGTGTTCCTGGTGCTGCTGGTCACCGACATCCTGGGCCTGACCTCGGTGTTCCCGTTCACCCGCAGCATTCGATGAAATCCTGGCGACTTCGCTGTTCGACCCCCGCCCTGGCGGGGGTTGTTCTTTGTGGGTTGCTTCTGGGTGGCTGCGCGACGCCGCCGCAATCGGCCGAACTGCAGCGCAGCTGGCCGGACCGGCTGCCGCCGCAGGTGTTGCTCGAGCAGGTGCCGTTTCACCCGCAGGATGACCTGTTGTGCGGTCCGGCCACGCTGGCCATGGTGGCCCAGTCTGCGGGCTCCAGCGTCACTCCCGAGCAGCTCACGCCGCAGGTTTACCTGCCCGGTCGCGAAGGTGCCCTGCAGACCGAGATGCTGGCGGCCACGCGCCGCCAGGGACTGGTCGCCTATCCGCTGGCGCCCGACCTGCAGACCGTGCTGACCGAGGTCGCCAGCGGGCACCCGGTGCTGGTGCTGCAAAACCTGTCCTTGCCGTTCTCGCCCATGTGGCACTACGCGGTGGTGATCGGCTACGACCGCACCGCCCGGCAGGTGATGCTTCATTCCGGCACCACGGCCCGCCTGCCCATGCCGATGAGCACGTTCGAGAACACCTGGGCGCGCTCTTCGCATTGGGCGGTGCGGGTGACCCGACCCGACCAGTTGCCGGTGACGGCGCGCCCCGATGACTGGGCCGTGGCGGTGGCCGCGCTGGAGCGCTCCAGCCCGCTGGCGGCGCGAACCGCCTACGCCACGGGGCTGCAGCGATGGCCACAGCACCGCATCAGCCTGCTCGGTCTGGGCAACGCCGCCTACGCACTCGGCCAGCGCGACGAGGCAGCGCGGGCCTTTGCAGCCACCACGCAGGCGCACCCCGATTTCGCCGACGCCTGGAACAACCTCGCGCAGGTGCGGCTGGAACTCGGGCAGTTGCCCGCGGCCCGGGTGGCGGCCCGGCGGGCGGTGGCACTGGGCGGCGCCCGGCTGACCAGCTACCAGACCTTGTTGCAGACCATCGAAGGCCGCCTCGCCGCTGCGCCAGACACAGGGACACGCCAATGAAACAGATCCTGCTCGTGGGTGCCACTGGCCTGGTGGGCTCTCATGTGCTGCAGCAGGCGCTGGCCGACCCGGCGGTCGGGCGCGTGGTCGCGCCCACCCGCCGCTCGCTGGTGCCGCATCCCCGGTTGCTCAATCCGCTGGTCGATTTCGAGCGCCTGCCCGACGACGCCGACTGGTGGACCGTGGACGCGGTCATCTGCACGCTGGGCACCACCATCCGGGCGGCTGGCTCGCAGGCCGCGTTCTACAAGGTCGATCACGACCACCCGCTGGCGGTGGCCAGGCTGGCGCGGCAACACGGCGCTGAAGCCTTCGCTTTCAATTCGGCGCTGGGCGCCGACGTCGGCTCGCGGGTGTTTTACTCGCGCACCAAGGGCGAGGCCGAACGCGACCTGCAGGCGGTGGGCTTTCCCTCCCTGACCTTTGTGCGCCCGGGCTTGATCGGGGGCCACCGTGAACAGAGCCGCCCGGCCGAGCAGCTGGCCGTGACGGTGTCAGGCTGGGTGGGACCGCTGCTGCCGCGGCGTTTTCGCGTGGTGCCGGCCGAGCGCATTGCCCACCACCTGCTGCAGGCGGCCATCGTGGCTGCACCCGGGCTGCACGTGCTGCCGTCCGAAGCCCTGCTGTAGCCCGTCAGCCCACCACCACGGCCGCGCCTTCGCCGCGCGGCGCAATGCGGCCAATCTCGAACACCGTTTCACCCAGACCGCGCAACGTGGCGGCGCAGGCCGCGGCCTCGTCGGCGGCGATCACCACCACCATGCCGATGCCGTTGTTGAAGGTGCGGTTCATCTCGATGTCGTCGATGCCGGCGGTCTGCTGCAGCCAGGCGAACAGCTCGGTCTGCGGCCAGCTGCCCTTCTTCAGGTGGGCGGCCGTGCCCTCGGGCAACACGCGCGGGATGTTCTCGAGCAGGCCGCCGCCGGTGATGTGGGCCAGGGCCTTGATCGGGTGCTGTGCCAGCGCCGCCAGCACGTTCTTCACGTAGAGCCGGGTCGGCTTCATGATGGCCTGCTTGAACGGCGAGCCGTCCAGCGAGGCGGGCAGATCGGCACCGGCGCGCTCGATGCACTTGCGCACCAGCGAGAAACCGTTGGAGTGCACGCCGTGCGAGGCCAGGCCGAGCACCACATCACCGGGCGCCACGTTCTGGCCGTTGAGGATCTTCGATTTTTCGACCGCGCCCACGCAGAAGCCGGCCAGGTCGTATTCGCCCGCCGGGTACATGCCGGGCATCTCGGCGGTTTCCCCGCCGATCAGCGCGCAGCCGCTGAGCTCGCAGCCCTTTGCAATGCCGCCCACCACCGCTGCGGCGGTGTCCACGTCGAGCTTGCCGCAGGCGAAGTAGTCGAGGAAGAACAGCGGTTCGGCGCCCTGGACCAGCACGTCGTTCACGCTCATGCCCACCAGGTCGATGCCCACCGTGTCGTGCATGTTCCATTCGAAGGCCAGCTTGAGCTTGGTGCCCACGCCGTCGGTGCCGCTCACCAGCACCGGCTCCTTGTAGCGCTTGGGCACTTCGAACAAGGCACCGAAACCGCCAATGCCGGCCAGCACGCCTTCGCGCATGGTTTTCTTCGCCAACGGTTTGATGCGTTCGACCAGCGCATCACCGGCGTCGATGTCGACGCCGGCGTCTTTGTACGAAAGGGGGGTGGTTGGAGAGGTCATGGGCGGGCTGGCCCGCGCGAGGGCGGGGCGGTCGTTGGTTCAGTGCGGCGGGCGGGTGGGGGGCTTTCGGGTACCCTGAGGGCGGCCCGATAGAATTTGCTCCTGATTTTAAGGGTTCGCCCTCGCGGCCTCATCGACCTTCGCGCTCCATGCCACTGACCTCCAACCAGATCCGCGCCTTGCTCTGGGCCCTGATCGCGGTGTTGGGCGCCCTGCTGCTGTCCCTGCTGGCACCGGTGCTCATGCCCTTTCTGCTGGCCGCCGTGCTGGCGTATGCGCTGCATCCCCTGGTGGAGCGGCTGCACGCCCGGCACGTGCCACGCTGGCTGGGCGCCGGCCTGGCCATTGCGTTGCTGATGCTGGTGTTGCTCGCCGTGCTGCTGCTCATCGTGCCGGTGATCACGAAACAGGTACCGCTGCTGCGCGAGCAGGTGCCGCTGCTGCTCGACCGCCTGAACGACGCCCTGTTGCCGCTGGCCACCCGCTTCGGGGTCAACCTGCAGGTGGACGTGAGCCAGGTGCGCGAGTGGTTGCGCACCCTGATCACCGGCAACGAGAGCGAGCTGATCAACGGACTGCTGTCGTCGCTGCGCATTGGCGGCAGCGCCCTGGCGGCGGTGATCGGCAACCTGTTCCTCATGCCCATCGTGGCCTACTACCTGCTGCTTGACTGGAACAGCCTGGTCGAGCGCACCAAAAGCCTGATCCCACCCCGGTGGCGCGAGAGTGTGCAGAGTTTCCTCAACGAGACCGACGACGTGCTGGGCCAGTACCTGCGCGGCCAGCTGCTGGTGATGGCCGTGCTGGCGGTGCTCTACACACTGGGTCTTGCGCTGGTCGGGCTGGACCTGGCGTTGCCGATCGGCGTGTTCACCGGCCTGGCGGTGTTCGTGCCTTACCTGGGCTTCGGCCTGGGTCTGATGATGGCCTTGTTCGCCGCCCTGCTGCAGTTCCAGACCGTGCTGGGTGTGGCGCTGGTGGGTGGCGTCTACCTGCTGGGCCAGGTGGTCGAGAGCATGTACCTCACGCCGCGCCTGCTGGGCGAGCGCATCGGCCTGCATCCGATCGCCGTCATCTTCGCCCTGCTGGCCTTCGGCCACCTGTTCGGCTTCGTGGGTGTGCTGATCGCGCTGCCGGCCAGCGCGGTGCTGCTGGTGGCGATCCGCCGCGCGAAGCGCGGCTATGTGCAAAGCGGCATGTACCTGGGCGAAGCGCAGCGCGTCGAACAACGGAACATCGAGCCATGAGCACCGGCCCGGGCTCCATGAAACAGATGGCATTGGACATCGGTCTGGCGCCGGTGCCCACCTTGTCCAACTTCGTCGCAGCGGGCAACGAAGCCGCGCTTGAACACCTCCAGCTCTGGGCCCACAACCCGATGCGTTCGCCCGTGCCCACTTTCCTGTGGGGCGAGAGCGGCAGCGGCAAGACGCACCTGCTGCGCGCGGTGCGCGAGAGCCTGCGCGAGCACGGCAGCCGCGTGGGCTGGATCGATGTCGACACGCTCGACCCGCCCGAGTTCGACGAGCAATGGGACGCCGTGCTGCTCGACGACTGCCACCTCTACACCGCCACGCAGCAAGCGGTGGCCTTCAACTGGTTCGTGAACGCGCAGAACCCGGCGCACGGCCCGGCGCGCTGGGTGCTGGCGGCCGCCAACTGCCCGCCGGCCGACCTGCGCCTGCGCGAAGACTTGCGCACCCGCCTGGGCTGGGGCCACGTGTTCCAGCTCCGGGCGCTGGGTGAGACCGAACGCCGTGGCGTGCTGCGCCGCGCCGCCGACGAACGCGGCGTGTTCCTCAGCGACGAGGTGATGGACTTCATGTTGCGGCGGTTTTCGCGCGACCTCTCCAGCCTCATGATGCTGCTGGACCAGCTCGACGCCCATGCGTTGCGCACGCAGCGCGCCATCACCATTCCCCTGATCAAATCCATGCTGGAAAACGAATGAGACTGGCCCTTTTTGACCTGGACCACACGCTGATCCCGTTCGATTCCGATCACGCCTGGGGCGAATTCACCGTCGCGCTGGGCTGGCGTGACGGCGAGCACTTCACGCAGGCCAACGACGGGTTTTATGCCGAGTACAAGGCCGGCACCCTCGACATCCACCGCTACGTGCGCTTTGCGATCGAAGCGGTGCGCGAGCGCGGCCTGAAGACCGCGCGCCAGGCGCACGAACGCTTCATGGCCGAGGTGGTGCTGCCCGCGGTGAGCGACGCGGCGCGCTCGCTGGTGCGCTCCCACCAGGACGCTGGCGACCAGGTGGTCATCGTCACCGCCACCAACGAATTCGTGACGCGCCCGATCGCGCAGGCCTTCGGTGTCGAGGAGCTGATCGCGATCGATCTGGCCACCGACGAGCGCGGCGAACCCACCGGCGAGATCCGGGGCACGCCCTCGTTTCGCGAGGGCAAGGTCGCCCGTGTGGAACAATGGCTGGCCGCGCGTGGCCTGGAATGGGCCGACGTGCAGCACAGCACCTTCTACAGCGACTCCATGAACGACATGCCGCTGCTGGACAAAGTGCACGAGCCCGTGGCCACCAATCCGGACGCCCCGCTGCTGGCCATTGCCCTTGAACGGGGCTGGCGCATATTGAACCTATTCGAATGATCAAGAAATTCATTGACAGGCTGCTGGGCAAATCGCCCTCGGCCCCCGCACGCCGCGCGAACCCGTTCGGCAAACGCGAGGACGTGCCGGTGTCCGTGCACGGCATCGACCCGAAACTGGTGGACCAGCGTGCGCTGGACGTGGTGCACACCCTCAAGCAGGCCGGGTTCGAGGCGTTCATCGTGGGCGGCGCGGTGCGCGACCTGCTGCTGGGCCTGCGTCCGAAAGACTTCGACGTGGCCACCAGCGCCACGCCCGAGCAGGTCAAGGGCCTGTTCCGCCGGGCCTTCATCATCGGTCGGCGTTTTCGCATTGTTCACGTGGTCTATGGCCGCGGCCGTGAACACGAAATGATCGAGGTCTCGACCTTTCGCGCCTACCTCGACAGCGCCGACGCCGAACAGGTCGCCGGCAACGAGCGCACCAGCAAGGGCGAACTCGCCGGCATGAAGCACGCGGTGGATGCCAGCGGGCGCGTGCTGCGCGACAACGTGTGGGGCCCGATCGAGCAGGACGCTGCGCGCCGCGACTTCAGCATCAACGCCATGTACTACGACCCCGAGTCGCAGACCGTGGTCGATTTCCACCACGGCATCCGCGACGCGAAAAAGAAGACGCTGCGCATGATTGGCGACGCTGCCACGCGTTACCGCGAAGACCCGGTGCGCATCATCCGTGCGGTGCGCTTCGCGGCCAAGCTCAGCGCACTCGGATTCACCTTCGACGCCAAAACGCTGGAGCCGCTGGCGTCCTCGCGCAAGCTGCTGCTGGACGTGCCGCAGAGCCGCCTGTTCGATGAAATGCTCAAGCTGCTGCAAACCGGCCACTCGCTGGCCAGCGTGGCGCAACTCAAGGCCGTGGGCCTGGACACCGGCATCTACCCGCTGCTGGATGTCGTGGTGCAGCGGGCCGGGGACGATTTCGTGAAACTCGCCCTGCAGGACACCGACCGCCGCGTGGGCGAAGGCAAGCCGGTGGCGCCGAGCTTTTTGCTGGCCTGCGTGCTCTGGGCCGACGTGCGCAAGGGCTGGAGCCAGCGGCTGAACGCCCGCCCGGGCCAGCGTCCGCCGCCGCCGGTTGCGGCCCTCCAGGACGCGGTGGACGAAGCCTTCGATGCACGCATCGGTGACGTGTCGGGGCGCGGCAAGCTGGGTGCGGACATGCGCGAGATCTGGATGATGCAGCCCCGCTTCGACAAGCGCGTGGGCACCTCGCCGTTCAGCCTCGTCGACCAGGCGCGTTTTCGCGCCGGCTTCGACTTCCTGCGCCTGCGCGCCCAGGTGGGCGAGGTCGAGGAAGAACTGGCCCACTGGTGGGAAACCTTCAGCATGGCCAGCGACGACATGCGCGAAGACATGGTCGATGCGCAGCGGCGTGACAACCTGGCCAAACCCGGTGCCGGCAAGGCGCGGCGGGTCAAGCGCGGCGACGAGGACCATCCGGCCAGTGCCGGCGCCACAGCCGATGCGCTCGCGCCCGACCCGCGCTTTCGCGCTGCGGCCGACGAGGCCGAAGACCGCGAGGAAGACAGGGACGGTTCCGACGAATCGGGCGAGGCCACCCCCCCGGCCGACGGCTCGGCGCCCGCGAAGAAACGCCGCCGCCGCCGCCGCAAGCCCGGTGGTGCGGCGGCCAGCGGCGAACCCGCGGGCGACTGAGCGCGGCTGCCATGGCGCGGCCCGAGGTGACGGCCTTCATCGCGCTGGGAGGCAACCTCGGCGATGCCGCGCAGACCCTGCGGGACGCGGTCGCCGCGCTGACCACCACGCCCGGCATCGGCAGGGTTCGCTGCTCCAGCCTCTACCGCACCGCACCGGTGCAATCCAGCGGGCCCGACTATGTCAACGCCGTGGCCGAGGTCTCGACCACCCTGAGCGCGCCGGCCTTGCTGGATGTCCTGCAAGCCATTGAAAACCGCGCCGGCCGGCAGCGCCCCTACCTCAACGCGCCGCGCACGCTGGACCTGGATTTGTTGCTGTATGGCAGCGCGCGCATCGAATCACCGCGACTGACGGTGCCGCACCCGCGCATGCGGGAGCGGGCGTTCGTGCTGGTTCCGTTGCACGAGATGGCGCCGGGGCTGGTGTCGCAAGAAGCGCTGGCTGCCGTGCAAGGGCAGCACATCGCGCCGGGCCAGACGCCACGCTGAGTCACTTCGGGCCCTGTGCAGGGCGCTGGCGCTCAGGTGGGTGCGTCGAGCGAACGCGCGGCGCCCAGCAGGGCCGGCGACTGCTCCGAAGTGATCACCCAGACCGGGATGCCGGCCAGGTAGGGCCTGAAGCGCCCCTTGTCTTCGAAGCGCTGGCGAAAGGGCGACGAGTCGAACCAGGCGCCAAGCCGCGGCACGATGCCGCCACCGACATACACGCCGCCATGCGCACCCAGCGAGAGCGCAAGATTGCCCGCCACCGTTCCCAGCACCGCGCAGAACATGGTGAGTGCCTCCACCGCCTGGGGGTGACGGGATTTCAAGGCGGCCTCGGTCACCGCTGCGGCGTTCTGGATCGAACCGGTGGCGATGCCGTCGGCCTGACAGAGCAGCCCGAAGGTGTCGAGCAGGCCTTGTCCGCAGACCAGGCGCTCGGCCGAGGCATGGCCGTAGCGTCGGGCCAGGCCGTCCATCACCAGGCGCTCCCGCGCCGTGATCGCCGGCAGCGTCACATGTCCTCCTTCACCCGCCAGAGGCACCCAGGCCGTCTCGCCGACAGGGATCAGACCCGACACGCCCAGACCCGTGCCCGCACCCAGCAGCGCAATGGGCGAGCGCGGCACGGGCGCCGTGCCTCCCACCTGGCGCAATTCGCTGGCTGGCAGGTCGGGCAGGGCCAGCGCCAGGGCGGTGAAGTCATTGAGCAGGCGAAACGTGTGCAAACCGAACTCGGCCTTGACCGCCGCCTGGGAAAACGACCAGTCTGCGTTGGTCATGTTCACCTGGTCACCGGTGATGGGGTTGGCAATGGCAATCGCAACCGCCCCCGGCCCACCTTGGCCGATACCCTCCAGGTAGCTGCGAATGGCGTCCTGTAGGCGGAAAAAGTCCGAGACCTGCAGGACCTGTGTGTCCATCAGTGGGGCGCCGGGCCCCGCCTGCCAGGCGAAACGGGCATTGGTGCCGCCGATGTCGGCGATGAGGCGGGGCAACGGGATGAGGTTGAGGGCGGGCATGAAAAAGTAGCTGTTGGGTGGGCAGCGAGATAGCGCCGTGGAGTTTCCCGGAGAAGGTTTGAATAGTACCCATCATGTAATTAGATTACAAAGAAGTTGGGGTACCTAAAGAAAAGGCCGGTCGCTACCGACCGGCCTTTCTTGGATGCACTCAGCACGTGCAGTTTTTGCTGTCAGCGCCAGGTCAACCCTTAAAACCCACTCACTCGCACAACATAGGCACTGGTCATGCCCATGCAATCCTTGAACGAAGAAGGATCCCTTCGTGAAGGCGATAGACCCCAAGTTCAAACCGGTTGCATAGGGCGGTGCAACCATCTAACTACGAACAACCCCGCACCCTGGCGGGATCATAGGTTGCCGATTGCTTGGCTTAGTTGTTGGTGAATCCGACCGGACCAAGGTTCACACCGGTCGTGTAGTTCCCGCCGTCAATATTGGTGTAGTTGAAGCTCGTCCCCGGAACGGTCACCACCACGCGCGCCAGTTTGGCAAGCACGTCCGCTGCTCCCAAGTCGCTACCGCAAAGGCCTTTCACTGTGAAGCCGGACAAGGGCATCGTATAGAAGCCGCCTGCCCCGTTCTTCAGGTTCGCGGTGAGGTTTTGCGTGACTTCTGAGCCGCCCGAGCCCGTTGTGCAGCCGGCAACCTTGGGACCTGTCAACGTCACTTCGAGGACCGGGTCAAAATTGGTCCGCTCAAACATAGGCGCTGGGCCCCACACCTTGACCTTGAGCTTGCTGAAGCTGCTGACATTGACAGTGCCATTGTTGGGCGCGTTGACGTACGTACCCATGTAAGCGGCATTGGAGACGGGTCCTTTCAAGACAAAGTAACGGAAGAAGTTGGGCACCCCAAGTGGAGCGATAGCGGTGCCGGCAACCCAGCCACCCTCATCGACCTTCTGGCTGGAGTTGCTCAGGTTCACATCGTCCTGGAAGTAGCCAATGTCGCCACCGGAAATCCCGGTGATGGTGCCGAAGTTCGCCGTTTTTGCGTTCGGCCATGCCGCCAAGTTGTTTGGCGGGGTTGGCTCGGCGCTGCCCACATAGTTCACCGCAAACAGCCCTTCGCCCGCAACAAACATGGTGTTGCCGCCATCGCCGGTTGTGACATTGCCAGCCGCGGTGGTGAGCGTTTGCGGGCCGCCTGAGCCCAGGTCTACGCCTGGAGTCGTGGCACCGCCGCCACCGCCACCAGCAGCGGCGAGCACTTTGATGTCGTCAAAGTAATACGTCTTTCCTGGTGCAGCATCGACCACGCCGAAGTTGGGGAGTATCACGAGCAGGTTGTAAGCGCCGGCGGAGGTACTGGCTGCGCTGTAGGTCCAGGTCAGGGTCTGCCAGCCGACAACGACGGTTTCGTTGGCATCAAGCTCAATGCCACCAGCCGACCCCTCGACCTTCATCACCATTCGGATACCAGCGGTGGGCGAGTAGACCTTTGCTGACAGGGTCTTGCGGTCAGCGGCGAATTGGAAAGTGGCCTCCAGAACATTCAGCGCGTATGTCTGTCCACCCGAACGCAACACGCCCAATACCGCGCCAGTCCCACCCCCTGCCGGTATGTCGGTGGTGGCGATGAAGCCCGTACCGCCATGCTCAGGGCCGCGGACGACCGGGACGACGGTGTCAAAGTCAGCGACAACCGTGTCGTTTCCAGAGGGCGGTGGCGGTGGCGGTGGCGGTGGCGCGGAAACCGCTACCGCGTACTTCAGCTCGTCGAAGTAGAAGGTGGTGTCACTCGACAAAGCTGGCTGAGTACCACCAACCTCGCTCCAAGCCGGGAAGATAGACGCCTTGTTGTACGTGACCGCGGCGCCATAGGCTCCCAGCGTCAGGTTGGCGAAGTTGAATGTCAGCGTCTCCCAACCGTTCTGCACGGTGGTGACCGCCTCCGCGAACGCGAACTTGGTGGGATCAATGACGTTTTCTAGCTTCAGCGATATCTTGGTCCCAACCGCGGCGCCCGAGTAGCTCTTAAGGGTAACCACCTTACTGGTTGCCAAGCCCACAGCGTCGATCGAGAGCGCGTCAGGGTTGACGGTTGGATCTCCCATCGTGTACACCGTTGCGCCTGCCCACGGCTGAGAAGCCGGGCCTTTGACCATTTTCAGAACCGGATTGGCTGCATCGTCTGGATCGTTTGCTACCTGTGCGGAATTGAGCAGCTCGAACGGATTGGCGCCAACGGTCGACTCACTGAAGCTGATGCACTGCTCGGTGCTCGTAGCGCAACCAGTAGACACCGGCGCGCTGGCCAGCGCCACATCGTCGATCCAGTACGTCTGTGCGCCAAGGTTGGACACGTTGGTATCGGCTGAAAACACCATAACCGTGTAGTTGTTGGCCGGATTGACACCGTCGAGCACCCAAGTGAGCGTCTGCCAGGTGTTGGCTGCCGTGACCGTAGCGGGCAGTTCGGTCGCCGTCCCGCCGGGGACCTCCACTTTCAGATAGACCACAGCGTTGGCGCGCGTGGCGTAGACGCGCGCCGTGATGGTCTTGCGATCGGCAGCGAAAGGGACCGCAGGGACATCGAAGTATGTTCCGCCATAGGTAAAGGGAGCACCTGTTGCTCCATCTATGGAGCCAGTCCGGTCCAGCTTGAGTGCATTGCCGCTGCCACCGGCCGGTGCCGTGGCCACGCTAGGGCCAGCGTCACCAAACGCACCGATATTTGTCGCCGGGGAGGTCGCCTCATCCCATGAGATCAGTACCGTTCCGTTAACTGGGGGCGGTGGCGGGGGAGGCGTGATCCCGCCTGGGACCTGTTGAACCAGCGTGGCGGCCAGGTTGGTGGTGGTTGAGCTGGGTGCAGCTGCCAGAGTCGTCTTGTTTTGTAGTGCAAAGGACGCAATGGTGGTGTCGCCCTGCACTGTCCTGGTGATCGCGGTGATCGATGCAGCATCCGTGGCTTGAAGGATTGCGTTGGCCTGCGTAACCACGGCACCTGCCATCACCTGCGCGAGGCTCTCGGCATTGACAGCCAAGCCTGCCTTGATTTCGGTACTTAACGCAGAGGACGTTTGCACCCGTAAGGTGGCGGCCTGCACCAGGGTTGTCACAGCAGCCTGGTCCATGGTGCCACCTGACAGAAGCACCGGATTGGAGCGCAGCGAATTGGCTACTGAGGCAGCGACTTCACTGTAAATCGTGGGGAGTACACCCGAGGCACCAGCACCGGCCACGTTCGCCAGTGTCTCGGCCGTTTTCTGAATCAGTTGCTGAACAGCGAGCGTCTTGCGGAACAGGTCGGGATTGACCAGCACCCCGCCGACCTTACGGGCAGGGTCCAACGTACGTACATCGGTACCACTGGGCAAACCGAGTGCAGTATTGATCTGGTCCTTCGTCATGCCAGCGGAAATCAGCGTGGTCAGCGGCGTGACAAAGGTGGCGCCTGGAGGCGCCTGGAGCTTGCCCGTGAAGGGAAGACCAGTATCGAGGTTGGTGCCACCCGTGACCACAATGGTCGCCGAGCAGGCGCTGGCGAAGTTGAAAAATCCGGTGGAGTCGGTGGTTGTGCTGGACTCACCGGCATCAGACTGGCCGTTGCCATTGCTGTCGCACAACACGGCAGAGCCGATCAGGTAATCGTCCACCGCGAATCCGCTGGATCCAGCGACGGTGTTTGGCGGCGAGGCGCCGCCGCCACCGCAAGCGGCAACCAGCAAGGAAGCAGCCACGGCGATTGCGGATAAGGCAAAGCGAGGATTGATATTTGGCATTGTCATTGTCTCCAGAGGATGTTTGCGTAGGCTAGCGAGCACGGGGCGCAATTTTGAAAGCGCTTTCATAAATGGTAGATAAGTTGCATACTTGGCGCAAGACGTGGAAGCTCGGTGATTACCCTAGGCGGCGCAAGAATTTTTGCAGTGCCTGCACCGGGGGTCAAACGGCGTGTCGACGGGCCACCGCACCCCCGGCGCACGAGATACGGATGTGCCTCGCAAATCGTCAGCGTTGAAACACCCGAACGTACTCCACTTCCATCACCGCAGGCAGCGCGGTGTTGTCCACCGCTCCACCCAGGTCACCACCGATCGCAAGGTTCAGGATCATGAATTGCGGCGCGTCGAACGGCCACTGGGTTCGGTCGCCATCCCTCGGATTACGGAACTCGAAGTAGTTCGTGCCGTTGACGCCGATGACGATGCGATCGGTGTCCCAGCTCATCTGGTAGTTGTTGAAGCTGGTGCAGGCATTCGGCAGCGGTGTGGTCGCGCCTTTGGCCACGCCCAGCGTGCCGCCGCTCCAGTTGTAGGCCTTTGTGTGCAAGGTGCCCAGCACTTCGCGCTTGGCCAGCGCCGATGTGCCTCTCTGCTCCATGATGTCGATTTCACCGTCATCCGGCCATTGACCGCCGGTGCCCAGCATCCAGATGGCGGGCCATGTGCCCAGCCCGCAAGGCAGCCTGGCCCTCACCTCGAAGTGCCCGTAGGTCCAGCTCGCCAGACCCCGGGTGATCAGACGCGCCGACGTGTAGTTCTGCCCGCCAAAATCGGGCGCGCTGCTCAGGCGTTCCTGTCGTGCCGTGATCACCAGTCTGCCGTTTTCAACCCGTGCGTTTTCCACTCGCCTGTCGGCGTAGTACTGCAACTCGTTGTTGAACCAGCCTTCGCGATTGCGCCCGGTGTCGTGCAGCCACTTGCTCGCATCCGGCAAACCCGGCGTTTCGAATTCGTCGCTCCACACCAGCCGCATGCCTGCCGGGATCGTGGTCGCGGGAGGGCTGGTCACAGCGCCTCCGGGGGGCGCGGGAGGTGGTGTCAGCAGACCATTGGAGCCTGACGCCGCGGGTTCGTCGCCGCCACCGCCGCAGGCGATCAGCGCCAGCGACAAGCAGAGGATCTGCACCTTCATCGAAGCATGCCCAGCGTGCGCGGCATCACCCTCATGGTTTTGCCGTCGCTGAACCTGACGTCGATCGGTGCGTTGCCTGCGTTGTAGGCGAGGTGGGTGGTGCTGCCATCGGCGCGCTTGAACACGGTGTAGAACGGCGTGTCTGCCGTGACGCTGAAGTCGGGCAAGCCCTTGGCATCGAGACTCAGCATCCAGTGCAGCGTGCTGGTGCGGGTTTCGCCCAGTTCCACCGATCCCCAACGCTTCCATTCAGCCAGCGCCTTCTTCGGATTGGCCAGGGCCTGGTACTTGGAGAAGATGTCCTGCCAGATGTCGGGCGGTGGTGGATTCGGCGGGAGCTTGCCGAACTCCTTGTACAGGGCTGTCTCCGGGATCAAGGCGTCGAGATTCTTCTGGACGTAGTCGGGGTAGCGACCCAGGTAGATCGCACCCGTGTTGATCGGCAGCAGGTTGATCCCCTTGATCTGGCGAGGCTCGTCCGTCCACCAGGTGTTGTGGGCGTACTTGCCGCCAAACACCATGCTGGTTTCGACGTTCTTGTACTCGGGCGGGAAGACGAGCTTGTGCACGTCGAACCAGTAGTGGTCGATCGCTTCGACCTCGCTGGTGTACAGGTAGACACCCAGATCGCGCACCGCCTGGTTGCCTGTCACTTCACCCCACAGGATCAGCCCTGCCCAGGCGTTCACGGCTTCGGAGCTGGACTCCTGGTTGTTGCCGAACTCGCCCAGGCCCACGCCCGAGGCCCAGGAGTGCGCCTCGTAGGGGTCGAAGTTCCTGAGGAAGGGGAAGGCCTTGTCCCCGCGGCCGGTGTGCGCGATGTCGGCAATGAGTTTGTCCACCATACCGCCCCAGCGCTCCTTGGCCGCCCAGGCTGGATCGCGCAGGGCGATCTCGGCGGCCGCGCGGATCCAGTAGCCGTAGTGGAAATGGTGGTCGTTCATCTGCTCGATCGAGAAGTACTCCTCGGGGTGCGCGACCAGGGTGCCCAGCTTCTCGTCGTACTGGAAATAGGTCTTGTTGTCCTTGCCGGAAAACCACTCTTCCATGCGGTCCTTGACCAGCGCCAGCAGCCGGTCGCGCTCCTTCAGATCGCCCTGTTGCTCAACCACGTCCATGAGCTTGATGACACGCATCAGTCCCTTGCCTTGCCAGTACGGGCCATTGCCGCCCTGGCGCAGCATGCGCCGCGCATCGCGCACATCTTTGGACATCACATCGTCCAGCCTGGGCGCGCCGGGCTGCTCAGCCGCGGCGGGCCAGAAGGGCACCCAGCCCAGGTACGGTTTGACGATCTTGAACTCGGCCGCGGCCAGGGTCCGGATGTTGCCGCGCAGGGTGTCGAACCCGGGGCCCAGGCGCTCTGCCACCAGCGCATTGCGGAACCAGTGGTGCGGGTACAGACCCAGCAAGGGTGTGGTGTTGGCGCCTTCCATGGCCTGTGTCGTGGCCGTGAAGGTCGTCTCGACACGGCTCTGTGCCTGGTCGTAGCGCCAGGCCACCCGGGTGTCCTGGATGAAGGCATAGGCATGCTGCGTGAACAGCGCGAGCGTCTGGGGCTTCTCGTCGGGCAGCGCCGCTGCGGAAAAGTAGCCTTTCCCTGCGGGAAGTCGACCGACAAAGGCATCTGCGCCCTGCGCCTCCCACTGCACGCCCTGCGGGCCAAACACCGCGTAGCGCTTGCCCTTGACGTTCAAGACCAGTGCTCGCGGATCGGCAGCGTTCTCGATGCGCGTCGACGCGGCCGGCAGCTGCACGCGGATGTCGCCCCGGTTCAACTTGAAATACACATAGGGGCTGCCGTGGGACACCGTCGCGACCAGCGCATCGTTGCCAGCCCCCATGGACACATCGATCGACCAGTCGCTGGCCTTGGCCAGTTGGTGCGCATCCAGCTTGAACGCGGTCGGCGAAAACACCAACGGGTCGCGGTGCGGGTAGTGGATTTCCACATCCCGCCGCCACGTGGGCACGACCTCCTTGGAGGGCAGTGCGAGCTCGAAGCCGGTCGTGGCCACCTTGACCGTCAGCGGCTGGGCAAAGACCACTTCGGGTTTGGCATTGAAGATCAGGGTCGAGTACCACTGGTTGGTCTGCGCTGCCGTCTTGAGCAGTTCCGGTGTCCGGTGCGGCGCAGCCGGTGGTGTCTTCTCGCCAGACTTGGGCGCCAGCCAGTAGCTCGCCTCACCCACCTTCACGGTCTGGGCACCAGCGGCACAGACCACCCCGGCCATCACGATCACACACAGTTGTTGCACCAGCTTCATGAGTTGCTCCGCCATATCTACGTTTCCGGACCTCACGATGATATTGAAAGCGCTTTCAGGCCGGGCTATGGTTTTCACTTAGATCGGCCGTTTTCGCTGCCATTTGTCCTTCAGCCACGTGTGCAGGCACACGCGGCAGGGGCAGCGCTAGGGTAAATACCGGTGTCTGTGTGACGAGGCGTAAATATCATGATGAAAGCGCTTTCACATACAACGAGACAACCACTGCCATGAGCCAATACCCACACTCGCCGCAGCGGCGACCTGGAATCCGGACAGCGATCACCCGCGGAACGGCCCGCTGGTTTCGCAACAGCACTGCCCTGGTGGCACTGGCAGCGTCGATGCCGGCTCAGGCGCTCGACTTCGGCCCCGGTGGCATCTTCAGCATCAACGGTTTTGGCGAAGCCACCGCGACCGTGGGCAACAACCAGTGCCCACCCGAGGGATGCCAGCTCAGCCCGGAAACCGATCGCCAGCGCATCTGGGCCGACGCGGTTGTCCCGGGACGAACGTTGTCGACCGAAGTGACCGGCTTCACGCAGTTCCAGCTGTGGCTGGGTGCCAAGTACGACCTGGGCGGCGGCTTCCGGATCAAGGGCACGCTCAGCCAGAACTGGCGCGACTTCAAGATAGACACGCCGGGCTTTGTGCGCGAAAGAAACGTCGCGCTCAGCCACGAAGAGTACGGCACGCTCACCGTGGGTGAAACGGTCTCGCGCACCTGGCAGTTCGCTGATTTTCCCTTCGGATCCAACCTGGGTCTGTCATCTGCCTGGGCCGGCAGCGGCGCGGGCTATCGCAACCTGACGCGCGCCGTGCGCTACACCTCACGCGTGTTCGATGTGGCAGACGGCGACATGGTGCTGGAGGCCACCTACGATCGCGGCTCCGATGACTTCAAGGTCAACAAGCCTTCGTTCTATGAGCTGTGGGCCCACTATGGCAAGGGCGATCTGTCGATCGACGCCATGTACCAGCGCACGCGCAACGGAACGCCGTCGGCTTTCGGAGCTGCGGTCTTCTACGCCCCTTTCTACGATCCCGCTGCCGACGGTCGTCTCGGTGCTTCCGGGCAGAGCGTCGCCTTGCTGCAGGCCATCTACCAGTACAGCCCGAAGATCGAACTCTCGGGTGCGATCCGACGCAACCAGTGGAGTGGCGCCTATGCGGTGGTGGCCCTGGACGGACCACCCTTGCAGTGGAATTTCCCGTTCAACGTGGACTGGGGCGGCACGCTCAATGGGGTCCCGAACCCTGGCTACCCGGCCCGCTCGACCGACATCGCACTGGGTGCCCGCTACCGCATGGACAAGTGGACCTTCTCGACCGGGCTGGTCTACATCGGCAAGGCCAGCACCGGCAATCCGAGCGAACGCGGCCAGAGCAACTCGGCGTTGGTGAACACCATCGGCGCGACCTACAACTACGGCAATGGCTGGGAAGCCTCGGCGTTTGCCGGGATGATCCACTACCGCCTCAAGGGCCTGGCACCCCTGGGCATGCCATCCAACGCCACCATCAACGCCATCGACTCGCGCGTGACCAAGGCCGGCAACTGGTTCGGTGTCGGCATCAAGTACAACTTCTGAGGCGAATTCCATGAGAGCCCTGTCCACGACCTCGAGCGTCCGCCTCGGCGGCCCCATGTCCTTCCTGCAGCCCGTCCGTGCGGGCCTTGCCGTGCTTTTGACAGCGCTGCTGACCGCCTGCGGCGGCGGCGGCGAGATCACGGTGGACCCTCCGGCCAGCGCGGTGTCCGTTTCCAACCCGCGCCCGCTGCCGGCCGAATACCTGGCGCGCCAGGCGGTCGCCTATGGACCGTACCGCACCGCCACCAGTGCCAGTGACCTGGCCAACGAAGTCATCCCGCCCGGCAACATCAGGCAGGACATGGAGTTGCTCATACAGGGCAACTTCCGCCTCATCCGCGTGTTCGACAGCGGCGACAAGGTGGCCAGGCAGACGCTGGACGTGATCGTGGACAACGGTCTGGACATGAAGATGCAGCTGGGCGCCTTCATGGGTGGCTTCAAGTTCGAGCCCAACCCCAACCGGGTCGAGGACATCAAGGCCGCCAACCTGCTCGAACTCGACCGGGCCATTGCCCTGGCGAACGACCCGAAGTACCGCGACGTCATCCTGACGGTCAGCGTCGGCAACGAAAACATCGTGGACTTTTCGGCCGACCGGATCGACCCCGCCGACATGGCGGTCTACATCAAGTACGTGCGCGACCGGGTGTCGCAGCCGGTCACCACCGACGACAACTTCCAGGTGTTCAGCAATCCGCTGCCCAGGGCGGTGGTTGATCAGATCGACTTCGCTGCCATCCATGCCTACCCTGCCATCGACACCGAATTTCCCAGCAGTCTGCTTTACTGGGACTGGAAACAGCTGGGCGTGGCAGCCGGACCCGCACGGGCCACGGCCATGATGGACGCCAGCATCGTCGAGCTGAAGAAGCAATTCCAGGCCACTCGCACGGCGCTCGACAGCGCCGGGCTCAGCCGGATGCCGATCGTGATCACCGAAACCGGCTGGAAAGCCCGGATCACGGGCGACCAGGCCTTCCGGGCCCACCCGGTGAACCAGAAGATGTATTTCCAGCGCCTGGAAACCTGGCGCCAGGAGAGCCGGGTGAGCGGAAATGGCCCGGTGAACATCTTCTATTTCGAAGCCTTCGATGAGCCCTGGAAGCTGAGCGACGACGGCTGGGGTCTGTTCAACAGGGACCGTCAGGCCCGCTACGTGATCCAGAACCTGTATCCGCAGGCCATCTGGGAGAACGCCAGCCTCACGGATGCCGACGCGGTGTATTTCGTCCCGCCGACCATCAACCCGGACTTTGCCGCCAACGCCTTCACCCTGTACTCCGACGCGCCCGGCGCATCGCTGGTCGCCGGCTACAACCTCGATGCGTTCGACGGCTTCACGGCGCCACGAAACCTGGCCGACACCACCATCAGCGCGGCGCCGGGCGACGGCACGGTGAGCATGCGCATCACACCCACGCCGGCAGGCTACGGATGGGGTCTGCTGTACAACCCCCAGACCGGGGGCACCACCCAGAACCTCTCGGCATTCTCGGCCGTGAGCGTGTGGATGAACACCACCTACCCGGGGCGCATCGAGATCGGCCTGTCCACGCTGGATGTCGATGGCAACGGCCATGAAGCCTTCGTGCAGATCGGCAACGGCGACTACGGTTACTGCAACACCGGAGCCTGGTGCCGGGTGTCGATACCGCTGCAGGCCTTCCGGGCGGTCAACCCCAGGCTCGACTTCCGTCTGGTGGTCAACCCCTTCTACATTGCCGACCGCTACAGCTTCACCGGCAAGGCCTCGGGTTCCAACATCCGCGTTCCGCTCAACATCGACGGCATCGGCTGGACCCGCTGAGCCAGCCCGCACCGCCCGTTCCCGGGTCCCGACCCCAGCAGCGATGCGCAGCTTTCTTACCGCCCAGGGGTCCGGGCACCGGCTGGCCTTGGCCGAGCTGCCGCCCGCCACCGACGACATGGGGCCTGCGGCGTCGCTCTGGGTCGACGCGGGCGTGGCGTTCCAGACCATGCTGGGGTTTGGCGGTGCTTTCACCGAGGCGGCCGCGCACACCTGGCTGGCCCTGAGTCCACCGCAGCAGGACGCGGTGCTCCGGGCCTGCTTCGACCCCGAAGTGGGCCACAGCTACACCTTGTGCCGGGTGCACATGAACAGCTGCGACTTTTCGCTGGGCAACTATGCCCACGCCGACACACCGGGCGACACAGCGCTCAACGACTTCCGGATCGACCGTGACGAACAGGCCCTGCTGCCATTCCTGCTCGCCGCGCAGCGCATCGCGGGTTCGCCGATCCGGCTGCTGGTCTCGCCCTGGAGTCCGCCCGCGTGGATGAAGACCAACCGCCAGATGAACCACGGCGGTGGGCTGCTGCCTGAGTACCGTGACGCCTGGGCGCGCTGCTACGTGCGCTTCATCCAGGCCTACGCCGAACGCGGCATTCCCGTCTGGGGGGTATCGGTGCAAAACGAACCCGCCGCCACCCAGCGCTGGGACTCCTGCGTCTACAGCGCCGAAGAAGAGCGCGACTTCGTGCGCGACCACCTCGGCCCGCAGCTGGAGGCCGCCGGACTGGGTCACGTGAAGATCGTGATCTGGGACCACAACCGCGACCTGATGGTGGAGCGCGCTGCGACCGTCTATGCCGATCCACAGGCCGCGAAGTACGTCTGGGGAACCGGCTTCCACTGGTATGGCGAAGACCATTTCGACCATGTCCAGCTGGTCCATGACGCCTGGCCGGACAAGCAGCTGCTGTTCACCGAGGGCTGCCAGGAAGGAGGCCCGCACACCGGCTCATGGGCCCTGGGTGAGCGCTACGCCAGATCGATGATCAACGACATCAACCGCTGGACGGTGGGCTGGATCGACTGGAACCTGCTGCTCGACCAGCAGGGCGGTCCCAACCACGTGGGCAACTATTGCAGCGCGCCGATCCTGGCCGACACCGCTCAGGACCGCTTCGAGTGCCAGAGCTCCTACTTCTACATCGGGCACTTTGCCCGCTTCGTGAAGCCGGGCGCGCGGCGCATCCTGTGTGCGGCCAGCCGCGAAGCCCTGGAGGCCACGGCCTTCGTCAACCCGGATGGGGGCGTGGTGGTGGTGGCCATGAACCGCACCGAACATGCGCTGCCATTCACCCTGAACCTGGAGCGCAGCGGGCCACCGCTCGCCTTGCCAGCGCGCTCCATCACGAGCCTGCTGCTGCCCTGAGTCAGGCCGCGTATTTGGGGCGCTCGTCCTTGTCCCACAGACCCCACTGCGTGCCCAGTTCACCTTCCTGACGCAGCTTCCAGGGCTCGTCGAACGACGAGAAGTAGAACAGCTTGATTCCCTCCTGCCGAGCCCACAGCTGGACGTCGACGAAGTAGCGCATGGCGTTGTCCGCCGATGGAACGGCCCCGGCCACGGGCTGTCCATGGCCTGGCCAGCCGGTCTCGGTGACGATCACCGGCTTGTCGCCACCCGCGGCCTGCACCAGTCCGACCATGCGGCGCAGGTAGGGCGCGGCCATGGTGATGTCGGTGCCTTCCCAGAACGGGTAACAGTTCGGCAGGAGAACGTCGCATGCCGCGGTGAGTGCCGGGCGTTCGAGGAACTGGTAGTAGGCATCGACGCAACCCACTGGCACGTCCTGCGGCAGGGCAGCCCTGACGCGCCGGATGTACTCCAGCAGCTCGGCCTCGGACAGTTCGCCGCGCAGCAGCACCTCGTTGCCCACCACCGCGATGTTGACCAGACCCGCCTCGGCCAGCGTCAGCAGCCCGGCGATCTCGCGTTCGTTGCGGTCGCGGTCGGCGCTGATCCAGGCGCCCACCATCGTCCTGAGCCCGTTTTCGCGGGCCAGCCGGGGAATCATCTCGTGCCCTTCGCTGCAGGCGAACGACCGCAGCCAGCGCGTGTGCGGCGCAATGAGCCCGACGCGCCGGCGCACCTGCGCCTCGGTCAGCTGGTCACCCGCGCCCTGACCCTCGGTGTAGGCGCTGAAGCACAGGCCGTACACGCCCGTGCTCATCTGCTCGGCATACATCGCGCCGATCTCGGCGGGCGTCCTGCCAGCCAGAGGCGAGCCCAGCATGGCCGGCAGGTGAAGGCCGTGCTCCTCCAGCCAGGGGCGGGCGCCCGAGCCCTGGGACGAAGACGCTGCTGCGCGCCGCTTGCGCCGATCGAGCTCGGCATGGACCTCGGTGGCGCGGGCTTCGTCGAGGTCGTAGTCGCGCATGATCCACATCGCCAGCAGCGTGCCGACGATGGGCACGCCCGAATAGAACAGCCGCAGGCCGTCGACCGCGCCCTCGGGCTGCATCGCGGCACCCGGGCTGAAGGCCACCACCGACATGATGGCGCCGCTGAGCAGACCGGCGATGGCAAAGCCGAACTTCACCATCCACCAGTAGATGGCGCCGAAGATGCCTTCGCGGCGCTTGCCGGTGGCCAGCTCGTCGAGGTCGCAGACGTCGGCCGTCATCGACATCATCAGCGTGAACAGGCCGCCGATGCCGAACGCGAAGAAGGGCAGCGCAAACATGAACATCCAGGGCTTGCCCGGCACCATCAGAAACCACAGCAGCACGTAGCCGATGAGGGAGATGCCCTGCGACACCATGAAGGCGTTCTTCTTGCCCATCTTGCGCGACATCCAGGCCACCGTGGGAATGACCGCGAAGGTGGTCACCAGCGCACCGACGCTGCCGAACAGCGTGGGCCAGATGCCGGCCGCCGCGGTGTTGCCGCCGAACAGGTGGTAGACGACGATGAAAAACGAGAATGCCGCCACCGTGTTGAAGGCGTTGAAGATCAGGAAGGTGGCGAAGCACAGCTTGCGAAAGGGCACCGAGCTGAAGGCCTCGACGAAGCCCCGCAGGATCTCCTTCATGCCGCCGCCGATGTTGGCCCAGGTCAGCGGCACCAGGTGGGTGTCGTCCCTGGTCGAGCGGCTGGGCAGGAACAGCGCCGGCACCATGGCCAGCAGCATGCAGATCACCCCCACCCAGACCGAGAGCGTGCGCGTGGCCGTGTCGGCGTTCTCGAACCAGGCCGGGTCGTACATCACCACCCAGAACCAGGGTGCGATGACCCAGGCCCACTGGCCGATCCACTGGGCCACCGCCATGATGCTGGTGCGCTCGTGAAAGTCGTCGCTCATCTCGTAGCCCATGGCCACATACGGAATGCTGAACAAGGTCAGCCCCGAGTAGAAGGCCAGCGACCAGCACAGGAAGTAGATGAAGTTGTGGGTGACGCCGTCGCTGCGCTGCAGCTGCCACATGGCGATGAACGAGATGCCCATGACGATGGCACCGACGAACACGTATTGCTTGCGCCGGCCCCAGGTGGATCGGGTGTTGTCGGAGATGAAGCCCATGATCGGGTCGGTGACCGAATCGAAGACCCGCGGCAGGAAAAACAGGATGCCCCACATCCAGGCCGGGAAGCCCAGGTCCTGCACCAGCACCACCATGAAGATGCCCAGTGCGGCTGGAAACATCTGGTTGGCCAGCATGCCCAGCCCGAAGGCCACCTTGTGCCCGAAGGGGATCTTGTGTGCAGTGGCGCCGGATGGGGTCATGGGTTGCTTTCTGTGTGGGGCTGCGCCGCTGACAGGCCCGGCCGAAGGTGCATGGGTGAGAGGGTGGGCTACGGTGTCAGTCTGCGGCGACCGGATCCATCAGCTCGGGATACAGCGACTGCATCACCAGCTTGGGCTTGCGGTCGACGGTGAACAGTCCCCAGTGCTTTTCAGGCTCCAGCGGGTCGGGCGAGCCCTTCCAGGATTCGTCGAACGCCTCGAACACGAAGCACAGCAGGCCTTCTGCGCGTGTCCAGTCCATCAGGTCCTTGTAGTAGATGGCCTGCAACTCCTGCACCGCGTGTTCGGCGTGCATGCCCCGGCCGTTGCTGTTGGTGCACCAGCCGGCTTCGGTGATGACCAGCGGCTTGTCGGGGTACAGGCGGGTCACGCTGTGCACGTTGTCCTTGGTGTAGTCCAGCGCCTCGTGGATGTGCTTGTATTCCCACACCGGATAGGTGTGCAGCGAGATGAAGTCGAGCTCGGCCACCAGGTCGCGCAGCTTGTGCTGCCAGGGCACGTAGTTCTCGCAGAAGGTGACGGGCTGGCGCACCGCCGCCTTGACCCGGCGCACGTATTCGATCATGCGCGGCACCGGCACGTAGTGGTCGGTCCAGTCGACCGTGGCCTCGTTGCCCACCGCCACCGAGAACACGATGTCCGGGTAGCGGTTGGCCAGTGCCACCAGGCGCGCGAGCTCGGCACCGTTTTCGGCCCGGCTGGCTTCGAGCTGTTCTTCGGTGAAGGTGGCGCCCCAGGGGCAGCCGAAGTTGTTCATCTCTGCGCCCAGGTAGGCGCCCAGCATCACCTGGAAAGGCAACCGGTCCTCGGCGATCACCTGCAGCACACGATCGGCGTGCGGGCTGCAGTCGTACAGGCGCAGCAGCTTCCATTGCTTGCGCAGGATGGCGAGGTCTTCGCGGATCTCGGCTGGCGTCGGGTAGGTCTGCTCGCCCGGGTTCTGGCCGTCGCGGTAGCCGCTGTAGCAGATGGCGTTGCCCGAAGGCAGTGTCAGCTTGGTCATCGTGTCATCCGAACTTGGGCGTTCCGTTCTTGTCCCACAGGCCCCAGAAGGCGCCGACGTCGCCTTCGGCGCCGACCTTCCAGGCTTCATCGAAGGCGGCAAAGTAGAAGATCTCGATGCCGTCTTCCTCGGCCCAGCGGCAACAGTCGACGAAATACTGCATGGCTCCTTCGCGCGAAGGCACGGAGCCATGGAATGCGCTGCCCTGGTCGGGCCAGCCGGTCTCGCTGATCAGCACGCGTTTGCCCGGCGCTGCGGCCCGCGTGCGCTGCACCATGGTCTGCATGTAGGCCAGCGCCTGCTCCCGCGGGCAACCTTCCCAGAAGGGGTAGCAGTTGGTCATCACCACGTCGCAGGCGGCAGTGATGCGCGGGTGTTTCTCGAACAGGTAATAGGCATCGACGTAGCCCACCGGCACGCCGGGCAGCGCCTCCCTGACCCGCTCGATGCAGGCGAGCAGGGCGTCTTCGCTCATGTCCTCGCGCAGCAGCACCTCGTTGCCAACGGCCACGATGTCGGCGTGACCCGCACGCGCAACCTCGATCACACCCTGCAGTTCGCGCTCGTTGATCGCCGCGTCGGTGCCCAGCCAGGCGCCGACCAGCGTCTTCAGGCCAAGTTCGTGTGCCACGCGCGGCGTCTGTTCATGCCCGTCGGTGCACGAAAAGCTGCGAACCCAGCGCGCGTGGGGTTGCAGGACGCGCAGGCGATCGCGGATCTGCGCCTCCGCAATCTGCGAGCCCGGCTGCTGGCCTTCGAGATAGGGACTGAAACACAGGCCGTGCACCCCGCGCTGCAGTGACGCACGGAACGCCTCGCCCAGCGCGTCGCGCGCCTCGGTGGTCCAGACCGTGGGGCTGCTTTCGGTCCAGCGGCCCGCGCCGGCCACCGTGGCCGGGTCGACGCCCGAGTGCGGCAGCGAGGTGTCGCTGGAACTGCCCTGGTGGGTGACGGTGGCGCTGGCCACAGCGCTGCGGGATGCGGGTTTGGACATGTCTTTGTTTCTGGAACGCAGTGGCGCAGGAAAGGCAGCGCGTCACGCCTTTTTCTTTTCGGTCTGCCACGGAAAGCGGCCCTGGCCGATCGGCTGAGGCTCGCCGTAGCCACCGACCTTGTCGTACACCCGGACGTGGTCCACCACGAGTTCGGCCGGAAAGCGCGTTTGCGCGCCGGGCACACCGGGGAAGTTGCCCCCCACCGCGACGTTCATGACGAGGTAGAACGGCTGGTTGAAGGGCGCCGGCCACGCATTGAGATCGGCCTTGCGGCGCGCGATCACGCCCTGCCCATCCTTGACCAGGCTGCAGCTCCACCAATGGTTGTGGGTTCGGGTCAGGGTGTCATCGACGTAGAAGCGGATCTCGCCCGGCTCCCATTCGACAGCGTAGGTGTGCCAGTCGGCCACCGTGCTGCCATCCGGCAGCGGGTGGGTGTGGGTGATGAGCGAGCGGCCCTGGCTGCCCGATGATCCGAAGTGGATGCTGTTGAGCACCTCGTGAGGCTTGTCTCCCACGATTTCCATCAGATCGATCTCGCCCGAGGCGGCCCAGCCGCCGTAGGCATCGTCTTGCGGCAACATCCACAGCGCAGGCCACAGGCCCTTGCCCCAGGGCACCCGGGCGCGGATCTCGAAGCGGCCGTACTGTTTGTTGAAAAGCGGCGTGCCGTCGCGGCGGCGCGTCATCAGGCGGGCCGAGGTGTAGCCACAGCCGTGGATCGATTCCCGCACGGCCCGGATCGTCAGCAGGCCGTCGCGCACCGTCACGTTGGTCGGTGAGTCGGTGTAGTACTGCAGTTCCTCGTTGCCCCAGCCCGGGACCCAAGTGTGGCTGCGGTAGTCGAAAAACCCGTTGCCGAGATCGAAGTCCCACTTGCTGCGGTCGATCTGGTCACCGGTGAACTCGTCGCTCCAGACCAGCTTCCAGCCCTTGCGAGACGGTATCTTGGACATGGTGGCGAAGCCTCTCAGGACAGCGCCACAACGGCGGTGTCGACCGGGATCCCCGCACCGGCGACCGTGCGATGGAGCGGGAACCCATCGCCTGCCTGTTGTGCCCGTGCGTTTCCCATGTCAGTCTTGCACTGGCGCGGCGGCCACCGCATTGTGTTGATTCGACAAGACCATGGTCGGAGCCGGTCCGCGGTTCTGGCGCGCCGCTTTTTGCGCGCGCAGAAAGTCGCGGTACCACAGCGCGCTGTCCTTGAGGGTGCGGCACTGGGTGGTGTAGTCCACGTGCACGATGCCGAAGCGCTTTTCGAAACCGGAAGCCCATTCGAAGTTGTCGAGCAGGCTCCAGACCATGTAGCCCGCCATGTGCACACCCTGTTCCATCGCGTCCGCCACCGCAGAGATGTGCCGCGCGATGAAGTCGCGCCGCTGGTGGTCGTGCACACGGCCGTCCTGCAGATGGTCCTTGAACGCCCCGCCGTTCTCGGTCACGTACAACGGCGGTACCGGATAGTCCCGGTGCATGCGGACCAGCAACTCGGTCAGGCCCTCCGGGTACACCTCCCAGCCCATGTCGGTGATCTCGCGCCCGCTGCTGTTGACATCCCAGGGGCCCTGCGCGCTGATCACCGAGCGCGAGTAGTAGTTGACGCCCAGAAAATCCATGGGCGTCGAGATGGCGGCCATGTCGCCGCTCTGCACCGTCGGTGCATCGTCACCCAGGTACGCCACCACGTCATCCGGATAGGCGCCTTTGAACAGCGGGTCCATGTACCAGCGCAGCAGGCGACCGTCTTCAAGCCGGGTCTTCTCGAGGTCCTGCGGCGCGTCGGTGGCCGCATGCATCGGCGAGAGGTTGAGCACGATGCCCAGCGGTGTCGCATGTCCCTCGGCCCGCAGGGCCTGCACGGCCAGGCCATGGCTGAGCATCAGGTGGTGGGTCGCCTGCATGGCCGTGGCCCGATCCTTGATGCCCGGGGCGAAGATGCCGGTCTCGTATCCGAGCACCGCAATGACCCAGGGCTCGTTGTGGGTGGTGATGGAGGCCAGGCGGTCTCCGAGGCGTTGGGTGATGCCCTGTGCGTACTCGACAAAGCGGTGCACCGTGTCCCGGCTGGCCCATCCGCCCTGTTGCTGCAGCTCGTCGGGCAGGTCCCAATGGTTGAGCGTCAGGTACGGCTTGATGTCACGGGCCAGCAAGCCGTCCACCAGCTGTTCGTAGAAATCCAGGCCCTTGGCATTCCACGCGCCGCTGCCGCCCGGTCGAACGCGCGGCCACGACACCGAAAAGCGGTAGGCGTCGACGCCCAGGTCTTTGATCAGGTCCAGATCCTCCTGCCAGCGCCTGACATGCTCGCAGGCCACGTCTCCATTGCTGCCATCGGCGATGGCCCCGGGTTGGCGGCAGAAGGTGTCCCAGATCGACGGCCCCTTGCCGTCGAGTGTGGGTGCCCCCTCGATCTGGAAGGCGCTGGTGGCCACGCCCCAGACGAATTCATCGGGAAAACGGGGCAGGCGGCGGTAGATGGCTTGAGCGGGCATGAAAACAGGGGAGGTGGGGATGAAGTGGGTGCGGATCGGCGGAAGGTCACCCCAACGCACCTGCGGTGGGGCCTGAGGTCGGCTGGCGTGAAGCGATCACACACAGCCTCGTTCGAAACAATGGCATCCACCTCTCCGTTGGTTGGCCGTTCACGACTTGTGTGAAAGCGCTTTCAGAAAAGTATAGATGTTTCCTGCGGGCAGCCACCGAGGGAAATCCCGGGGGGAAGGACGGGTGGTTCGGATCAGCGCGCTGGCGCGCGCGCAGCCAGGACGGCTGTCGGGCTCAGGGTTTGAGGCTGCGGCACGAATCCCGCACGATCAGGCGGGGTTGCGGCACCGACTGCTGCGGCCTGGCGCCATCGAGCAGTTGCAGCAGTGCCTGGGCCGCGAGCGATCCCATGTCGTAGGCCGGCTGGTGCACGGTGGTCAGCGGCGGCAGCGCATACAGGGACGTGGGCAGATCGTCGAAGCCGACCAGCGACACGTCATCGGGCACGCGCAAGGCATGGCGGTGCAGGCCATGCGCCGCTCCAATGGCCATCTGGTCGTTCGCGGCAAAGATGGCGGTGAACTTCTGCCGGGCGGCGATGAGGGTCGACACCGCTTCCACACCGCTGGCCTCGCTGTACTCGCCCTGGACCACCAGCTCGGGCTTGAAGGCAATGCCGGCCTGCTCCAGCGCCAGGCGGTAACCCGAGAGTCGCTGGGTCGCGTCCGGATGGCGGGGATCGCCGGCAATGAAGGCGATCCTGCGATGCCCGCAGTCGATCAGGTGGCGGGTCGCAAGACGGCCGCCTTCGGTGTTGTCGAAATTGAGCGAGAACAAGCCGGCGGCTTTGACCGAGCGGCCGGTGACCACCACCGGCACCCGTTTGGCGACAGACTTGAGGGCGGCGTCCGTCAGGCGCCCGGTCAGCACAATGATGCCGTCGACCCGGCGCGACAGCAGGATGTCGATGCAGCGGCTCTCGGTCGTGGCGTTCCAGTGACCGCTCACGAACAACGGGCTGTAGCCCGCCGGGTCCAGGGCATCCTCGATGCCTTTCAGGGAGGCACCGTAGAACGGACTGTCGATCGCCTGGGTCACGACACCGATGCTCAGTGTGCGACCCCCTGCCAGCCCGCGCGCCATGGGGTTGGGCACGAAACCCAGTTTGGCCACGGCCTCGTCGACCGCAGCCTTCTTGGCCGGACTGACCACGGCCGTGCCGTTGAGAATGCGCGAGACGGTGCTCGGGGACACGCCGGCCTCCTCGGCCACCCGCTCGATGGTGACCACACCGGCGTCTTTTCGGGCCGCTGCGCGCGAGACGGCACCCCCCGTTGATTTGTTTTTCATGCAGACCTTTTGTTGTCACACCGCCACTCTTGCAGCCCGCAGTGTACGAAAAGGCGAGGGGTCAGGCAAAGCGCGGGAGCGCTTTCAGCGCGGCCCCGTCACTGGCGCCATTCCGGCGTCTTGGCCTGTCGGCTGTCGCACCCGTCAGGGTGCCAGCCGCTCGCGCCGCCAGCCGCCCCCGGACTCCAGGGCATAGCGAAGCCGGTCGTGCAGGCGGCTCTTGCGGCCCTGCCAGAACTCCCAGCGATCGGGCTTGAGGCGGTAGCCGCCCCAGTGCGGCGGGCGCGGAGGCTGCAGCAGGAACTGGGCGCCGTACCTGGCGGCATTGGTCACCAGCACCGTGCGGCTGTCGATCACCTGGCTCTGCGGGCTGGCCCAGGCGCCGATGCGGCTGTCCAGGGGGCGGCTGAGGAAGTACTCGTCGCTTTCGGCTTCGCTGACCTTTTCCACCACGCCTTCAATGCGCACCACGCGCTCGAGCTCGACCCAGTGGAACTGCAGCGCGGCGAACGGGTTGCCGGCGAGTTCCTGCCCCTTGCGGCTGGCGTAGTTGGTGTACCAGACGATGCCGCGCTCGTCGAAGCCCTTGATCAGCACCACACGGGTGCTCGGTCGCAGGTCGGAACCCACGGTGGCCACCGTCATGGCGTTGGGCTCGGGCACCTCGCTGCTGATGGCTTCTTCCAGCCACCGGGTGAATTGCTGCAGGGGATCGGCGTGTGAGGCCGATTCACTGAGTTCGGCCTTTTCGTAGCTCTTGCGCAGGTCGGCGATGTTCATGCGTTTCAGTATAGGAGCGGGTCTGCTGCCCGGCCTTGCGGCAGGTCAATGCGCCTCAGTCGACCAGGCGCAGCAACTGGCCCAGCGCGCGGTCGTGGATGCCGTGGTGAAGCAGGCCGTCGAAGGTCTGGCGCGCATAGTCCAGCGTCGTGCCATAGCGCCCGCAGGAGCGGCTGAAGATCTCGCGGTAGCGCTCTTCGCTCAGGGTGCCGGTGTGGCTCGGGCTGCGGCGCGAGAGCGTGAAGGCCAGTGCACTCACCGGGCCCTGCCCGGTCTGGCAGGTCAGCCATTTGGGGTCGTAGACCGGGTTGGGCATCTCGCGTGCCCACAGCACGGGCATCAGCGCCTCCACCTCGTCGTGCGGCACGCGCAGCGCCAGGCCGGTGCAACTGCCACCGGGCATGAGCGCAAACACGAGGCCGGGGCATTCAAAGGTGCCGCGGTTGATGCGGCTCCACATTTCCAGGCAGCGGTGGTGGCCATGCACACGCGCCAGGCGTTGCTCGGCGGCGGTGAACTCGGGGCGCCACACCAGCGAGGCGTAGGCGAACACCCACAAGTCGGGCCGCGGCCCCTGCGAGCGCCATTGCGCCAGGGCGTCGGCCATCATCTGCGCGCCGTCGCGCCGGGCTGGGTCCCAGGTGGTGGGACGCAGGGTACGGGGTGTCTGGAAGGGGGGCGCCATTTACAATCCTGCAGCGCCCGATGGGCTGTTCAACAGTGATGGGTCGGTGCCGCGCGCAGGGCGGCCGGTCGACGAAGCTGCAACCATTTTCACGGAGTCCTTCCCATGTCTTCCCAAGATAACGAAATCGAATACCGCGTGGTCGCGGTGGTGCTGGTCGCCGTGATTGTGCTGGTGACCGGCTTTGCCGTGGGCCTGGGCGTCCACAAATCCCGCGCCGGGGCCTCGCCCGTCGCGTCGATGGCGCCCGCCGCTGCTGCGCCGGCCACTGCCGTTGCGGCAACGCCGTCGAGCGACGACGCCAGCGTGGTGGTGGAAAACGGCGTGGTGAAGTTCTACTTCGCCTCCGGCAAGGCCGACCTCGCCGCCGGCGCGCTGGTGGCGCTGGGCGATGCGATTGCCGCGGCCAAGGCGGGCAAACAGCTGGTGCTCTCGGGCTTTCACGACGCCACGGGCGACCCCGCGTTCAACGCCGAGCTGGCCCGCCAGCGCGCCGTGGCCGTGCGCGACGCCCTGGTGGGTGCGGGTGTGGCGCCAGCGAGCATGGAGCTGCGCAAGCCCGAGCAGACCACCGGCACCGGCAACGACGCCGAGGCCCGCCGCGTCGAGGTGATGATCGTCGGCTGATGCGCCAGCGCGCCGCCCGACCAGGCCCGGTTCGCCGGGCTTTTTTTCGCCTGGCCTCAGCGCGGCCAGCCGCGTTCGATCAGCGCCTGCTCTTCGTTGCCGTCCAGCGGCGAGCCCTGCACCCGCTCGCGCAGGAAGGCGTCGGCCTGCTCCTGCTGCCGGTCGCTGGCGGTCCGGTAGCGGTCCTGCCCGGCGCCGGGTGCCCGGTCTTCGGCGGCCAGAAATTCGAGCTGCCACTCACCCCGTGTGTCGCGACAGGCCACCCCCAGCTCGGCGAGGGAGCCGTCGGGACTGCTGCGGTTGAATTCGCGGCAGTGTCCACCCCCCACCTGCTCGAACGTGGCGAGGATCTCGACCGCGCCCGCCGCCGTGCGCAGCACGCGCCCGCTCGATGAAACCTCCAGCGCCAGGGCCAGGGCCTGGTCGGTCACTGGCGCTCCCTGGCGCAGTGCGCGCTGCGTTTGCTCATCGGGCGTTTGCAGCTGCCAGCCGATCACCATGCCCAGCCCGAGCACCGCCACCGAAGCCAGCGCGGGCCAGAGGCGCGGCCCGGTGGCCAGGCCGAGCCAGGCCAGCAAGCGGTTGACCGGCGCCGCGCCCGCGCCGCCAAGGGGGCTGCGTGCGCGCGGATCGGGTGCGCGCCAGATCGCGGCGATCAGCGGTGGTGGCACCGGCTCCAGCAGCACCGGGTCGAAGGCACGGCGAGCGAATTCGCTGCTGTCGACCAGTGCCTGCAGGCGGGTGCGCAAGGCCCCGTCACAGGCCAACCGTTCTTCGAGCGGGCCATAGTCGGCATCGGGCAATTGCCCGTCGAGGTAGGCGATCAGGGTGTTGTCATCGGTGTTCATCTCAGGCTCCTTGCCTGCCCAGCGCGTCGGCGAGCTTGATGCGGGCGCGCGCCAGCCGGCTCATCACCGTGCCCATGGGAATGTCCAGCGCCAGTGCAGCTTCCTGGTACGTCAGCCCGTCGACCGTGACCAGCATCAGCACGGCGCGCTGGTCGTCGGGCAGGTTTGCCAGCGCCGCGCGCACGGCGCGCAGGTCGCTGCGCCGCTCGACCAGCTCGCGTCCGTCCTCCCCCTCGAGATCGGGCAGCGCATCGGTGTCGGTGTCGGTCTTCTGGCGCTGGCGCATGCGCAGGTCGTCGAGCCAGGTGGTTTGCACGATGCGGAACATCCAGCTCGCCAGGCTGGTGTCGGCCTGGTACTGGTGCCAGCGCTCCAGCGCTTTCAGGCAGGCCGCCTGCACCAGATCGTCGGCCATGTGGCCGTCGTGCGTGAGCCCGCTGGCGAAACGGCGCAAGCGGGGCAGCAGGCTGATGATCTGGGCACGGGGGTCGGTGTCGGGCATGGTGGTCGGGTGACAACGCCGGTCCAGCGGCTTTATTCCAGGCCGTGGCGGAATAAGCGCCGGCGGCCTGCGTTGTCGGCAGACAGACCCCACGGCTGCCGGATCGGCCGCGGTGTTTTACCCTGTCGACCCGACGCCCGCACGCCCGCCCCACCATGCCCCTGTTGTCAGAGTCCCGCCGGAACCGGTCCACCCGACGGGTCTGGATGCTGCTGCTGCTGGTGCTGCTGCACGCCCTGCCACCGCCCGGGTGGTCGTGGCTGGAGGGTTCACCACTGGTGGGCCAGGCCCGCGCCGACGACGACGGAGACGACGGTGACGACGGAGATGACGGCGCCGCCGACGGGGGCAGCGCCGCCTCGTCGAGCAGCGACGCCGGCACCGGCGGCCAGGACACCGACCCCGGTCCGCGCGCACCCGCATTGCAGGTGCAGGCCGACGCTTTCAAGGCCGATGAACTGATCGCGCTCAACCCGAGCCCGGCGGCGCTGCAGCGCGCCGCGCAGTGGGGCGCACGCGTGGTCGAGGCCCAGGTCCAGGCCGGGCTGGACCTGCGAGTGGTGCGCTTGCGCCTGCCGCCCGGCATCGACGCCCGGACCGCGCTGGCGGTGGCCAACGAACGTGATCCCGGCGTGTTCGACCTGCACCACCTCTACCAGCTCGCACAGGCCGATGGGGCCGTTTGCGAGGGCGCCAGCTGCGAGGCCATGCGGCGCATGGACTGGCCTGTGCGCAGCGCCCTGTGCGGCCGGGATCAGCTCATCGGCATCGTGGATTCGGGCGTGGACACCGGGCTGGCAGCCCTGCAGGGCGCCGATCTGCGCGTGCGCCGTTTCGTGACGGACCCCCGCGCCAGCGGCGACAGTGCCCACGGAACGGCGGTGGCCACGCTGCTGGTCGGGCAGCCGGGCTCGGCCCTGCCCGGACTTGTGCCCAGGGCAGGGCTGCGCGCCGCGGAACCCTTCTTCCGCCTGCCGTCGGGCACCCTGGCCGCCGACGCCTTGGGGCTGGTCAAAAGCCTCGACTGGCTGGTCGGCCAGCGGGTGCAGGTGATCGGCATGAGCCTGACGGGGCCGGACAACCGGGTGCTGGCCGCGGCGATCGAACGCACGCAGGCGCGCGGCGTGCTGGTGGCGGCGGCCGTGGGCAATGGCGGACGCAACGCAGCGCCCGCGCACCCGGCCGCCCTGGACGGGGTGCTGGGCGCCACGGCGCTGTCGGCCGACGGGCGCATCTACTGGCGCGCCAGCCAGGGCGCGACGGTCGACTTTGCGCTGCCCGGCGTGGAACTGCCCACAGCCGATGGTGCCCAGGCGGCACGGCTGCGCAGCGGCACGTCGCTCGCCGTTCCCTTTCTCGTGGCGCAGCTCTCGCAATCGGTGTTCGAGGGTCTGCTCTCGCGTCAGGACTGGCTCGATGGCCGCCGTGTTCCGGTCACCGATCTCGGGGTGTCCGGCCGGGATCCCGTGTTCGGCTGGGGATTGCCCAAGGTGGCGGTGCGCTGCGGTTGACGCCCCTCAGGGCTGCTGCATCTGCTGCAGCCGCTCCAGCGTGGCCTGCAGGCGGGCCGGCGTGGCCAGCGGCCCGGGCAGGGCCGCTCCCAACTGGCTCCCGCGCTGGAGACCTCCCTCGTACCAGGTGCGCCGCACGTAGTGACCGAGCGAGGGGGCGTAGTCCCAGGTCACGGTCTGCAGCGGCAGCGGGAAGCCGTCCCGGTACGCCTTGCAGACCACGTGAAAGGTGTCGAAATCGCCGGCGGGCACCTGGCTCACCCGGGTGTCGAGCACCTCGCAGTTCCACCGCAGTTGCACCTGGGCTTCGCGGTTGAAAACGGCGGGCGATGTGGTGCGCGTCTCGGTGAAGGTCACGCTCTTGCCCACCGACAGCGGCCACAGGGCGCCGGGCTGTCCGTCGATACGGCTGCCGATGCGGCGCCCGGGCAGGGTCTGTTCGAGCACCGGGGTGAAAAAGTCCCGGCTGGTGCGCAGCGCCTGGCCGCTGGTGGTGCTCCAGGTCAGCGCCGTGCGGCTCACCGAGGTCACCCGGCGCACCGAGGCAGCGCCGAACACATAGGTGTCGCCCACGCGCACGGCGGGGCGCGGTGCAGGTGCAAGGACGGGTGCGGTGGCGGTCACTGGCGTGGCCAGCGTGATCGCGTCGATGGTGTCCTGCAGGCCGCCCGAAGGCAGGTGCGAGCAGGCGGCCGTGGCGGCCGTGACCACCAGTGCAAGGACAGGGCGCGCACGCATGTCAGCGTTTCTCGCGGGCTTGCCTGCGGTACCAGCCGTCGCCCGCGCTGGTGGCGCGCAGGATGCGCAGGCGCTCGGCGGCCTCTTGCGGCGTTTCGGCGCGCACCTCGCCAGCGAGCTGCAGGTCTTCGCGCCGGAACGGAATCACCTGCACCAGCGGCGTGCCTTTCTCCAGCGTGTACAGGCCGTCGGTGGCGATGGCAAAAAACGGGAAGTGGATCAACGAGGTGTATTCGTCGGTGTCCACCACCCCGGCGGCGATTTCCACCACCCCGTTGGGCTGGTTCATCGGCGGGATGAACAGGCAGCTCCAGCCCGGGGGGGTGCGGATCGTCCAGTGGTTGTGGAACTTGTTGGGCGGTCGCGGCTGCATCGGGTGCCCCGCGATCTGGTAGGGGTGGTGGTTGCTCACCATGGTGCGGTCGAAGTCCCAGCCGGTGTTCACCGTCTGGCCGTTGTCGAGCACCTCGATGCGCACCGTGGCCGCCAGCGGCAGGATCCAGCCCGTCATGAGGGCATCGAGAAACGGCATGCAGCGCTTGACGGTGAGCGCGTTGTCGGTGGTGGACAGGTGTTGCCGGTCCACCGGCGCCAGCCGCTTGAACCAGTCGGGCAGGGCCTCGCGCGCGGGCACCGGTTCGGCGATCACGCCCAGGTCTTCGGGAGCGCACAGGAATTCGATCTTCGGTGGGGTCGCTGTGTCCGGCATGCCGTGGCTTTCTTCAAGGGGTCAGGCAACAGCACGCCGGCAGGGGCTCTGCCGGCGTGCGGTGTTCAGGATAGCGGCTCAGCGGCTGCTGTTGGAACTGGAGTTGGAACTGGAGTTGGACGACCGGTTCGACGAGCTGTTGGAGCTGCTGTTGGACGAGCCGCGCGTGGGCTGGTCGGGTGCGATGCCCACGGCGCGTGCCGCGCGGTTCATGCCGTTTTCCCAGCCCCTGAAGAAGCCGTGCACGGCGGTGTCGCCGCGAGGGCTGTTGCGGCTGCTGTTCGAACTGCTGTTGCTCGAGGAGTTGCTCGAGGAGTTGGAGCTGCTGTTGCTCGACGAGTTCGAGCTGGAATTCGACGAAGAATTGCTCGACGAGTTGGAACTCGAGTTCGAGGATGAGTTGGACGAGGCGTTGGAGCCGCCCTTGGAACTGCTGTTCGAACTGCTGTTCGAGCTGCTGTTTGAACTGCCGTTCGAGCTGCTGTTCGAGCTGCTGTTGCCTGCGCGGATGTTCAAGGGGCTCACGCCGGCCAGCACGCCTTGCGCCGCCTGGGCCAGTTCCTTCACCAGCGGAAGGCCCTGGGCCTGGGCGTTGTGAGCGCCCACCACGCCGGCCACCGCGGTCACGATGACGCCAATCTTGTGTTTCATGAATGTCCTCTCTCGGTTGGGGGTTGGAAGGCCGGGTCCAGTGTGGCCCCGGTGTGATGCGACAACGGCCCGGGGGTATCGGGTATTCCGGTCACCAAGGTAAGCGCATGTAAGGGCTTCCCGTGGTCCTCACCCCGGTTCTGCGGGTGCGATCAGGCCCATGGCCTCGAAGCCGGCGATGGCCTGGCGGGCCGCGTCGGCCTGCGCCCGCAGCAGACTGCGGCGTGTCTGGAGCGCGCTGCGCCGGGCTTCGATCACGTCGAGAAAACCGGCCAGTCCGTTGGTGTAGAGCGTGCGGGACTGTTCCAGCGCCGTCAGGGCTGCGGCGTTGCCGCGCTGCAGCGCGGTGGTGCGAAGGGCCGTTCCCTCGGCCGCAACCAGGGCGGCCTCGGTCTGTTGCAGTGCCTGCAACAGGGTCCGGCGGTACACCTCGCCGGCTTCGGCCACGCGGGAACGCGCGGCCTCGACGCCGGCGCTGCGCTCACCACCGTCGAACAGGGCCACCTCCAGCACCGCGGCCAGCGTGGCGGTCACGATGTCGAGCACACCACCGCCCAGTCCGGCCGAGGTGAGCGTGATGGCACCGGGCAGGCGCAAGCGGGGATACAGGTCGGCGCGCGCCACGCCCAGGTCGGCCGCGGCCACGGCCAGGCCGCGCTCGGCCGCACGCAGATCGGGACGCAGGCGCAGCAGGTCGATCGGGCGCGCGACGGTGGGGCCACCTTGCAGGACCGGCAAACGCGCATCCGCTGCGGCCATGGGCTGCGGGCGCTCACCGGAGAGCACCTGCAGGGCCGCGGCGGCCTGGCGCACCCGCACGCGGGCATCGGCTGCATCGGCCTCCAGCGTGGCGGTCTCGGTCTGCGCGCGGTCCCGGTCGAGTCGGGGCGCCAGTCCCGCGCTCACACGCACGTCCACCAGGCGCAACACCTCGCGCTGCAGGCTTTGTCCATCGGCGAGCAGCTGCTCGTCGAGCGCGGCCTCCTGCCAGGCCACATAGGCACGCGCCGTGAGTCCCGCGATGGACAGACGCGCCGCCTGTGCCCGGTCTTCGGCCTGCAGCAAGGCAGCCGCAGCCGATTGTTCGGCCTGCTGCAGGCCTCCCCAGAGGTCGAGGTCCCAATCCAGGGTGAGGGCCGCGCTGGGGTCGAGTGCGCGTTCTCCGGCACTGCGTCGACTGCGGGCCTGCACACCGGCTTCGGCCCCGATGAGCGGAGAGCGCCGCGCGCTGGCGCCGCGCAGCAGTGCCTGCGCCTGCACGACACGCTCGCGCGCGATCGCCGCGTCGGGGCTGTTGGCCAGCGCGCGCTCGACCCAGCCCGCCAGCGCCGGGTCGTTGAACCGGTTCCACCAGCGCCGGTCGGCTTCGGTGGGCGCGGTGGCGCCGGCTGCTGCGCCGGCGAAGCGGTCGTCCGCCGTGATGCCCAGCGTGGGCGCCGCGGGCGGTGCGTCGGGCTGGGGCAGGGTGCCGCAGCCGGCCAGGGCAGCGGCCAGGGCGCCCGGCATCAGCCGGCGCAGCCGCGCGTTCACGAGAACTCTCCCGTCTGTTGCGCAGCGGCCTGCTTCATCTCGGCGGCCAGCTGCTCGCCGTGGCTGGCGCGCGGCGGGGCGAAACGCGCCAGGCCCAGGTACACCACGGGTGTGAGGAACAGCGTGAAGATCGCGGCCAGCGACAAACCGCCAAAGATGACCCAGCCGATCGAGGCGCGCGACTCCGCGCCCGGCCCGCTGCCCAGCACCAGCGGCAGCGCGCCCAGCACGGTGGAGGCCATGGTCATCATGATGGGACGCAGCCGGGTCGCGGCTGCCTCCTGCGCCGCTTCGAGGACGCTGCGACCGGCGTCGCGCAGCTGGTCGGCGAACTCCACCATCAGGATGCTGTTCTTCGCCATCACGCCCACCAGCAGCAGCAGACCGATCTGGCTGTAGATGTTGATCGAGGTGCCGCTCAAGGCCATGGCAAACACCGCTGCGGCCAGGCCGAACGGCACCGTGATGATGACCACCGCCGCGCTGGTGATGCCTTCGAACTGCGCCACCAGCACCAGGAACACCACCAGCAGCGCGATCGCAAACGTGATGGCCACATCGCGCCCGGTCTGCTCCAGCGTCGCGGCGTCGCCGCGAAACAGCAGGCCCATGCCCTCGGGCAGTTCGGCCCGGGCCAGCGTGCGCAGGTCGTCCACCGCCTTCTGCAAGGCCACGCCGTCGGCCGTGACGGCGCTGAGCTGCACCGCGCGGCGCTGGCCCAGCCGTTCGAGTTCGGACGGGATGGCCGTTTCCTCGAACCGCACGAACTGCGACAGCGGGACCAGCCGCTCGCCGTCGGGCGTGGAAGCACGAACGCTGTAGCCCAGCAAGGCCTGCGGATCGGTGGCGCCGCGCGCGCTCGACTCCAGGATGACCGGCACGTTGCGATCACCCACCGTGAGGTCGGTGACCTCGGTGCCGTCCACCAGCGAGCGCAGCACCACGTCGAGGCCGGCGATCGACACGCCCAGTTCGCTCGCCCGTTCGCGGTCCACGCGCAGGGTGATCTGCGGTTGCGAGGCGGTGTAGCTCACCCGCACATCGCGCAGGCCGGGCAGGTCGCGCTCGATGGCCGCAGCGAAACCGTAGGCCGCGTCGGCGATGCGGTCGTAGTCGTCGCCGGTCACCGCCATCTGCACGCTGCCATCGCCGCCCCCCACGCCCAGGCTGTTGCCGCCGCGAATGCGCACGCGCGCGCCAGGCAGGTCGTCGAGCAGGCCCTGCACCCGCGCTGCCAGCTGCGCCTGGCTGAGGTCGCGGTCGCCCCAGTCGGCCAGCGGCGCGGTGATCTGGGCGCGGTTGGCGTCGTAGCGGCCGGTGATGGTGAAGATGTTCTCGACCAGGCCTTCGTCCTGCAGCGGCGTCACGGCGGCCAGTGCCGTCTCGAGCTGGCGGTCGATGTAGGCCAGGCCCACGCCGTCCGGTCCGTCCAGGCTGATCGTCAGCACACCACGGTCTTCCACCGGTGTCAGTTCCTGCGTGAGCTGCGTGTAGCTCCACACGGCAGCGCCGGCGAGCAGGACGCAGACGCCGGCCACCCACCACGCGCGGCGCAGTGCGCTGGCGAGCCAGCGGTCGTAGGTGCCGACGGCGCGTGTGCCCCAGCCCGACAGCCGGCGCCACACCGGGCCAGGTTCGCGCTCCCCGGGCAGACGCGAAGCGATCATCGGACCGAGCGACAGGGCGACGAACGAGGAAATGGCCACCGCGATGGCCATGACAAAACCGAACTCGGCGAACAGGCGTCCGGCGGCCGACGGCAGGAACGAGATCGGCACGAACACCGCCACCAACGTGGCGGTGGTGGCCACCACCGCGAAGAACACCTCGCGCGTGCCCAGCACCGCCGCGGCGCGCGGGCCCAGGCCCTGGGCGCGCCGCCGCTGGATGTTCTCCAGCACCACGATGGCGTCGTCCACCACCAGACCGGTGGCCAGCAGCAGCGCCAGCAGCGTGAGCAGGTTGATCGAGAAGCCCAGCATCCAGATCGCCGCGAGCGTGCCGATCAGGGCGATCGGGATCGCCACCACCGGCACCATGGTGGCGCGCCACTGGCCCAGGAACGCGGCCACCACCGCCACCACGATGGCCACCGCCATCAGCAGGCTCCACAGCACCTCGCTGATGGCGCCACTGATGAAGGTGGCGTCGTCCGACACCACCGTGACCTGCAGGTCGCCGCCGTCGCGGTTGATGCGCTCGACCACCGCGCGCACCCCGCTGGAGATGGCCACGCTGTTGGACTGCGCCTGCCGCACGATGCCCAGGCTGACCACCGACGTGCCGTTCAGGCGCACGTACGAGCTGGCGTCTGCCGGGCTGAAGTGGACATCGGCCACCGTGCCCAGGGCGAGGTCGGGGCGCACGCGCAGCGCGCGCATCTGTTCGGGTGTGGCCACCGAGGCGTTGGCGCGCACCAGCACCTCCTGGTTGGCCGACTCCAGGCTGCCCGCCGGCACGTCGACACGCGCGCTTTGCAGCACGGTGGCGATGTCGTTCACCGACACGTTGTAGGCCGCGAGCTGGAGCGGGTCGATGCGCACGCGCATCACCCGCTGGCGGCTGCCGAACAGCGTGATGTCGGCCACGCCCTCGACCGAGACCAGCTCCGGCTCGATGCGTTCTTCCACCGCCCGCGAGAGTTCGTCCACCGCGAGCGTGCGGCTGGAGACCGCCAGCTGCATCACCGGTTCGGCATCGGCATCGGCCTTGACAACGGTGACGCCTTCCACGCCCTCGGGCAGGGTTCGCTCGACGCGCGCGATCGCATCGCGCACGTCGTTGGCCGCCGTCACCAGGTCGACGCCGGGGTTGAATTCGATGATCACGCGCAGGTTGCCCTCTTCGCTGGCCGAGCGCACCAGATACACCCCGGGCACCCGGGAAGCCGCGCCCTCGAGCACGCGGGTGACTTCGGCGTCGAGCGTCTCGGGCGCGGCACCGGGCCAGTCGGCCCGCACCGCCACGATCGGGCGGTCGATGTTGGGCAGTTCGCGCACCTCCACGCCAAGCCAGGCTCCGATGCCGGCGATGACGATCAGCAGGTTGATCACGATCACCAGCCAGGGTCGGCGCAGGGCGAGCGCCGGCAGGTCGCGGGCGCGGTCCTCGATCATGGCGAGGTGCGGGTTGCGCCGCCGTTTCCGATCACGCGCACGGCGATGCCGGGGCGCAGCCGCTGCACCCCTTCCACCACCACGGTTTCACCGGGTTCGAGGTCGCCGTCGAGCAACACGCGCCCGTCGCCACGGCGCACCGGGCGCGCGGCCAGCCGCACCGAACGGCCCTCGCGCACCACCCACACGAACGAGCCGTCCCGGTCCCACTGCAGGGCGAGTTCGGGCACGCTCACGCGGGGCGGGCCCGCCAGGCCGAGCTGAACCTGGAAGGACATGCCCGAGCGCAGCAGGTCATCGGGGTTGGGCATGGCAGCGCGCACGCGTACGTTGCGAGACACCGGGTCGATGCGGCTGTCGATCTGGGCCACCGCGCCGTCGAACACGCGTCCCGGGTAGGCCGGGTTCATCGCCTTGATGACCTGGCCGGGCCTCACGCGGGCCAGGTAGGCCTCGGGAATGTTGAAGTCGATGAACAGCACGCGGCGATCGTCCAGCGTGGTCAGGGCGGTTTCGGGAGTCACACGGTCACCGCGTTCCACCGTGGCCAGACCCACCACGCCCGCGAACGGTGCGCGCACCACGCGGTCGGCCACCGCCTCGCGCGCCTGGGCCAGTTCGATCTGCGTCGCACGCAGGGCGGCGCGCGCCTCGTCGAGCACGCTTTCGGGCACGGCCCCGGTGCCTCGTGTGCCCTCGTAGCGGTCGGCCAGGGCACGGGCCGCCTCCACCCGGGCCGCCGCCAGGTCGGCCGCCAGCCGTTCGGTCCGGTCGTCCAGGCGCAGCAGCACCTGGGCGGCGCGCACCGCTTGCCCGGACCTGAATGTGACTTCGGCGACCTCTCCCGCGCCGGCGGGAAAGAGCACCACCGATTGCCGTGCCGAGCCATTGCCCGGCAACGTCAGCTCGATGTCGTCGCGTTCTTGTGTGCTGGCGGCCACGATCACCGGCGGCGATGACGCCGCCCCGCGAGCAGCGGGGGACTGGGCGTGCGTGGAGCCGAAGGCAGCGAGCAGCAGCAGGGCCAGGGAGGCGGCAGGGAGTCGTTTCAGCAAGGTGTCGGCTTCGTGAAAACAGCCGCATCGTGCGGACGGGAACCAGCGGGGATCAGCGGGAGATGCGTGAGCGCTGCGCTGCGCTTCGCTGCCAGCTTCGATGGAGGAGGGCCGGGCGGACAGAGTTCCCGGCCGTTCTCGAAACCCGGGCCGATCAGAGGGGCACGGTGTAGTTGAGCGTCATGCGTCCGCCATCGACGGTGACGATCTCGCCGGTGACGTAGCTGGCCGCATCGCTGGCGAGCCAGGCCACCACATCGGCGATCTCGTCGGGCTCGCCCAGCCGCTTCATCGGCGTGCGGCTCAGGATCTTCTGGCGCGCTTCCTCGCTGGTGAGCACCGCCCGCGCGGCCAGCTCGGTGGCGATGGTGCCCGGCGCCACCGCGTTCACTCGAATGCCGTGATCGGCCAGGGCCAGGGCCATCACGCGGGTCAGCTGGTTGATGCCGCCCTTGCTCACGTTGTAGCTGGCGATGCCGGGAATGGCGAGCACGCCGTTGACCGAGCTCATGTTGACGATGCTGCCGTCGCGTTGTGTCGCCATGACGCGGGCCACGGCCTGCCCCATGAGGAACGAGCCCTTGAGGTTCACGCGCAGCACCTCGTCGAAGTCGTCTTCGGTGATGGCCAGGAAGTCGGCGCTCTTGAAGATGCCGGCGTTGTTGACGAGCACGTCGATGCGCCCGAAAGCGTCCACGGTCTTGGCCACCACGGCCTCCACGTCGAGCCGGTCGCCGACATCGCAGTGCATGTAGCTGGCACCGAGCTCTCGCGCCAGCGCGCTGCCGGGCGCATTGGCCACGTCGGCGATCACCAGCCTGGCGCCCTCGCGCGCGAAGCGACGCACGCAGGCTTCGCCGATGCCCTGGGCACCTCCGGTGACGATGACGACACGGCCCTGGTGGCCGAAGTGAACGCTGGAGGGGGTGGTGGCGATGTTCATGCGTGCATGGTAAGTCGGGCTTGGGCGGTGCGGCTCAGCAGCCGCTGCAGGTCGCCAAGGCGGCGTCGACGCGCGTTCGGGTCTGGTCGATCAGGTAGTCGAGAAACACCTCGGTGCGCCGCGGCAGGAACTTGCGGCTGGGCAGGGCTGCGTACATGGTGAGGCGGTCGGTGATCCAGGGGTTGAGCACACGCACCAGGTCGCCGTTCTGGATCAGCGGCGCAGCCAGCTCGATGGTGGTGGCGGTGATGCCCGCGCCGTCGAGTGCGGCATGCATCAGCGTGTCGGTGTGGTTGGCCCACAGCACGGGCTGCACCTCGATGTCGACGAAGCGGGCGTCGTCGTTCTCGTGCAGCAGTCGCCAGCCCCGGGTGCGCCCGGCGTCGGGCTTGAAACGCAGGCAGTCGTGTTGCGCCAGGTCTTCGGGACGCGCCGGTGTGCCCTTGCGCCGCAGGTACTCGGGCGAGGCCAGCAACACGGTGACGCTGGAGAGCACCTTGCGTGCGATCACGTTGGCGTCGAACGAGGTCTTGGTGCCCATGAGCGTGATGTCGTAGTCCTCGATCGGGGGCTCCCGGTGCGAGTCCACCTCGATGTCGAGCCTGATTTTCGGGTAGGCCTGCCGGAAGCCGCTCACCAGGGGCGCGAGCACGTGCGTGGCGAGCACCGGCGGTGCCAGCAGGCGCAGCACGCCGGCCAGTTCGCTGGTCTGCGAGCTCACCAGCGCGTCGGCCTCGTCCAGGTCCTGCAGGATGGGGCGTACCCGCTCGAGGTAGCTCTCGCCCGCGTCGGTGAGCGACACGCGCCGGGTGGTGCGGTGCAGCAAGCGCGTGCCCAGATGGTCCTCAAGGTCTGCGACCAGCCGCGTCACCACGGCGGGCGACATCTCCATCGCGCGGCCAGCCGCCGCAAAGCCGCCTTCGTCGATCACTTTTTGAAAGACACGCATCGAAGCCAGACGGTCCATGGGGGGTTCCTTTGCGGGTTAACCCGCATGCAAAAGAACTCATTATTGCTGAATACGAAACACAGAAGGCCATTCAGTGCTGTTTTTCTTCAGGATCAGAAACTTTACAGTTCAACCCATCGATGCATGCAAACCCTCAGCAGAGGCATCGAAGCCGGCCAGACCACACAAAGGACCGACCGGCATGTTCAACCCTCCACAAGGAAACTGTCATGAAATCACGTTTGTCTGTCATCGCCATTGCCCTCTCCACCCTCGTTGCCGGTCACGCCCTGGCCGCCGACTCCTCCATCGCCAAGACCCGCGAGCAGGTTCGCGCCGAACTCGTCGAAGCCCAGCGCAACGGCAACCTGATCGCCGATGGCGAAACCGGCATGCGCCAGAACCAGCTGCGCCCCGACCTGTACCCACAAGCGGCGACCGTCGGCAAGACGCGCGCTGAAGTCCAGGCCGAGCTGGCCGATGCCCGTGCCAGCGGTGACCTGATCGCCAACGGTGAGTCCGGCGCCCGCTACAACCAGCTGTACCCTGAGCAGTACGCAGCGACCCGCACCGCCGCCGACGTGGCCGAAACGGTTGCCCAGGGCAAGACCCGCGAAGAGGTGAAGGCCGAGCTGGCCGAAGCCATCCGCACCGGCGACATGTTGGCCGATGGCGAAAGCGGCATGCGCTACAACCAGCTGTACCCCAACCGTTACCCACAGCCCGTCCTGGCCCAGGGCAAGTCGCGTGAAGAAGTGCGTGCCGGTCTGGTGAATTCGCGCCCGGTGCAGGTCAACTGAGCCTTCGCTGCGGCCTGACCGTCCGCCCCTGTGGCGGACGTCGCCAACGCCCGGTGTCCCATGAGGACCCCGGGCGTTGTGCCGTCTGGTACAACCGGGCACCCTTCAGGAGCCCCCATGATTGCCTTCACCCAGGTCGTGCTGTTCACCGACGCCGATGGCCGCGCCCGGTTCCGCGAGGAGACGATGGACCTCACCGAGGGGACCGCCTCGGCCCGTCTGTCGCCCGTGTTGCCGGCCAGCGGCTTGCAGTTGCGTCACAGCCCGGTGGGTTTTCGCAGCACATTCCATTGCACCGCAGCGCCCCAGTGGCTGTTCGTGCTGGGGGGCCGGATGGAGATCGGCCTGCAGGACGGCAGCTCGCGCACCTTCGCCGCAGGCGACCATTTCTACTCGGCCGACACCTTGCCCGCCGGCGCCACCTTCGATGCGACGGTGCACGGCCACTGGAGCCGCCAGGTGGGCGACGAGCCGCTGGTGACCGCCTTCGTCAAGGTCTGAGCGTCACGCCGGATCGGGCATGCGCAGCCGCAGCAGCGCGCGCACGAAGCCGTGGTCGCTGCGGGTGCGGTCGCGGCCCTCGAACAGGTGGTCGTTGAACACCTCCACCCGCCGCACGTCGCCGATGGCGCCCCGGCTGGTGGAGACAAACTCCTCGCTCACCAGCACCTGGTCAAGCACCTCGGGGTAGCCTTGGTGGATGTGCGAATAGGCCACGTCGCGGCGCAGCGCCGCCTCGCCCTGCACGTCCCAGGCGCTGAACAGCGCGGCGTCGCGCGCACCCCTGTCGTACGCCACTTGCGACGTGGCCGCAATCAGCTGGGTGGTCACGCTGTGCGGGCTGTCGTTGAGATCGCCCATGAGCACCAGCGGCAGTTTCGTGCGGTGCAGCAGCTCCACCACTTTCAGCCGCAGCGCCAGTGCTTCGCCCGCCCGCATGATCAGCGAGCGCAGTGAGCCCAGCGCCTGCACGGCAGGATCGCTGGTGTCTTCGATCGTCTTGCCGCTGGCGTCTTCAAGGTACCTGGGCCGCTTGCTCTTGAGGTGCGCGGAGATCACGCACAGGGGTTGACCGTGTTTCAGGCGCAGGGTGGCCACCAGCGGTGGCCGCTCGAAACGGGTGTGGGCGCCGGTGCCGGGCACCTGCACCACGGCGGCGGCCGGAAAGTCGACGATGGACTCCACCGCTTCGAGCTTCAGGCGGGTGACGATGCCCACCCGCGGCGTGCCCCGGGCCCCGTGCTGACCCGGGCCGTTTTCGGCGCCGGGCACCACCACCGAGCTGTATTGCAGACCGCTGCGAGCCACCGCCGCTCGCAGCGCGAGTTCGTCCCAGACCTCCTGCACCGCGATCACGTCGGCGTTGAGCGCCTTGAAGCGGTCACCGAGCCAGTCCACCTTGCGATCGAACTCGGTCTGGCTGTAGGGATCCTGCCCGTCGTAGAAAGCGCGCCCGGGCTGGGCCAGGTTGAGCACGTTGCAGGTGGCCACCATGAGCGTGGCCCAACGTGGCGACGCCCCGTTGCCGGTGAAGGCAGACGGGGCGTCGGAGGAGGGGGGCGTGCGGTCGTCGGGCATGACCGCACTGTAGTTGCTTGTGACTCAGCGGATGCGTCCGAAGTTGGTGCGCAGCGGATCGGCGTTGCCGCCGCCACCACCACCACCACCACCGCTGCGCGGGCCACCCCGGCCGCCGCCACCGCCACCACCTTTGCCTGCGCGGTTGCCGGTGCGCATGGCGTCGATGCTGGTGCGAAGCGGGTCGGGCTGACCGCCCGGATTGGCCGCGCGTGGGCGTGGCTCCTTGATGCGCAGGCTGCCCAGGTGGGCGTTCGGACCGGGCTGGCGCTCGGCGCCGGGTTCGCGGTCTTCACGCGGGCCACGGTCTTCGCGCGGTGCGCGGTCCATGCGCTCACCACGGTCGGCCTGCTGGCGCGGTGGGCGAGGACCCTGGCCACCGGCGTTGCGCGGGCCGTTGTTGCTGCGCGGCTGGCCGTTGCCTCCACCGCCACCGTTGGCGCGCTGGCCACCGCCGCCCCGGCGGCCTTCGCCGCGCGGTCCGTCGATCTGGGCACCGTCGCCGACCGGGCGCTGGCGTTGGCCACCGCCGCCACCGCCGTTGCCGCGCGCCTGCTGCGGCTCACCGGCCTTCTTTTCGCGCACGCGCTGCATCATCTCCGTGCGCGCAGCCTTGGCGGCCGCGGCCATCACGTCGCGGCTCGGTGGCTTGCCGGCACCGCCCCAGATGGTCTGGCGACCCATGGCGATGGGCTCGGCCTTCTCACCGGGCTCGGGCATGAACTCGGGGAACATCTGCACCGGAATGCGCTGCTTGGTGAAGCGCTCGATCTCCATCATGAAACCTTCCTCGTCCAGGCTCACGAGGTTGACCGCTGCGCCGTCGTTGCCCGCGCGGCCGGTGCGGCCGATGCGGTGCACATAGTCTTCGCAGACGTTGGGAATCTCGTAGTTCACCACGTGCGGCAGTTCGTCGATGTCGATGCCGCGGGCTGCAATGTCGGTGGCCACCAGGGCGCGGATGTCTCCGCTCTTGAAACCGGCCAGCGCCTGGGTGCGTGCACCCTGGCTCTTGTTGCCGTGCAGGGCCATCGCCTGGATGCCGTTTTTCGTGAGGAACTCGGCCACGTTGTTGGCACCGAACTTGGTGCGGGTGAACACCAGCACCTGGCTCCAGTTGTGCTGGTTGATGATGTGTACCAGCAGGGCCTTTTTCTTGCCACGGCCCACCGGGTGGATCACCTGGGTGATGCGCTGCACCGTGGTGTTGCGCGGGGTCACCTGGATGTGCAGCGGGTCCTTGAGCAGGTTGCTCGCGAGGTCACGGATCTCGTCGCTGAAGGTGGCCGAGAACAGCAGGCTCTGTTTTTCCTTGGGCACCAGCGCCAGGATCTTCTTCACGTCGTGGATGAAGCCCATGTCGAGCATGCGGTCGGCTTCGTCGAGCACCAGCATCTGCACCCCGGAGAGATCGAGGAATCCCTGCTGCTGCAGGTCGAGCAGGCGGCCAGGGGTGGCCACCAGCACGTCCACGCCACGCTTCATGGCGTTGATCTGCGGGTTCATGCCCACGCCGCCGAACACGACGGTGGAGGTCAGCGTGAGGTGTTTGCCGTAGGTGCGAACCGATTCCTCGACCTGCGCGGCAAGTTCGCGCGTGGGGGTGAGCACCAGGGCCCGGATCGCCACGCCGCCGAAGCGGTTCTTGGCGCGCTCGCTGCTCGACAGGCGTTGCAGCAGGGGCAGGGTGAAGGCAGCCGTCTTGCCGGTGCCCGTCTGGGCGCCACCGAGCAGGTCTCGCCCGGCCAGCACGGCGGGAATCGCCTCGGCCTGGATGGGGGTGGGTGTTTCGTAGCCATGCTCACGCACGGCTTGCACGATGGCCGGAGCCAGATTCAGATCGTCAAAGGTCATTTTTTTGGAGGCGCCCGTCCAGGGCGCTGGGGGCATCGGCCACTCCGTGAGCCGCTCCGGTGTGGGGAGCAGAACCCGGCCAGTCTGGGGCAGATGGATTCAGGGGTTTGGTGTCGACCAGTGGCTGGCGAACACCCCAGCGAAAGGCTGGTGCCGAGCCAACTGAAGTGCCCGACGAGCCGTATTGTCGCATGCTGGGATAATCGATGGTTTCGCGCCGTCCCTCGGCGCAGATTTCCCAGGCACACAGCAATGGCTCAATACGTCTTTTCCATGAACAAGGTCGGCAAAATCGTGCCGCCCAAACGTCAGATCCTCAAGGACATTTCGCTCTCCTTCTTCCCCGGCGCCAAGATCGGCGTGCTGGGCACCAACGGTTCGGGCAAGTCCACGCTGCTCAAGATCATGGCCGGCATCGACAAGGAGATCGAGGGCGAAGCCATCCCGATGCCGGGCATCCGCATCGGGTATTTGCCGCAGGAGCCCCATCTCGACCCCGAGCAGTCCGTGCGCGAAGCGGTCGAAAACAGCATGAGCGGCGTGCGCGCGGCACAAAAACGCCTTGAAGAGGTGTATGCCGCCTACGCCGACGAAGACGCCGACTTCGACGCCCTGGCCGCCGAGCAGGCGCAGCTCGAAGCCGTCATTTCCACCTCGGGCACCGACGGCGAACACCAGCTGGAGATCGCGGCCGACGCGCTGCGCCTGCCGCCGTGGGACGCCAAGGTCGGCGTGCTCTCCGGTGGCGAGAAGCGCCGTGTGGCCTTGTGCTGCATGCTGCTGTCCAAGCCCGACATGCTGTTGCTCGACGAGCCCACCAACCACCTGGACGCCGAGTCGGTGGACTGGCTGGAGCAGTTCCTCAAGCGTTTTCCCGGCACCGTGGTGGCCATCACCCACGATCGTTACTTCCTGGACAACGCGGCCGAGTGGATTCTTGAACTCGACCGTGGTCACGGCATTCCGTACAAGGGCAACTACTCGACCTGGCTGGAGCAGAAGGAAGCCCGCCTGGAGCAGGAGCAGCGCACCGAAGACGCGCGCACCAAGGCCATGAAGAAAGAGCTGGAGTGGGTGCGCCAGAACCCCAAGGGCCGTCAGGCCAAGAGCAAGGCGCGTCTGGCGCGCTTTGAAGAACTCAGCGATGTGGACTACCAGAAGCGCAACGAGACCAACGAGATCTTCATTCCGGTGGCCGAGCGCCTGGGCAACGAAGTGTTCGAGTTCAAGAACGTGAGCAAGAGCTTCGGCGACCGCCTGCTGATCGACAACCTGAGCTTCCAGATTCCGGCCGGCGCGATCGTCGGCATCATCGGCCCCAACGGAGCCGGCAAGTCCACCTTGTTCAAGCTGATCTCCGGCAAGGAGCAGCCCGACAGCGGCGAAGTGAAGATCGGCCAGACCGTGCGCATGGCCGTGGTGGACCAGAGCCGTGACGACCTGCAGAACGAAAAGACGGTGTGGGAAGACGTCTCGGGTGGACTGGACATGATCACCGTGGGCAAGTTCCAGATGCCCAGCCGCGCCTACTGCGGCCGTTTCAACTTCTCGGGTGGTGACCAGCAAAAACGCGTGGGCAGCCTCTCCGGCGGCGAGCGCGGTCGCCTGCACCTGGCCAAGACGCTGGCCGAGGGCGGCAACGTGCTGCTGCTGGACGAACCTTCGAACGACCTGGACGTGGAAACCCTGCGGGCACTGGAAGACGCGCTGCTGGAATTCGCGGGCTGTGCCCTTGTCATCAGCCACGATCGCTGGTTCCTCGACCGCATCGCCACGCACATCCTGGCCGCCGAGGGCGACAGCCAGTGGGTGTTCTTCAACGGCAACTACCAGGAATACGAGGCCGACAAGAAGAAGCGGCTGGGCGAAGAGGGTGCGAAGCCCAAACGCATGCGGTTCAAGGCGCTGAAGTGAGCTCACCCCCGCGCCGGCCCGATGCCCGGGCCGTCACCCCCTTCCAGGGGGCAATGCCTGCGGACCGGGAGACCCGGATCCGCGGCATTCCGGAATGACTTCCCCTCTGACGTGTCACCCATGTCCATGACCGAAGAACCTGTTCTCGCCGCCACGCGCCACTGGCTGGAGAAGGCCGTGATCGGCCTGAACCTGTGCCCGTTCGCGCGCGCGGTGTATGTGAAGAACCAGGTGCGCATCGTGGTCAGCCAGGCGCGCCACCTCGATGCGTTCCTGGACGACCTCGATCGCGAGCTCGACCTGCTGCAGAACACACCGGCCGAGGAGGTCGACACCACGCTGCTGGTGCACGCCACGCTGTTCCCCGACTTCGAGGTGTTCAACGACTTCCTCAACGTGGTGGACGACGTCGTGGCCGAGCACGAGCTCGAGGGGGTCATCCAGGTGGCGCCGTTTCATCCCCTGTTCCAGTTCGAGGGCACCGAGCCCGACGACGTGACCAACTGCACCAACCGCTCGCCCTTTCCCACGCTGCACCTGCTGCGCGAGGACAGCGTCGAGCGGGCCGTGGCGTCCGAGGGGGGCGATGCCGACGCCATCGTCGAGCGCAACCTGCAGACCCTGCGCGATCTGGGCACCGAGGGCTGGCAGGCCTTGCTGGCTAAACCCTGAACTGAGGGGACATTCGGTTTCTTTTTGCGGTTGTGCAAGGGTGGGGCGGTGGTCACAATGGTCCCAACTCGATCTCGTCCCATGGACAGAAAGCAACCGCACGCATGCAAGCCCAGCCACAGGCCTTCGATGCCTGCCTCAAGGAGGCACTCGCCCAGACGCGCGAGTGGGTTCCACGCTGGCTCGACAAACTGCACGCTGCGCTCAAGGACAAGGAGCTGTCGGCACGGCATCTGCACGACAAGCAAAGTCTGGTCGAAGCGCGAACCGCCCTCGAAGACCACCGCGACCTGATCGCCACGCGGTTTCTGTCGGTGCTGGCCGATGCGGTCGGCAATGCCCTGCCCGCCAGCGACACCCGGCTGGGGTCCCCCAGATCGGTGAGTTTTGACGAACTCGAACTCATGGGTGACGACCAGGTGCAGGAGACGGTGGAACTGGCGCGGGTGCAGCAGATCGTGAGCATGACGGCGGACCACGAAATTGTTGAACTCACCGCCCGCCTGTGCACGGCACAAGGCATGCAGCTGGTCCAGGCCGAAGCCAATCCCTTGCGCGCCGACGTCGTGGTCGGCGCCTTGATGAAGACGCTCAAGGGCCTGCACATCGGTCCGGGTGTGCGTTCGCGCTGGCTGCAGACCGGCGCCATCTCGCTGGGCAACGAATTGCAGGGCCTGTACACGCGCCTGAGCGCCATGCTTGACAAGATGGGTGTGGAGGCGGCGGGTTATGCCGTGATCCAGGCGCCCGATGTGCGCGCGTCTTCGGGCGATTCCACGCTGGGCCGCCGGGGGATTGTGGCCCCCGAAGAGGCCGCGCCCGGGTCCGATGCCCTGCTGACCCTGGACCACCTGCACCAGTTGCTGGTGGGCAACCTGGAGCCGTCCGACGAAGAGGCCGTGCGCGCGCCCGGCACCGCCGGCGCCGGCAATGCCATGGTGCGCACCCTGGCCAGCGAAGTGGTTTCGCTCATGCTCAAGCAGATTTCTGCCGACGAGCGCCTGCTGCGCCCGGTGCGCGAGATGCTCCAGGACATGAAGCCCGCCCTGCTGCAGGCAGCGCGCACCGAACCGCGATTCTTCGCCGACCGGCAGAACCCGGCGCGGCGTCTGCTCGATGCGATCACCGAACACAGCCTGGCCTACACCCATGAGCAGGATCGGGGTTACGCCGCTTTCTCGCGTCAGGTGCGCGGCATCATCGACGGCCTGCAAAAGCCGGGGGGCGACCTGACCGACCGGTTTTCAACCCTGTTGCAGGGCTTCAACCGTTCCCAGACCGAGGCCATGGCGCCCGAGCAGGTGCAGGCCCGCGGCCTCGCGGTCAAGACGCTGGTGCGGGTGGAGCAGCGCAACCTGCTGGCCGAGCGCGTCGCTGCCGAATTCCGCTCACGCAACGACTTCGATCGCTCGCCCGGCGTGGTGCGGCGCTTCCTCACCGGACCCTGGGCCCAGGTGGTGGCGCAGGCCCGGCTGGAAGTCTCCACCGCCACCGGCCTGAGCCCGGCCGAGGTGCCGGCGATGCGCTACACCGACATCCTGCCCGACCTGCTGTGGTCGAGCCAGCTCGCGCTGGCCAGCCTGAACCGCCCGCGCCTGGTCAAGATCATCCCTGGCGTCCTGCGCACTTTGCGCGAAGGCCTGGATTCGATCGACTACCCGCGCGAGCAGGCGGAGGCTTTTTTCCAGACCTTGATGGGGCTGCACGAAGCGGCCTACAAGACCCAGCGCGCAGAACCGCCGCCAGATGCCACGCCCAGTGTGCAGTTCGAAGACGACCTGGAGCCCTGGATGCAGCCCGCCGAAGCGCGCGACACCGGCTTCATGGAAGACATGGCGCCCGAATCGCTGACCGACACCCAGCCGTCGTTCGTGGATACCCAGCCGATGCAACGGGACTGGGTGGAGCTCAAGGCGGAGATGGCGGCGCAGCAACCGGTGTCGCAACTGAGCGTGGGCACCTGGGTCGACATGTGGCAGGACGGCCAGGCCGTTCGTTGCCAGATCACCTGGGCCAGTCCGCACGGCACGCTCTACCTGTTCTCGGGCGCCAACGGTCGCTCGTTGTCCATGACCCGCCGCGGTCTGGACCGCCTGATCGAGCAGGACCGGCTGCGCGTGGTGGCCGACCACGGGGTGGTCAACCAGGCGCTCGACGAAGTGACCCGACAGGCCTGGCTGAACAGCCTGAACGCTGAGGGCTGAGGGGCCCCCACGCTCCCCCGCTGCGCGAGGTCCGCTGCCCCCCGAGGGGGCTGGGCCTGCCTTGGGGCGGCCCGGCGGCTGGCCCTGGCCTTGCCCCCACGCTCCCCAGCTGCGCGAGGTCCGCTGCCCCCCGAGGGGGCTGGGCCTGCCTTGGGGCGGCCCG
>NZ_JAUCZG010000002.1 GCF_030373225.1 Hydrogenophaga sp. | reverse complement strand
TCGCCGTCAACCAACCATCTCGGCTCGGAGACTACCGCGAGAGCGGTTTAGTACTCAGACTGAACTGAGGCCTTCACTGTTGTCGCGCGGCCGGCAGCTTCCGACCCAAAGGCGGCCTCCACAGGCCCGATCTGGTTACCTCGAAGCAGTCGCTGGGGCCGAGCTACGGTACAAATGTGTTGGCGCCGACTCAGAGTTGGCCCAGGGGGGCGGACAGATACAGCGGTGCGACAGAAATTGTCAGCCGAGCTCAAGGATGTCTTCGCAATCGTGGGGCGTTCGCATAGTCAGGGTGGAAGTCCGTCAGGGGCAAGACGCCGGTACCCCGGTGACTCGACGCGCAGCGCGACACCCGGACCCACCGGGATCTCCCAGGGTCAGATCCGCCGCAGTAATCGCCCCGGCGCCCCCAACGCCCCCGTTTTGTCGACGCAGTCGACCCGGCTCGCTGCGGGGCGACATCCCTCAACACCAGGCGGGGCGATCCTGCCGGCCTCCACGGTCGCCATAAGCCCACCCTTGCTGGCAAGTTGTGCAAATCGAGGCTATGATGAGCATCAACTTGGACGAGGCTAAAATGACAAACTTAAGCGAGAAGACCGCCCCCGCAAAGGCATCGGCCATGCGCCGTGCAGTGCAGCCAGCAACTGCCGCCGCAGTCGCAAGGAAGTCGGGGCGGGCTGGGGAGGCCGATGTCATGGTTTATCAGCAGGGCGCCGGGCACTCGAAGACTTTGGAAGAGTCGGTCGTCAAGCGAGTCAAGGTGAACATGGCGCCCGGCAAGGGCAGGTCGATCACTTACGTTCACTCCAAGGGCGTCGACGCATTTGTGACCCGCGTCGCCAAAGCGACCCCGATGGAGATCGTCGAGGTCGAGCGGCACGGGATTGACAGCATCTTTCTGAAAGACTTGTCCAAGTACATGGATGTCCCAGCTGTGCGCATCTTCGACATCGTCGGCATCCCCAAGGCGACGGCAGAGAAGAAGGTTGCGGCGAAGGCACTGATTGCAGGTGCCGGAGGCCAAGCGGCCCTCGGCCTCGCACGGCTACTGGCCATCGCCAAGGGCATCGTCGAGAACTCGACGGCCGCGGAAGCAAAGGGCTTTGATGTTGCCAAGTGGCTAGGCCACTGGATCGAGCGCCCCCAGCCCGCGTTAGGCGGCCGGAAGCCAGCTGATCTCATCGGCACGCCGACCGGACTCGACATGGTCACCAGAGTCCTAGGTGCCGTCGAGAGCGGGGCTTACCAGTGATCCTCTGGCGAATCGCTGCCGACACCAGGACTTATGGCGCCGGCGACCTAAGTGGCGCTGGCGCGGCGAAGAGTCCGGGTCGCTGGAACGATATTGGACAACCCGTCCTGTACACCGCACCGACGATCGCGATTGCGGTGCTGGAGACAGCTGCGCACATCGACGATGGCGGACTTCCACTGAATCGCTATCTAGTCGAGATCACGGTACCGGACACAACATGGTCTGCCAGAGACATTCTGGACACAAGCAAGCTCGACATCACCTGGTCGGCCATTCCCTCAGGACGCGGTAGCGTGAAGCCGGGCTCCGACTGGATAAGGGGAGGTACGGCAGCACTTCTCGTTGTTCCCTCGGTCATCGTGCCCGAGGAGCCGGCTGTGATCATCAACACGGGTCATCCTGACGCCGCTGGCCTCAAGGCACGAATCGTACGCCTGTTCGAGTACAACCGCCTGTTCCGCGCAGCTTAGACGCTCACCGCATAGGTAGACCTAAGGCCGACCCCCGGCTGCCCGCGCCGCTCCGGCAGGGTTTCCGCCATAAGCAGGCAGCTGTTTGACTTCTCCGCTCAAATGCCACGAGGGCATGGCACGCCATTGGCGACCGCATGATGGGCGGCATTTCCCCTAAGCAGTCTGCGTGCCGATCCCGCCGGATATGTGCCGGCATTGACGGAATAGGCTAACTCCGCAGCAGTCGCTCGGCGATGGCAGCTTATGGCCGGCAGCGCCAGTTCGCGGCCCTCTTCGGGAGCCGACCTTGGTCGGCAATGGCTGGAGCATTGGAAGTCAGCTTGCTGGCAAGCCCTTGTGCTCACACTGCCGGCCAGATGCCGACCTTGCTGGGTGGCCTGCCAATGCCTGCTTCAGAAGGTGTTTCCAGTCAGTTCAGCCTTGTCAACTGGCGATCGCGATGCGTGCCTCGAACAGGTAGCTGGCCAGCGCTTGCGTGATCGTCGGCATGGCGCTGGCTGCGGTGGCAGGCAAGGTCACGTTGACGATCAATCCCCTGGTCCCGCCGGCGCTGACCTCCACAAGCGCATCCGGCAACTGATGCTCTTCACTCAGTACGGTGCTGACCAGTCTCGCGGCGGCATCGCAGCGCAGCTCGGGTTTGAAAATCTTGCCTACCGATGTCACAGGGATGGCGTCGACAATGTAGAAGTGCTTGGGCCAGGCGGGGCGCTCGCCGATGTGTTGCTGTGCGTGGGCGTGCAACTCGGCATCACTCACAAGCGCACCAGGGCGCAAGGTCAGAAAGCACACCGGCAATTCGCCCGCATAGCCGTCGGGCATGCCCACCGCAGCGGCCAGCGCCACGGCGGCGTGCTCCGCCATGGCGTTCTCGATCATCACCGGGTCGATGTTGTGGCCGCTGCGGATGATCAGGTCTTTGGAGCGCCCGGCCATGTAAAGGCGCCCCTGTTCGTCGGTGTAGCCCAGGTCACCGGTGTTGAGAACGCCGTTGTCGAAGATGCCGGCGTCGTGCGACGGGTTGCGGTAGCCCGGCGACACGTGGGGCCCGCTCACACTGACCACGCCGACCTCCCCCGTGTTGCAAACCTCACCCAGTTGCCCGTCGGTGCCGAATCGGCGAACCTCCACGCGCGTGTAGGGCAGCGCCCAGCCCACCGATCCCGCCTGGCTCGCGCCGGCAAACGGGTCGTAAGCGATCAGGCCTGATGCCTCGGTCATGCCGTAGACCTCGTACAGGTTGCAACCCGTCACCTGACGGAAACGGTTGCCCACCGCTGGCGGCAACAGGGCTGCGCCGGTGACGCCGGCACGCACCGAGCTGATGTCGGCGCCATCCAGCGGAACCTCCAGTACGGCGCCCATCGAGGTGGGCACACCCCCCACCAGCGTGGCCTTGTACTGCGCCACCAGGCGCCAGAACCCTTGCACCATCGCGGGCGTACGCAGACCACCCGGTGACATCACCAGCAGCTCCATGCCCGCCAGGAACACGCCCAACCCACAGGCGATCGTGCCGGCGACGTGGAAGAGCGGGAAGGTGCCGGTGAAAACATCATCGGACCGGTAGTTGCCCATGGCCGCACCGCCAAACGCGGCGGTGAGTTGTCCACGGTGCGTATGGGCAACCAGCTTGGGTGTGCCGGTGGTGCCGCCGGTGTGAAAGTAGGCCGCCACGTCGTCGTCTTTGCCGGGTTCGCCGAAGACCAGATGGTCTTCCGGTTGCGCCGCCAGCGCGGTGTGAAAGTCGATCACGCCCTCAACAGCCGGTGTGCCGGGCGGCGCCACGCGGATCAGCGTGAGACCGGGCAAACGCTCCCGCAAAGCCAAGGCCTTTTGCCAGATGTCCAGCACCGGGTGTGGCCCCAGGGCCACCAGAATGCGCGAGTCAGACGCTTCAAGCAATGCGGCGATGTGCTCGATCTGCAGCAGGAAATTGATCGGTACTGCATAGCCAGCCGTCTCGGCGCCCCACAGCGTGGCGTGCGTCTCGATCAGGCTGGGCAGCATGTAGGCCACGCCCGGGCGGGGTCCGCCCAGGCTGTGAAACAGGTTGGCCGAGCGCCGCACCATGCCCAGCAACTGGGCGTAGTTGACGCGGCGGGGCTGTTCGTCCGGGGCGCCAGTCATGATCATGGTCACGGCGGTGCGCTCGGGCTGACGCGCGGCGGAGCCAATGAAAACGTCGAGCACACTGCGCTCGGGCAAACGCTGTTCCAGCGTCATGGCGGCTTCGAACTGCCTTAACTCGTCGAGTGTGCGGATGGGAAATTCGTTGAAGGTTGCCATGGCACGCTCCTGTTGGGTTGGTGTGCCATGGTGGCAGGATTGATCCAGGACTCCCGACGGAATACCCTTGGTTCGTGCCCATCAAGGGGCCTCGGATCGGTGCACGGCATCCCTGAACGTCGGGTGATGTCATCACTTGTGTGGCCCGAGGGTGGCCTCCTGATCCATTTTTATGGAGTTCAATGATCACACTGGTGGCCACGAGATTGAGTACGGCGGGGTTTTCGAGTCATCGCCCCCTCCCGCCAGACAGGCATTGCCGTTTCGTGGGCGAACTTCTGCTGCGGGTCGAGAGCGTCAGGCCAGGTCATGAGAAAGCGGTCGTACCTGAAACGAATCAGCCGCCCAGGGGCGGCTGAAGTAACGCCTTCGCTGAGTCTCGTTGGTGAAGGTCGTTCGCCGTCGTGCAGTGATCGACCATGCAAGCGACCGCTCTACTGATGGCACCAAGCCCACGGTGGAGAGAGTGGAACGTGCTTTTCCTCGCCACTACCGTGCCCGATAGGTCCCACAGGTTTGACCCGTCCAGCGTTTGAACGCACGCTGAAAAGTTGGGCTGTCGCTAAATCCCAATTCGCTGGCCAGCTGCACAAGCGACACCCGTGACGACGATAGCCGCGAAATGGCGAGATCGCGCCGCAGGTCATCCTTCAGCCATTGCAGCGACGTATGCTCTGCCGCCAGGTGGCGCTGAAGACTGGACGGAGTGGTGCGGATCCTGGACGCCACTTCTTCAAGGGATGGCCACTGCGGGTAACTGCGCATAAGGCAGTTGCGCACCCGCTGGCTCACTGTGCCAAAGTTTCTGGGTGGTGAGAGAACTTGGGTGTAGGCATCGGTGAGAAAGGAGCGCAGTGCTGGCTCGTCGCGGCTCACGGGCGTCTTCAGTTCTGAGCTTTTGAACCAAAAACCGAACGCGGCTTGTTCATAGAGTCTTGTCGCAGGGAAGACCAGGTCGTAGAGCTCTGGTTGGAGCGGCTTGGGGTACGTGAAGCTGAAATGCAGCACAGGCAGGGGAACGTTGATCAGCCAGGCCGCCAGGCGCCACATCACGCGCACCATGGTTTCCTCGGCAAACGGGGCGATGTGCCCTGAAGGGACCGTGGCTTGCATGTGCATGCCGGCTTCATCGCCCTGGACTTGAAGCGAGAACGTGATGTCGTCCTGCAAAACGTTCAGTGCCGATGTCATCCGCTTGATGGCGTCTCGCAGGTCGGATGCCGACAGTCCTTCACGCGCCGTCAAGGCGAAGCTGCCCGGCTTGAATGGACGGGAAAAAAGTCCCAGGCATTCGTCCTTTGAATCGTTCATGAGTGCATAGAAAAGCGCCGCGTATTGCATGGGCGTCACACCCGTGTGGCCGGGTGTGCGCAACGCCACCGGGTCCACCCCAATCTGGCGTAGATGGCCATCGATGTCGATCCCTTTGTTCTCCAGGCCCGAGAGCAATCCCATCACAAAAACAGGTGCAATCGACGTCCCGGTGTTTACCCTAGATTTTCGAGTTTTGAGGTCTTTTGCCATCGTTGTCCAATTTTCGCCTATCGCAGAGCCAAGGGTCCAAGCCTAGCATCCATCCCATCTTGCAGGCCCGATTTTTCGGGGCGTTGACCGTCGGTAAACACGAGGATTTTTATGACACGAGATGTGCATGTGGTCGGGGTCGGAATGATCCCGTTCACCAAGCCCGGGGCCAATGAGCCTTACCCCCAAATGGGGTCGGAAGCCACCCGCGCAGCGCTGACAGATGCCGGCATCGGCTACGAGTTGGTGCAGCAGGCCTATGTGGGCTATGTCTATGGCGACTCCACGGCCGGTCAGCGCGCGCTGTACGAAGTGGGCATGTCCGGCATCCCGGTGGTGAACGTCAACAACAACTGCTCTACCGGTTCGACTGCATTGTTTCTGGCGCGCCAGGCGGTGACCAGTGGTGCGGTGGATTGCGCGCTTGCGATGGGTTTTGAGCACATGAACCCGGGCGCCTTGGGTGCGGTTTTCAACGACCGCCCCAGCCCGTTTGAGCGCTTTGATGCGGCCACCGACGCGTTGGTGCAAGCCGACCTGCCGCTTGCCCTGCGTTACTTCGCCGGCGCTGGCAAAGCCCATATGGACGAATTCGGCACACCGCTCAACACCTTCGCCAAGATTCGCGCCAAGGCCAGCCGCCACGCCTCCAACAACCCACTGGCGGTGTTCCGCACCGTGGTGACCGAGCAAGAAGTGATGGAAGCCAAGATGCTGTGGCCCGGCGTGTTGACCCGACTGATGGCTTGCCCACCCACTTGCGGTGCTGCAGCCGCCATCGTCTGTTCGGCCGAATTCGCGAAGAAGCACGGCCTGGACCAGCGCGTGCGTATCCGCGCGCAGGCCATGACCACCGACCGCCCGATCACCTTTGAAGCGCATGACATGCGCGAAGTGGTGGGCTTCAGCATGGCCAGGGCCGCAGCGCAACAGGTGTACGAAGCCGCGGGTGTGGGTCCGCAGGACATCGATGTGGTCGAACTGCACGACTGCTTCGCACAGAACGAACTGCTGAGCTACGAAGCACTGGGCCTGTGTCCGATTGGCGGTGCTGAAAAGTTCGTGGACGACGGCGACAACACATACGGGGGCAAGGTCGTGACCAACCCTTCGGGCGGCCTGCTCAGCAAAGGCCACCCGCTGGGCGCCACCGGTCTGGCGCAGTGCTTTGAACTCACGCACCAATTGCGCGGCACTGCCGAGCAGCGCCAGGTGGACGGCGCACGTCTTGCGCTGCAGCACAACCTGGGTCTGGGCGGCGCCTGCGTCGTCACCCTGTACGAAAAAGCCTGAAGCTGGAGACACCTGCATGATCGACAAAAAATGGATCGGCCACGTGCTGCCTTCCTCGGAGATGGCACTGGACCGGAGCCGCCTGCGCTTCTTTGCCAAAGCGATTGGGGAGACCGCACCCGAATACATCGACGTGCAAGCCGCACAAGCAGCGGGTTACGCCGACCTGCCAGCACCGCCCACGTTCCTGTTCGGCGCCGAACTCGATTCGGGTGCCACCGACGAGCTGCTCAACCTGCTGGCGGTGCCCATCGCCAGGCTGCTGCACGGTGAACAGAGTTTCACCTTCCACCAGGGCGCCTGTGCCGGCGACACCATCACGGTGCAATCTGAAATCAGCGACATCTACGACAAGAAAAACGGCGCACTCGAGTTCGTGGTCAAGACCTCGCGCGCCACCAACCAGAAGAACGAAACGGTCGCCGAGATGCGCACCGTGCTCGTCGTCCGCAACTGAAACGATGACCCCCATGACACAACAAACGCCTACGTTCGCTCGGATTCAGGTCGGCGACACGCTGCCCGCGTTGCAGCTGCCCGCGGTGGACCGCACCACACTGGCCCTGTTTGCCGGGGCCTCCGGCGACCACAACCCCATGCACATCGACACCGACGTGGCGCGCCGCGCCGGCATGCCCGATGTGTTTGCCCAAGGCATGCTGGGCATGGCCTGGTTGGGCCGCGTGGTCACCGCCTGGGCGCCTCAAAGCCGGTTGCGCCGGTTTGACGCGCGCTTCCAGGGCATCACGCACCTGGGCAACGCCATGCGCTGCACAGGCCGCGTCACGGAGAAGCTCGAACACAACGGTGAGCACTGCGTTCGCATCGAACTGGCCAGCGCCAACCAGTTTGGACAAACCAAGATCGTTGGCGAAGCCCTGGTGGCCCTGCCTTAAACCCATTCAAGGAAAAACATGAGCAAGAAACTCGAAGGCAAAGTCGCCCTGATCACCGGGTCGGGCCGCGGTATCGGTCGCTCCATCGCCCTCAAGCTCGCCGCCGAAGGCGCCCGTGTGGTCGTGAATGACCTGGACGAGGCGCCGGCCCAGGAGGTGGTCGCTGCGATCCGCGCAACGGGTGGCCAGGCGGTTGCCTGCGTGGGAAGTGTCACCGCGCCCGACTTTGCCGAGCGCTTCATTGGCACCGCCGTGAGCGAATTCAAAGGCCTGGACATCATCGTCAACAACGCCGGCTACACCTGGGACAACGTGGTGCAGAAGATGACCGACGAGCAGTGGTACGCCATGATGGACGTGCACCTCACCGCGCCGTTTCGCATCCTGCGTGCCGCGCAACCGGTGATGCGTGCGCTCGCCAAACAGGAAAAAGAAGCGGGCCAAACGGTGGTTCGCAAGGTGGTCAACATCTCGTCGGTGGCGGGATTGTTTGGCAACGCCGGCCAGACCAACTATTCCACCGCCAAGGCCGGCATTGTCGGCATGACGCAGACGCTGGCCAAGGAGTGGGGCCGCATGAACGTGACGGTCAACTGCGTGGCTTATGGCTTCATCAAGACCCGTCTGACGGTGAGTGCTGACAGCGATGCGACCGAGAACATCGACGGTCGCGAGATCAAGGTGGGGGTGAACCCCGACCTGATGGCGGCCATGGAGCGCATGATCCCGCTGGGCCGCGGTGGCTCGCCCGACGAAGCGGCTGGTGCGGTCTATCTGCTGTGCATTCCCGAGTCCGACTACGTGAGCGGTCAGACGCTGATGTGCAGCGGCGGCTTGACGGGGATCTGACGCCATGAGCATGCTGCCCCAGCTTTACCGCCACGCCTGGATGGACGAAGAGATCGAGGCTTTCCGCGTACAGGCGCGCCGTTACATCGAGCGTGAGATGGTGCCGCACCTGGACGGCTGGCGCCGCCAGGGCTTTATTCCGCGCGAGGTCTGGCGCGCCTTTGGTGAACTCGGTTTTCTGATGCCTGAGTTGGCCGAAGCCTACGGCGGTGCCGGGGCCAACCTGGCTTACCAGTTGGTGGTGCAAGACGAACTGGCACGCGCCGAGGTGCCCGCCAACTCGGCGGTGCACACCATAGCCGCACATTACATCGTCGATTACGGCACCGAAGAGCAGAAGCAGCGCTGGCTGCCCAGGCTGGCCAGCGGCGAACTGCTGGCGGGAATTGCGCTGACCGAGCCCGGTTGTGGCTCCGACTTGAAAGCGCTGCGCACCAAGGCCGGCAAAGACGGCGAACACTATGTGATCGACGGCGCCAAAACCTTCATCACCAACGGCTACACCGCCAACCTGCTGGTGGTGGCCGTGCGCACCGGCGGGCCTGGCGGCAGCGGTGTGTCGTTGCTGGTGCTGGAAACCGAAGACCTCCCGGGTTTTCGCGTCGGTCGACGCCTGGAGAAGCTGGGACAGCATGCATCGGACACCGCCGAGCTGTTTTTTGACGGCGTGCGCGTGAGCGCAGACCGCCTGCTGGGCGAGCAGGAAGGGCAGGGCTTTCGCCAGTTGATGAGCCAGTTGCCTTTTGAGCGTTTGATGCTGGCCGTCCCCGCGGCTGCGGTGATCGAACTGGCGGTCGCCCTCACGGTCGAGTACACCCAGGGCCGAAAGGCTTTTGGCCAGAGCGTGTTCGACTTCCAGAACACCCGCTTCAAGCTCGCCGAATGCGCCACGCTGGCCCACGTGGTGCGCAGCTTTGTCAACGACTGCATCCAGCGCCTGCTGGACGGCACGCTCGACGACGAAGCCGCCTACATGGCGAAGTGGTGGTGCACCGAGCAGCAAGGCAAGGTGACCGACGAATGCCTGCAGCTCTTCGGAGGCTACGGTTACATGGCCGAGTACCCGATCGCGAGGCTCTATGCAGACGCTCGCATTCAACGCATCTATGGCGGCACCACCGAGATCATGAAAGATCTGATCGCCCGGAGGCTCGGCGCATGAGCACAGCGCTGTCTTCACCACTGGCCGGTGTGCGCATTGTCGAGTTCGAGGGCATTGGTCCGGGTCCGTTGGCTGCGCGCATGCTGGCCGACATGGGTGCCGAGGTCACGGTGATTGCGCGCCCGCAGCAAGGCGCCGTGACGGCGCAGCTGGGTGGCACTGGCGAGAACCCCATGCGGTTGGGCAAAGCCGTGGTGATTCTGGACTTGAAGCAAGGCGCGGCCCGTGAGCAGGCGCTGGCCTTGGTGGCGCATGCCGACGCGCTGATTGAGGGCAATCGCCCCGGCGTGATGGAGCGACTGGGTCTGGGGCCGGCGGAGTGCGCCAGGGCCAACCCGCGCATCGTTTATGGCCGCATGACCGGCTGGGGCCAGAGCGGCCCGCTGGCGCAGGTCGCTGGGCACGATCTGAATTACGTCGCGCTCTCCGGGCTGCTCTCGCTATCGGCGCACCGGGGCGAGCGTCCCATCGTGCCGCCGACCGTGGTGGGCGACGCCAGCGGAGCGCTGGGCTTGGCGTTTGGCATGGTGTGCGCGATTCTTCAGGCGCGCGGCAGCGGCCAAGGCTGTGTCGTGGACGCCGCCATTGTTGACGTCGTGGCCATGCTCGGCGGCATTGCGCATTGGATTCGCAGCAGCGGTCAGTTAGACGGTCCGCAGCCGAGTCCGTTTCACGACTCGCCCTTCTACGACGTGTACCGCTGCGCGGACGGTGGTCACATCACGCTGGGCGCGCTGGAGCCGCAGTTCTACGCGCTGCTGATCGACAAACTGGGCTTGACTGATGTTGAACTGAAACAGCAGTTTGACCACCGCACCTGGCCTGCGCTGAAGGCGCGCCTGGTGGCGCTTTTCGCCAGCCAGCCGCGTGCCCATTGGGAGGCGCTGCTGGAGGGTACCGATGTCTGCTTCGCACCTGTTCTGAGCGTGGAGGAAGCGGCGCAGCACCCACACAACACGGCTCGGGGCACCTTCCAGCGCACGCCCTCAGGCAACCTGTGCAGTGTGGCCGCTCCGCGTTTTCATCAACTGCCCGGAGCCAACACCCATGACTGAAGCGACGCGCCAACCGGCCATGCTGGAAGCACGTGGCCTCACCCTGAAGTTCGGCGGCGTCACCGCACTGGCCGACATCTCGGTGGACATCGGACAGCAGGAACTGGTGGCGCTCATCGGCCCCAACGGCGCCGGCAAAAGTTCGCTGCTGAATGTGCTGTCCGGGTTCTATCGACCGAGCCAGGGCAGCGTGCGATTTGATGGCGCGGATATCGGCCACCTGCCCGTGCACCGTGTGGCCCAGACGGGGCTGGTGAGAACTTTTCAGGGCACCCACTTGTTGCCGCACATGAGTGTGCTCGACAACATTCTGGTGGGGCGCTACATGCACATGAAGAGCACCCTGACCACCGCCTTCTTTTACTACCCCTTTGCACACCGCGAAGAGATTGCGCAGCGGGCCATTGCCGAAGAGATCCTCGGATTCCTCGAGCTGGAACACCTGCGTCACCAGAAGGTGGGCACGCTGGGTTACGGCATGCGCAAGCGGGTCGATCTCGGTCGTGCGCTGGCCATGGAACCGCGCATGCTGCTGCTGGACGAACCCATGGCCGGGATGAACGGGGAAGAGAAGGAAGACCTTGCCCGTTTCATTCTGGACATCCGCGAATCGCGGCAAATTCCGGTGGTGCTGGTCGAGCATGACATGGGTGTGGTGATGGACATCGCCGACCGCGTGATTGTGCTGAATTTCGGTCGCAAGATCGCCGACGCTTCGCCCGCCGCCGTGCAGCAAGACGAGCACGTGATCTCGGCCTATCTGGGAGGAAAGGCATGAGCGCCCACACAACCAAGCCACCACAGACACTGCCCCAGTGGCTGCTGCACAACGCGACCACCCGTTCGGCGGAAGTGGCGCAGCGGCACAAGCTTGACGGCGTGTGGAAAGAATTCACCTGGGCCGATGTGCGCGACGAGGTGTGCGCACTGACGCTGGGCTTGCGCGCACGCGGCGTGCAGCGTGGCGACACCGTGGTGCTGCTGAGTGAAAACCGGCCGCAACTCTATTGGGCGGAGTGGGCTGCGATGGCGGTCGGCGCCAAAGTCGTGGCTCTGTATCCGGACGCGGCAGAAGCTGAGCTGGATTACGTGGTGGCGGATGCGCAGGCCGTCTGTGTGTTCGCGGAGGACCAGGAGCAGGTCGACAAAGTGCTGCCCGTGATGGAGCGACACCGCGGTCTGCACACCGTCGTGTGGTGGGAACCAGGGGGCCTCTGGTCGTATGAGAACGAGGGCTTGCTGGGCTGGGAAGCCTTCAGGGGAACCGCGACGCCAGCCGACAGGACGTGGTTCGAGGAGGCGGTCGCCAAAGGGCAAAGCGGCGACATCGCCGTGCTGTCCTACACATCGGGCACCACCGGCGCGCCGAAGGGCGTGATCACCACGCACGCCTCCTTGTTGCACAACGCCGACCTGATCGGCAGGACGGTGCAGGTGCCCGCGGGTTGCGAGTACCTGTCGTACATCCCGCTGTCGTGGGCCACCGAACAATGGGTGGGTGTCACCCTCGGGCTCATGGCGCCCATGCGCGTGAGCTTCGCCGAGCGGCCAGACCAGATTCAGGAAGCGATTCGTGAGCTGGCCTGTGAGATGGTGTTCTTCGGACCGCGCCAGTGGGAGAGCCTGGCCGCACGTGTGCATGCGCGCATGCTGGATGCGGCCCCGTGGCGACAGAAAGTGGTCGACTGGGGCATTCGCATCGGTCGACTGGCGCGTGCAGATCAGCTCGACATGCGCACACGTGCGTGGTGGGTGCGTGCGCTGCTGCCCCTGGCAGACCTGCTGGTGCTGAAGCCCTTGCGCGATCAGCTCGGTCTCAAGGGCGCCCGGATCGCTTTCACGGGTGGCGCTGCTGTGGCGCCCGACATCTTTCGGCTGTTTGCATCCATGGGTGTGATGCTGCGCAACGTGTATGGCTGCAGCGAGTTCGGCCTGATCACCGTGCACCAGGGTGAGCGTGTCAACGCCGAAACGATTGGCGAGCCGGTCACGCTGCACAGCGCCTGGGGCGAGCCGATGGAATGGCGTCTGAGCGAGGGCGGTGGTCTGGAAGTGCGCGGCGGTGCAGGCTTTGCCGGTTACTGGGGAAAGCCGGAGAAAAGTGCGGAGAAGATGAGCGAGGGATGGCTGCTGACCGGCGATGCGGTCGGACAGGGGCCCAGCAAGACCGAACTGATCTACTACGACCGCCTGGAGCACATGACCCGGCTGCAGAGTGGTCACCTGTTTTCCAAGCAGTTCATTGAGGTGCGCCTGCGTTTTTCACCCTACATCCGCGAGGTGATGGTGGTGGGCGATCCGACCCGGGAGCGGGTCACCGCTCTGGTGAACATCGACGGCGATGTGTTTGGACGCTGGGCTGAACGCAATGGCGTGTCGTACACCACTTTCACCGATTTGTCGCAACGCCCCGAGGTGCTTGCTCAGGTGGCGAAGGAAATCGAGCGCGTCAACCAGGTCTTGCCGCAACCCGCGCGGCTCTCGCACTTTGTGAACTTGCCCAAAGAGCTGGACGCGGACGAAGGCGAACTGACCCGCACCCGCAAGCTCAAGCGCGATTTCATCGAGCAGCGCTACGGCGTGCTCATCGAGGCGATGTACGCAGACCAGCCCAGCACGTCGATCGAAATTCCGGTGCGCTACCAGGATGGCCGATCCGGCGTGCTCCGGGCCGACGTCACAACCGGGCATGTGTCCTCAGGTATGTCCAACGGAGACAAAAACCCATGATCGACTTTTTCAACTACGTGCTGAACGGCTTCCTTCAGGGGCAGATCTACGCCCTGCTGGCGCTCGGATTCATGGTTATTTACCGTGCCAGCAAGGTGTTCAACTTTGCCCAGGGCGAGCTCATGATGCTGGGTGCGTACACGGTCTGGACACTGACCCTGGGCGCGAACCTCTCGCCCTGGCTGGCCATTCCGCTGGCCTTCATCTGCGCCATCGCCTACGGCTGGCTGATCGAGCGGCTCTTCTTCGAGCGGCTGGTCGGCGAGTCGGTGTTCTCGATGGTGATGGTCACGATCGGTCTGGTGATCCTGATTCGCGGGGCCGTGCTGGTGGTGTGGGGCCCGGCGGACCGCTCGTTCCCGACGCTTCTGCCACCGGCGCCGCTGATTGTGGGCGACATGATCTTCCCCTCGTCGCTGCTGTTCGGCGCGGTGCTCACGCTGTTCGCCACGCTGGGGCTGTCCTGGTTCTTCAATCGCACCCGCGCCGGGCTCACGCTCACCGCCGTGGCAGAAGAGCCCACCACCGCCATCTCGCTGGGCATCTCGGTCAAGCGCGCCGTCACCCTGGCCTGGATGATGGGCTCGGTGATCGCGACGGCTGGAGCCATCGTGCTGCTCAGTGGCCGTTCGCTCACCGTGGGCACCGCTGACGTGGCGCTCGCCGCCCTGCCGGTGGCGTTGCTCGCGGGCCTTGAATCCATTGGCGGTCTGATCATCGCAGGCGCCATCGTTGGCATCGTGCAGGCACTGGTGGCTGCGTATGTCGATCCTGCCATCGGCGGTTCGGCCTCGTCCATCGTGCCCTTCGTGTTCATGTTGTTCATTCTGCTGGTGCGACCCACCGGCCTGTTTGGCTGGCGCCATGTGGAGCGTGTGTGATGGATCCGTCCGGTACTTTCTTCACGAACTACGCGGGTGACCGCTCCCTGGTGCGCACCCGCGCCCAATGGATCTGCCTGCTGGCCTTGGTGCTGGTGCTCGCAACACTGCCATGGTGGGCTTCGGACCGCTGGATCAGCATTGGCTACACCACCTTCATCACCGCTGTGGCGGTGGTGGGACTGCAGATCTGCACCGGTTACGCAGGGCAGATCAACCTGGGGCAATCCGCCTTCATGGGTGTGGGCGCCTATGGCGCAGGATTGGCCCTGCTGGCTGGCTGGAACGCCGTGGCGGCGCTGCTCATGGGCGGCGCGGGTGCGGCGGTTTTTGGCGTGATGTTTGGTCTCACGGCCTCGCGCATCAAGGGCTTTTACCTCGCACTGACCACCATTGCTGCCCAGGCCATTTTCCATTTCCTGGTGCTCAACCTGCCGGGCTCATGGCTGGGCGGGGCGGGCGGTCTGCACGTGGAGTCGGTCTCGGCATTCGGTCTGTCGCTCGGCAACGATCGCGCCATCTACTGGTTTTCGCTGGTGGTGCTGATCGTGATGGTGGCGGGGGCCTTCGGCATCGTGCGTTCGCGTCACGGCCGCAGCTTCGAAGCCGTGCGCGATGACGACGTTGCCGCCGGCATGATGGGCATTCCCGTGGCCGCCACCAAGGCGCGCGCGTTTCTCGTCAGCGCCTTCTACGCCGGTGTGGCCGGGGGGCTCTGGGTGGTGGCTCTGCGGCACGTGTCGGTGGAGCAGTTCACGCTGTTCAACGCCATCTGGATGATCGCCATGATGATCGTCGGCGGCCTCGGCTCCATCACGGGCGCACTGGTCGGCACCGCCATGATCCAGCTCGCCCGCGAGGGTGTCACCAGCCTTGGGCCCCGATTTGTGGAATGGGTGCCGGCCCTGGGGCAAGACTTCGTCTTCGCCGCGATGAATGTGCTGCTGGGCACCGTGATCATCCTTTTCCTGCTCTTCGAACCGAAGGGCGTGATGTACCGCGTCCAGATCACCAAAAAGGCGTACCGCCTTTGGCCTTTCCCGTACTGACCGCCGGGGGCGGCAGATTTTTTCAACCCAGGAGACATCATGAAAAACTTGAAAACATGGGCAGCCCGCGCCGCCATCGTGGCCGGCATGGCCTCATCCTTCGTTGCGCCCGCCAACGCGCAAACCGTGTACCAGGTGCCTGCGATGGCCGACTTTTCCGGGCCCTTCGCGGCCATCATGCCGATGGTCGGCCCGGGCCGCGAGAGCGTGGTCGCCTGGTGGAACGCGGAAGTCGGCGCTGGACTGGGTGTGAAGCTTGAGATCAAGGCCTACGACACGCGCTACGACACGGCGCAGACCGCCAGCCTGTGGCCTGGCGTGCTGGCCACCAAGCCCCTGGTCGGACTGGCGCTGGGCGGTCCCGACACGTCCGCGCTGCAACAGCGCCTGCCCACCGACAAGGTGCCCATGGTCCTTGCATCAGCGACCAACGGCTTTGGCTGGCGACCCAACCAGTGGGTGATGTCCACCCGGCCCACCTTTGTCCATGAGATCGGCGGCTTCGTCGAGTGGTTTCAGAAAAACAAGGTTGGCGGCACGCGCCCGGTGAAAGTCGCGATGTTCACCACGGAGGCGTCACCCACCTTCGCGGACGTGGGCAAAGGCGTCATAGCCTACGCCAAGGCCAACCCCGCGATGATGAGTCTGGTTGAGATGGTCTATGTCGAGCCGCAGCCGGCTGACCTGACGCTGCAACTGCGCCGCGTGCTCAACGCAGGCGCTGAACTGATCCTGGTGCCCACCAATATCCAGCAGGCAGTGGCGGTCAAGCGCGCGATGCAGGCCCTGGGGAAAAATGTGCCGATCGCTCTGAGCATTCACAACTCGCCCGCGATGCTGCAAAGGCTTCTGGGCAGCATGGCGGCCATGGAGGGGGACTACGAAGTGCATTCCGGGGTGATCGCAACCGAGGAAGACACCGACGCCAAGAAGTTCTACGACATGCTCGTGGCCAAGTACGGCATGAAGGCACCGTGGCACTCGCTCACCACCATCGGCATGAACCAGTCGATCGTGATGGTCCGTGCGGTGGAAGCCGCAGCGAAGAAACACGGCGGTGACAAGCTCACGGGCGAGCTGATCTACAACACGCTGATCGAGACCAACTTTTCAGCCAAGGATTTTCTCGGGATGACCGGCGGCGACATCGACTTCTCCGTCGAAGCGCCGTTCCCGACCAAAGATCCGCGCGTCAACATCGGCCAGGTGGTGGGCGGCAAGCTGACCACGGTGGCCAAGGGCGTGCCAGTGCCCAAGCTCGCCAAATGGTGAAAGTGAGGGCCCTCCGTGTCTGAACCGCTGATCGTTCTCAACAACGTCGAGGTGCTCTACGCCGACGTGATCCTTTCGCTCAAAGGCATCACGCTGGCGGTGGCCTCGGGAGGGTGCACTGTGCTGCTCGGCCCCAATGGAGCAGGCAAGAGCACCACCCTGAAGACCATCTCCGGCATGCTGGACGTGGAGGAAGGCCGCGTGTCTTCGGGCAGCGTGCGCTTGCTGGGCAGGGACATCACTGGCACGTCCACCGAGCAGATGGTGGCCGATGGCGTGGTGCACGTGGTCGAAGGCCGCAAGGTGCTGCGCCACATGACAGCCGAACAGAACCTGATCGTGGGCGGCCACCGGCTCGCACGCCTGTCTGAGGTACAGCAAGGTCTGGAGCGCGTCTATGGGTTGATTCCGCGCCTGGCAGAGTTGCGCACGCGCACCGCCGGATACCTCTCCGGGGGCGAACAGCAATTGCTCCTGATTGGGCGCGCCATGATGGCGCGACCCAAGCTGCTGATGATCGACGAACCGTCATTGGGCCTCGCGCCCATGATGGTGAGCGAGATCTTCGAACTGCTCGGCAAGCTGCGGGCAGAAGGGGTGTCCTTGCTGATCGTGGAGCAGCATGCCCAGGCCGGGCTGGACATTGCGGATCACGGCTACATCCTGGAAAACGGCCGCGTGGTGCTGGAAGGTACTGCCGCCGAGCTGCGGGCCAACGAAGACATCCAGGAGTTCTACCTGGGGCGACAGGCCGGGGGTGAGCGCCGCAACTACCGCGAGGTCAAACACTACCGCCGCCGCAAGCGCTGGCTGGGGTGAAGTCATGACCGAGTTGGACGGCATGGAGTGGCACGCCGATCCGGTCATTGGCCGGATCGTGCTCAACCGACCCGCGCACCACAACGCCCTGGGCCTTGCGACGGCCGGAGCTCTCGCGCGGGCCATTGACGAGGTGTTGATGATGCAACCCCGCGTTGTCGTCATCGAAGCGCGGGGTTCCATTTTCTGCGCCGGTGGCGACATCCGGGAGTTCGAGCAGGCGGGCGATTCGCTTGACCAACTGATCGACGACATCCTGAACCATTTGCTGCCCAGCTACCTCAAGCTCGCGCTGGCCACTTGCCCCATCGTCACGGTGGTGGGCGGCCCGGTGGGCGGCGCAGGGGTGGGCTTGGCGCTTTGCGGGGACTTTGTGCTCGCCAGCGACACCATGAAGCTGCACACAGGGTATGCGGCCCTCGGCCTGTCCCCCGATGTGGGCGCCTCATACTTCCTTGCACGGCGCATTGGCACCGTGCGTGCACAACAATGGCTGATGCTGAGCGACCCGATGGACAGCACGCAGTGTCTGGCTGCTGGCGCGGTGGATCAGGTGCACCCCACAGCCCAGCTGAATGCCATCGCGCAGGCCCTGGTGCAGCGACTGGCTGCTTGTGCACCGGCCTCGCTGACGGCGATGAAGCAACTTTCGCTCGAACGCTCAACACGGTCGCTTCAGGCCTACCTCTCCCTTGAGCAGCAACTGCTCAAGGCATGCGCGAAAACCGCTGACGCACGCGAGGGCATTGCAGCCTTTGTGGCAAAGCGCAAGCCGCTTTTTGGCGGTCACTGATTGCGCCCCGCCATCGCTCTGGACACTCAATGACATCCAAGCTGCATCGTTTTTTTGGGGCGGGTCTTCAGCTTGCGCAGCCCGTCTCCAGAGGAGCGGTCTTTCGGCTGCTGGTCTCACAAACACTTCATTTCTGACGAGCAAGCCATGACGCCAACCTTCTCCACATTGATCGACCTTTTCGCCCACAACGCCGAGGCACATCCGACCGGCGCTGCGGTGATCGTCGATGGCAATGTCCACTCCCATGAGGCGCTCTATGTGGCCATGCAGCGTCAGGCTGCAGCCCTCTCGGCTCTGGGCGTGCAGCAGGGAGACAGAGTCCTCGTGGTCGCCGGGAACCGTACCGAAGTTTTGGTGCTGCTCGGTGCCGCGGCGTGGCTTGGTGCGATGCTGGTGCCTCTCAACCTGCGCCTGTCGGAAGCGGAACTGGCTCAACAGGCCCGCGATGCAACACCCACGGTGGCCGTCGTGGACGCAGCCTGCGAACCGCTGTGGCGCAGCGCATGGCCGGGTGGCATGCCAGGCGTGAGCCTCGTGGTGCTGGAGCCAGCGGCGTGGCCCTCGATCACCTGCGCAGGAACCGCGCCAGCCGCGTCGGTGCCTCGGTGCGATGACGCCGGCTCTGGCGCGCTGATGTTGTACACGGCCGCCGTTGAAGGCCACGCGCGCGGTGCGGTGCTCGCGCAGTCGCAACTCACTGCGTCGGCGCAACAGATCGCACAAACCTGGGGACTGACCGAAGAAGACCGCTGGCTCGGCGTGCTGCCTCTTTTCCACGCGGCCGGCATCGGCCTTTCTCTGGTTTTACTCAGTGTCGGCGGCGCATGCGTGATGCTGCCTCGCTTCGACCCCGCAGCTGCAGTTGCAGCCGTGGAGCAGCATCACGTGACAGTCTGCGCCACCTTCGCGCCCATGCTCACCGGGATGCTTGACGCGGCACATGCCAGCGGCGCTTCGCTGGCCAGCCTGCGCATCGCGATGGGCATGGAACCGCCGGCCGCAGTCGAACGCCTGTGTGCCCTGAGTCCCTTGGTCGCGTTTTGGTCCGCCTATGGACAGGCCGAAGTCTCCAGCATGGTCTGTCTGGGGAGGCAATCTGATCGACCCGGCGCCGCAGGCCAGGCGGTGGCGCCTTCGCAGGTGCGCATTCAGGACGCAGCCGGCAAGCCAGTGCCTGTCGGCGCAGAAGGCGAAATCGCCGTGTCCGGACCCACGGTTTTCCTGGGCTACTGGGACCTGAAAGAGCAACGCCCCTTCAAACCGTCCGACCCCTGGCACCGCACCGGAGACCTTGGTCGCCTGGATGCAGACGGCTGGCTCTGGTATGCAGGCCGTGCACCTCACAAACAGTTGATCAAAACGGGCGGTGAGAACGTGTACCCCGCCGAAGTGGAGCAGGTGCTAATGGAACATCCAGCTGTTGCTGAAGCCTTCGTATTTGGTCAGCCCGACGAAAAATGGGGTGAAGCCATTCACGCCAGATGCGCGCTCAAGCCTGGTGCAAAGGCCACGACCGAGGATCTGATTGGCTTCGTGGAGCGTCGACTGGCAAGGTACAAGCGACCAAAGATCCTGGAAATCATGGATCCCCCTTTGGAGCGAACCGTCCGTCGTGCATAGGGTTGTTTTGATGGTTTTGGCCTGATGGGCTGGGACTCAAGCAGCGACTGCGAGATGGGCGGAACAGGGAAGCGTTCTGGCGCCCATCGCCACTGGCCAAAGACTGATTTGAGCCTGTTCGCGTGAAGTCGACTGACCGAGACGACTGACCGCAACCGCTGGCGGATTCAACCGGTCGATGCAACACAGTCGCTGAACATCTCCTCAAGTTGTCTCGGAATCGTGGGCCGTCAGGACCGGCGACGTCGCACCATGCGCGCCACGGCCACGCCGCCGGCCAGCATCAACGCCCAGGTGGCCGGCTCGGGCACCACCTTGCCCTGGATGGCGCCGAAGTGGTTGCCCGCCGCTCGTGACCCGCCGTGGTGCCCGAGGCCACGAAGGCAGCCGAGTTCACGTCGGTGCCGGAACGCATGGACCGGGTCACGTTGGTGAAGGTGAACCGCAGTGCACCGGTCTGGTCGCCATGAACATCCAGGCTTTCGACATTCCAACCCGGGCCGTTGACGCTGACGTTGTCGGCCGGTGCAGGACCGAGGTTTGAAGTGACGCCCAAGGTGCTTTGCACATCCGACACCAGGACCGACAGGCCACTGCCGTCAACCCAGCGTGTAATCGTTCAGATCGACTGTTTTCACGGCGTTGACGTACTCCCGCGTGAAGCCTGGAAACAGCGCGATCACGCGACCGCTCTCCAGCCGGTACCAACTGCGGCACTGGCTCCACACCGAGCCGCCCAGGCGGGCCTGCAGCCGCTGGTTGTGTGTGGTCATCACGTCAGGCCGCACGTCGATCCAGCGCTGGCCACCCCGGCGCACCGCCTTCATGCAGGCGATGGCGTGCTGCACGCCGGGTTCGATGTAGAGCAAGGTGGACGTGTGGCCCGTGGCGGTGTTGGGCCCGAGCATGAGGAAGAAGTTGGGAAAGCCCGCCACCGTGATGCCGTGGTAAGCCTCGGGACCGGCCTGCCAGCGGGCGCTCAGCGTCTGGCCGTGCAGGCCCGTGACCTTGATCGATGACAGCATGTGTGCCACGTCAAAACCCGTGGCGCAGATCAGGACGTCGACCGGGCGCTCGCGGCCGTCGGAGGTTTGTACGCCGTGGGGTGTGATGCGTTCGATGCCCTGCGTGACCAGCTCCACATGGGGTTGGCTGAGCGCACGGTAGAAGTCGTTTGAATAGATGATGCGTTTGCAGCCGAGCGGATACGTCGGCGTGAGGCGTGTGCGCAAGTCTTCGTCGGGGACCTGCTTCAGCCGGTGTACGGCCGCCGTCTTGAGCATGCCCTTGCGGGCCAGCGTGCCTTCATCGAAACCCCGGCGGCCCCATTCCAGCACCTGGACCCAGCTCCAGCGCACCATCCGGTTGTACAGACCGGACTGGGCGAGCCAGCGATCGACTGCGGTGTAGGGTCGGTCCATGCGGGGGAGAACCCAGTTGGCGGTGCGCTGGAAAACCTGCAGATGCGCTGCTTGTGCCGCAACGGGAGGCACGATTTGTGATGCCGTGGAACCGGTGCCGATCACCGCCACACGCTGGCCTTTCAGTGGGCAGGTGGCGTCCCAGCGGGCCGAGTGCAGTCGGCGGCCCTGAAATTCGTCGAGTCCGGGAATCTCGGGCCACCGTGGCTGACTCAGCGGGCCCGCGCTGCACACGAAGAAGCGCGAGCGCATGCTCTGTGCGTTGCTGGTGGTCAAGGTCCACTGGCCCGTGGCCTCGTCAAAGCTCGCTTCGCTGAGCTGGGTGTTGAAGCGGATGCGGGCGGTGATGCCATGGCGCTCGGCCAGCTCGCGCATGTAGGCCTGGATCTCGGGTGCAGAGGCGAAACGCCGGGTCCAGCGCGGGTTGGGCGCGAAAGAAAACGAATAGGCCGGTGCCGGAACGTCCACGTGTGCGCCAGGGTAGGTGTTGTCCCACCAGGTGCCTCCCAGCCCGGCCTGTTTTTCCAGCAGCACAACGTTGTGGATGCCAGCCTGCTGCAGCTGGATGGCCATGCAAAGACCCGACATGCCTGCACCCAGGATCACCACCTCGTGCTCGGGCATGCCCTCACGCGCGCGAGGCAGGTGCGCGTGCATGAAGGAGACCAGCCGCGTGATGGCTTCATCGGCGCTCTTGAGCACACCACCGTGCAACTGGAAGACATGCCAGCGTCCCTGTGTGATCTCGCAGCGTGATGTCACCCCTGCGGATTGCAGGGCCTCGTGCAGTGCGAGCGCCTGATCGTGCAGCAACTCGTCGGTGCCGGCCTGTATGAGGGTGGGCGGCAGGCCGCGCAGATCGCCGCGAATGGGTGAAATGCCCGGCTCGGTGACAGCGTGTGTGCCCCGGTAAAAGCCCGTGCACGCCAGCGCCCACGGCACGCTGAGCATGGCTTCGCCAGGGGGTGGCGTGGGCAGAGGATCGGGCATCACGGCATCGGCCAGCGGTGACAGCAGCAACAGAGAGGCTGGCGTTGCGCCCCCCGCATCGCGCAGGGCCAGTGCAGCGGCCAGCGCCAGGCCGCCCCCAGCCGAATCACCACCGATGGTGACCGGACCGTCGGCCGCAAGCGCTGCGAAGGCGGCCAGCGCGTCATCGATTGCGGCCGGATAAGGGTGCTCGGGTGCGAGCCGGTAGTCCAGCACGAACACCGGCAGACCGCTGGCCAGCGCCAGTCGAGCCGTGAGGGCGCGGTGCGTGACGGGCGAGCCGATGCAGTAGGCGCCTCCGTGCAGATACAGCAGGGCGCCGGCCGACGCGCCCGCCGTGCCGACCTTGCGACTGCGCACCCACTCCCCTGACACGCCACCCACCGTCCCCGGCGAGATGCTCACCGAGCGCGGAACCGGCAAGGTCAGACGCGCCAGGGCCTGCAGCCATCGGCGCTGGAAGCGGATGGAAAAGCGCGGCGAGAACACCGGCTTGATGAGCATTTGCAGGGCGATGCGCTGCAGCCCGGCCAGCAGGGATTCGAGCAAGCCTTGCGGCTTGAAAACGATGGGGGGTGTGTGTGGTGTCATCGCCCGCCAGTGTAGGCAATCGGCCCAGCCGCTGGCGGCGGCGGGCGATCTGTGCGCGCACCTGTGCGGGCGCCCGGCGTTCACCGTGATGCCACCCTCTTTCACGCCCGTGGCTGGGTTGGGCTGACCGCCCTCCATCTCCACGGAGATGCGCAGTGGGTCCTTCAAGGTGTCTGCTGTGTCGAACAGCGGCTGTTTGTCTTCCTGATTGTCCTTGTTGCAGGCCGACGGCTGGCCCATCATGAGCATGATCAAACCCATGAGGTGGTCGCCCACAAGGCCATCAGCGGTTGCAGACATATGCTGGACGTTGGCAGGCTGACTGACTGCAACGGGCCGAAAGCAACTATTCGCATTGGGGGGCAGCGGTCGCTCAAGGTGAAGTTCGGCAGCTGCATGCTCCAAGGACAGCTGTGCACCTGAAACCGGTCATCGGGCTTGCGAGCCCCTCACATCTCGGATCACGGCTTCAGTGAGCAGAGCGTGAGGTCATGGTGATCTCTTCGCCGGCAGCAATCGCTGCACCCCAGTCGGTCATCGTGACAACGTCGGTTCGAGGCTGGTTGCGGACGCACAGCCATCAAGTGGTCAGTAGTTGAGAGGTCAAATTCCTGTCGTTGGAGCAAGCCGAACTTTACGACGGGTGCGCTTCCTACAGCGGTCGCTCAAATACGAGAAATGAGGAATCCAGGTACGAGCCTTTTCCTTGCAGTTGTGTAGGGGTCCTCTTCATACATACGCAGGTTTCAATCTGCTTTCAGAGCTCCTACGCAGCGCTCACCTCTATGGCTTGGAAACCTGCGATTCATCCATAGAAGCTCGAGATCCAATCAACGGATCACACCCCGCTGATAAACTTCATGTAAATGTTATCGAGCCGACCGTTCCATCGAATCACCGCTTGGCTGGCCATGTTGGCAGTGCTGTGGGGTGCGCTCATGCCCACGCTGGCGCAGGCCGTCGTCGCCAGCTCGGACGGCCCGGGCTGGATGGAGGTGTGCAGCACGAGCGGGGTGGTGTGGGTGCGGGTCGACGTCGCGGTCGATGCTTCCATCCCCGAGCCTTCCCCGATGGCGGCAGACTCGTCTGCCTGCGCCTGGTGCCTGCTGCAGGGCAGTGCCGATGTGCCGCCGAACCACGCCTCCACGGCGCTGGTGACCCACGCGCCGGGCGCCCTGCCCGACACCCTGTTCGCGTCGATCGTGCCCGTGGCGGTGTGGTCGACGGCGCAATCGCGCGCCCCGCCGCTCGCCTGAGCTTTCCGGATCCGAGGCTTCGGCCCGTGCGGGTCTGTCGCGCCGTTCCCTGGTCTTGCTGCGTGCGCTTCGCGCCGACCCGAGCCTTTGCCTTTCCCCAACCCCCCTGGAGCTCCCATGAAAAAACTCATCATCGCCACCTTGCTGTCGCTCACCGCCAGCGCCTGGGCCCAAGCGCCCGCCAACGTCGAAGTCAAGGACGCCTGGGTGCGTGCCACCGTGGCGCAACAGAAAGCCACCGGCGCCTTCATGCAGCTCACCGCCAAGGCCGACAGCCGCGTGGTGCAAGCCACCTCGCCGGTGGCCGGCGTGGTCGAGATCCACGAAATGGCGATGGAAAAAGACGTGATGAAGATGCGCGCCGTGCCCGCACTCGCCTTGCCCGCTGGCAAGACGGTGGAGCTCAAGCCCGGCGGTTACCACGTGATGCTGATGGACCTGAAGTCGCCGGTGAAAGAGGGGGATGTGGTGCCCGTGTCGCTGGTGGTCGAGGGCAAGGACGGCCTGCGCCAGACGATCGAGATCAAGGCCACCGCCCGCGCGCTCAACACGCCGGCCGCGGCCAAGGCCGATGGCCACGGTGCCGGCCACAAACACTGAGCGCCTTTCTTCCGACCTGACACCGGCCTGCTTGCCGCCGCCATGACCCGCTGCGCCTGGTCCCGCTGCAGCCACGCCTTCGCCCGCTGGGTGTTGGCGCTGATGCTGCTCGCCGCCCTGGCGCCCGCCCTGTCGCGGGCCATGGGGGTGCAGACGGGCGGTGCGCCGCCGCCTGGCCAGGCGGGCGTGGACTGGATCGAGATCTGCGGACCCAGCGGGGTGCGCTGGATCGCGCTGGGCGGGGCCGAAACCGCCAGCGTCGCAGACCCCGTCAAATCGGTCGAGACGCCATCGCTGCCGTCTGCCCACGCGGCGGTGCTGGACCATTGCGCCCTGTGCAGCCTCGGCGTCGATCGCTGCCTGCCCGTGGACATCGCGCCGCTGGATGCCTCCGCCCGTGGGCCGCACGCGCAGCCTCCCACCCAGCTGACCCCGCGCCTTCCCGACTGGCCCCACGCCCGACCCAGGGCCACCGGCCCACCCCTCCTATCCTGACCTCGCGGGCAGCGGCGTCCCTTGCGGATGCGCCTGCCCCCAGCCGATCCCGTCCGCCGGGATCTGTCCTTGTCAGTGCAGGAGATGTCTTTGTCTTTCCAACATGTTCCTTCGGTGCGGGTGCTCGCCCGTGCCGACACCGCGTGGTCGCCCGGCGACCGCGGTCTTTTGTGGCGGGTCTCTTACGGCGTGCTGCGCCTGGACCGTCCCGCCCACGGTGATGCCGATGTCCGCTCGCTCGTGCAGCTGGCGCTGCCGGGCGATCTCGTCGGTCTCGAAGCGTTGTGTGTGCAGCCCTACCGGCTGGGCGCCTCGGCGCTGACCCCGGCACAGCTGGAGCCGGTGGAAACCGGCTCCGTCGAAGAACGCGAGTCCTGGTTGCAGGCCGCCGTGATGCAGCTGCAACGCCGCAGCCTGGACATGACCGCGTTGCGCAGCGGGCCTGTGCCCCAGCGGGCGGCCCAGCTGCTGCGCCTGCTCGGCCACGAGAACCACCTCGGCCTGTTGGGCAGCACAGCCCAGGCCGACGCCATCCGCGCCACCTTGCCGCGCCTGCGCGAGCTCGCCGAGGTGGTTGATGCCAAGCCCGAAACCGTCTGCCGTGCGCTCGCCAGGCTGTTGCCTTCCCGTGGCGGACAGCGCGGTCCTGTCGCGGCGCTCGCGCGTTGGCATGCCATACCCCCCCTTGCATCTGCCCTGTCTGAACGCCGCAGGTCATAGCTGATTACCCCTCGTATCGAATTCAGAGCCCTCACCCCGAACTCCTTATATGCCTCCAACAATCATGCAAGCTAGCCGCCTCACCATCTCCTTGTGCTTCGCACTTTCCGTTTTTCAAACTGCTCTCGCGCAACCCACTGCCTCCTCTGACGCAACGCTTCGGGCGGTTGTCATCACCGCCACTTCGCGCGAACAACCCATTCAGGATGTGCAGGCTTCGGTACAAGTCATCTCTGCCAAAGACCTTGAGGCCTATGCCGGTACCAGCGTGACCGAGGCGTTGAAGCTGGCGACGGGTGTCGATGCGCGCGCCAACGGCACCAGTGCATTTGTGGCCATGCGCGGCCTCATTTCCAACGCGGGCTCCCCAGTGCTGATCCTGGTCGATGGCCTGCGCCGCACGGGAAAATACGGCACATCAGGCTTGAACCTGCTTTCCACAGAAGATGTGGAGCGCATCGAAATCGTGCGTGGCCCCATGTCTGCGTTGTATGGGGCCGACGCCACCGGCGGCGTGATCAACGTGATCACCAAGGCCCCACAACCGGGCCAAGTAAAGCGGGGCAGCACACGCCTGACACTGGGCGCCGTACAGGGCGGTGATCGTGGGACGGCCATCGCCGGCGCCACCTTGTACGTGGGAACCCAAGGCGCGGGCCACCGCTTCAGCGTCGAGCAGCGCCAGCGCGATCTGTTTCGCTACCCAGGCACAGCAATGACTACCTACGACCTCAGCAAGATCGACGAAACCTACCTGAACTACGAAGGTGTGGTGCAACTGGTGCCAGGCCAACAGCTGCGCTGGTTGCTGGAATCTGTTGACCAGGATGACATGGGGCCGGGTCGCACGGCACGCGCACCCATCACCGACTTCACCACCCATGAACGTGAAGAGCGTTACACCGCCGCCTTGCGGTACACGGGCGCGGTAGGGCAGGGAGCGCTGTCGGTGGACCTTTCACACGGCAACAGCAAGGCGTCCACCACGCGCAGTTTCCCGACCATTGAAACCACGGACTACGACCAGACTCAACTGGATGCCCGGTACGCTCTGGACCTCGGACAGCACACCCTGGTGGTGGGAGCCGGACAGCGCGATGAAGATCTGAACGTGAGCATCGTGGCGCAAGTGGCCAGGACCACCAACCAACATGTGCTGTTGCAGGACGAATGGAGACTGGCCCCCGCCTGGAGACTACTTGCAGGACTTCGGTGGGACGATTTCTCCACCTTCGGCAGTGCCACCACACCACGGGTCTCGCTCGGATATTCGCCTGGACCCTGGAGTTTTCGTGTTGGCTATGGCGAGGCCTACCGGGCCCCCTCAGCGCTGGAGCAATATGCGCGGTTCACACGCGGGCGCTCATTGATCCTGGGGCAAGCCGATATCCAGCCGGAAACCAACAAGGCCTGGGAGCTGGTGGCGGGCTACTCGGCATCGAGCTGGTCGGGCGAATGGGTGTTGTTTGACTCGCGGGTGACCAACCTGATCCAGACCGTCAATCGCGCTGCCCTGCCGGGTGATCCCGTGGGTGTGACCACCCGAGCCGTCTACACCAACATTGGCAAGGCCAGATTGCGCGGCTCCGAACTTGGCACCACTTGGCAGCTGAACCCGCGCTGGTCGATCACAGGAGGTTGGGACTATCTCGACGCCACAGACGGTCAGACAGGTGCCCGCCTGATTCAGCGCGCCAGGCACACCCTGCGAGCGGGGGCGCGCTACGAGCAAGGTTCCTGGCGCCTCGATGTGCAAGGGCGCTACCTGCGCGACTACTACGCCAGCGTTGCGGTGACCCCGCCTGCGGTCACGCCGCCGCCCACCAACAGCAACTTCGGTACGCTGGATGTGAAGCTCGGCTATCAGGTCAGCCCTGCATGGTCGCTGGCATTGGGTGTGGACAACCTCAACAATCGACGCCAGCCCGCCAACTACAGCGCGACAGGGTCTGTGCAGGATCCACCTGCGCGCTTCTGGTATGCGACTACTACCTACCGATTCTGAAGGAGAAGAGCATGACGATAGACACCACGGTCGAGAACCGCGCGGCGTATCTGCTGGCCAATCCTGACGCCCTGCGCAGCGCATGGTCGGACCTTCTGCAGCAGCACCACCACTTGCATGGACCGGATGCAGCACAGCGCCTTGGGGTGCCCGAGGCGGCCCTCTTGGCCAGTCGAATGGGTCATGGCGCGACCGAGTTGTACACAGATCTCACGGAGCTGCTCGCGCCCTGTGAAGCGTGGGGCAAGCTTCTGCTCGCTGCTCGCAACCGTCTGGGTGTGGGCTTGTTCATCATGGACGACGCACGCGTCGATGTTGACCAGACTCTCCTGCGTTTTCGGACGTCACAGCACGATGCGCTGGTCACCTCGCAGGGTATAAGCCGCTGCTTCTTGTTTGAAGAGCACGACGCCCATGGACATACGGTGAGCCTGAACTGGTTCGATGCCCAGGGCGATGCCATCGGACGCCTGTTCCTCATGTCCAAGTCAGGTCGGGAAGTTGCGATGCCCTGGCTGAAGGCGCACCCGTTGCAACACGCGAGCTCAGTCTGGTCCGCCACGGTGGAGGCGAACGCGCCACATCTTGTGTTGCCTCTGTCAGGCCGGAACGAAACTGCCAAGCAACTCATGGCGCAGGGCAAAGCTGCAGCATCCCTGGGCCAGGCAGCCCTGCTTGCCTGCGGGCATGTCAAAGAGGTTTCGGTCGACGTTCGAGGACGCGGCGTGGCCGCCCGCTACCAAGGCCCACTGAGAAAAACCTCGTCGACACCTCCCGCTGTGCACGCGGTCGATGCCGCCTGTAAGCTGCACCTGCGAATGGCGGGGGTGATCGAAGCCCTGCAAGTGCAGTCACCGGACGGCTCCATCGGCGTTCGCCTGCTTGAAGCCGACGGCGGTTCCATTGACCTTGTCCCGGATGAATCGCCCGCGCGGGCTGGTGCCTGGCTGGCGGGGCTGGAGACGGGGGTAACCCTGTGAACCTGCCCAACGACGTGAATTGCAGTCGTCGCACGTTTGGCATGTTGCTCGGCGCAGGGCTGACGCTCGTGACAGCTGCCACTGCGAGCGCTCAGGCAAAGGGGCGCGCAGAACGATGGATTGTGACCAACAGCTACGTTGCCGAGATCGTGGTCGCACTGGGTGGGGGGCAGCAGATCGTGGCACTGGGGGGCGGATCAGATCACCTTACCGAGCTAAAGGCCGTGCCGCGTCTGCCGGGCTTTCGGCAAACCTCGGCCGAACCCATGCTCTCGGTGTCGCCGACCAGGGTGCTTGTGACCAACGAGTGGACCGTGCCGCAAACCCTTGAACAACTGCGCGCAGCCGGTGTTGCCGTGCATGTGCTTAGCGCAGACCAAACGCCTGACGGTGTCGAAAAGCGCATTCGCGTGGTGGCCGAGCTGCTTGGGCGAGAGAGCGAAGGAGAGGCTCTGATCGCCAGGTTTCATCGGGAGATGGCCGTGGTTCGTGCAGACGTGGCACGCCAGTCTCGCCGGCCGAGAGCGTTGTTCATACTGGCCGGTGGCAGCCGACCCACGCTGGTCGGCGGCCGAAACACCAATGTCGCGGCCCTGCTGGAACTGGCCGGTGCTATTAACGTAGCGCAGGATATTGAAGGCTTCAAGGTGATGAGCACCGAGGCCATGATCGTCGCCGCACCGGAATTCATCCTGACAAACCAGGACGGCACTTCGCCTGTCGACGGCGTACCTGTGGCCCTGCGCGCGCCAGGTGCAATGGATACACCCGCGGGCAAGGGAGGGAGGCTCATCACCGTACCAGGCCACTTCCTTCAAGGCATGGGCATCTTCACGCCACAGGGTGTGCGCACGCTGGCACGGCAGATCCATCCGGGCTTTCCATGAGTCAGGTCTGGACCCGACAACGCGCCGCGCCATGGGTGTTGATCATCACTGCCTTGATGTTTCTGGCCACGGCGGTGATCGCCATAGGAACCGGGGCGGTGGCCATCGCACCGGGCAAGGTGGTGGCCATCCTGCTGGGGCAAGCCCATCCCGACATAACTGACGCGCAGCGCGTCGTGGTACTGAACGTACGGCTACCGCGTGTGCTGCTCGCGCTGCTGGCGGGCGCGGGGCTGGCATGTGCCGGTGTGATGATGCAGGCCTTGTTTCGCAACCCGTTGGCTGATCCAGCGCTCATCGGGGTATCCGCGGGTGCGGCATTGGGTGCCGTTTCCGTGATCGTGCTGGGCGCCACGGTGCTGCACGGTCTGGCCCTGGTGCTCGGTGTGTGGACCTTGCCCGTGGCGGCATTTCTTGGCGCCCTGGCCACCGCCACGCTGGTATTTCGCCTTTCGCAGCGCGATGGCGTGCTCGATGCCACCACCATGCTCCTGTGCGGTATCGCCATCAATGCGCTCACTGGAGCGGGCATTGGCTTGCTCACCTACCTGGCCACCGACGAGCAACTGCGTAACCTTACCTTCTGGAGCCTGGGAAGCATGGGCGGAGCGACATGGTCTTCGCTGCTGGGCGCAGCGCCGGCCATCGTGCTCATGGTGCTGGTGGGGCCGTGGTTGGCTCATCAGCTCAATGCTTTGTTGCTGGGCGAGTCAGAGGCGCTGCACTTGGGAGTGGCGGTTGAGTCGCTCAAGCGAACGGTCATTGCGCTCACCGCCGCATCGGCCGGCGCGGTGGTCGCCGTCAGCGGTGTGATCGGGTTTGTTGGTCTGGTGGCACCGCACATGGCGCGCCTGTTGGTTGGGCCGGACCACCGACTGGTGTTGCCGCTGGCATCACTGTTGGGCGCCATGGTGTTGACCGCGGGCGACATGGTCGCACGCACCGCGGTGCGGCCCGCCGAGCTACCCATCGGCATCCTCACCGCTTTCATTGGTGCTCCATTCTTCCTGTGGTTGTTGCGTCGCCGCCAGGGCACGGAGGAAGCGCGTCCATGAGCGGGTCTGTGAGGCCTTCCGCGCTCATGGTGAGTGGCCTACGTGTGTCTCGCGGTGGCGGCGATCTTGTGCTGATCGACGATCTGCGCATCGCACCCGGCGAATTTGTGGCCATCATCGGACCGAATGGCGCAGGCAAGTCCTCGGTGCTCAAGGCGGTCACGGGTGAATGGGAGTCAGTTGGCGCAATCACACTGCTGGGCCGCTCACTTTCCGAATGGAAGCGCGGCGATCTGGCGCGGCGCATGGCGGTGATGCCGCAGAGCTCACAACTCGCGTTCGACTTCACGGTGCGCGAAGTGGTGGCAATGGGTCGCCTGCCGCATCGCGGGGAATCTATCCATACCGCAGTGCGGGTGGTGAACGAAACACTGAGTGCACTGGCGCTGGACGAGTTTTCGCATCGACGCTTTACCACCTTGTCGGGTGGTGAGCGCCAGCGGGTTCAGTTCGCACGCGTTCTCGCACAGATATGGGACGAACCGTCGGACCGCTTGCTGTTGTTGGACGAGCCTACCTCTGCGCTGGACCTCGCGCAGCAAAAGGCGGTGCTCGACCATGCGTGGCACCAGTCAAGGCAGGGTGCTACGGTCGTGGCAGTGATGCACGACCTCAACATGGTAAGCCGATATGCTGACCGTGTCCTCGTGTTCAGCAATGGCCGTCTGGTCAAGGACGCACCTCCGGTGGAGGTCCTGACAGAGGTGGGCATTCAGTCCGTCTTTGGCTTGCGTGTCGGAGTTGAGAGATCGATCTCAGATGGGCTGCCGATCGTGCTGATGGCGCCACCACTGGCTACGGAGAAGGTGTGGCACGGTTAATAGCTGCTCAATTTTCCACCTTCGCTTCGGCGATAGTCCCATTCCAAGTGGCCACCCTCCGGGCGATTCAGAGCGGCGTGCTGCGCCGCACGGTGGAGCAAGTGATTTCGATTCAGATGCTGGCCGAGTTCATCGAGCCACCACAGCCGCAGGTGAATCCGCGCCGTCTTTGGCGAGCACAAGGGCCGATGCGGATACCTGCTTGGAGTGCATGGCTTTAAGTTCGACCTGTTCAACACGCATCGTGGGCGGTCTCGCAACTGTCCCAGCTACGATTGTTGCAGTACGAGAACGCAAAGCTCAGGCGCATGTGCGCTGACTGACACTTATGTACCACGCGCTCAAGGCTGTCGTTGACCGAAAGCTATGACCCTGGAGCGTCGCGAGATGGTCGTGCGTGTCTGAAATGCTAGCGGCGGGCGCTTGCTGGAGGAAGAACATCTGGGGGGCGGCGCATCCAAACGCCGTGTGTGCGCCACACCTAGTCCTGCGAAGTCTGCAGCACCACAGAAAGCTGACCCTCAAGCCCACTCACTGCCAGGGACTGAATGACTGCAGTATGGCAACGACCACGCGCGCGTCATTGCATCCCCATCGTCTGCAACCGCTGCACAGCCGCCCTTCAGGATGGATGTTGTGCGGTAGTCCAAGCCACAAGATCTAGCCACCTCGCCAAGTAGACACAAGGTTCAATCTGCACCACACACAGCGACACAGTGTCGTGTTGCAGGTTGCTGTGAGGCTTCAAATCACAAGGGGTTTTTGGCGTCGGGCGAGTTCCCCATCGGCTACCCCAAAAAACATCGCGCGGAGCAGCCGGCTTGCCACCCGATGGATCGCAACGCGGGACTTCAGGCGTCTGGCGTGCGGTTGCTGCGACGTCGGCGCGCCGCCACGGGTGACTCGGCCGCCGCATAGGCCTGCAAGCCGGCCTGGCGGTCGATGGGCGACACCGTCTGCAAGGTCGTGCCACCGGCGGGCTGCAGCGCGGGCGGATAGAACGCGAGCTTCTGCACCGCTGCCAGCTTGTCGGTGCGCGACGGGTCCAGGTCGCGCTCGTTCACGCCGCCCGCAGGGGTGACCGCCGCACCGTCCACGATCTCCAGATCGAACCACCAGCGCTTGACCGCGTTGCGCTGGCCACCGCCGCTGCTGTCGTCGTGGGCAATGAGCTGGCGGCGCGAGGCCGGCACGTCGATGGACAGCCACAGCAGACGCTCGGACTCGACCAGATCCTCCCGGTTGTAGGGGCAGGTCTTCATGCAGCGGCCGCAGGCCGATCCCTTCATGTTGGTGAGCCGGTACTTGCCGCATTTTTCGACGTCGGGCTTCCAGATCTCGTAGCCGTTGAACATCACCTTCGGCCCGAATGGGATGGCGTTGCAGGGGCACTCGCGCGCGCACTTCATGCACAGATGGCACATGGCCTGAAGACCGAAGTCGATCGGCTTGTCCACCGCCAGCGGAAGGTCGGTCGTGAACAGCACCGACTTCGAACGTGGGCCAATGAAAGGATTGAGGATCAGCTCGCCAATGCGCGAGAGCTCGCCCAGGCCGGCCATCAGCACGGCTGGCAGGTGCAGCAGTTCGGAATGGGCGTTGGAGTGTGCGCGCGCCGAGTACCCCATGCGCCGCACGTGGGCCGCCATCACGCCGGCCATCGTGGCCCCACGCAGGTAGGCCCGCATCGACTGCGCACCCGAGATCCAGTCATCGCCCGAGGCGCCCTCCATGGTCTCGAATCCCTGGTCGATGAGCATCACCACCGCATAGCGGTGGTAGGGCTCGATCGGCCGGCCCTCGACCTCGTCGTGGGAGTAGTACATCCAGGGCTCGGCCTCGCAGATGCCCACCAGGTCGGCGCCCATCACGTGGGCCAGCGCCTTGATGGCGTCGGCGTTGCGCTGCGGGTCCGACAGATCACCGCCCAGGCCGGTGGGCTGCAGCGGTTCGCGCGTTCCCTGCAGAGGCACCAGGCCGCGGATCAGGGGCGTCATGGCAAAGGCCAGCGGATGCTTGACGGCAAAGCGGCTGCGCTCGGTCCTGGCTTTGTCGCCCAGGTCGCCGGCCAGCGCGCGTGTGAACAGGTCGGCGCGCTTGGGCACGCGGCGGATTTCGTCGCGCAGCACCAGCGTGGTGGGCTCGTCAACACGGCGGATGCGCTCCATCGCGTAGCGGCCCATGTGCACCGGGCGCCGCGCCAGCTCATCGTCTTCGAAGCCGGGCCGGGTGCCCATGGCACCCATGTAGGTTTCGGCGTCCGGCCAGGCCAGCGAGGCTTCGGGTGCGATCGGCAGATCGGTGGCCAGCGGATAGTCGGTGGTGACCACGCCGATGCGAAAGCCGCGTGTGGAAAAGGGCATCGCCAGCACGCCATCGACGGCTTTCGCCACGCCGGCGCGCTGGGCCAGGGTGGCCAGATGCACCTGCGTCTGGCCGGCCACGTGCCCGCGCGCCGACCAGCCCAGCGCGCGGATGTAGCCCGCCATGACCACCGCCACTTCGGCACACCGCAGGTCGGTGCGCTCGGCGTTGGTGCCGCAGATCCAAGGCGCGCCCGGCTCGCCAGGCTTGGGTTCGCGGCTGAATTCGACCAGCAGCACGAAGGCGTGGGTGTGCGCGGGGTGTTCCGCCTGCAGCCAGTCCTGTGGTTCAAGCTCGCAGACACCGGCCAGCGTGGCTTCCAGAAAGTAGGCCGAGGCCTTGAGGTTGCGTGCGCGGGTGACGAGGTCAGCGGGCACCGGCGCTTGCGCGGGCGCGGTCGCGCCATCCAGGTGGCTGTCGAACAGCGCCCTGTATTCGGGCAGCGCACCCAGCATCGCGTCGGCACCCGGCGGGCTTGCATCTTCCGGCTGGCGCGCACCAGCGACCGGCTCCACGGTGCCACGCAGCAGAAGTTCGGTTGGCAAGACACCGAGGTCAAAGGGGCGATCACGGTTGGAAAAGAGTCGGGCCATGGAGCCTCCTGCGTGGGCGGGCCTGAACTGTATCAAGCTGCCCGGCTTGGGCCCTTCCGCACCGCCCTGAGGCCCGCTCGGTGGGCTACAACCTGCGCGGCTTCTCCGACGACGAGCTCCAGGGCTCGGCCTACACCCGCAAAGGCGTCTACCTCCGCCTGCGCTTCAAGTTCGACGAAACCCTGTTCCGCGACGACGACGCGGTCACCAACCGTTCGCTGCCCCGTTGAAGCGACACAGAACCCTGCACGCCATGAAAACACCTTCACTGCCCCTCATCGCGCTGGGCCTGGGCCTGGGCATCGGCCTGGCCGGCTGCGCCGTCACCGACCCGCGTGTCACCGACCGTGCCCCCGGCGCGCTGCCGCCCCACGCGGCGCCCGAGCGTCTCACCGACGAAGCCATCCGCGCCGATCACCGTGCCATCAGCGCCCTGCGCCAGCGCCTGGCCGGGCTCAACCAGAACGGCCGCGTGCCCACCGGCAACCCGCACTGGGCCAAGGCGCAGTGCTGGCTCGACATGGCGCAGCAGAACTACCACGAGAACGACCGCAGCCGTGTGATCGAGGAGGCGCTTGCCGAATCGAAGGCCCTGGTGGACGCGCTGGAACAAGGCAAGCCGCCGGCCGACCGGACGCCCGCCGTCGGCAACAGCGTTCGCCTGCGCGAAGACCTGTGGACCCGCGCGGCCCGGGTGAAGTCCACCCCCGCTGCCGCCTGCGTGGTCGCGCAGGCCGCCTGCCTGGAGGTTCAGCTGGTCTGGTCCGGCCACGAGTACGCCGAAGGCGGCTGGCGCCATGCCAACCCCTACATCGGCATCGCCGAACAGCAGGCCGACGCGATGGACCGCGGTGCGGCCGCCTGTGCGGCGCCGGCACCGGCCGCCGCTGCGGTGGCACCGGTGGTTCGGGAGGTGGTGATCGAGCGCCTGGTGCTCACCACCGATGCCCTGTTCGACTTCGACCGCGCCAGCGTCAGCGACATCCGCGCCGCCGGCCGCGCCCGGCTGGATCTGCTGGCCGAGCGCGCCAAAGGCCTTCGGGGCATCGAGCGCATCGTGCTGGTCGGCCACACCGACCGCCTGGGCAGCGCGCAGCACAACCAGCCGCTGTCGCTGCAACGCGCCACCGCCGTGCGCGACCACCTCGTCGCCCGCGGCTTGCCCCCGGCGCTGTTCGTGGTGGAAGGCAAGGGTTCGGAACAGCCCGTCAAACGCTGCGAGGACAAGCAGCCGCGTTCGCAGCTCATCGCCTGCCTGCAGGACAACCGCCGCGTGGAAGTCGAGATACGGGGGCGGGTGGCTGCCGCCACACCCTGAACCGCTCACCCGCCCGGGGCCGGAGCCTGCCGGGGGGGCAGATCACCTCGCCACTTTTCGATCGATCTGCGTCACCACACCCGAGTGAAAGGTGAGGACGGTCAGGGTCTGACGGTCTCTGGCGTGTGGAAAGTAGGTCCAGGTCTTCTCTTCGGGTTCTCCCCGGACCACGCGCCTGAACGCTTCGTGGTCGGGCTTGCCGATCCTGAAAAGCACCTCACCCTCTCCCATGCCCTTTCGAACGAACTTTCGTTCTGCGGCGTCTTCGGCCCTGGTGGATGTGCCCACGCAGGCCAGCACACAGAGGGCCAGAAGCTGGATGGACAGCATGGCTTGCGATCCGAAGAGGGCGCTCGCGCGGACCGTCAACGGCGCCCCCGTCCGATGAGCCTGCCCAGCCAACCCCTGCGCTGTTGTTGCATGGGAGGCGCAGGTGTGGCCCCCAGCTGCACCAGCCAGGCCTCCAGCCCGGCCAGGCCGACGTGTCGCGCTGCCTCGACAGGGGTCATGGCATCAAACTCCGAGTGAAGCCTGGGGTCGGCCCCGGACTCGAGCAGAAAACGGGCAACCTCTTCCTGTCTCGCCAGAATGGTCGCCACGAGCGGCGTGGACAAAAACTCGGGATGGGCGTAGTTGACGTCCACACCGCGCTTCACGTGGTATTCGACCAGTGCCAGATCGCCACCTTCGGCGGCGGCATACATTTCTTTCCAGTTGCCTCCAGACATGGATCCTCCAGACAAGGTGACAAGGGTTTCGGGGCCAGATCCTGAATTCTGCCGGCAGCCATGAATGCCGTGACAGGCTCGACCGGCCTCGGGCTCAGGGTCGGCAAACTCAGGCCGTCTTGCGCGCCACGATGAAGCACCGGATGTCCTTGCCGCGCGTGCCGTGCCGCTCCACCGAGACGATCTCCATGCCGTGCCGGGTGATGGCCGACTGCAATTCGCCTGCCTTGAAACAGAGGACGTGAGGCGCTTTCCCGATGGCGCGCATCAAGGGCAGCGCCACGCGGGGAATGAGGGGATTCATCTCCGCCAGGCAGGGCGTCTTGGAAATCAACAGGCCACCCGGCTTCAACGCCTGTACCGCAACCGACACGGCCTGATCAAGATCGTTCACCAGGTGCAGCAGGTTGAAGGCCAGCACCGCGTGGTAGGCCCCCTGTCCGAACGACGGCATGTCCGCATCGGCCACAGCAAAGCTCAGCTGCGCCACAGGCTGCGACGCCAGCTTCTCCCGCGCGATGGCAATCATGTTGGCCGAGAGGTCGGTGGCCAGCAGGCTGCGGGTGGAGGGCGCCAGCTGCAACGCTGTCGTGCCCGTGCCGCAGCCGATCTCCAGCACGTCCTGATCGTCGGTCAACAAGCCGCGCACGCGCCGCAGCGTGGCGTCATAGCCGGCCAGGTCGGCAATCGGGTCGGCCGCGTATTTGTGCGCCACGCGGTCCCAGAAAAGCGCCTTGGTGCGCGCCATGGCGCGGGTTTGAGAAAAGGGTCCTGAGGTCACGGTGGGAGCGTTGCTGTGGAAGGCCATGTTTGCGAACGAATGGATGATGGGAATGGGTGGCAGCGGGATACTATCCATGCGCCGCACCGCAGGGAATCGCGGTTAATTGCAGTGAAGATATGCATTGACGTATGAATCAACTCGACTGGAACCAGCTGAAGGCCTTTCTTGAAACGGCCGAGACGGGTTCGTTGTCGGCCGCCGCCCGCAAGCTCGGACTCACCCAACCCACGCTGAGCCGCCAGGTGGCGGCCATCGAGCAGCGCATGGGCGTGACCTTGTTCGAGCGTGTGGGCAAGGCCATGGCGCTCACGCCCACCGGGCTGGAACTCCTGGAACACGCGCGCACGATGGGAACCGCCGCCGAGGCGCTGGGCCTGGCGGCCACCGGCCGCTCGCAGGCCGTGGGTGGTGTGGTTTCCGTCTCGGCCACCGACGCGGTGGCGGCCCACGTGTTGCCTCCCCTGGTGCGCCGGCTGCGCGAGCAGGAGCCGGGCATCGCCATCGAGGTGATCTCCTCCAATGCGCTGAGCGATCTGCTGCGCCGGGAGGCCGACATCGCCATTCGTCACGTCAAGCCGGAGCAGCCCGACCTGATCGCCCGGCTCATCCGCGAGGCCTCGGCCAGCTTTTACGCGTCTGAGGACTGGGTGCGCATCCACGGCCATCCGCGCAGCGCCGAAGAGGCCGCCCACCTGGCTTTTGTGGGCTCGGACCGCACCGGTCAGTATCTTGGCTATCTGCGCCAGCACGGCCTGCCGCTCACCGAGGCGAACTTCAGCTGCTATGCAGAGCATTCGGTCGCGCACTGGTCATTGGTGCGCCAGGGCATGGGCATTGGCGCCATGATGGACGAGATCGCAAGCGACACAGAAGGCATCGTGCGCGTGCTCGACGAGGTGCCCCCCGTGCGCTTTCCGATCTGGCTGGTCAGCCACCGCGAACTGCGCACCTCCCGGCGCATCCGGGTGGTGTTCGAGGCCCTGGCCAAGGGCTTGGGCTGAAGGGGCCCCGACGGCTCCACCTTCCGCGGGGCCCCGTGGCAGACCCTGACCCGCGCTGCGAGCCGGGATGGCCTCTCAGGGCTGGCTGGCGTCATGCCAGGTCGACAACAGCGCATGCAGCACGATCGGGTCCAAGGGTTTTCGCAAGACCAGATATCCCTCGCGCTCGGCCTCCTGCAGATCCTGCGACGCGAACTCACCGCTCACCATGGCACCGGCCGCCAGCGGACAGCGGCCCAGAACCATCTTGAGGATCTCGAACCCGCTTTCGCCCGAGCGCAGTCGCTGGTCGCAAAACACCGCCTGGGGCGTGAAACCGGCGTCCAGGTGTTGCAGCGCTTCCCGGGCTGTGGTGGCGTAGCGGCCGCTCACGCCCCAACCCTCCAGCAAGGCCTTCCACGCCGTCAGCACCTGTGGGTCGTCATCGAGCACCAGGCAGCGGCCGTGCAGCGGCGGCAGCGGTGTCAGGGTGTGCACCTCGGGCGCAGGCGGGTCGACCGGTGCCACATGCACCGGCAGCCGCAGCCAGAAACGCGATCCTCTGGCCAGGCGCGACTGAAAGCCCAGGGTGGCGTCCATGAGCCGGGCGCAGCGCGCCGCCACAGCCAGCCCCAGGCCATGTCCTGCGCTGTCCAGGCGCCAGGCGTGCTGGTTGCGGAACCAGGGGGAGAAGATCTGTGGTCCGTCTTCTTCCGCGATGCCCACACCCGTGTCCCAGACCTCGACCTGCCAATGCAAATCGCGACGCCGCAGCCCGATCAGGATGCCGCCGCGCTCGGTGTAGCGCAGTGCGTTGTGCACCAGGTTGACCAGGGCCTGGCGCAGCAGGCCGGGATCGGCCCAGACATGAGCCGCTTCCCGCGGCAGATGCAGGCGCAGCGCCAGACCCCGCTGGCTCGCCTGCTCCCGGAACAGAATGGCGGTGTCGCGCAGCAAGGCCTTGAGTGCCACCGGGGCGGCACGCTGCGTGACGGTGCCGTTCTCCAGCCGGGTCAGGTCGAGCAGGGAGGTGAACATGAAGTTCATCGAATCCATGCCGGTCTTCAGATCGGCCAGCAGCGGTTTGAGACCCGGCTCCTGGTTGCGCTGGGCAATCGCTTCCACCAGCAAGGACATGGCGTGGATCGGCTGGCGCAGGTCGTGGCTGGCGGTGGACAGGAAGAGGTTCTTTTCCTGCAGCGCAAGCTCCGCGCCCTGCCGGGCGGCCTTGAGCTGTTCGATCAGCTGCTGGCTGCGCTCTTCCAGCCGGACCTGCTCCACAAAGAAGCGGTGGGAGATCAGGGCATCGCGGTACACACCGACGCTGAACAGCAGGCACAGTGGCAACACATACGGCCAATGCGACGGAAACGCCCACACGCTGAGCAGGGTGCAGGTGACCCAGCCGGAGAAGAAGAAGCGCAGGAAAACACTCATCGTCGCGTTCTGGTGGGTGGCATTGGCCGCCGCGATGCAGGCCAGCGATGCAAAGAGCAACAACGCGAACTCATACGGGGCCTGCCCCGCCGTGAGCACCACGGAAGCGCTCAGGCCAGCGCCGTGCAGCAGCGCGATGTTTTCAATGCGGGGCTGCCACTTGTGCAGCAAGGACCCGGCGTCCAGCACCCTCAGGTCGCGCGCAAAGTGCCGTCCGATGACCCGCATGGCCAGTGCCGACAGAAAGAAGGCTCCCGCCCACACGGCCAGCCAGGTCGCGTCCTGCAGCCGCGACAGGAACCAGACCAATGGCGCTGCCACCAGGGGCATGATCGAAATGCCCAGGCGGTGGCGAGCGAAGGTCAGGTCCAGCATCTGGACCCTGCCGGCGGCAGACAGATCGCGGGTGTCGACGGGCAGCAGGGGACCGAAGGTTTCGGTCATGCGCATGGCGGCGGCTCCAGAACCAGCCGACGCCCGCGCAGGTGGGTCAGTATCTCGACCCGGGTCTTCACACCCAGGCGCTCCAGAATGCCGGTGAGGTGTTCCTTCACCGTGCTCTCGGACACATCGAGCGTGTGCGCGATGCGTTTGTTGGGCAGACCGCGCAACACCAGCGCCAGGATCTCGCCCTGGCGCGGCGTCAGGCCCAGTTCCGCGGGTGTCACAGCCCATTCCCGGCTGCGGTGCGCCGGGGCCGGATGTGCCGCATCCGGCTCGAACCAGCGCTGGCCTGCCAGCAGGGCTGCAAAGGCGCGTGCAAAGACCTCGGGCGTGGCCTGCTTGTGCACGAAGCCTTGTGCGCCCGCGCCTTGCACACGCAGGTGCACCGAGGGGTCGTCGTCGCCGCTCATGGCCAGCCACGGCGTTTCCCCGCAGTGCAAGCGCCACTGCGCCAGCGACCCCAGGCTGCTGCTGTCGGCCAGCCAGACGTCGGCCACCAGCAACAGCGGGCAGCCGCCCGATTGCAGGAGGTCCTGCACCTCGTCCCAGCTGGCAGCCACACAGACCGTCAACGCGGGGTGGAGCGACTGCAGGTACTGCGCCATGCCGCGGCCCACCAGCGGGTGGTCGTCGAGCACGATGACGTAGGAGCTTGGCGGCATGGAACGGTCGGGTGGGTGTGCGACAGCTTAGCGCCCATCGCGTGCTTGCAGGCGATCGCGGAAATCGCCGCCGATGCGGTTCAGCGCTCCATCATTTTTGCGACAGTGCGGCCTTGAAGTCCGCCAGCACCGACGGCTCCCAGCTGGTGGGCTCGGGCAGTTTGAACAGACTGACCGGTTCCCGGCTCACGATCTCGATCTGGTAGTGGCTTGCCGTGGGTGTGGTGGGCCGGATGAAGAAGCCCACCACTTTTCCCGTGGGCCCGTGGCTCATGCGCGAGCGGATGGCACCGGACGGCTTGTGGCTGTCGATGATGACCATGCCGTTGCCCATGGCGCTCATGGCTGCCTTCCAGACACGGTCGTAGTTGTAGCCGGCGCCCCGCAGCTCGAACACCTTGGCTTCGGGCATGCCCTGCTTGACGCTTTCTTCGTTGACCGTGGTGAGCGCGCATCCGCCCAGGGCGCACAGCGCCAGAATGAGAACAATTTTTTTCATGGCTGTTCAGGCTACTGGTTGCTGCGCAGTCCGCTGGGTCGCGGTGCCGGGCCGGTGCACTTGAAGATGATCTTGCGCCCGGCCAGTCCCGGGCAGCTGGTTTCGATGCCACCCACCACGGTTCGGGCCTGGCCGCCTGAGGAATAGTCGCCAACGATGGTGTATCTGTCTTCACCCTGGCAGGCGGCGGCAATCGCCGCGTAGGCCTGGTCTCTTCGCGACTTCACCTGGAAGGCCATGCCGGCATCGCAGTACGAGATCTCACCGGTCGATCCCCTGGGAATGATCGAGGTCCCGATGCCGCCTGATCGCGTTTCTTCCGGCGAATAGATGTGAGGGGCCTTGACGTTTCCGGCGCATCCGGTGATGGCTGCGACAAGCGCCGTGGTGAACAGGATACCGAGTGACTTCATGTTGAACATTCCCTGATGAGAGGCTGCCGGAACGGGCCGGCCATGAGCAGTGTCTTGCCGTCAGCGTCATGAAGGAACCCTACCGAGGTCGGGTCGCTGGGGGCCTTGCCCAAAGCGGACGATGAACCCGACTTGAGAAGGGTTCCCGGGTGGATTGGCGAACTTGAGAATGAACCGGTCGTTCTCAAAGCAAGGAAACCCTCATGCGTCGATCACCGGCCTTTTTCAGAACCGTTCCGTGGCTTCTTCTGGTCGCCCTGCTGGCGGCGTGTGGTGGGGGTGGCGGCGACGGCGACAGCGATGGCTCTCCAGTTGCCGCCTACACCATTGGTGGACAACTCAGGGGTCTGGCCACAGGCCAGACCGTGTCGGTCTCGAACAACGGCATCGACACCCTCACGCTGGGCGTCAACGGGGCGTTCAACTTTCCCACGTCCGTGCTGGCGAATGCGGCCTATGCCGTGACCGTGCGCTCGCATCCCGCGGGCCAGCGCTGTTCCGTGAGCCAGGGCAGCGGCAACGCCTCGGGCAACGTCGCCACCGTGGAGGTGAGTTGCGAGGCATTGGCGTCCAACACCGTCACCATCGGCGGCAGTGTGAACGGTCTTGGTACGGGCAAGGTCGTGGAGCTGCAGAACAACGGGGGCGATGACCTCACGGTGGGTTCCAACGGTGGCTTCACCTTCCCGACCAGCGTGTCGGTCAATGCGGCCTACGCCGTCTCGGTGCTCACGCAGCCCGCCGGGCAAACCTGTGTGTTGACCCAGGCCTCCGGCACGGCCAGTGCCAGCGTCTCATCGGTGGTGCTCACCTGCCGCAACCTGGTGGCCGGTGTCGTCAGGCCTGTGTATTTGTCGGACACCTACCGCGAAGACCGTGCCGGCTTGCTGGCGCAGGCCAATGCGCAGGGCGCCAGCGGCTACGCCTACCTCACCGGTTTTGCCGCCAGCGGCAACGACTTCATCAACCTCTACGTGAGGGACCTGCCCACCACCTACAGCTGGGAAGCGCTCGATCCACCGGGCAACGCCGCGGGGCTGCTGGCGCAGCTCAACGCCCAGGGCGCGCGCGGGTTCGCCCACAGCACCTTTCTGGTGGACAGCGTGGTCTACGTCAGGGATGCCGGGGGCTTCGCGCCGTTCAGCCACGAACTGCTGCCCAGCCAGAGCTCCAGCGCGGGCTTCCTGAACCAGGCCAACGCACAGGGCGACCGGGGCTTCTTCTTTCTGGGAGAGTTCACGATCGGCGGCAGCACGGTTGCGATCTACAGCCGGGACAGCAGCGGCGCGCGCTACACCTACGAGCTGCAGACCACCACGACCGCCGCCACGCCCGACACCTTTCTGGCGCAGGCCAACGCGCAGGGCCGGCAGGGCTACCGCTTCATCGGCGAATACGCCTTTTCCGGCAACCCTGGAAACGATGCATTCAGGAACGTGTACGTGAGGGACATCGCGCAGTCGGCCACGTTCGAATACCTGGCCTTGCCCGCAACCACCAGCACCTCGGCGCTGGTGGCGCAGGCCAACACCGAGGGGGAGCTGGGCTCGATCTTCCACGGACCGGTGATGTTTTTCCCGGGCGGCTTCTCGCAACCCGGCGTTGCTCGGCATCTGTACGTCCGGCCCGTCCAATGCAGCGGCACCTGGATCTGCCGTCCGGCCAGCCCGCTGTGAGGGCGCCGGCAGCCAGGCAGCGAGCCGCCGCCATGAGAACGTCCATCCACAGCCCGGTGGAAGCCACCTCGATTCCGGATGCGCCAGGGCCGCCCCGGGACGCAGCGGGCCACGAGTCGGTCAACGCAGGACGGACACTGTCCTTTCAGGCCAGGCTGGTCGGGGCCCAGCTGCGCTGGCTCGTCCGCCCCTGGATGAGCCCGCGCACACCGCTTCGCCTGCAGCGGCTGCTGACGGGTTTGCTGCGATGGACCCTACCCCAGGGCCAAGGCGTGCTGACGCAGCGGCTGCACCTGAATGACCGACCCTGCGACCGGCACCTGCCCCCGGGCCCGGTGAACAGCGACGCTGCCATCGTGTACTTCCATGGCGGTGGCTACACCGTGTGCTCACCCGACACGCATCGAAGCCTCACACGCCTGCTGGCGCTGGAGGCCCGCAGGGTGGTCCATGTGCCGGCGTACCGGCTCGCACCCGAGCATCCCTACCCGGCGCAGCTGGAAGATGCCCAGGCCTTTGTGGCGACGCTGGAGAAACAGGGCATGGATGTGCGGAAGATGGTGTTCGCCGGTGATTCGACGGGCGCTCATCTGGCACTCACCCTCACGCTGCTGCGCAGGGAGCGCGGGCAGTCGCTTCCCGGGTCGCTGGTGCTGATCTCTCCCTGCGTGGACTGGACCCTCGTCCACCTGCCGGACCGCAGCACGGACCGACTGCTGACGCCCGGCTGGGTGACCTGGACACGGGACGGCTACGTGGCGCCCGCCATGCGATCCTCGCCGCTGGTGACCCCGATCCACGCCGACCTGCGTCACTTGCCCCCGGTCCTCATCCAGTCCTCCAGCAGCGAGTTGTTCTGTCGGGAGGCAAGGCGCCTGTACTCGAGCTTGCTGGGCGCCGGTGTGGCCGTGACCTGGCAGGAATGGCATGGCCTGTGGCACGACTTCCAGATGCACGCCGCGCTGGTGCCCGAAGGGCGTGAAGCCGTGCGCCGCATCGCCCGCTTTGTGCAGGCGGCGGTACCCGTGCGCTGAGGGGGTCCCCGGCGCGCCCGGGCCTTTCAGGTCGCCTGCAGTTGTGCGAGCACGGCGCGCGCGGCAGCGGCCGATGAAGCGGGGTTTTGTCCCGTGATCAGATGGCCGTCGGTGACCACGAAGGACTGCCAGTCCTCGCCCTTCTGGTACAGCGCTCCGTTGGACGCGAGCATGTCCTGGATCAGGAACGGCACGATCCGGGTCAGTTGCACGGCTTCTTCCTCGGTGTTGGTGAAACCCGTGACCTTCCTGCCCTTGACCAGTGGCGCGCCGTCGGCCGATTTCGTGTGGCGGAACACGGCCGGTGCATGGCAAACCGCCGACACCGTCTTGCCGGCAGCAAACATCGACTCGATCAACTGGATCGAATGTTTGTCTTCGGCGAGGTCCCACAGGGGGCCATGGCCGCCGGGGAAAAACACCGCGTCGAAGCCCTCGCCGGACACCTCGGCCAGCCGGGTGGTGTGGGCCAGTGTTTCGATGGCCGCCGGGTCGTTTCTGAACCGGCGGGTGTCATCGGTCTGCGCGTCTTCGGCGTCGCTGGTGGGGTCCAGGGGTGGCTGCCCGCCCTTGGGAGAGGCGAGCACGATCTCGGCGCCAGCGTCCTTGAAAACGTACCAGGGCGCAGCGAACTCCTCCAGCCAGAAACCCGTCTTCTTGCCGGTGTTGCCGAGTTGGTCGTGCGAGGTCAGGATCATCAAGATTTTCATGGGGTTTCCCGGGTTGGATGTGCACCGTTGAACGGCCATGCGTTCGGTGTGGGGCGGTGCAGCGTCTGAGTGGAGTGCCTGGAGCTGTCCAGACAAGGCTGTGGGCTTCGGCACCAGCGACGAGTCTGCTGCAAGCCAGCCCCGCCGTCTGTTCGAAAGCGCACCCGGGTTTGAAAATCCAGGTGGCGTGTGGCGCTCTGTTTCTGTCCGGAATTGACGCGTGAGCTGCCGCGAAAAAATAGTGCTGGAACAGTAGTGAACTGAAAATACCCCGGCACTAGACTGCCCCCCGCTTTGGGCATTTCACCCAAACGAAAGGGGAAACGGGTGCATCCAGTCATTCAGAAAACATTGGGCGGTCTGACCAGAAAATACTATTTTCGGCAGCTCTTTTTTGGCGTTCTTTTCGCCGCATTCGCCTGGCTCGTCGTGGCCAGGGCAGCGCAGCGGCTTCCCCTGGATGCGCTGCCTTTTTTTGCCATCCATTCCCTGCTGTATCCCTACGCCCGTTTTGCATACGAGAGCGCGGTCCGCTTTGTCATGGGTGAGAACCTGTTGGTCGTGAATGCCATCGTCATGATGCTCATGAAATGTCTCACCATCGCCCTGTGTTGGGGTTCGGCGATGGTTCTTGCGCCCATTGGACTGGCCTGCCTCTATCTTCGCCATTCAAAGTCAGAAGCCGGTTGAAGGCGAATGGCCGGGCTCGTTGGGCTGGCCGCCCGGCCGCCATGCCCGGAAACGTTTGGCCCGGCAGGGCACGACGCCCGTCAACGGCAGCCAGGCGTTGGCACCACGGCTTCGCCGTTGTTTGAAAAACGACCGGAGGCGGTCGCGCCCGCCGTGTTCACCCGCACGACGGCCCCTTCGATTTCCGAACCGGACACCGTGATGCCGCGTGGGCCGAGCGTGTCGTCGACGTCGATGGTGAAGGCGATGCGTGCCGCCGGCGCCAGGCGGCGGATCGACAGCACGACCTGTCTGTCGCCGTCCACCACGCTGGACACCGAGGCCAGTGCGTCGGCGCCGGCGACGATCTCCAGTGGCTGAAACACCTCGACGCCGGCCCCCAGGGCGGTGACATCGAAGACAAGGCCCGCGGCCGAGGGCCTGAGGTCGATGACGACTTCGGTATCGCGCAGGGCGCACGCAGCGCGGTTGGTGATCTCGAACCGGTCCTTGGGCGCGCCCTCGACAAAGCGCACGCCGACGGCCGCTGCCGCCGGGAGCGCAGCGAGTCCCATGGCGGCGATGTAAAGGGGTGCGGATCGTTTGAACGTGTTCACGGGCTTGCCGGCCTGGGTTGAATGCTGGAAGAGCCTTGCGAAAAGACCAGCATTCCGAACCATGACGGCCGCACGGGAGGCCGGGGGCAGTGTGCATCCGGTTCCGACTGCCGGATGCTCAACGCACTGCGTCGAGCGCTCGCCGCGCGAGCAGGAAGGTGGCGGCGTTCCAGCTTTGTCCGGCCATGCCCATGGGCTTGAGCGTGCGGCCGTGAAACCATTCGGTGAAGCGCCAGCCGTCCTGCTCGTTCGCCCGGGCCAGCCGCGCCAGCGCCGACCACGCCTGCTCGCGCAGGCCGAGTTGCGCCAGCGCCATCACCCAGTAGCCGCCCACGAAGGGCCAGATGCCGCCGTTGTGGTACTGGTGCACGCTGTTCTGCTGGTGCCGCGCCATGTACGGCCGCCAGAGTTCGTGCTGGCGTGACAGCGGATGCAGCACGACCCGCACCGGCCAGGGGTCGTCCGCATGCGCCTGCTGGATGGTCTGCACGATGCGCTGGCACTTGGCGGTGTCGGCCAGTCCGTTGAGCACGGCCATGAGGTTGCCGAACACATCGCCTTCGTGCCCGGACACGGCCAGGTTGACAAAGCTCAGGTACAGGCCCGGGTCGCTCCGGCCGCGCCGCGCGTAGTGGCGCAGCAGGCGCGCCCGGTGGTATTCGGGCAGGTCGCGCTGAAAGGGGTCGAAGAGGTGGTTGAAGTGGTGGTGCGTGGCTTGGGCATCGGCCAGTCCGAAGCGCCGCTTGACGTCGTACCACAGCGCGTTGGTGTAGAGCACGTAGCCCGAGCGCGGCATGATGTCGGCCCAGTCGCTGGCCTCGTTCTGCTGCAGCAGCCGAAAGCGCTGGTGCTCCTGTGCCAGCAGCCAGGCGATGGCGCGGTCCACGCCCGCCTGCCAGCGCGTCGGGCTGACCCGCCCGGCAGCGCGCACATGGTCCACCGCGATCAGCCACCACAGGGTCGCGTCGATGCAGCCGAGGTACCAGAAGTCGGCGTCCTGGCCCTGCGGGTCCACGTATTTCGGGATCTGGCCGTTCGCTGCCTGCTGTGCGGCCAGTGCATCGAGGCTGGCCACCGCGCCCGTCTCCAGCGCGTCGATGCCGCTGCCACACATCGCCATGACGCAGATCGCCGCGTCGCGCCCGAAGGTGCGGGTGTAGCGGCGCGCCTCGGCCGCCTCGGTGCGGCTGGCCGCCAGAATGCCGTGCGGCGTCAGGTTGGCCTGCAGCAGCGCCAGGGCGGCCCCGGTGCAGGCATCGATCAGGGGGAGGGCGCTGTCGTCAGTCTCGTGGCTCATGGGTTCCTGCGTCGGTGCTGAAGAGCGCCGCCACCGGAAATTCTCGCAGCACATCGGCCAGCAGCAGCCTGGTGCCCGGTGGGCCGTGGCGCCGGCCGCTCACCCCATCGGTGAGCCCGCGCGCGGCGGCGCCCCAGGCTGCACCTGGCGGCCACACGATGGCGGTGTCGCCCCAGCAGTCGCCCACGGGCGCGGTGCCCGGGGGCAGGCCGAAGGCGGCACTCAGGCGGGTGCCGACCACCACCACGCAGGCGCCGGCGTGGCGTCTGGCAAAGGCGATCACGTTGGCGCTGCGCTCGCCCTGCACCTGGAGCGGCAGGTAGTCCCCATGGCGCAGCAGCTGGGCCCGGGCCTGCCGCAGCTGCAGTGCCTGCCAGGTCACCCAGAACTTGGCACGACCGTCGACCGCCCGGGCCAGCAGCGCGCGCAAGGCCGCACCCCGGTCGGGCAGGGCTTTGATGTTGCGTGCTTCGTCCAGCAGCTGACGGCGGTGGGCAAAGTCCACCGGGCGGCGGTTGTCCGGGTCGACCAGCGACAGCTCGATCGCTTCGTGCCCCTGGTAAAAATCGGGCACGCCGGGAGACAGGGTCTTGACCAGTGCCATCGTCAGCCCGTTGAGCGCGCCGTGCCACGCGACCACAGCGACCGTGCCCTGCAGGTCCTCGAGAAACAGGTTGCGCTCGCGGCGTCCCAGCAAGGCGCGCACGAACGCGGTCAGCGCCGCTTCGTAGGCTTCGTTGGGGTTCATCCAGCTGGTCACCGCCTTCGACTCGCGCGCCGACTTGAGCATCACCTGCTCGATCCGCAGCGCAAACCCGGCCAGTCCGGCGTCGTCGATTTCGCCCACGGGCAGGCTGCCCAGCAGCAGCTGGTAGAGCAGGTACTCGTCGTTGCGCGTGGGTGCGCGCGCGCCGTCCACGGTGCGCTTGTGGCTGCGGTTCAGGCGGCTCCAGCGGCGCACGGTGAGCCGCCAGGCCGCGGGCATTTCGCTGATCACGTCGATGCGCAAGCGAACATCTTCCGAGCGTTTGGCGTCGTGGGTGGAGGTCGCCAGCATCGTGTCCGGCCAGCGCAGCGAGCGGTCAAGACTCGCCCCGTGGAAGGCATCGACCGACATGCCGAACGCATCGGGGTCGCCTCCCACGTCGTTCACCGACACCAGCCGGTGGTGGCGGTACAGCGCCGTGTCCTCGATGCCTTTGGCCGCCACCGGCGCGGTGTACTGCTGCAGCCGGCGCGCAAATTCCCGGTAGCGCACACCCAGGCCGACCGGTGCGCCGCTCAGCGGGCGACCGATCAGCACCCGGCGCAGGAAGTCGAACACACCCGGGGCCCCCGCCAGGCTGCGCCGGCGGGCGCGGCCAATGGCCCAGTCGATGAACTTGCGGTCCTGCGCGCTCGGCTTGTGCAGCATGTAGGTGCGGTAGACCGGGAACGACGCAACCACCTCGGCGAGGGCCTGCCGCAGCGAATTCAGCGTGAAGTCGCGCGTGCGGCGGTCTTCTCGGGCCAGGCGCAGCAGCGACGCGCCGAGCACCGAGAGCTCGCCGGCCAGTGTTCCCTCCATCACCACATGCCGGCAATGCCAGGCCAGCGTGTCGAAGTCCACCGCCTCGTCGCCCACGAAGGAGCGCCACACGCGGTCGAGCCGGGTCTTGGCGGCGCCGTCGATCATCAGGCCGTTGATCACGTTGGCGAAGCGGTAGCCGGTGGTGCCGTGAACCGCCCAGTCGTCCGGCACCGCCTCGTGCGGCGCCACGATCTTCTCGACCACCACATACAGCGGCAGGTCGGGCGCTGCGTCGCCACGCCGCCCGGTGGGCACCGGCAGTCCCGCCAGCTCGGCATAGCGCCGCTGCAGGCGTTCGAAATAACCCGCCGGGTCGGCCATGCCGTCGGGATGGTCGATGCGCAGGCCGTCGATGGCACCACCGGTGGCCAGTTCGAGCAGCAGGCGGTGCGTGGCCTCGAACACCTCGGGGCGCTCCATGCGCAGCGCAGCGAGTTCGTTGATGTCGAAGAAGCGGCGGTAGTTGATCTCGTCGGAAGCGATGCGCCAGTGGGCGAGCCGGTAGGCCTGTGTGTCGATGAGCGCGTCCAGCGCGTCGAAACTGCTGCGCTCGCCCGGCCGCCCGTTCATCGCGGTGACCACCTGCCCGATCGCCGCCGCCAGCGCAGGGAAACCCTGCACCTGCCGCGCCAGCGACGTCTTCAGCCGACGCTGGTCGTGCTGGCGGCGCTCGCGCGCCGAGGCATCGGTTTCACCGCGCGCCGGCAGGCGGTCGAACAGCGTGGCCAGGCCCGAGAGCCCGTTGCCCCGCACGCTGGCCCTGTCGCCCGGCACCAGGCAGCGCTGGGCCAGTCTCAGCAAGGACCCGTAGCCGCTCGGGTCGATCGGCAATCGGTGTTCGTGGTAGGCCAGCGTGAAGCAGCCACCAGCGGCATCGAAGGCCAGGCGGATGTCACCCTTTTCGAGCTCTGCGCCGTACTGGTCGCCCAGCACCGGCAACAGCACCTTGTCACGCAGCACCGGATCGGCGTTTCGCCATTCGATGTCGAAATGCTCGGCAAAGACCGATGCCGCGCCGTTTTCCAGCACGTCGAGCCACCAGGCGTTGTCTCCGCCGAGCACCCCCATGTGGTTGGGCACGATGTCGACCAGCAGCCCCATGGCGCGCTCGTGCAGGGCGGCCACCAGCTGGTCGAAATCGGCCCGCGTGCCCAGCTCGGGGTTGAGCATGCCGTGGTCGACCACGTCGTAGCCGTGCTGGCTTCCGGTTCGCGCCCGCAGCGGCGGGGAGATGTAGAGGTGGCTGATGCCCAGGTCGGCCAGGTAGGGCACGAGTGCGCCCGCGTCGCTGAAGCGAAAGCCTGCGTTCAACTGCACGCGGTAGGTGGCGCGCGGCACGATCGCCTGCCGCGCCGGGGAGTGGTCGCTCATGGCGTCTCGATCGAAAACTGCACCGACCAGGGGGCCAGCCGCGCACCCGCGGCATGGCTGCGGTACACCACCGCACCCGGCGGCTCGCTCGCCACGCCGGCCGGGCTTTCGTGCGGGGCCAGTTGCGCCAGCAGATGCCAGCGTCGTGCGCCGCCCAGCGGCCAGCAGATGGCCAGCGTGCCGGGCGCTGCCTGCGTCATGACACCGCTGCGCACGTCCCGCAGCCAGGGCATGAGCTGCGCTTGCCGCAGGCGCAGCAGCTCGCTGGTCAGCACCAGCCATTCGGCGTGCGGCGACTGTTCGCGCTCCGACCAGTCGAGCTGGCTCATGGCGAAGGTGGTTGCGGCGTTCGGATCGGGAATGGCGTCTCGGGCGTCGGGGTCGCTGAAGCGGGCAAACCGGCCGAACTCGGCGCGCCGTCCCTGGGTCACGGCCCGGGCCAGCTCGCCCTGGTAGTCGCAGAAGTAGAGAAACGGCGTGCTCGCCGCCCATTCCTCGCCCATGAACAGCATCGGCGGTGACGGCGCCAGCAGCACACACGCCAGCAGTGCGCGCAGCGCTTCGCTGCGCTCGGCCGCCGCCGCCAGCGTGGCGATGCGCTCGCCGAATGCCCGGTTGCCGACCTGGTCGTGGGTCTGCAGCGAATTGACAAAGGCCAGCGGCGACAGGTGCGCCGAGGGCGTGCCGCGCCGTTCGCCGCCACGGTAGGGTGACGGATCGCCCTGGAATCCAAAACCCTCGGCCAGGGCGCGGCCGAACAGCCGCACCGGCTCGGCGGCGTAGTCGACGTAGTAACCGTCCGTCTCGCCGGTGGCCAGGACGTGCACGGCGTGATGCACATCGTCGTTCCACTGCGCATCGGCCAGCAGCGGTGCTCCGGTGTCGTCGCGACGCAGGCGGGCGGCGTCGTTGAGGTCGTTCTCCAGCACCAGATGCACCTGCCGGTCGCGCCCCGGCCCGGCGCGCACGGCGGCCACGAGTTCGTCGATGAAATGCGGCGAGCTGCTGTCGTGCATGGCATGCACCGCGTCGATGCGCAGGCCGTCGAGATGGAACTCCTCGATCCAGTAGAGCGCGTTGTGGATGAAGAAGTCGCGCACCCACCGGCTCCCCGGGCCGTCCAGGTTGATCGCGGCGCCCCAGGGCGTGGCCAGGTCCGGGTTGAAGAAGCCCGGCGCATAGGCGTGCAGGTAATTGCCGTCGGGGCCGAAGTGGTTGTAGACCACGTCCATGAACACCATCAGCCCGCGCTGGTGGGCCGCGCAGACCAGGCGTTTGAGGTCGTCGGGCGTGCCATAGGCGGCCTTGGGCGCGAACGGCAGCACGCCGTCATAGCCCCAGCCATGCCGGCCTTCGAATTCGGCCACCGGCATCAGCTCGATGGCCGTGACGCCCAGCGCCACCAGGGCGTCCAGCCGGGAGATCGCCGAGGCAAACGTGCCCTCGGTGGTGAGACAGCCCACGTGCAGTTCGTAGATCACCGCCTCGTGCCAGGGCCGGCCGCGCCAGGCAGCGTCGTTCCAGTCGAAGCGCCACGGGTCGATGAAACTGCTCGGGCCATGCACGCCGCTGCGCTGGCAGCGCGAGGCCGGGTCCGGCACGACCGGGCCACCGTCGATGCAGAACGCGTAGTCGGTGCGGGCATGGGCGCGCGGCAGTTCCAGCTCGTGCCAGCCGTCGTCCAGCGCCTTCATGGGGAAGCTGCCCTGGTCCGGTCCGTCGCCGCTGCGCACCAGCACCACCCCGGTGGCGGCCGGCGCCCACAGGCGAACCCTCGCGCCGCCGCTGTCGGTCGGCGCCGCCCCGAAGGGCATTTCGTGCAGGCGTTTCATGGCGCAGGGGTCCTCTTGAAGCGCACGAGTGCGAGCGAACGCGCAGCCAGCACATAGGGCTGTGTGGGGTCGAAGGGGGTGTCGGCCGGTTGTGCATCGGTCGAGGTGTCGATCAGCAGCTCGCCGGCCAGCGGGACCAGGCCCGCGGGCACGACAAACCGGACCTCGTTGGCGTCGGCGTTGAACATCACCAGGAAGCTGTCGTCGCGCACGGCGCGGCCGCGCCCGTCCACCTCGTTGAGGGCGTCGCCCGACAGAAACACCGCGAGCGCCCGCGCGTGGTCCTGCCCCCACTCCTGCTCGCCCATCTCGGTGCCGTGGGGCTGCAACCAGACGATGTCGCGCACGGTGCTGCCGTGCAGCGGGCGGCCCTGGAAAAAGTCGCGCCGGCGAAACACCGGGTGGGCGGCGCGCAGCGCCATCACGCGCTGCGTGAAGGCCAGCAGGGATCGCCGGTCGTCGCTGGCGGTCCAGTCGAGCCAGCTGATGTCGTTGTCCTGGCAGTAGGCATTGTTGTTGCCACGCTGGGTGCGACCCATCTCGTCGCCGGCGAGCAACATGGGCACCCCTTGCGAGAGCAGCAGCGTGGTGATGAAGTTGCGCTGCTGGCGTGCGCGCAGGGCGAGCACGCCGGGGTCGTCGGTCGGGCCCTCGACGCCGCAGTTCCACGACAGGTTGTGGCTGTGGCCGTCGCGGTTTTCCTCGCCGTTGGCCTCGTTGTGCTTGTCGTTGTACGACACCACGTCGGCGAGCGGGAAACCGTCGTGCGCGGCGATGAAGTTGATGCTCGCGTAGGGCTTGCGGCTGCTGCGGTTGTAAAGGTCGCTCGAGCCGGTGAGGCGCTGTGCGAATTCACCGATGACGCCGCCTTCGCCCTTCCAGTAGGCGCGCATGGTGTCGCGGTACTTGTCGTTCCACTCGGCCCAGCCGACAGGAAAGTTGCCCACCTGGTAACCGCCTGAGCCCAGGTCCCAGGGCTCGGCGATCAGCTTCACGCGGGACAGCACCGGGTCCTGGCGCAGAATGTCGAAGAATGCGCTGAGCCGGTCGACCGCGTGGAGCTCGCGGGCCAGTGCCGAGGCGAGGTCGAAACGGAAGCCGTCCACGTGCATCTCCGTGACCCAGTAGCGCAGCGAGTCCATCAGCAGTTGCAGCACACGCGGATGCTGCATGTTCAGCGTGTTGCCGCAGCCGGTGAAGTCCTGGTAGTGGCGCGGGCTGTCCTGTGCAAGGCGGTAGTAGGACGCGTTGTCGATGCCGCGAAAGGCCAGCGTCGGCCCGAGCTCGTTGCCTTCGGCCGTGTGGTTGTAGACCACGTCGAGGATGACTTCGATGCCCGCCTCGTGCAGGGTTCGCACCATGGTCTTGAACTCGCCGATCTTGCCGCTGGCGCTGTAGCGGTGCTCGGGCGCGAAGTAGCCGATGGTGTTGTAGCCCCAGTGGTTGCGCAGACCCCGTTCAACCAGGTGGCGGTCGTCGAGAAACGAGTGCACCGGCATCAGCTCCACCGTGGTCACGCCCAGGCGTTTGAAGTGGTCGATCACCGGGGCACAGGCCAGTCCGGCATAGGTGCCTCGAAGCGCGGGCGGCACGTCGGGGTGCAGCCGCGTGAAGCCGCCAACGTGCAGTTCGTAGATCACCGTCTCGTGCCAGGGCACGTTGGGCGGACGGTCGTCACCCCAGGTGAACGCCGTCTCGATGACCTTGCAGCGCGGCAGGTAGGGAGCGCTGTCGCGCCGGTCGAACGACAGGTCGGCCTGGGCGCTGCCGACCCGGTAGCCGAACAGCGCGTCGTGCCAGCGGATGGCACCGACGATGTTGCGGGCGTACGGATCGAGCAGCAGCTTGTTGCCGTTGAAGCGGTGACCGTCTTGCGGACGGTAGGGCCCGTACACCCGGTAGCCATAAAGCAGGCCCGGGCGGGCCTGGGGCAGGTAGCCGTGGAACACCTGGTCGGTCTGCTCGCGCAGGGCCAGGCGGGCGATCTCGTTGCGCCCGCTCGCGTCGAACAGGCACAGCTCGACCCGCTCGGCCGATTCCGAGAACAGCGCGAAGTTGACGCCCATGCCGTCCCAGGTGGCTCCCCTCGGATACGGTTTGCCGGGCCACAGCGCATCGATGACGGTGGCGGCCATCAGGTCCGGTCCGCCGGGTCGCGTGGAAACCACCGTTCGATCAGCTGGGCAGCGCGCTCACGCGCGCCCAGCCCGAACGCCAGCGCCAGCGCGAACACCACACCCGCCAGCAGGATCAGGAAGGTGTGCTGGATCAGGCCGCCACCGATGTCCAGGTGGTCGATGGCCAGCAGGAGCACGAAGGCCATGACCGCGTAGCGCACCCCGCTGGCCAGCAGCTCGGCATCGCTGATGCCCGCTGCCCGGAAGTAGCGCTGCACCGCGTTCGCCACGAAGCGCGAGAAATAGCTGCCGAACACGACCACCAGCAGCGCGACCAGCAGCCGGGGCACGAACAGCAGCACCTTGCCCAGCAGATCGGTCACCTGGGTCAGGCCCAGCGTGTTGAAGGCCACGATCAATGAGGCGATCAGCACCAGCGCGTAGGCAATGATGCCGAACCACTCGGCGGTGTCCTTCTCGCTGCCGCCCTGCTTCAGGAAGCCGTCGATGCCGGCCCGCTCGGTCAGGATGTGGAAGTTGAGCGCCCGCAGGGCCTTCACCACGCCCATGCGCAAACCCTTGGCCAGCAGCCAGCCCACCACGATCACCGCCAGCGCCACCCCCAGGCGCGGCAGGAAGTTGCCGATCTCCAGCAGCAGCCCGCGCAGCGGGACCAGCATCACATCGATGTTTTCCATGTCGACTCCAGGTGTCTAGTTGTCAATGCCGGCCAGCGCGGCGATGCCGGCCAGCGGCACGCCGACCCATTCGGGACGGTTGTCCAGTTCGTAGCGCAGCTCGTACAGCGCCTTCTCGAGCTCGAACAGGTCGAGCCACGCACCGGCCTGTTCGAACGCGGCGGCATCTGCATACAGCCCGCCGGCCACCGCGACCTCGCGGTAGGCACCGAGGAACGCCTGCCGGATGTGCCTCTCCCAGAGCCGGGCGCCCGGCGCCAGCCGCTCCAGCTCGACGCTGCCTTGTGCGGTCTGGTGCAGCGCCGTGTGTCGTGCGTAGTCGAACGAGCGCAACATGCCGGCCACGTCGCGCAGTGCGCTGTGCCTGGCACGCCGCTGCTCGAGCGGGCGCTGCGGCTCGCCCTCGAAATCGATGATCAGGAAGTCGTCCTGCGCGATCAGCACCTGTTGCAGGTGCAGGTCGCCGTGCAGGCGGGTCTTCACGCCGCTCGGGGCGGTGGCCGCGGCCAGGGCGATGCGGGCGTCGAGCGCGGCGCGCGCGGCGACCACGCGCGATGCCAGCGCCGCCAGCGGTTCGCTCAGGCTGGCGCGGCGCTGCATCAGCAGCTCGAGCGTCTGCTCGAGTTCGGCACGCACGGCCGACGACCAGTGCACCAGGTCGGCGACACGGATCGGCTCCGGGTCGAAGGCCGGCAAACCATGGGGTTGGGCGAGTGCGACGTGCAGCGCTGCCACCCGCCGTGCCAGCACCTCCGCCCGCTGTGCCATGGCGTCCATGCCGTCCTGCAGATCGGTGTCGACGTTGCGCACCGATTCGAGCAGCCGGGCCAGCTGGTCGACCGTGAAGGTCCATGCATCGCCCTGGTTTTTCACCTGCGCCTGCAACAGCGCCAGCACCCAGACCGTGCCGTCCCGGGCGTGGTACTCGACGCTGCCGGCCACGGCAACGCAGTGCGGGTAGCGCGCCACATCGGTGAGAAAGCAGCCCATTTCCAGCTCGGGGCTGATCCCCGCATGCAGGCGCCGGTAGGCCTTGAGGAAGATCTGCTCGCCGAGCAGGCTGATCGAGTTGCTGCTCGTGGTCAGCCGCTGCAAGGGCGTGGCCGACTGCAGCGCGTCGCCAATGACAGCCCGGTAGGCGTCGGTGGGCACGAAGCGCACCACGCCGCCGTCGGCCACCGTCTCGCGCCGTGCGCCGATGGCGCTCACCATGGCGCGGCAGAAAGCCTCGTCGCCCATCGCGTCGGCCAGCACGCCCATGGTGGCCTGCTGGCGCACCTTGGTCACGGCCACCGGCATCAGTGCGCGGGTGCGCTCTTCGTCGTCGTCTTCAAAGGCGATCACCAGGGGCGCGAAATAGCGGGCGGGCTCTGCCGGTCCCTGGGTGTCGATCAGCGCCAGCAGCCACTGCGAGTTCCCTTCTTCCAGCATGCTGTGCACCGCCAGGGTGGCGCGTTCCAGGGGCTCGCCCTTGGCGGCGTACCAGCGCTGGCGTTGCATGAAGCGGGGCATCAGCTCGCGCTCGAACTGGGTGCGCGTCTTCTCGGCCATGCCGATGCGCCAGGGCACGACGTTGCCACGGAAGAAGCTGTTCCAGTTGTCGAACAGCACGAGAACCGGCAGGTCCTCCAGCGCCAGACGTTCCGCATGCCAGGGCGGGGGCGCGGCGTCCAGCGAGAGGCGAAACCAGAAGAAGCCGTAGGCCGGCAGGGTCAGCAGGTAGGGCAGGTCGCCGATCGGCGGGAACGGGCTGCGCCCCATCATTTCCACCGGCACGCGGCCCTTGTGGGCCTCCAGTGCCAGCTCGACCGGTTGCGCCACGCGGCTGACGTTGAAGACGCACAGGATCACGTCTTCGCCATGCTCGCGCACGTAGGCCAGCACCTTGCGGTTGCCCGGATGCAGCATCGTGAAGCGCCCGCGCCCGAATGCCTGGGTGGCGTTGCGCATGGCCAGCATGCGCTTGGTCCAGTTCATCAACGACGACGGTTCGCGTGCCTGTGCCTCGACGTTCAGCGCCTCGAAGCCGTAGATCGGGTCCTGGATCGGCGGCAGGTACAGGCGCTGCGGATCGGCGCGCGAGAAGCCGCCATTGCGGTCGCTGGTCCACTGCATCGGGGTGCGCACGCCATCGCGGTCGCCGAGAAAGATGTTGTCTCCCATGCCGATCTCGTCACCGTAGTACAGGACCGGCGTGCCCGGCATCGACAGCAGCAGGCCATTCATCAGCTCGATGCGCGCACGGTCGTTCTCCAGCAGCGGCGCGAGCCGGCGGCGGATGCCCAGGTTGATCCGCGCCCGCGCGTCCGACGCGTACATGCGGTACATGTAGTCGCGCTCCTTGCTGGTGACCATCTCCAGCGTGAGCTCGTCGTGGTTGCGCAGGAACACCGCCCACTGGCAACCGTCGGGGATCTCGGGCGTCTGCGCCAGGATCTCCACGATCGGGTGCCGGTCTTCCTGGGCGATGGCCATGTACATGCGCGGCATCAGCGGGAAGTGGTAGGCCATCTGGCATTCGTCGGCATCACCGAAATACTCACGCACGTCCTCGGGCCACATGTTGGCCTCGGCCAGCAGCAGGCGGCCGGGGAAGCGCGCCTCGATGCGCGCGCGGATCGCCTTGATCACCGTGTGGGTCTCGCGCAGGTTCTCGTTGCTCGTGCCGTCGCGCTCGATCAGGTAGGGAATCGCGTCGAGCCGGAAGCCGTCCACGCCCATCTCGAGCCAGAACTCCATGGTCTTGAGCACGGCCTCAAGCACCAGCGGGTTGTCGAAGTTCAGGTCGGGCTGGTGGCTGAAGAAGCGGTGCCAGAAGTACTGCTGGGCGACCTCGTCCCAGGTCCAGTTCGACTTCTCGGTGTCGGTGAAGATGATGCGCGTGCCCGAGTACAGCGTGTTGTCGTCGCTCCAGACATAGAAGTTGCGCTCGGGCGAGCCCTTGGGCGCGCGCCGCGCCGCCTGAAACCAGGGATGCTGGTCGGAGGTGTGGTTGACGACCAGTTCGGTGATCACGCGCAGGCCGCGCCGATGCGCCTCGATCACGAAGGCCTTGAAGTCGTCCAGCGTGCCGTAGCTCGGGTGCACGTCCTCGTAGTCGGCCACGTCGTAGCCGTCGTCGCGTTGCGGTGACGGATAGAACGGCAGCAGCCAGATGGTGTTGACCCCGAGCGACTGCACATGGTCGAGCCGTTCGGTCAGGCCCCGGAAGTCACCAATGCCGTCGCCGTTGGCATCGGCGTAGGCCTTGATGTGCAGTTCGTAAATGACCGCGTCGCGGTACCACAGCGGATCGCTGGCCGGTTCGCCCGCCGTCGTGACCGGGGCGTTGTCCCCGATCGCTGTGCGCCTGGTTTCATCGATCATCGGCATCTCTCAAAGGAAGTAGTCGAAATCGTTCTCGCGCTTCAGGCGTGAACGCAGCTCCATCACATGGACGGGCGTGGTGTGTGGATCGAGGCTCACGAAGTTGCGCGCGCCGTGCCACAGGAAGTGCGAGCCGGTCACCAGGTCGTGCAGCTGGTAGACCTGTCCCGGCTGGATGCCGAGCGCGTCCTGTTCCAGTTCGACCCAGCCGCTCTGTGTGTGGTGCGGATCGAGGTTGACCACGCACACCACGGTGTTGGCTCCGTCGGCCGAGGTCTTGGCGTAGGCGAGCATCTGCTCGTTGTCGATGGACAGGAACCGCAGGCCGGCATCGCTCTGCAACGCCGGGTTGGTGCGCCGGGCGTGGTTGAGAACGGCGATGAAGCCGGCCAGCGAGTCGGCCCGCGTGCGGTCCCACACGCGGCGCTCGAACTTCTCGGAATCGAGGTATTCCTCGCCTCCGGCGCGCAAGGCCTGCGACTCGAGCAGCTCGTAGGCCGGCCCGTAAATGCCGTAGCTGGCGGCCAGTGTCGCGGCCATCGCCACCCGGGCCATGAAGACCGGCCGCCCGCCGTACTGCAGCGCAGCGGGCAGGATGTCGGGCGTGTTGGGCCAGACATTCGGGCGAAAGTACTCGCGGCCCGGGCCCTGCGTCAGCTCGGTGAAGTACGCGGTGATTTCCTGCTTGGTGTTGCGCCAGGTGTAGTAGGTGTACGACTGGCTGAATCCCACCTTGGCCAGGCGGTGCATCACCCGCGGCCGGGTGAACGCTTCCGACAGGAACACCACCTCGGGCTGCAGCGCCCGCACACGGGCGATCACCCACTCCCAGAACGCATAGGCCTTGGTGTGGGGGTTGTCGACACGGAACACGCGCACGCCTTCACCCACCCAGTGCTCGAAGACACCCGCGAGCGCCAGCCACATCGCGCGCCAGTCGGCGCTCTCGAAGTCGAAGGGATAGATGTCCTGGTACTTCTTGGGCGGGTTCTCGGCGTACTGGATGCTGCCGTCGGCGCGCTTCTTGAACCAGTCGGGATGCTCCAGCACCCAGGGGTGGTCGGGTGCGCACTGGAAGGCGATGTCCAGCGCGATGTCGATGTCGAGCTCGTTGGCACGCTTCACCAGGCGGCGGAAGTCGGCGGCGGTGCCGAGTTCGGCCAGGATCGCGGTGTGCCCGCCCTCGGCTGCACCGATCGCCCATGGGCTGCCGGCGTCATCGGCCTTGGCCTCCAGGCTGTTGTTGCGGCCTTTGCGGCGAGAGCGTCCCACCGGGTGGATCGGCGGGAAGTAGAGAACATCGAACCCCATCTGCTTGACGTAGGGCAACCAGGCTTCGCAGTCGGCAAAGTTGCCGTGCCGCCCGGCATCGTCGGAGGCCGAGCGGGGGAAAAACTCGTACCAGGCCGAGAAGCGCGCCCGCTCGCGCTCCACCGTGACGGGGAAGGTCTGTGGGTGGGTGAAGGCGTGGCGCAGGTCCGGATGGCGGCAGGCAACGGCGGCACGCGCTGCGTCATTGCCGACGCGCTTCAACGCATCCACGCCGGTCGCCGCGTCTTGCGCGAGTTGCGCCAGTTCGCGTGCCCATGCCCGCAGCAGGTCGGCATCCAGCGCGCTGTCGGCGCGGTCGGCGCAGGCAGCGATCAGGCTGGCCCCGGAGGCCGCGGCCACCCTCACGTCGTCGGCATCGATGCGGCGCGCGAAATCATGGCGCCACGACTGGAACGGATCGACCCAGGCACAGACCGTGTACTCCCAGCTGCCCAGCGCGTCCACCACAAAGCCGGCCCGCCAGCGGTCGTTGACGAGCGGCTCCATCGGCACGCTCTTCCAGTCAGATCCGGCGAAGCGCCACTTCAGACTGCAGGCCACGACATCGTGGCCGTCGGCAAAACAGTCGGCCTCCACCACGACCTCGTCACCGGTCACACGCTTGATCGGAAAGCGTCCGCCGTCGACGGCCGGCTGCAGGTTTTCGATCACCACGCGGATGCGGCCATCGCTCAGGGCGATCGGGTGGACTTCGTTGCGGACACTCACGCTGTGGCTCCTTCGAGTTTGAGGACCAGCACGCCCAGCGGCGGCAGTCGCAGGTTCAGGGCCTGAAAGCGGCCGTGCGCGGCGACCGGCACGCTGTCCACGCCGCCCTGATTGCCCACGCCGCTGCCGCCGTAGATGGCCGCGTCGCTGTTGAGCAACTCGCGCCATCGGCCCGGGGCGGGCACGCCCACGAGGTGGTTCTCGCGCGGCATGGGCGTGAAGTTGGCCACCACCAGCAGCGCTTCACCGCTGCCCGACTTGCGCAGGTAGCTCACCACGCTGCTCTCGGCGTCGGCCCCGTCGACCCATTCGAAACCGGCGGCATCGAAGTCCAGCTCATGCAGGGCGGGCTCGCTGCGGTAGAGGCGGTTCAGGTCCGAGACCCAGCGCTGCAGGCCACCGTGGAACACACTGCCGTCGATCAGTCCCCAGTCGAGTTCGCTGTCGTGGTTCCACTCGCGCCGCTGGCCGAATTCACAACCCATGAACAGGAGCTTCTTGCCCGGGTGGGCCCACATGTGGCCGTAGAGCAGTCGCAGGTTGGCGAACTTCTGCCAGTCGTCGCCGGGCATCTTCTCGATCAGCGATCCCTTGCCGTGGACCACCTCGTCGTGCGAGAGCGGCAGCATGAAGTTTTCGTTGAAGGCATAGGCCAGGGAAAACGTCAGCTCCCCGTGGTGCCAGCGCCGGTGGATCGGGTCTTCGTGCATGTAGCTCAGCGTGTCGTGCATCCAGCCCATGTTCCATTTCATGCCGAAGCCCAGACCACCCACCCAGGTGGGCCGGGACACCATCGGCCAGGCCGTGGACTCCTCGGCGATCACCTGCACGCCGGGGTGGTCGCGGTAGGCCGATTCGTTGAGTTGCCGCAGGAAGGCGATCGCCTCCAGGTTCTCGCGTCCGCCATGCACGTTCGGTATCCATTCGCCTTCCTTGCGCGAGTAGTCGAGGTAGAGCATGGAGGCCACGGCGTCCACGCGCAGCGCATCGATGTGGTACTCGCCCAGCCAGAACATCGCGCTGGACAACAGGAACGAACGAACCTCATTGCGCCCGTAGTTGAAGATCGAGGAATTCCATTCCGGGTGAAAACCCTGGCGCGGATCGGCGTGCTCATACAGATGCGTGCCGTCGAACTGCGCCAGCCCGTGGGCGTCGGCAGGAAAGTGCGAGGGCACCCAGTCCAGGATCACACCGATGCCGGCCTGGTGCAGCGTATCGACCAGGCACTTGAAGTCCTGCGGCGTTCCGTAGCGCGATGTGGCGGCGAAATAGCCGGTGGTCTGGTAGCCCCAGGAGCCATAGAACGGATGCTCCGTGATCGGCATCAGCTCGACGTGGGTGAAGCCCATCTCCTTCACATGCTGCGTCAGCAGCGGCGCCATGCTGCGGTAGTCGAGCATCTCGCCGGTCTTGTCGCGCCGCCACGACCCGAGGTGCACTTCGTAGACGGACATCGGGGCGTTCAACGCGTGGTTCGTGGCACGTCCCGCCATCCATGCTGCGTCGGCCCAGTCGTGGCCGTCCAGGCTCCAGGCGATGGAGGCGGTGGCCGGCGCCGCTTCGCTGCGAAAGGCAAACGGGTCTGCCTTCTCGAGCCGCGCACCGGCCTGCGTGTGCACCAGGAACTTGTAGCGATGCCCGGCCTGGACACCGCGAACCTCGCGCTCCCAGATGCCCGAGCCGTCGTCCCGCAGCCGGGCCTGATCGGCCTCGGCGTTCCAGTCGTTGAAATCCCCGATCACCGACACGGCGCGGGCGTTGGGCGCCCACAGCGCAAAACGGGCGCCGGTGGCTTCGAGGTGGCAACCCAGTTTTTCGTGCAGCCGCGAGTGCGTGCCTTCGCGGAACAGGTGGATGTCCTGTTCCCCGAGCGCGCTGTCCGGTCGGGCGGCGGGTTTCAGCAGGATGGGTGTTTTCATGTCAGTTGCTTCCGGTTGTGCGGCGGCTCGCATCGAGCTGCAGTTCATCAAGGATCGACACCATCGCGCGTTCATTGTCGGAAGCGTTGCGCATCGGCCGATCGAGGTACCGGGTCAGCAGGGCGAGCCCTTGCCGATCGGCGTACATGTAGAGCTGACCCATCTTCTGCGCGATCTCCCGGTAGCCCGCCTCGATGTCGAGCACGCGCCGCTTCAGTTCCAGCACGACCTGCTCCGGGACCTGGCCGGCCTCAAGATCGAGCAGGTTCTTCGGACCCGCCACCAAACGCTTGCGGCGCGATGCAGCGCCTGAACGACCCGTGTTCTCTGTCATGTCTTCACAGTAACTTATGATCCGTGCGAAATGGGAATCAAGTTTTGAAGTTGAAGTTTGCAAAAATGATCATTGGCAACACCTGCCCCGGGCGCGCAAACGTGCCCGGCTGAGCCATGCGAAGAGCCGGTGCCCACCCCGACGAACTCCGCCTGCGGCTGAACTGGTCCGACTTCCAGACCGTGCTGGCGGTGGCACGCCACGGCAGCGTGGCCAAGGCTTTCGGGCCGCTGGGCATGACCCATTCGACCTTGCTGCGCAAACTCGACCTCATCGAGTCGCGGCTCGACACCAAGGTGTTCAACCGCGGACGGCCCCGCTACACCCTCACGGCGGCGGGGCACGAGATCGAGCGCGCGGCGCGGGAGTTCGAGCCCCTGGCCAGCGGCGCCGAGATGCGCGCCAGCGGTGCCGACCTTCGGCCCAGTGGCGATGTGCGCGTGAGCGTGTCGTCCATCGTCATTGATCATTTGCTGCCTGCGGTGCTGGCGCAGTTCCGGTCGTCGTTCCCGGAAGTGCAGATCGAGCTGGTCAGCACCCGCGAACACGTCAATCTGCGTCGGCGCGAGGCCGACATCGCGATCCGCATCGCCGACACGGTGCCGGACTGGCTGGTGGGCCGGCGGCTGGCCGACCTGGCGTTCAAGGTGTACACGCGGCGCACGGGGCGGGGCAAGGTGGCGCTTCAGGACCTCGACGACCTGACCAGCCAGCGGCGCTGGATCGGTTTCGAGCGCGATGCCCACGACCTGAAGTTCGATCGCTGGCTGGCCGCGCGCGTGCCGGCCGAACAGGTGGTGCTGCGGGTGGACAACTTCAGCCACGCCGCCAACATGGCGCGCGCCGGCATCGGCATTGCCCTGCTGCCGGCCTTCATCGAGCCGAGCATTCCGGACCTGCAGCCGCTGACCGCCTCGATCGAGGAGCTGGTGACGCCGCTGTGGCTGGTCACGCATCCGGAGCTGAAGGACTCGGCCCGGATCCAGGTGCTGATGCGCGCCTTCGGACCGGCGCTGGCCAACGCCGCCGTGCCGTGAGTCTGGCGGGCGGATGCGCCAACTGAAGTTCAACCCGGTGGGGGTGGCGCCACCGTCTCCTGGCGCCTGACCTCCTTCAGCTTCATCGCGACATAGTCCGCGCGTTCCATCTCGTGCAGCTGTTCGGCATGGCGCTCGGTCGCGTTGAACCAGAGCGCCAGGCTCTGCCGCCACTCGCCCGCGCCCGGTGCCCCGCGTGACTGCAGGTGCGACTGCAGTGCCAGGTAGTAGCGCAAGGTGTTGCGTTCGACCACGCCGCGCACACCTTCCACCCGGATCGGCTGGCCGTTGGCGGTTCGGCCCACCACGCTGAAGCCCGACTTGCCGCTGCCCAGGGTGGCCAGGTAGGTCTTCATGGCCCAGCGCGCGGCCGTGCCGAAACCGTAGGAATACGTCATGCGCACCAGCGACTGGCCTTCGGGCTGCGGCACCGCCTCGACCACGATGCGGTAGTCGCGCGTGGACAGCGGGCCGCTGGGGGCACGCAGCTCGACCAGCAGGTGGTCGCTGCGATCGGCCGCCACCTTGAAGCCGAAGCGCACCCAGTGCACCTCCGACAGGGGCTGGTCGAACTTGCGGCCCACGCCCGAGACCAGCTCCTCGCCGCCAGCGGTTCGAACGGCGCGGCAGTACTTCATGTTGATGTGCAGGATCAGCACATCGCACCAGCTGTCGGCCTTGCCCAGTTCCTCGCGCACCCGCTCGAAGGGCTGGTTGATCAGCGCATGCACCTCGCCCTGCATGCGGTCGGCCGATTCGGTGGAGCGCAGGTAGACCGAACGCTCGGCCAGCGGGTCTGCGCCCTGGTCGCGCAACGCGGCGAACCGGGCGCGCAAGGCATCGGGTGAGGGGGTCTGTGCCCCGGCCGGGAGGCTGGACAGCGTGGCCAGCAGCAGCAGCCCCGGCGCCCAGCGGCGGGGATCCAGTGCGTCAAGTCGGCGGTGGGTTCTTCGGGCGGCATGCATCGGCCATTGTGGGGGTGGCCGCCGTGGCCAGGTGTCATTGAGTGTGCTCAATGAACCGGTGGTGTGTGGCAGCGGTGTTGCAGAACGGCCCGGTGCGCCGGGGCTTGAGCGCGCTCAATGACCGCGCACCGGCCGGCTTTGAAACTGGTGGGGCGGTTTCATTTGCTTTCAGTCGCCTGCACGAATCACTTCACCTCAGAGGACTTTCACATGACCTTCAGACTCCTTCAGCCCCTGGTGCGCCGTCCGCTGTGGGCCGCCGGCCTGAGCGCGGTGTGCACCGCCGCCCTGGTGGCCAGCGGTTGCGGCGGCAGTGGCAGCGACACCCTCGCCCTCACGCCCACCACCATCATCGAAGCCAACATCGACACGCTGGCCGCCCAGATCGGGGGCGGCACGCAGGACGTGGAGCTCTACAACGACGGCACCGCCGACTGGACCCTGTTCACCATGGCCAACCGCTTCGCGGCCACGCCCATCGGCATGAGCAAGGGCGCGGTGAGCGAAGTCCGTGCGCCGGGATACATCGAGCACATCACCGTGGTCAAGTCCTATGGCGGCAGGAGCTTTGCGTTGTTGTCCATGGGTGAGCAAGGCATTGGTGTGGTGGACATCACCAACCCGGCGGCCATGACCTACCTGCGCACCATGCAGGTGGGTTACACCGCGCCGGGGTTCACCACCGTGGACGGTGGTGGCAACCTGCTCACCGAAGTGGAGACGGTGCACGAGAGTGGCCCGGTGAACGACCTGCTGGTGGACACCAAGGGCACAGACGGCGACACCACCGACGACGAGATCTTCATCGCCAACGGTGCCTACGGCATCCAGAAGACGCGGCTGAGCAACCTGATGGATGCCACCTCCGACGGTGCGGTCACCATCGACGCACCGGCGGTGCAGGCCTACACGCTCACCTATGCCGGTGAAAACCCGTGGGGCGGTCCGCAAAGCCTGAAGCTGCAGGACGGCAAGCTGTACGCCGCGCTGGGCTATCTGGGCATGGGCATCTACAACCCCGCCACGCTGGCACGCGAAGGCATCTACAACCTCTACACCGACTGCGCCAACACCGCGCAGGAAGACTGGTTCGGCTATCCGGACCGCAAACCCGCCTGCAACACAGCCTTGCTGGCCGACCCGTCTTTCCTGGACGCCGACGGCATGCCCACCTACGAACAGGCCGCCGTTGAACTGAAAAACAAGAACGATCTGCCGGCTTACCCCTGGGCCGAGTTCGACCGCTACGGCCGTGAGTACTACAACGTGCGCACCATGGATGTGCAGCTCATCGGTGGCAAGACCATGGCCTTCATTGCCTACTCGCTGGGTGGTCTGGTGGCGGTGGACGTGAGCAACCCGCTCGTCCCGGTGTACGAAGGGTATGTGCCGGCCGCGCCTGCCCACGGCCCCGATGAGCCACCGATCAACGTGGACAAGAAAGGCATCCTGTCTCACTTCGGCTCGGGCATGCTCAAGGAAGCCGGCGTGATGGACGTTCGTGTGGTGCCGGACCCGGACGACAACACGAAGTACCACGCCTACTTCACCGACCACTTCGCCGGTGTGGTGGTGGTCAGCGGCGCCGAAGAACCGGCCGCCCACTGGAACAACCCTGGTGCGCCGTTCGACAACAACACGATCGGGGGTGTGACCGAACCCCGCGTCTACTGGCCCGACTACGAGTTCGTCACCTCCTTCGACATGACACCGGTGCCGGTGGGTGACGAGTCGCTGCCCAGATTCCTGACCGCAGACGCCAACGGCAACTACGCCGCACCGGTGATGCTGGTCACCGGTGAGATCAACGGCCACGGAGGTGCCTTGTTCATGCTGGCCAACCGGGACACCCGTGCCGAAGGCCAGGTGGACCTGGTGCAGTCGTCGGGTGCTGGCGGTGTGAGCTATGTCGACGTCAAGAACCTGACCGGCGCAGGCGTCGCGGTGGTCAACCGGTTTGCGGTGCCCGTGAATCTGGTGAGCACCAATGAAGTGGGTGCCCGCGAAGACGGTTCTGCCGGACAGCCCATCGCCATCGGACACAGCGAGGGCGTGACGGTGGCGGGCAACCACCTCTACCTGGCCGACGGCCCGCACGGCATGAGCGTCTGGCACATCGCCAACGGCTTCACGCCCATCGACGACCTCCACCTGGTGGCCAACACGCTCGCTGACGAATACGCCACCTCCCCCGATGGTGTGCAGCCCACACCCCACGCCTTCAAGGTGGCCTTCGGCGACAACCCCAACCACGCCTACGTGATGAGCCAGAGCCTGGGCGTGCGCCGGGTCGATGTGTCGGCCGTGACCAGCGGCGCTGCACAGGTGGGCAGCCCTGCCATCCTCGACGCCAAAGGCAGCATCTTCGAGCACAACACCGAAGCGGGTGGCGTGGGCCTGATCAGTGTGACGGGCCAGGACCACGCTTATGGTGCGACCTTGCGGGGCAAGTACGCCATCGTGGCCGACGGTGACAACGGCCTGACGGTCTACGACACCACGGCCGACCCCGCCACCGGCGCCCATGTGGTGGCCAACATCGGTGATTCCGAGGGCACCACTGGGCGCCCCCCGCTGGGACGCGCGGCCACGGTCAAGTTGTGGAGGAACGACGCCACCCAGCGCACCTACGCGGTGGTGGCCGCGGGGGCTTACGGCATCTCGGTGGTCGACATGACGGACTTCCTGGCCACCGGCCTGGCGCAGGACCTCAACGTGGCCGAGCATCTGATCAAGACCTTCGAGCCGCTCAAGTCCGACGACGACAACGCCTTCGGTTCGGCCGACGGCAAGAGCGTGGACGTGCATGTGGTGGGCGACATCGCCTACTTCAGCTACGACAGCTTCGGCCTGGTGGCCTACCGCATGGCCGACCTGATCCGCCCGGCCACCCTGGAGCGCCCGGCGGTGGTGCCCATGGGTCAGGCGCCCGACGCGTGTCTGGCGGTGACCGACGTCACCAAGCTCAGTTCGAAGCAGGGCGGCGTGGCCGAATGCCGACCCACGGCCGCTGGTTATTTCAAGCTGCAGAAGCTCGCCGGCTTTGAGGACACCGAAGGCGGTGCGCTCTACATGACGCCGCAGGTCTTCCCGGCCAACCAGCTGCTGAGCAACGGTGCCGGCTCGGTCTACACCCTGAGCACGCCACGGCTGCTGTTCTATGTGGGCTACGGCGACGCCGGCGTGGTCAAGCTCGACTGGAGCAACCTGGCCGCACCGAACCTGATGGCGATCAAGGGTGTGGTCGGCGGGGCCGCCGCCACCGCCATCCACAACGGCCGCGTGTATGTGGCAGCGGGAGCGGGTGGCCTCAGCGTCCTCAAGTGAGGCTCTCGCCGGCCTGTCGGGATCGGGATGCTCCTTCATCGGTGGGGCATCTCCTTGGTGGACACCGCCCGGGGACGGGCGGTGTCCTTTTTTTCGTCCGGGCGGGCGACGCTTCGCCGTCGGTCTTCAGTCGAGTTCGAGCGGGATGTACAGGCGCGTGCCGTCGCGGTCGACCAGCAGGGCCGCGCTCAACGGACGCTGGCGCAGCAGCCGGCGCACATCGTCGGTGGACTGCACCGGCGTGAGGTTGATCGCCAGCAGGACGTCGCCGGCGAGCAGCCCGGCCTGCGCCGTCAGTGCACTCACTTCGTCGACAAACAGGCCACCCGGCACACCCAGCAGGCTGCGCTCCTGAGCGTTCAGGGGACGCAGGCCCCAGCCCGGTTCCTGCTGTCCCCGCGCATCGGCCGGCGCCTCGGGCACGCTGGTGCCGGTGAGGTCCTCGGCCCGGTCCAGCCGCACCACCAGCTCGTGGGCCTTGCCGTCCCGCCACAGCGCCAGCCGCACCCGCTCGCCGGCCGTGGCCACGCCCAGGTGACTGGTGAGCTCCCCGGCGTGGCCCAGCGTCTCGCCATTGAAGGCGGTGATGACATCGCCTGTGCGCAGGCCGCCCTTGTCGGCGGCGCTGCCGGTCTCCACGTCGCTGACCAGCGCACCGCGGGGCTGGTCCAGGCCGAAGGCGCGCGCCAGCGTGAGGTCGAGGTTCTGGACCGCGACACCGAGGTAGCCGTGCACCATGCGGCCGTGGGCCAGCAGCTGGTCTTTCACCCGCAGCGCCACATCGATCGGCACCGCGAACGACAGGCCCTGGTAACCCCCGGAGAAGGTGAAGATCTGCGAATTGATGCCGACCACCGAGCCGCCGGCATCGAGCAGCGGCCCGCCGGAGTGGCCCGGGTTGACCGGCACGTCGGTCTGGATGTGCGGCACCGCGGCGTAGCCGGGCAGTGCGCGGCCCAGGGCGCTGACGATGCCGTGCGACACGCTTTGCTCCAGCCCGAACGGCGAGCCGATGGTCACCACCGGGTCGCCGACCTGCAGCAGCTCCACCTGCCCCAGGCGCAGCACCGGCAGGTCGGTCGCGTTCACGCGCAGCAGCGCCACGTCGGTGGTCGGGTCGATGCCGAGCAGTTGCGCGCGAAACTGGCGCCGGTCGCTCAGGCGCACCGTGATGCGCCGCACGTCCTGCACCACATGGGCACTCGTGAGCACCAGGCCGTCGCGGCTGATGATGAAGCCCGACCCCTGGCCTTGAAACGGCAACTTGCCCTTGAACGGCAGCACCGGTGTCTCGTCGTCGGGCGTCCACACGGTGGAGGCTGGCGAGCGCATGCCGACCACCTCGACGCCGACCACGGCCGGACCCGCCAGCTGGGCGATCGCCCGGTGGTTGGGCGTGAAGCCACCCGGCAGCGCCAGTGCCTCCCCCACCGGCTGGGCAGCCAGAGGCACCGCGATTGCGCTGCAAAGCAGTGCAACGGCGCCAGGCCGCCAGCAGAAAGCCTTCACTTCGCCTGGGAGCGGTGGATGTGTTCCAGCAAGCCCAGGATGAGCGCACGCACGTGCGCCTCGGCGACATCGATCGGGTCGTTGAGCCGGCTCATGCGCAACACGCCCACGCTTTTCTTCCCCGGCAGCGTGAGGTCGGTCGGGCTTCTGGTGAGAAACGGCGCCCGCGCGTTGCCCTCCAGTGCGTCCAGCCCGAGGCTGGCGTCAAGATCTTTCATGGACAGTCTCCTGTAAGTTGCTGCGCCGTCATGGTCGCACCACGGGCGGTGCGAGCGATTGATCTGCCTCAAGCGGGCTGAAGACCGGCCGCATGCGCCTTCGGCACCCGCGGTCAGCGCGCCGGGCGCTCCAGTTCGCGCAGCCGGGTCTCCAGGCTGGCCAGGTCAAGCCCGGTGAAGTCGGCGTCGTGCACCCACTGCAGCCGGGCGGCCACGCCCTGGCTCAGCGCGGCCTTGAGTTCGCCCAGCATGGGGCTGGAAGCGCTGATCCACAGGGCGTCGTAGGCCCCTGCGGCCAGGCCGTCCTGCAGGCGCTCGGCCAGTTCCCGCGCGAACTGGTGCAGCATCTTTTTTCGGGCGGTGGTGTGCGGCTCGAAGTGCGCGGCGGCGCTGCTGTTGTCGCTGCTCTCGTGGCCCTGGCGGTCGCGCTGCAGGTCGATGCCCTTGAGCCGGCCCTCGGGGAAATCGATGGTCTCCAGCGCCACCAGTGGATCGCCCACACCCGTGCGGCTGAACAGACGGGCAAGCGACCCGTTGGCGACCAGAATCCAGTGCTTTTTCATGATGACTTGTGCCTTTGTTGTCGGGAACGGGGCCACCAATCTAGAAGCGGCGGGAGCGTCCGGCGTTGAGTTCGATCAATGCCGCACCACGCCGGCGCGTCAGCATGGCGCCAGAGCCGGAGAACCCCGATGAACGATGTGATGCTGGACCCCCATTTGTGGCTGACGCTGGAAGCGGGCGACCAGGCGCGCCTGGAACGCTGGCTGGTGAGCGAGGGCGACGTGGTGCGCGCGGGCGAGTTGCTGGCCCAGGCCAGGCTGGTGCACCAGACGGTGGACATCGCCGCGCCGCACACCGGCGTGCTCGAAAGCATCCTGGTGCCCGAGGGCGATCTCATCGCGCGGGGTGCGGTGCTGGCGCGCGTCATTCCGTTGTGAGCTGGCGGGGGTCGCGCGCTTGCGGTGCGATTGAGCAGGCTCAAGCCGCCTGCCCGCGGCATTGCGCAGACTCGGGGGACCGCTGCACAAAGCGCCCCACAGGGACACTTTCACCATGAGCCGATTCTTCCAACGCACGCTTCCCGCACTCCTCACGGCCACCCTCGCACTGAGTGCCTGCCAGACCCCCATGACGCAGGAGCAGAGCGGCATGGTGATCGGCGGCCTGATCGGCGGGGTGGTGGGTTCCCAGTTCGGCCACGGCAGCGGGCGCACCGCGGCTGTCATCCTGGGCACGCTCACCGGTGTGGCCGTGGGTGGCACCGTGGGCCGCTCGATGGCCGAACGCGACCGCTACCTGACCGCCCAGACGCTCGAGACGGTGCGCACCGGCGTGCCCAGCCAGTGGGTCAACCCCGACACCGGCTACCGCTACACCGTGGTGCCCACACGCACCTGGGGCAGTGAGCAGGGCCCTTGCCGCGAATACCAGGTGAGCGCCGTGATCGGTGGCCGCGTGGAACAGATGTGGGGCACGGCCTGCCGCCAGCCCGACGGCAGCTGGCGCGCCGAACCCTGAGGCGCAGCCACTGCCGACCCCACAGGCTGTGGGGCACTCGTCTTTGGTGCAACAACCCAACGATTTTCAAAGCCAGGCCGGTCCGAACCACTTCACCGGCGCGTTGACCTCATGCGGGCAGGCCATGCAAGGCGATGGGTTTGCGGGCAGTGGTGCGCCGGCCGGGCTGTCGGCGTGTGCCCGGCACACCCACATCGTCCATCGAGCGGCGGGTGCTGCGCGAATAGGTCTTCAGACCGTCCATGTCGAGGATTTCCACATCGCGATCGCTCACGTGGATGAGGCGGTTCATCGACAGCGCGGTGAACGAGCGGCTCACGGTTTCGTGCGCCACGCCGAGCATGCTGGCGATGTCGCGCCGACCCATGCGCAGGTGGAAGCGCCGTGGCGACTGGCCGCTGGCGGCCATCTGGCGCGAGAGCTGCAACAGAAAACGCGCCAGTCGCACCTCGGCGGCCACGGCGGCCATCACGTCCACCAGATCGTTGGTCCGCGTCAGCGCGCGGCTGCCGGCGCGCTGCAGCTCGCGCTCGAACGCCGGTTCGGCGCGGCTCAAGGCCGGCAGTTCGGACTTGCGGATCACGTAGACGGTGGAGTCCTCCAGCGCGGTGACGGCGGTGGGGTGGGTCTCCATGCACAGCGCATCGAAGGCCAGCACCTCGCGGCGCCCGGCGAACGCGAGCACCTGTTCGTAGCCGTCCTCGTCGGTGCGAAAGATCTTGAAGGTGCCGGTGCTCACAAAGTACAAGGTGTCGCTCGGTGCACCCATGTGAACCAGGTGATCTCCCGCAGCCACGCGCCGCAGGCCCACCGGTATCTGGCTGGCCGCCTGGTGCGAGGTCGCCGTCGGGTCGTTGCCCAACAGTCGCAACAGGTCGGCCAGGGTGCTGCGGGCATTCTGCGAACCGTTGTCGGCTTCGGCCTGGTTCGTGCGGATCATCGTGGTGGAGCAAGGCATCAAGGGATCTCCTGGGTGGCTGGTTTGTTGTCCTGGTTCACAGCTTCAAGGATGCGCCGCCGGGCCACCGCGCACCATCGGAGTCCGGCGCGACCTGCGTTCGGAAAGCGGCTGCGCGTGATGTGACCCATTCCTACCCCTGGTTAGGAAAATTCCTACCCTTCCCGACGAGGCATTGACCTGCATCAAGGGGCCCGGGTATTGGGGTTTTGGCGCTGGCCGATATCGGGGAAGCTTTCTAAGATGTTTTGCAGTGACCCAATCGAGCCGAGACAACATGATTTCTGAAAGCATGGACCGTGTGCCCCCGGCCTCACAAGCTTTGGCGGAGCCTCGACTGGCCCATGCGGCACTGGAGGCGGTGATCACGGTCGATCGGCAGCAGCGCATCGTCGCGATCAATCCGGCGGGGCTGAGCATGTTCGGTCTCACCAGCGAGCAGGCGCTGGGCCTCGATCTCGGCAGCCTGATCCCGCCGCGTTTGCGCGCCGCGCACCATGACCATGTGCAAAGGTTCTGCGCATCCGGCGAAATCGAGCGCCCGATGGGCCGGCGTGGCCAGCTGCTCGGCCTGCGTGCCAACGGCGAAGAGTTTGCGCTGGAGGCCGCCATCTTCAAGAGCGACGGGGTACTGCCTGAGGGCGGGCACGCCCATTGCACGGCGGTGCTGCGCGACCTCAGCGAGGTCAACCGCATGACCTCCGTGATCGAGCAGCTCAACCAGCGCCTGCGCTCGGTGTTCGAGCGCGCGCCGGTGGCGATCTGGATCACCGAGCGGGACCGCGTGGTCTTCGCCAATCCGGCCTGTGCGCGGCTGGTGGGGCTCGATCAGCCCGAGCGGCTGGTGGGGCGGTCCATCTTCGAGCTGCTCTCGCCCGACTCGCACGCCCCGGTGCGCAGCAAGCTGCAGGACCTGGAGCAGGCGGACGGCGTGTCGGTGGTGGTGGGCGCCTTGCAGCGCGCCGACGGAGCGTTGCTCCAGGTCGAGATGGTGGTGGCGGTGTTGCCCGACCACGAACACAGTTTTGTGCAGATGGTGATCAACGACATCACCCAGCGTTCACGCGAGAAGCAGAACCTCCTTCGCTCGCGCCGCACCTTGCGCGAGTTGTCGGCCAACCTGGTGGCCGCGCGCGAAGAGGAGCGCCGGCGCATCGCGCGCGAGCTGCACGACGAGCTCGGCCAGCGGCTCACCGCGCTCAAGCTGGAAATGATTTCCTGCCAGCGCGACCACCCCGGCATGGGCGTGGGCGAGCGTGCACAGATCATGCTCGACATGCTGGACGAAACGGTGGCTTCGGCGCGCCGCATTTCCATGGACCTGCGCCCGCTGATGCTCGACGACCTGGGCCTGGCCGAGGCGATCGACTGGCTGGTCAAGGAGTTCAAGCGGCGCACCGGCATCGAGGTGCACACCCGGCTGGGCGATTGCGTGCGTCTGCTTTCCCCGGAGCTTTCGACCACGCTCTACCGCATCGTGCAGGAAGCCTTGACCAACATCACACGCCATGCCCACGCCACACGGGTGCAGCTCGATCTGTCGTGCACGGCCGATGTACTGCAGCTGGCCATCCAGGACAACGGCGTGGGCTTCCCCCTGGGCAAGCGGACGCGCAACCCGGGCTCGTTCGGCCTGCTGGGCATCCGCGAGCGGGTGCTGATGCTGGGTGGGCGACTCTCGGTGGCCAACGCGTCCGGGGGCGGTGCCCGGCTGTTGGTGCACGTGCCCCTGGTGCAGCCGCCGGCCACCCGGGATGACGACGATGTCGGCCACACGCAGGAGCCGTTGTTCGATGAATCCACCCGCGGCAGCCTTGAATGAGGGAGTCACCACCATGAGCGAGTCACCGGGCACCCCCGCCGCGAGCCTCGAAGCCCTGGAGCACGAGTTGCACGTGCACCAGGTCGAGCTGGTTCAGCAGAACGAGGAACTGCGGCGCGCGCAGTCCGACCTGGCCGCAGCGCACGATCGCTACCGCGACCTGTACGACTTTGCCCCCGTGGGCTATTGCACGCTGGACGCACAGGGTTGCATCAGCCAGATCAACCTGACCGGTGCCGGCCTGCTGGGGCAGCCGCGTTCGAGCCTGCTGGGCCTTCCGCTGGCGCGTTTTGTCGGCTCCAACGATGCCGATCGCTGGCACCTCTACCTGCGCTGGGCGCTGGGGCGCGAAACCCCGCAGCGCATCGACCTCACGATGAACTCCTCCGGCCGCACACGGCACTGGTTTGCCGCCATCAACAGCGTGCGGGTGTCGGGTGAGAACGCAGCGCCGTCCCTGCGGGTGTCCATCACCGATGTGACCGAGCGGGTGCGCTCCGAGGTCGAGCGCCGCATTGCCGCCATCGACGCCGACGCCCGCGAATCGGAGCGCCGTCGCATGGCGCTGGAGCTGCATGAAGACCTGGGCCAGCGCCTGAGCGCGATCAAGATCGGACTGGCCGGCCTGCCCGGCTGCGCGGCGCTGGCCGCCGACATCGACCAGGCGCTGGCGCTGGTGCGGCGCATCACGATCGACCTGCGCCCACCCATGCTCGACGACCTGGGGCTGCACCCGGCGATCGAGTGGCTGGCCAAGGACACGGCGCGCCGGCTCAACCTCAAGCTGGCCCTGCACATGGACCACGACCTGCCGCCGCTGGGCCGGGCGGTTTCGCTGGGGCTCTACCGGTTCTTCCAGGAATCGCTCTCGTACCTGCTGCACGAGACCCATGCCTCGGACCTCGACATCGCGGTGCAGCGACCGCTGGGGCAGTTCATCCTGAGCCTGCGCGCGCGCGCCAGCGAACCCGGCTCACCCTGGCGCCTGGACGCGCGCTCCGAACCTTCGCTGATCCTGGAGCACCGCGCCCGCCTGCTCGGGGGCCGGCTGGACCTCGACACCGCGCCCGATGGCTCCGGCTGGTTCGGCCTGCGCTTGACGCAGAACCTGGACCTCAAGGACACACCGGTGGACCGGGCGGGACGACCGGCATGAGCGGCGAGCGGATGCACGAACCCTTGCGCCTGCTGCTGGTGGACGACCACACCGTGGTGCGCGAGGGGCTCAAGCGCCTGCTCGATCCCCAGGGCAACCGGTGGTCCATCACCGAAGCCGGCACCGGCTTCCAGGCCCTGGAATGCCTGCGGCGCGAGTCCTTCGACCTGGTGATCGCCGACCTCTCCCTGCCCGGCATGAGCGGGCTCGACCTGATCCACCGCATCAAGGAAGGTTTTCCCGGCGTGGCGGTGCTGGTGCTCACCATGCACAGCGAAGAGCAGTACGCGCTGCGTGCCTTCCAGGCCGGCGCCAGCGGTTATGTGACCAAGGACAGCGCCAGCGAAGAGCTGGTGGCGGCGGTGCGCAAGGTCGCCTCGGGCGGTGTCTTCGTGACCGCGGTGCTGGCCGAGCGGGTGGTGCAGCAACTCACCGGCCGCCGCCCGGCCTCCGACCTGGGCATGCTGTCCAACCGCGAGCTGGAGATCATGCAGCGCATCGTCGCGGGCGAGCGCATGGTGGACATTGCCGAATCGCTGCACCTGTCGATCAAGACGGTGAGCACCCACAAGACCCGCATCCTGGAGAAGCTGCAGCTCGACAGCACCGCCGCGCTGATCCGCTTCGGGCTGGAACACCAGGTCGGCAAGGTCGACCTCGGTGCTGGCCCGGGTCCCGCCTGAGGCTCAGGCAGGTGCCTGGTCCCGCCGGAGTCCCCGGCGGGGTTGACCGGGCGACAATACCCGGCATCGAGGAGCGGACATGGTCACGAAAAAACAGCCCCCACCGTCCGGCACCCGCCCGGACGCCGATGCGCCGACAGGCGCTCCCCCCTGTCCGGTGGTGGCGCTCGGCGCTTCGGCCGGCGGGCTGGAGGCGTTCGAGCAGTTCCTGCGCGCCATGCCGCCGGACAGCGGCATGGGCTTCGTGCTGGTGCAACACCTCGACCCCACCCACCCGAGCATCCTGGCCGAGATCCTGCGCCGCAGCACCACCATGCCGGTGGTGGAGGCCACCGACGGCATGCCGGTGCAGGCGAACCGGGTGCATGTGATTCCGCCCAACCGCGACCTGGTGATTGCGGGCGGCGTGCTCGGCCTGAGCCTGCCGAGCGAGCCGCGCGGGCGCCACCTGCCGATCGACAGTTTCTTCCGCGCACTGGCGGCCGACCAGGGCGAAGCGGCGGTGGCCATCATTCTCTCGGGCACCGGCACCGACGGCACGCTGGGCATCCGTGCCGTGCACGGCGCGGGTGGCCTGGGCCTGGTGCAGGAGCCCTCCAGCGCACGTTTCGACGGCATGCCGGCCAGCGCGCTGAAGTCGGGCTTTGCCACCCAGGCGCTGGCGGTCGAGGCGATGCCGGCGCTGCTGCTGGCGCATGCCCGCCGGCTCGGTGCCCGCCCTCGCAGCGCCGACGACAGCGCCGCCTCGCGCCAGCTGGCGGGCGTGCTCATGCAACTGCGCCTGGGCACCGGCCACGATTTCTCGCAGTACAAGAAGAGCACCCTGGGTCGGCGCATCGAGCGGCGCATGACGCAGCAGGGCATCGAGGACCTGGCCACCTACGAGCGCTACCTCAAGGAGCATCCGCCCGAGGTGCAGACGCTGTTTCGCGAGTTGCTGATCAACGTCACGAGCTTCTTTCGCGATGCGGCGGTGTTCGACACGCTCAAGCGCGAGGTGCTGCCGGCGTTGCTGGCGCACCGGGGCGAACACGAGACCCTGCGCGTCTGGGTGGCCGGTTGTGCCACCGGTGAAGAGGCCTATTCGGTGGCCATGTTGATGCGCGAGCTGGCCGATGAACAGCGGCGCGACTGGCCGGTGCTGATCTATGGCACCGACATCGACGCCGACGCGGTGGCCGTGGCCCGTGCGGGCCTGTACCCGCCCAACATCGCGCAGGACGTCACGCCCGAGCGCCTGCGCCGCTTTTTCATCAAGGAGGAGGGCGGTTACCGGGTGCGCAAGGAAATCCGCGAGATGGTGGTGTTTGCGGTGCAGAGCGTCATCAAGGACCCGCCCTTCACCCGGCTGGACCTGCTGACCTGCCGCAATGTGCTGATCTACCTCGAGCCCGAACTGCAGGACCGGCTGGTGCCGATCTTTCATTACGCGCTGCGCCCCGGCGGTGTGCTGTGCCTGTCGCCGTCGGAGAGCATCGGCAGCCACGGCGAGCTGTTCGAAACCCTGGACCGGCGGCTCAACATCTACCGCGCCCGGCCCACCCTGGCCTCGCGGCGCGCGGTGATCAGCAGCCGCCTGTCGTGGACCACCGACCCGGCGGGCACGGCCATGCCGCCGGCGGTGACCAAGCCGCGCGAGGCCGCCGCCGCCGACCTCGCGCGGCGCACCCTGCTGCAGGCCTTCGCGCCGGCCTCGGTGCTCACCGACCTGCAGGGCGACATCCTGTTCGTGCACGGCGAGACCGGCCGCTACCTGCGGCTGGCCCCGGGCCAGCCCACGCACAACGTGGTGGACATGTCCACCGAGAGCCTGCAGGTCGATGTGCGTGCGGCCTTGCAGAAGGCCGCAGCGGGCGACCTGAGCCCGACCCGCTGCGAGGTGCTGCACAAGGTCGATGACAGCGTGCAGACCGTGACGCTGAGCGTGCGCGCGATCGCCGGACCCGAGCCCAGCCGCAGCCTGCTGCTGTTCAGCTTCCAGGAGCTGGACCCGTCGCCGGCGCGCGGGCCGACGCGGCGGCGCAAGGCCGCTGCCAGCACCGAGGCACAGCGGCTGCAGGCGCTGGAACACGAGCTGATGCTGAGCAAGCAGACGCTGGGCGCGATGGTGGAGGAGCAGCAGATTTCCAACGAGGAACTGCAGTCGACCAACGAGGAGTTGCAGTCCACCAACGAAGAACTGCAGTCCACCAACGAGGAGCTGGAAACCTCGAAGGAGGAGCTGCAGTCGGTCAACGAGGAGCTGGTCACGGTGAACTCGGAACTGCAGACCAAGGTGGAACAGCTCACCGGCATGCAGGACGACATGAAGAACCTGCTCGACAACATCAACGTGGGTTCGGTCTTTCTCGACCGCCGCCTGCTGATCCGCCGCTTCACCCGCGACGCCACCTCGGTGTTCCGGCTGGTGCCCTCCGACGTGGGCCGCCCGCTGGCCGACATCCGCTGCGACCTGCAGGATGTGGACCTGCTGGGCGACGCGCAGGGCGTGCTGGACACGCTCACGCCGCTGGAGCGCGAGGTGCGCACCACCGGCAACACCTGGTACCTCGCGCGCATCAAGCCCTACCGCACGGTGGACAACGTGATCGACGGCGTGGTGCTGACCTTCAACGATGTGACCGAACGCGTGCTGGCGCTGGCGATGCGCCAGGCGCGCGACCTGGCCGAGGCGGTGGTGGACACGGTGTACGAACCGCTGGTGGTGCTCGACGACCAGCTGCAGGTGCTCACCGCCAACCGCGCCTTTCTCGACCTGTTCGGGGGTCAGCCGGAAGGCACCCTGGGCCGCGGCTTCTACGAGATCGCCAACCGGCAGTGGGACTTTGCCGCCATGCACGAGCTGCTCGACGCGGTGCGGACGGGCCAGCGTCCCGCCGAAGAGCGCTCGCTCAGCCACGCCTTCGACGGCATCGGTGTGCAACACCTGCGGGTGCGCACCCGCCGCGTGGCCGACAAGAGCCGCATCGCCGACCTGGTGCTGGTGAGTTTCGCCAGGGAGGCGCCTCCCCGGGCCTGAGCGGCTTCAACCGGGCTGGGCGGTACCCAGCGCCGCCCGCACCTCGTCGTCGGTCAGCTGGTGGAAGTCGAGGTAGTGCAGGCCGATGGCGCGAAACGGCCGGGGCTCCAGCAGGCAGACCACCTGGTCCACCTCGTCGCTCAAGCCGACCATGGTGGCACGAGGCCCCACCGGCACCGCGACGATCAGGCGGGCCGGGCGGCGCCGGCGCAGCGCGCGCAGCGCGGCCCGCAGGGTGGTGCCGGTGGCCACGCCGTCGTCGACCACGATGACGGTGGCCCCCTCGACCGGCTGCGGCGGTCGTCCCGCCAGGTACACGCCCCGGCGCCGCTCGATCTCGCGCAGCGCGGCCGGCAGCTGTTGCTGGATCCAGGCATCGTTGACGCCGGGCAGCCCGGCGGCGTCTTCGTTGACCACCAGCTCGGGTGGCGAGCCATCGACCACCGCGGCGACCGCCAGTTCGGGCTGGAACGGCGCGCCGATCTTGCGGACCAGCAACAGGTCCAGCGGTGCCCCCAGCGCGCTGGCGATTTCTGCGGCCACCGGCACGCCGCCGCGCGGCAATGCCAGCACCACCACACGACCTTGCAGGCCCAGTTGCAGCAACTCGCTGGCCAGTGCGCGGCCGGCCTGGGCGCGGTTCCGGAAGACCGTGGCCGGTGCCATCGCGCTGCCTGGGTGCGCTGTGGCCTGGGTGTCGATCCACACGGGTTTGCTCACGGGTGTCTCTCGATGCCCAGGTACTGCTCGAACCAGCAGGAGGCGAAGATCGCCACGCTGCCCAGCGCACCCGGTTCTTCGAACAGATGGTTCGCACCGGGCACCACTTCCAGTCGCCGGGGCGCTTTCAGCCGGCGCAGGGCCTGGCGGTTGAGCGCCAGCACCTCGGTGTCGAGCCCGCCCACGATCAGCAAGGTGGGCGCCTGCACCTGCGGCAGGGCGTCCATGGCCAGATCGGGTCGCCCGCCGCGCGAGACCACAGCCGCCACCCTGGCGGGCTGCCCGGCGGCAGCGACCAGGGCCGCCGCCGCACCCGTGCTGGCGCCGAACAGCCCGAGGTGCAGGTGGGCCAGTTCGGGGTGGTGGCTGGTCCAGTGGATGGCCTCGACCACGCGCCGGCCCAGCAATTCGATGTCGAACACCTTGCGCCGGTCCTGCGCCTCCTCTTCGGTCAGCAGGTCGAACAACAGCGTGCCCAGGTGGTGCCGATGAAAGACGTCGGCCACCCACCTGTTGCGCGGACTGTGGCGCCCGCTGCCGCTGCCGTGGACGAACATCACCAGGCCGAGTGGGCGGTGCGGCAGCACCAGATCGCCCGGCAGTGCCAAAGGTCCGAGTTGAACGGGCTCGGTCGTGAGCAGGGTCGTCATGGGGGTACCTTGTCCCGGAAAGCGCTGGAGATGCGTGAACGATGGTGTGATTGTTGGCCTCGGGCAGCGCCACGCATTGAGCGCGCGCAACGCGTGGGTGATTTCGTCCGGGGTGTCCTGGTGCTTGCGGCATGCATCCCACCAGGGTTCCCCGGACGCCTTGCAGACCGGCCATCGGATGCACCGCGCCGAGCCGGCGTGATGGTCCGGGTCCTGCGGCGGCGACAATCCGCCTGCTCCAACCACGGCGGCACGCACCAGAACCCCCTCGTCCAGGGCGCCGGTCCGGTGCCGGAAGTGAACAATGCTGAACGGCAAGGCATCGACGGCCGAGAACCCATGACAACCACGCCCAACACCCTGACCATTGAAGCCCTCACCGCAGAGGCCTTTCGTCCGTTCGGCGACGTGATCGAGGCCAGCGACGCGGCGCACCACTTCACCATCAACCAGGGTTTTGCCGAGCGTTACCACGATCTCGCGCAAGTCGACACCGCCGAGGGTGGTCACACCGTGGTGAGCCTTTTCAAGGCCTTGCCAAGGCGCTTCCCGCTGGCCATCACGGTGATGGAGCGCCATCTCCTGGGCAGCCAGGCGTTCGTCGCGCTGGCACCCGTGCCGTTTCTGGTGGTGGTCGCGCCGCCGGGCGATGCACCCGGGCCGCAGGGCATCCGCTGTTTTCTGGCCGGGCCGGGGCAGGGCGTCAACTACGCTCGCGGCACCTGGCACCACCCGCTGATCGCGCTCGATGCGCCTGGGGATTTCCTGGTGATCGACCGGGCCGGGCCGGCCTGCGAGGTCGATTGCGAAGAGGTGGCGCTGGCGCACGGCGCCCTGTGGCTGGTGCGCGGGCGCTGACCCGGCGAGCGAGCACCCCGCTGACGAGGGGCATACCGGTGCGATGACCCAGGTTTTTCGCCCGGGTCTCGCTGGCCCCTGGATGCATTACCCTGCGACATGAACTTTCCCTTCTGGTTTCCACCCGCGCTCGTGACCTGGCTGCCCATGCTGGGCAGCATGCTGGTGGGCGTTCTCGCTGCCAGTCTGGTGTTCCGGGTGGGCGAACGGGTGGTGCGGCGTGCCACGCGGGACGCGCCGGTGGCGGCCAGCGTGGCCACCAGCATCCGCTCCCCGTCCATTGGCTTGTTGCCGATGTTGTTCGTCAACCTGGTGCTGCAGGGCGCGCCCGACGATGCACCGGGGCTTGGCGGCGTTCAGCGTGCGATGGCCTTGCTGCTGATCGGCTGCGCGACATGGTTGGTGTCCAACGCCGTGCGGGGCCTGGGGCAAGGCGTGATAGCGGCCCATCCGACGGAAATGGCCAACAACCTCGAGGCGCGCCGCATCCAGACGCAAACGCGGGTGCTGGCGCGGTCCCTGCAGGGCCTGGTGGTGCTGGTCGGGCTGGCCTTGATGCTGATGACCTTTCCCGCGGCGCGCCAGATCGGGGCCAGTCTGCTGGCGTCGGCCGGGGTGGTCGGTATCGTGGCTGGCTTTGCGGCGCGCCCCGTGCTGGGCAACCTGATCGCCGGCCTGCAGATCGGGCTGAGCCAGCCCATCCGCCTCGGCGATGTGGTCATCGTCGAGAACGAATGGGGCGTGATCGAGGAAATCACCGGCACCTATGTGGTGGTTCGCATCTGGGACCAGCGCCGCCTGATCGTGCCCCTGCAGTACTGGATCGAGAAGCCGTTCCAGAACTGGACGAGGAGCAGTTCGGAGCTCATCGGAACGGTGTTTTTGTGGGTGGACTACCGCATGCCGCTGGCGCCGCTGCGCGCCGAACTGCAACGGCTGTGCGAAGCCTCGGCGCATTGGGACCGGCGCCTGGCGACGCTCCAGGTGACGGAAGCCGGTGCGCAGGCCATGCAGTTGCGTTGCCTGGTGACCTCGGTCTCGGCCTCGGCGAGTTGGAACCTGCGCTGCGAGGTGCGCGAAGGTCTGCTGGATTTCATGCAACGCGGGTACGCAGACTGTCTCCCGCGGCAGCGCGCCGAGCTGTCGGGCGACCTGCCCGCCCAACCGCAGGTGGGCAGCCCGCTGCAGGTCGATCAAGCGGGCTGATCCGCACGCGCACGCCGGCGACCGCGTGCCGATGCCGGTCCAGCCATCAAGATCCTGCGGGCGCGACCGATACAGGAGGTATCTCAACCCACCAGGAACTCCCGTGGACGTATCTCCCGCAGCCATGCCTGGCGCGCATCTCGCCAACCGCCTGCCCGGCCATCGGCCACTGGCCTTCAGCGGCAGCGTGGGCACGCAGCTGCATCGGCTGGCTTGACGGCGACCCGCTGCACGAAACGCCATGAACAACGAGCCTGACGACCGGAGCAAGCGCCCGGGCACCTGCGCCGTGGTGCGGATCGACCCCGAGGCCGCCTGCCAGCCGGTGCCTCGTCTGCTGTTCGTGCAGGCGGCGCGGCGTGCGCTCAAGCTCATGGGCAACAAGCTGCAGACCGACCGCGCTGCACTGGCGCCGTACCCGGTGATCCCCGGCATCGAAGACCTGCCCACGCTGGAGCTGGGCATGCAGTACGTGCAGCACCAGTTCGTCTCGGACGGCCAGACGCAGGCGGTGGCGATGGCGGCGGCACTGCGTTTCGTGGCGGTCATGTTCACGCGCCGCTACCAGTACAACTTCCAGGACCTGCGGGTCGGCCATGACAGCGGCACGCTGTTCTGGGCGCCCAGCGGGCCCATGCTGGCGGCCGCCGCCAACATTCCGTTGCAACTCTGGGCGATCGACTGCCCGCGCTTTGTCGAGGCCGACCTCATCCGGGCGGCGCACGCCATCCACCGCAACTTCGACCATTTCGACGAAGGCGCGTTGATTCATATCGAGCGCTTCATCTGACGCGGCCCGGACCGCAGCCTGCGGTCGCCACGCAGGCCATGGCGTGACGCCCTGCACGCCGGGCCGTACCGCCTCGCTGGCGGTGTGTCTTTTGACTGGTGTTTCTGGACATCAACATGCCCGGCATGAACGGCTTCGCGGTGGCCCGCGCGCTGAGCGAGCGGCTCCACCCGAAGGCGGCGTTTGCGCTGAACATGCTGACCTCGTCGTCGTGGTCGGTCGATCAGGCCACGGCGAACACCATCGGCCTGATCCGCCACCATGCGGTCAAGCCCTTGACGCCGGACGCGGTGGCGGGCCTGCTCACCCCGCAAGAAAGCGCGTTCCAGAGCCTGTGACGGGCAGGCAAGGCCTCAGGCCCAGACCACCGCACGGGGCTGCTCGTACCACTGCGGCAGGTGCGGCTCCAGCGCGGCCTCGATGCGGCTGCGCTTGATTTTCATGGTGGGCGTGAGGCAGCCGTTCTCGATGCTCCAGGGCTCGCTGGCCACGACCAGGAACTGCAGTTTCTCGTAGCTCGCGAGTTGGTCGTTGACCTGCTGAAGCAGCGCCTCCAGCGCGGCCTGCGTTTCTGCCCGAACGGCGGGGTCGACCAGTCGCGGGCGCAGAGCTTCGTCGAGCACCAGCACCGCGTATGGCGTGGCCTGGCCCACGCCCGAGACCAGGGCCAGCTCCACCATCGGGTGGGCATTGAGCAGGTTCTCGATCGGCACCGGCGCCACGTACTTGCCCTTGGCGGTCTTGAAGAGTTCCTTCTTGCGCCCGGTGATGCGCAGCACGCCGTCGGCATTGAGCACGCCGAGGTCGCCGGTGTGGAAGAAGCCGTCGTCGGTGAAGGCCTCGGCGTTGAGTTCGGGCTGCTTGTAGTACCCGGCCATGCGCCCGGGCGACTTGACGAGGATCTCGCCGTCGTCGGCCAGTCGGGCCTGCACGCCGGGGTAGGGCCGGCCCACGTGACCCGGCAGCGAAGCGTCTCCGTCGCCGCCGTGCGAGTAGGCGAAGTCTTCGGTCATGCCGTAGCCCTCGAACAGGTTCAGGCCCAGGCGCCGGTACCACACCAGCAGCTCGGCGGGCAGGGGGGCAGAGCCGCTGCCGGCGTTCTTCACCTGGTCCAGCCCCAGGCTGGCGAGCACCTTCGCACCGACCGCCGCGGCGGTGGCCGGGTTGTCGAGCATCGCATCGAGCTGGGCCGCCGGCATCTTCGCCAGCACACCCTGCTGGAATTTGGTCCACAGGCGCGGCACCGAGATGAACAGCGTGGGCCGCGCGCGCTGAAGGTCCTGCATGAAGGTGGCCGCGGTGTCGGTGAAATACACCTGCATGTCGCCGCGCACAAAGGCCTGGCATTCCACCCAGGCGCGCTCGAAACAGTGCGCCAGCGGCAGATACGACAGCACGCGCAGCTCGGTGCCCTCGGGAAAGCGCTGGCTCATCTCCTGGGCGATGCACTCGGTGGCCGCGCTCACGCTGCCGAAGGTCTGCATCACGCCCTTGGGCTGGCCGGTAGAGCCCGAGGTGTAGAGCAGCAGGGCCAGTTCGTCGGTCGCGCGCTGAGGCTCGCCGGTCAGCGGCTCGGTGCGGGCGACGATGTCGTCCCAGCGCTCGAATCCGCACTCGGGCGCCAGCGGCAGCGCGATGCAGGGCAGGCTGGAGGGCACGCCGGCGGCCTGGCGTTCCCAGTCGTCGAGCTTGCCCACGAACAGCAGGCGCGCTTCGCTGTGCTCGAGCACGTATCGGATGTTGTGGGCCGACTCGGTGGGAAAGATCGCCACCGTGGTGCCGCCGGCCATCCAGACCGCCAGGTCGACCATGAAGAAGTGCGCGCTGTTCTTGGCCAGCATGGCGATGCGTGCGCCGGGCTCGAAGCCCTGGGCCCGCAGGTGGGCTGCCATGCGCCGTGCCTGGTCCATCGTCTGGCCCCAGGTGAAGGTGACGACCTCGCCCTGGCCGACGGGCTGCGTCAGGAAAGGCTGGTCAGCGCGCTCGCGTTCGTGCGTGTAGACATGGTCGAGGATCGGCTGGCTCATCGGGAAACTCCTTGGCGGCGCCGAACGCTCGGGCCACTGAGCATTGGGCACGAAGCCCGGTGGCGCGCGCATGGGGTTTGCCCTGTGGGGCTGTCCTGGTGGTGACGCAACGCGCCCTCGATCCGCCGGCGGCAAGCGCCCGCAGGCTCAGACGGTGCGGCGCAGGGCCTCGAAGAAGAGCTCGGACTGCAGGCGCTCGCTGTGCATCTGGCTGGCCACGCGTGCGGCGGTGGCCGCGTCGGCTGGCGCCAGCGGCCGCCCGGTGGACTGGGCCAGCACCTGCGCCATGCAGGCGCGCTCGAGGTAGTGGAGGTCGTCGAAGGCGTGGTCGATGCGAGGGCCGCACACCACCACGCCGTGGTTGGCCAGAAAGGCGATGTCGGCCGTGCCCATGGCGCGCGCGATGCGTTCACCCTCGCGCGCGTCCAGCGCCAGGCCGTTGTAGTGCGGGTCGATGGCCACCCGGCCATGGAAGCGCATGGCGTTCTGCGACAGGGTCGTGTCCAGCGCGCGGTCTTGCGTGAGCGTGAGCGCCGTGGCATAGGGCATGTGCGTGTGCAGCACCACGGCCTGCCGGGCCAGCCGGTGGATGCCGCTGTGGATGTGCATGGCGGTGGACTCCACCGGGTGGCGTCCGGCCAGGGCCTCGCCGTGCACGTCCACCATCACGATGTCGTCGGCCTGCACCTCGCTCCACAGCAGTCCGCGCGGGTTCAGCAGGAAGCGGCCCGAGCCGTCGGGCAGCTCCAGGCTGAAGTGGTTGCAGACGCCTTCGGACAGGCCGAAGCGCGCGGCGGCGCGCAGGGCCAGCGCCAGGTCGGTGCGGGCTTGCCGACAGGGCTCGGCGTGGTAGTCGGTTTCGTGGTTCATGAGCGGCGTGGGTGAGGGTGGGGTGGCCTGCTCCCGGTGGGCGGGCCCACCGCATCGTATGCGGTCCTCAGTCCACGCTGGCCGCCTCCCGCGGGGCAGGTTTCGCGTGGGCGTCGCCCAGGTAGGCCTGCGCCAGCGCGCCGTTGGCCGCGATCTCCGCCGAGCTGCCCTGCGCCACGATGCGGCCCTCTTCCATCACATACGCGCGGTCGGCCAGCGCCAGCGCGAGGCCCGCCATCTGGTCCACCAGCAGCAGCGTCATGCCTTCGCGGCGCAGCGCGTCGAGCGCGGCGAAGAGCTCGGCGATCACCTTGGGTGCGAGACCCAGCGAGGGTTCGTCGAGCAGCAGGATGCGCGGGCGCGACATCAGGGCGCGTGCGATGGCCAGCATCTGCTGTTCACCGCCCGAGAGCAGGCCGGCGCGCTGGTGCAGGCGCTCGCGCAGGCGCGGAAAGCGCTGCAACTGTTCCTCGACCCGCGCGTCGCGCTCCCCGGTCTGCAGGAAAGCGCCCAGGCGGATATTGTCGAGCACGCTGAGTTCGGGAAACACCTGGCGGCCTTCGGGCACCAGCACCACGCCCTGGGCCACCACCTGTTCGGCGCCCATGTTCATGAGTTCGCGACCTTCGAGGTGGATGCCGCCCTGGATGGGGCGGTGCAGGCCCGCCAGCGCCTTCATCAGCGTGGACTTGCCCGCGCCGTTGGCGCCCAGCAGCGCCACCACCTCGCCACGCCGCACCTGCAGGTCGATGCCGTGCAGCACGGGTGAGGCGCCGTAGCCCGCGACGAGTGAGCCCACGCCGAGCATCTCGGGCCGGTGCGTGGTGTTGTCGCGCGGTATTGAAGCTTCAGTCTCCAGGGCTTCGCCCAGGTAGGCCAGTTGCACGGCAGTGTCGGCCTGCACTTCCACCGGCGAGCCCACGGCCAGCCTCACACCTGCATCGAGCACCACCACCTGGTGGCTGATGTCCATCACCAGGGTCATGTCGTGTTCGACCAGCAGCACGGTCAGGCCCGCGTCGGCGATGCGTTGCAGCAGCGTGCCCAGGCGCAGCTTGTCCTCGCGCGAGAGGCCGGCGGCGGGCTCGTCGAGCAGCAGGGCGTCGGGGTCGGTGGCGAGCGATCGCGCAATCTCCACCAGCCGGCGGTCCACATGCGGCAGGTCGCCGGCCAGCGTGTCGGGGTGGCCGGTGTAGCCGCAGAAGGCGAGCAGTTGTCGCGCGCGCCCGGTGAGTGCGGGGGCGCTGCGCCGCGCGCTGCCGAGCAGCGGGCCGAGCGCACCGCGCTGCATGGCGATCACCACGTTGTCCTGCACGCTCAGGGACCCGAAGAGCTGGGACGTCTGGTAGGTGCGGGCCACGCCGCAGCGCGAGATCTGCATGGCGTTCTGGCCCTGCAAGGCCTGGCCGCCGAGCGCGAAGGCGCCCGCGGTGGGCAGATAAAAACCGCCCAGTATGTTGAGCGCGGTGGACTTGCCCGCGCCGTTGGGGCCGATCAGGCTGGTGACCTGGCCAGCCGGCGCGGTGAAGTGCAGGTCGGACACGGCGCGCACGCCGCCGAACTGCATGGTCAGGCCTTGCGCGGTGATGGGTTGGCGCACGCGCGCGGGCAGGGCCAGCGTGGCGCTGCCAGGCGCCGAAACTGCAGCAGCGCTGCGCGGCAGCAGGCGCTCGCGCAGGCGGCGCACCAGGCCGGCCACACCGTCGGGTGCGACCCACAGCACCAGCAGCAGCATGGCGCCGAAGAAGAGCAGGCGGTATTCCTCCAGGCCCGAGAGCAGCTCGGGCAGCAGGCCGACGATGATGGCGCCCACCAGCGGGCCGGCCACCGAGCCCGCGCCGCCGATCATGACCACCAGCACGAACAGGATGGACTGCACGAAGCCGAAGGTGTGCGGCGTGACGAAGCCCGAGAGCGGGGCGAACAAGGCGCCGGCTGCGGCGGCGCACAGGGCTGAGACGGCGAACGCCACGGTCTTGATGGTCAGCGGGTTCAGGCCCACCGATTCGGCCGCCGTCTCGGCGTCGCGCACCGCGCGCATGGCTGCGCCCCAGGTGCCTCGCGACAGCCAGGCATAGGCGGCCAGCGCCAGCCCGGCGGCTTCGATGGCCAGCAGCGCCATCGCGCGTTCGCCCTGGGCCAGGCTGCCCAGCGACGGGGCGCTCAGGCCCATGATGCCGTTCTGCCCGCCGGTGAGGCCGCTGGCCTCGACGATGCTGTGCTCCACGATCAGGCCAAACGCGATGGTGATCATGGCCAGGTACGGGCCTTTCACGCGCAGCGCCGGCAGGGCCACCAGCGCACCGAACAGCCCGCCGATGAGTGCCGCGATCGGCCACACCAGCCAGAAGCTCAGGCCGGTCTTGGTGGTGAGGATGGCCATGGTGTAGGCGCCGATGGCATAGAACCCCACGTGGCCGAACGAGACCTGGCCAGTGAGGCCGACCAGCACGTTCAGGCCCACACCCACGATGGCCAGCAGCGCCACGTTGGCCAGCACGAAGACCCAGTAGCCGTTGAGCGTGAGCGCGAGCACGGCACCCAGCGCGAGCACGGCGGCCACCGCGGCGATCTGCCAGCCGCTGCCCAGACCCAGGAGCGGTTTGGAGGAAGGGCGCGTGCTCATACCTTCTTCACCTCGGCACGGCCAAACAGCCCGTTGGGTCGCCAGGCCAGCGCCACGATCACCAGCGCGAAGGTGATGATCTGCGTGTAGCCCGAGCCGAGCGTGGAGGTGATCATGGCCTCGACCACACCGAACAGCAGGCCGGCGATCATCACGCCCCAGGCGCTGGTGATGCCGCCCAGGATGGCCACCGCAAAGGCCTTCAGCCCGAACAGCGTTCCCATGTCGGAATGCACGTTGAACAGCGGCGCGATCAGCACGCCCGCGACGCCGGCGAACAGCGTGGACAGCGCGAACGCCACCGCCACCGCGCGCCGGATCGGAATGCCCATCAGCCGCGCAGCCGGGCGGTTCTGCACCACGGCCAGCATGGCAACGCCCCAGCGCGTGCGGCGCGACAGCGTATGCAGCACGGCGGCCAGCGCCAGGCCCACCACCGGAATCAGCAGCTGCAGCGGGTAGACGCCGAGGTTGGTGCCGGCGATCTCCAGCGGCGCCTGCGCCAGCGGAGACGGCAGGCTGCGCGGCTCCTTGCCGTAGGTGAACATGACCACGTTGTCGAGCACCATGCCCATGGCCACCGTGGCCATGAGCCAGGCGTCGGAGCCGCGGTTGACGAAGGGCCGCACCGCGAGCACCTCGACCAGCAGGCCGTAGAGCGCACACAGCGCCAGCGCCAGGATCACCGCCGCCCAGCCGGGCCAGCCGAAGGTCTGTGCGAAGGTGAAGGTCAACACCGCGCCGAGCATCATGGAGCTGCCCTGCGCGAAGTTGACCGTGCCCGAGACGGCGTAGGTCACGTAGAACCCGAGCGCCATCAACCCATACATGCTGCCCAGGCCGAGGCCGCTGACCAGCGCTGACAACTCCAACATCCAGAGTCCTTGTGAAAAAGAAAAGGCAGGGCCACCCCCCCGTGGGCAGCGACCCGCGCAGCGGCGGAGCGTGGGGGCACCAGATCCGGCGCCGGGCAGCCCCAAGCCGGATCAGCCCCCCCGGGGGGCAGCGACCCGCGCAGCGGCGGAGCGTGGGGGCACCAGATCCGGCGCCGGGCCGCCCCAAGCCGGATCAGCCCCCCCGGGGGGCAGCGACCCGCGCAGCGGCGGAGCGTGGGGGCACCTCAGTTTGTTGAACCCACGGGAACGATGCGGTTGTCGATGAACTGCGCCCAGACATAGTCGTCAGACGTGACCGCGTCGTGCACTGTGGGAGTGAACGGCTTCACGTAGGTCTTGATCAGGCCTTCGTACTTGTCGATCTTGTAGAAGCCCTGGCGCACCGCCTCACCCTGGGTGGAGCCGGCCGCCTGGATCGCGAGCGCTGCCAGGTGGGTGGCGTCGTAGGCGTTGGCCACGCCCACGGCCGGCGAGATGTCGGCGGGCGTCTTCACGTTGGGGTATCTGGCCATCATGGCCTTGATCACGCGCTCGCCCACCGGGCCCTGCTTGCCGAAGAAGCTGTAGGTCTGCACGAAGTGCACCTCTTTGGCGTTCGGGCCGGCGAGTTCGGTGAAGCGGCCACCGGCGGGGCCCCAGTGCGAGACCACCGGCACCTTCCAGCCCATGCGGTCGAGCGACTTGACCACCTGCGCCGAGGGGCCGACGTTGCCGACCATGAACAAGGTGTCGGCGCCGGCGGCTTTCAGGCGCGTGAGCTGCGGCACCATGTCCACGTCGTTGGCCTCGAACTTTTCGACGCCGGCGGGCATGACGCCCTTGGCCGTCATGGCCGCCTTCAGGCCTCTTTCGTTGCTCTCGCCCCAGGGGTTGTTCACCAGGATCAGGCCGGGCTTCTTCGCATTGAAGGTTTTCTGGGCGTAGGCCAGCATGCCCACGTCCACGATCTCGTCCACCGCCGAGACGCGGAAGGCGTAGTTGGGCTCGGCGCCGTTCTTGGTGATGCCGGTGCCGGCGGCCCACGGGCCCATGAACGGCACTTTTTCCTGGTTGATCAGCGGCACGATGGCCATGGACACGGGCGTGTCCAGGCCACCGAAGACCACCGCCACCTTTTCGCGGTAGATCAGCTCGCGCGCCGCGATCACGCCCTTGGCCGGGTTGGCCTCGTCGTCGCGACGCACCAGTTCGAGCTTGCGCCCGCCCAGCAGGCCGCCTTTGGCGTTGATCTCGTCGATGGCGATCTGCATGCCGCGTGTGATGGATTCGCCGGCGAGTGCCGACTGGCCGGAGAGCGCCGTGACCAGGCCGAGCTTGATGGGCTCGCCCGACTGGGCCATGGCCTGGCCGGCGAGGGCGGTGCCGGCGAGGACGAAGCCGGCGGCCAACAGGGCGCGGCGGGTGGAGAAGACGGAAGAGGACATGGCAGGACTCCAGATGAGGTGAGGGGAGGGCGGAGGTGACGCGGGCGGCTTGCATGCCGTCTTTGCAGGCGTTCGTTTGCAAGTGCCGTGCCAACCTTGTCGCCAAGACTTGCTTCCTTATGTAGACACAGTGAAAATCAGATTGTTAACAATCTGGCACGTGTCTTGCACGCACTTCGAACGTGCACACAACCGCTGCAGACCAGCAACCAAGGCGGTGCACGATTCCTCAACACGGTGCGTTTTTGTGGAGAAACCGATGTCCGAAGCCTCCTTGCAGTCCCTCTCGCCGGCCCGGGTGGTTGACGAGTTCCTGCGCATCATCATGATTCCCGACCCCGCCGGCGCGCGCCGGTTTGTCGCCCCGGGCCTGCGCATCCGCTTCACCGGCGGACGCGCCATGAGCGACCCGGCCGAGTGCTCGGCCTTCAATGCCACGCGCTACCGCTGGGTGAAAAAACGCATCGAGTGCACCGAGACGGTGGCCGGCGGCAGCGCGGCCGCGACCGTGGTCTACAGCATCGGCACCTTGTACGGCGAGTGGCCCGACGGCACGCCGTTCGAAGGCAACCGCTACGTGGACCGCTACGTGGTGAGCCACGGCCTGATCACGCTGATGGAGGTGTGGAACGACAGCGCCGAATGGCTGCTGGTGCGCGCCGGCCTTGAAACCTTGTGAGCGCCTGGCCCATGTCTGCCCAGTACCTTGGACCCTTGCCCGACCACGGGCGCTTCGCCTACCGCCCGATCACGCGCCGGGCTGACTACCGTTGGCCCAACGGCGCGCGCCTGGCGGTCTACCTCGGTTTCAACATCGAGCACTTCGCGTTCGGCGAGGGGCTGGGCGCCGGCATCGGCCCTGGATCGCCGCAGCCCGATGTGCTCAATTTCAGCTGGCGCGAATACGGCAACCGCGTCGGCGCCTGGCGTTGTCTCGAGCTCTTCGACCAGCTCGGCCTGCCCACGGCCGCACTGATCAACACCGCGCTGTACGACCACTGCCCCGAGCTGGTGTCGGCGTTGGTGGCACGCGGTGACGAGCTGGTGGGCCATGGCCACAGCAACGCTGAGCGACAGGGCGTGCTCGACGAGGCCGCCGAGCGCGAGTTGCTCGTGCTGTGCCGCGAGCGCATGAACGCCGCGAGCGGTGCGGATGCGCGCGGCTGGCTCTCTCCCTGGATTTCCGAGAGTCGCAGCACCCCCGACCTGCTGAGCGAGACCGGCTACACCTACACGCTCAACTGGTGCCACGACGACCAGCCTGTGCGCATGCGCACGCGCGACGGCCAGGGCCTGTGGGCCGTGCCGTATCCGCAGGAGCTCAACGACATTCCCATGATCGTGGCGCGCCAGATGGACGCGAAGGACTTCGCGCAAATGATCATCGACAACACCGACGAGATGCTGGAGCAGGCGCGCGCGCAGCCGCTGGTGCAGGGCATTGCGCTGCACCCCTACCTGGTGGGCCAGCCCTACCGGCTGCGCCACCTGCGCCGCGCGCTGCAGCACCTGTGCGCGGCGCGCGACCGTGGCGAGGTCTGGTTCACCACGCCAGGTGCGATCTGCGACCACGTCGACGGCCTGGCGCTGAACGACCCCGCTTTTTTTGCATGAAAGCCGACATGAGCTTCCCCCTCGTCGACACCGTGGGCGCCTGGGTGCCACACGGCCGGTTTGTGATCCCGTCCGCTGCCAGCGGCCCGCTGGACGGCCTGACGTTCGCCGCCAAGGACGTGTTCGATGTCGCCGGCCATCCCACCGGCGCCGGCAACCCGACCTGGCTGGCCACGCACCCCGCGCCCACCGAACACAGTCCGGTGGTGGCGCAGCTGCTGGGCGCCGGTGCCACCCTCATGGGCAAGGTGCTCACCGACGAACTGGCCTACAGCCTGCACGGCGACAACGTGCACTACGGCACGCCCATCAACAGCGCCGCGCCCGACTGCGTGACCGGTGGCTCGTCCAGCGGCTCGTGCGCGGCGGTGGCCGCGCACCTGGTCGACTTTGCGCTGGGCACCGACACCGGCGGCTCCACCCGCGTGCCGGCCAGCTACGCCGGCCTGTGGGGCCTGCGCACCACGCACGGCCTGGTGTCGGCCGAGGGCCTGGTGCCCTTGCATCCCGCGTTCGACACCGTGACCTGGCTGGCGCATGAAGCCACCACCTTCGAGCGCGTGGGCGCCGTGCTGTTGCCACCTGCCAGCTTCACAGCCACGCGCGTGCTCGTGCCACAAGACGCCTGGGAGCTGGCCGACCCGGTGTTTTCCGAACCGCTGCAGCGGGCCCGCGATGCCCTGGCCACGCTGCTGCACACCGATCCACAAACGCTGCGCGTGGCCGCAGACACGCCCCTGGGCGACTGGCGCCAGACCTACGCCACGGCCGGCGCCCACGAAGGCTGGGCCACACACGGCGCATGGATCACCGAGCACCAACCGGTGTTCGGCGCCGCCATCGGCGCGCGCTGGCGCGCGGCCAGCGCCGTGACCGATGACGCCGCCGCCCGCGCACGCACGCAGGCAGCGGAGATCCGCACACGGGTGCGCGCGCTGCTGGGCGCCGACGCTGTGGCGGTGCTGCCCTCGGCCGCCAGCCTGGCGCCGCGCCGCGACGCCGACCCCGCCGACGTGGACGCCGTGCGCCTGCGCACCATGGCCATCACCTGCATCGCCGGCCTGGCCGGTCTGCCGCAGGTGAGCCTGCCGCTGGCCCTGCCAGACGGCACCGTGCTGGGTATCTCGCTGCTCGGGCCGGCCGGCAGCGACCTGGCATTGATCAGAATGGCGCAGCAACTGCAAGGAATATTGAATGCCCAACACCGCTGAACCCCCGGCCCGCAAACGCCGGACGCCGCCGGCCCGGCCCGCGTCGCCGCCGGCGGCTGTCGAGACCGCCGAGGCCGATGTTGAAACGCGCATCTACCGCGCGGTGTTCGACAGCGTCATGAGCCAACGCCTGGCGCCCGGCACCAAGCTGCCGGAGGCGCCGCTGTGCGAACTGTTCGGCGTGAGCCGCGCGGTGGTGCGAAAGGTGCTGCAGAAGCTGGCGCACGACCACATCGTGCAGCTGCGGCCCAACCGGGGGGCCATCGTGGCCGTGCCCACGCGCGAGGAGACGCAGCAGATCTTCGAAGCGCGGCGCGCGCTGGAAGCCGCCATCGTGCGGCTGGTGGCCGAACGCGCCACACCGGCCGACCTGAAGGCGCTGCGTGCGCAGCTCAAGGAAGAACACCAGGTGATGCACCGCTTCGACCAGCCGTCGTGGGCGCGCCTGGCCAGCGCCTATCACCTGCGCCTGGCCGAGCTCTCGGGCAACCCCATCCTGCAGCGCTACCTGATCGAGATCGTCTCGCGCTGTTCGCTGATCGTGGCGGTGCACCAGCCACCGGGCAACGCGGCCTGCGAGCACGACGAGCACGAGCGCATCGTCGACTGCATCGCACGCGGCGACGCCAACGAGGCGGTGGCCCTGATGGACCAGCACCTGCGGGACCTGGAGCGCCACCTGATGCTGGAGCGGCCCGCCGAGCCGCATGGGCTGGCGCACCTGCTCGGGCTGGGCTGAGGGGCCCGGCGCAGGCGATCAGGCCGGGGTGTTCACCATCACCAGCTTGCCCTTGACCGAACGCGATCCCATGATGGCGTAGGCCTTGTGCAGCTCGCTCATGGGCAGGGTCTGGTCGATCACCGGCTTGACCTGGCCGCTGGCGTACATCTGCGCCAGCGCCTGCATCATCTGGGCGTTGGCCTTGGGTTCGCGGCGCGCGAAGTCGCCCCAGAACACGCCGACGATGCTCGCGCCCTTGAGCAGGGTGAGGTTGAGCGGCAGCGACGGGATGGGGCCGCTGGCAAAACCCACCACCAGGTAGCGGCCGCGCCACGCGATGGAGCGAAAGGCCGGCTCGGCGAAGTCGCCACCCACCGGGTCGTAGATCACGTCCGGGCCCTTGCCGTCGGTGAGTTGCTTGATGGCCTCGCGCAGGCCTTCCCTGGGCGTGTGCACGCTGTAGTTGATGGTGGCATCGGCGCCGAGCTGTTTGCACAGCTCGCACTTTTCGTCGCTGGAGGCCGCGGCGATCACACGCGCGCCGGCCGCCTTGGCGATCTGGATCGCTGCCGTGCCCACACCGCCGGCCGCGCCCAGGATCAGCACGGTTTCACCGGCCTTGAGTGCAGCGCGGTCCATCAGGGCGTGCCACGAGGTGGCGTAGATCATGATGAAGGCGGCCGCGTCCACCGCCGGGAAGCCGGCGGGCAGCGGCATGCACAGGGCCGCGGGCGCGATCGTGTGGGTGCCGAAACCCCCGGTGCCACTGAGGCAGGCCACGCGCTGGCCCACCGGCAGGTGCTTCACACCTTCGCCCACGGCGCGCACCACGCCGGCGTACTCGGATCCCGGCACGAAGGGCAGGGCCGGTTTCATCTGGTACTTGTTCTGCACGATCAGCAGGTCGGGAAAGTTCAGGCTCGCCGCCTCGATCTCGATCAGCACCTCGCCCGCCTTCGGCTCGGGCGTGGGCAGTTCTTTCCAGGTCAGGGCGTCAACGCCCACGGGGTTCTCACAAAGCCAGGCGTGCATGCCGTCTCCTCGGTTGCGTCAATGGTCGGCCCATGATAGGCAGCGCAAGACCGGGGTTGCAGCGGGTAAGCCCGCTGTCTGTCTCAAGCGTGACCGGGGGGAACCCACCTAAAATCGCGGCAATGAAAATACTCATCTCCAACGACGATGGATACCAGGCGCCCGGCCTGGTGGCGCTGTACGAGGCCCTCAAGGGGCTGGCCGATGTGGAGGTGGTGGCGCCCGAGCACAACAACAGCGCCAAGTCCAACGCGCTGACCCTGCATTCACCCCTGTATGTGCACACCGCGCACAACGGTTTCCGGTATGTCAACGGCACACCGGCCGACTGCGTGCACATCGCACTCACCGGCCTGCTCGGTTACCGGCCCGATCTGGTGGTCTCCGGCATCAACAACGGTGCCAACATGGGCGACGACACCATCTACTCGGGCACGGTGGGCGCCGCGATGGAGGGTTACCTGTTCGGCATTCCGGCCATTGCGTTCTCGCAGACCGAAAAAGGCTGGGGGCACCTGGAAGACGCGGGCCGCATCGCAGCGCGCCTGGTGGCACAGCTGCTGCCCTCGCTGGAAAACGGCGCGCCCGCAGACCCCTGGCTGCTCAACGTGAACATTCCCAACCGGCCCATCGCCGACATCAAGGGCTTCAAGGTGGCGCGACTGGGCCGGCGCCACGCAGCCGAGCAGGTGATCTCCCAGACCAACCCGCGCGGCGACACCATGTACTGGATCGGCAGCGCCGGTGCGGCCAAGGACGACGCCGAAGGCACCGACTTTCATGCCGCCGTGCAGGGTTACGCCACCATCACGCCCCTCAAGGTGGACCTGACCGACCACGATCACCTGGCCTACTGGGCACCCACCGCCGCGGGCCTGTCGGCAGCGCCCGAGGCCGTGAGCGCCGGGGGAGCCGCTTCTTGAAAGACGACGGCAAGGCCCGGCCGACCTTTCCGGCCCGGCTGCCGGTCGCTCCCCGGAGCGTTGCGGTGCGTGCGCCGCAGGCACGCGTTTCCCAACCCGCCAGGGCTCTCGTGCAGCCACTGGCCCGCCCGGCCGTCAAGCCCGCGGTCGTCCTGCGACCCACGGCTCCCGGGGGGCTGGGCATGGATTCGTCGGCCGTTCGGGCCGCCATGGTGCGCAAGATCCAGGCGCAAGGTGTGAGCCATGCCGGTGTGCTGGCGGCGCTGCAGGCGGTGGAGCGGCACCGCTTCGTGGACTCAGCGCTGGTGAACCAGGCCTACGAAGACACCAGCCTGCCGATCGGCCTGGGCCAGACCATCTCCAAACCGGGCGTGGTGGCCCGCATGATCGAACTGCTGTGCGCCGGCCACGGCGGAAAACTCGGCCGCGTGCTGGAGATCGGCACCGGTTGCGGCTACCAGGCGGCGGTGCTCGCCCAGGTGGCGCACGAGGTCTACAGCATCGAACGGCTGCGCGGCCTGCACGAAAAGGCGCGCGAGAACCTTCGGGCCTTCCGGGTCTCCAACCTGCACCTGCTGTTCGGCGACGGCATGCTCGGCTACCCCAGGGGCGCGCCCTACGCAGCCATCATTGCCGCTGCCGGTGGCAACGACATCCCCCAGGCCTGGATCGATCAGCTCGCCGTCGGCGGCCGGCTGGTCGCGCCTGCGGTCACCGCAGCGGGCAAACAGAACCTGGTGGTGGTCGACAAAACCGCCACCGGCACCGTTCGCACCGAGCTGGAGGCCGTGTTTTTTGTGCCTCTAAAATCGGGCATCGCTTGAGTCACCCACCGCCTTGGGCGGTAGGGGCGCTTTTTTCAATCGGGACCGCCCCTCGCGGCGCGTCCCGGATACAGGTTGGGAGTTTTCATGTCCATGCGTTTTCCCCTGGCACCGACCGTGCCCCGTGAGCCGCGCCGTCGCGCCTGGCAAATGGCGACCGTGGTCGCCGTTGCGGCCGTGGTGCTGGTGAGCGCCGGTTGTTCGACCCGCCGCGTCTCGGGGCCCGCCCCGGTGGAAGACCGCGGCCTGGCCCGCCCCGCCGACACCGTGCTGCTGCCCGGCGCCGAGAACGCCGGCAAGCCTGGCTACTACACCGTGAAGCCGGGTGACACGCTCTACCGCATCGCCCTGGACAGCGGCCAGAACTGGCGCGATCTCCAGGCCTGGAACAGCCTGGCCAATGCCAATGCGATCGAGGTCGGGCAGGTGCTGCGCGTCCAGCCGCCGATCAACCTCGTGCCTGCGCCTGCGCCGGCACCGGCCACCGGCGTGGCCAGCACCCCGGTCAACCCGGCCGGTGTGGTGGCGCGTCCGCTGACCGACACCAGCCCTGCGGCCCCGGTGGCCACGCCGCTGCCTGCGCCCGCGCCGGCACCGGTTGCGCCAGCGACGGCCGGCGCCGACGATCTCAACTTCGTCTGGCCCGCGCAGGGCACGGTGGTGTCGACCTTCGACGAAACCACCAACAAGGGGGTGTCGATCGCAGGCAAGATCGGCGACCCGGTGGTGGCTGCCGCCGACGGCCGTGTGGTGTACGCCGGGGCCGGCCTGCGCGGCTACGGCAACCTCATCATCCTCAAGCACAACAACACCTACCTCACGGCCTACGCCCACAACCAGGCGCTGCTGGTGCGCGAGGACCAGGCCGTGCGCCAGGGCCAGAAGATCGCCGAGATGGGCAGCAGCGACACCGACCGCGTGAAGCTGCACTTCGAGGTTCGTCGCCTGGGCAAGCCGGTCGATCCGCTCGGTTACCTGCCCAAACGCTGAGCCGGGGCCAACATGGCCTGGCCGGTGCTCGTCTTCGACATCGAGTCCATTCCCGACGTGGACGGCTTGCGCGCCCTGCGCGGCGTGCCGGCCGATCAAACCGACGAGCAGGTGTACGCCGGTTGGCTGGCCGAGCGCAAGGAAAAGGGCCAGAGCGACTTCATGCCGCTGCACCTGCAGCGGGTGCTGGTCATCAGCTGCGTGTTCCGCAACGCAGAGGGCCTGCGCATCCACTCGTTCGTGGACCGCGACGGGCAGAGCGAAGGCAAGGTGGTGCAGACCTTCTTTCACGCGGTGGAGAAGCACACGCCGCAGCTGGTGAGCTGGAACGGTGGGGGCTTCGACCTGCCGGTGCTGCACTACCGCGGTCTGCGCCACGGCGTGGAGGCCGGCAAGTACTGGGACCTCGGCGAAGACGACCGCGAGTTCAAGTGGAACAACTACATCAGCCGTTACCACATGCGTCACCTCGACCTGATGGACCTGCTGGCCATGTACTCGCCCAAGAACAACGCCCCGCTGGATGCCATGGCCAAACTCTGCGGCTTTCCCGGCAAGCTCGGCATGGACGGCTCGCAGGTCCATGCGCAGTACCTCGCCGGACAGACCGAGGACATTCGCCGCTACTGCGAGACCGACGTGATGAACACCTACCTGGTGTACTGCCGCTTTCAGAAGATGCGTGGCGGCCTGACCGCAGCCGAGTACGAGCAGGAAATTGCGATGGTGAAGGACACGCTGGGCGAGCTGGCGTCCACCGAGTCGCATTGGGACGAATACCTCAAAGCCTGGGTCTAGCGCCCCCACGCTCCGCCGCTGCGCGGGTCGCTGCCCCCCGAGGGGGCTGATTCGCCTTGGGGCGGCCCGGCGGCGAATCGTTGCCCCCACGCTGCGCCGCTGCGCGGGTCGCTGCCCCCCGAGGGGGCTGATTCGCCTTGGGGCGGCCCGGCGGCGAATCGTTGCCCCCACGCTGCGCCGCTGCGCGGGTCGCTGCCCCCCGGGGGGCTGTTTCGCCTTGGGGCGGCCCGGCGGCGAATCGTGGCCTGAGACAATCGGTGCATGACAACCGCCGCCACCCTTCACGAAAACAGCCTTCTCACCACCGCCAGCGCTGCGGCCCACGATGCACCGGAGCGTCCCTTGCCCGAGGGATGGCTTGCGGTGGAGTCCCTCGACATCGATGCCCAGGGCATTGCCCGCCGACCCGATGGCAAGGTGGTCTTCATCGAAGGCGCCCTGCCGTTCGAGCAGGTCAGCGTCAACGTTCACCGCAAGAAGAACAACTGGGAAGCCGGTGTGGTGACGGCGGTGCACCGCGAGTCCTCGCAGCGCGTGCGCCCCGGTTGCCCGAACTTCGGCCTGCACGCCGGCGCCTGCGGCGGCTGCAAGATGCAGCACCTGCACGAATCGGCCCAGGTGGCGGTGAAACAGCGCGTGCTCGAAGACAACCTGTGGCACCTGGGCAAGGTGCGGGCCGAGACCATGCTGCGCCCGATCGAAGGGCCGGCCTGGGGATACCGCTTTCGCGCGCGGCTCTCGGTGCGCCATGTGCACAAGAAGGGCGAGGTGCTGATCGGTTTCCACGAGCGCAAGAGCCGCTACGTGGCCGACATGAAGGTCTGCCCGGTGCTGCCGCCGCACGTCTCCGGGATGCTCATGCCGCTGCGTGAACTGATCTTCGGCATGGATGCGCGCGAGACCTGCCCGCAGATCGAACTCGCCTGTGGCGACGAGGTGACGGCCCTGGTGCTGCGCCATCTCGAGCCATTGGGCGAGGACGACATCAGCCGCCTGCGTGCGTTTGCGCAGCAGCACGGGGTGCAGTGGTGGCTGCAGTCCAAGGGGCCTGAGACGGTCCGCCTGCTGGATGCGGAAGGTCCGCTGCTGTCCTACGCCCTGCCCGAGTTCGGCATCACCATGCCGTTCAAGCCGACCGATTTCACCCAGGTCAATCCGGCCATCAACCGGGTGCTGGTCACGCGTGCGCTTCGTTTGCTCGATGCGAAGAAGAACGAACGTGTGATCGACTGGTTCTGCGGCCTGGGCAACTTCACCTTGCCGATCGCCACCACGGCGGGCGAGGTGCTCGGCATCGAGGGCAGCGAGGCGCTGGTGACCCGTTCGCGCGAGAACCTGGCGTTGAACCTGGCGGGTCGGGGTGCTGCGCTGGCGCCTACCGCGTTTGCCGCGCGCAACCTGTTCGAGATGACCCCCGGGCTGCTGGTGTCTGACGGCCCGGCGCAGAAATGGCTGGTGGACCCACCGCGCGAAGGCGCGTTTGCGCTGGCCAAGGCCCTGGCCGAGCTGCACCAGAACCCGGCCCAGCGCGGTGGCTGGACGCCTCCGCAGCGCATCGTGTATGTGAGTTGCAACCCGGCCACGCTGGCGCGCGACGCCGGCCTGCTGGTGCACCAGGCGGGTTACCGCTGTGTGGCGGCGGGCGTGGTCAACATGTTTGCGCACACGGCGCACGTGGAGAGCATGGCGGTGTTCGAACTCGATCCCGCGCGGTTGCCGGGCGAGGACGCCGTGCCCGGGCAGGCCTGAGCCTGCAGCCGTCAGGAGTTGCGCGAGGCGTTGGCCGGTTTGCCGCCGTCGGGTGCCGGCGGGCTGGCAGCGGGCGCGGTCTCGGTGGGGGCGGGCTCGGCCGGCATGCCCACGATGGCGTTTTCGCGCATGTACTCGTCCATCTCTTTCCAGCCGGCGAACACGGCGGCCTTGCCGGCGCGCGGGTAGCCTCCGAAGCAGTCCTCGATGCTGCGCACGGCATGGCGGCAGGCGCTGCCGATGGCCTTGCCCTCGGCTTCCTTCTTCGCTGCCACCGCGCTGGCGCTTTCGATGCCCAGTGCATCACAGCCGGCCAGCAGGCTGGCGGCACCAAGGAGGCAGGCGGTGAGGACGGTGTGTCGCATGGTGTTGGGCATCGGTTTCCCCTTGTTTCGGCGTTTGCCCCGCGAACTTGACCCCCGTTTGCCGCCAACCGGTGCGGACAAGAAAAAAGGACCCGAAGGTCCTTTTTTCGAGATGCAGGTCGCGCTCAGTCGCGGTCGCCGCCGAACATGCCCAGCAGCATCAGCAGGCTCTGGAAGATGTTGAACAGGCTCAGGTACAGACCGAGCGTGGCGGTGATGTAGTTGGTTTCGCCGCCGTCTACGATGCGCTTGAGGTCGTACAGCAGGTACATGCTGAACACCATGATGGCGATGGTCGCGATCGCGGCCATGGCGGCCGGGCTGCCCACGAAGACGTTGATGATCGCGCCGATCATGATGGCCAGCGCCCCCACGAACAGCCATTTGCCCATGCCCGAGATGTCGCGCTTGATCACGGTCGAGAGGTTGGCCATGATGAAGAACACGCCGGCGGTGCCGCCAAACGCGGTCATGATCAGGCTGGAGCCGTTGGAGAAGCCCAGCACCATGGCCAGCATGCGCGAGAGCATCAGGCCCATGAAGAAGGTGAAGCCCAGCAGCACCGGCACGCCGGCGGCGGAATTCTTGGTCTTCTCGATGGCGAACATGAAGCCGAATGCACCGCCCAGGAACACGATCAGTCCCAGGCCTCCGCCCAGGCCGGCGGTGATGCCGGTCTGCACGCCCACCCAGGCGCCCAGCACGGTGGGCAGCATGGACAAGGCCAGCAGCCAGTAGGTGTTGCGCATGACTTTGTTGCGCTGCGCATCGCTCGATACCGCGGTGCCGAAGCGGCCGCTGGTCTGTACGTGGTCGGTCATGGTGGTGATCTCCTTCATCATCTGACGCGGTGGGCCGGATTCCGGGCATCTGGATGACGCCCGACCGGGGAAAGGGCATTGTAGGGTTCTGACCCACCTGTGCCACGCTGGAGTGCAAACCGCCTGTTTTGGTAAGGTCACTTGTGACCCCATGACCCTCAATGGTCGCGGTATCGTTCTCCCCATGGCACCCGGCGTGTTTCGCCCCGCCTGCTGCCTCCCTCTGACACCCCCACAGGACCAAAGTTCATGAAAAACAAACCCATGCTGGAAAGCGCCGACGTCAAACTGATTGCTGCGGCGGCCGAAGCCGAGGCGCTGAAGAACAACTGGGCGGTCACGATCGCCATCGTCGACGACGGTGGCCACCTGCTGGGCCTGCAGCGCCTGGACGGTGCACCGGCGATCTCGGCGCACATTGCACCGGCCAAGGCCCACACGGCGGCCATGGGCCGGCGCGAGAGCAAGGTCTATGAGGACGTGATCAACCAGGGTCGCGTGTCCTTCCTGAGTGCGCCGGCCCTCTCGGGCATGCTCGAAGGGGGCGTGCCGATCATGAAAGACGGGCAATGCCTGGGCGCGGTGGGCGTGAGCGGCGTGAAATCGACCGAAGACGCGCAGATCGCGCGCGCCGGCATCGCGGCCATCGGGCTCTGAGCCGCCGGGGCCGCACCGGCGATCAAAAAAAAGACCTGGCTAACCGGGCAGAAGGCCCGCTGGCTGGTCAAAAACGACCCGCGGGATGACGAATGCCCCGGGTCGCCCCACGATGGTGTCGCCTATTTGGTGAGGATCAGCTTGCCCTGGCGGGTGGTCTGAAGGCGGTAGAGGGCGCCGTTGTGGCGGATCGTCACGGCTTTCTGGCCGCGCAGCAGTGCCGTGCTGCACAGGCAGGGCAAGTCGTTTCCGGCGGTCTCGTCTTTCTGCGCGGTCAGCGCACCGGCTTCCCGGGCCCGATCCGCATGCGCGCCGGTGCTCATGGCGCCGGCTCGGTGATGAAACCGATCTTGCGCAGCCCGCTGCGCTGGGCGGCGGCCATGGCCTGGGCCACGCGCTCGTAACGCACCGCCTTGTCGCCGCGAATGTGCAGCTCGGGTTGCGGTTGCTGCGCCGCGGCGGCCTGCAGGCGGGCTGCGAAGTCGGCGTCCTGCACCGGCTGGTCGTTCCAGAAGTAGGCGCCGTCGGCGTTCACCGAGAGGCGGATGTTCTCCGGCTTGTCCTGCACTTTTTCGAGGCTGGCTTGCGGCAACTCGATGTTGACCGCGTGCTTGATCACCGGCACGGTGATGATGAAGATGATCAGCAGCACCAGCATCACGTCGATGAACGGGATCATGTTGATCTCGCTCATCATGTCGTCGTCGTCCTGGGTGGTTCCAATGGCCATGGTGGTGTTCCTCCTCAGGCTTTCTTCATCGGCAACACCTTGCCGTCGCCACCCGCGGTGACGCGGGCGCCAGTCACGAAATAGGCGTGCAGGTCGTGGGCGAAGCGGTTGAGCTGGTGGTTGATGCCCTTGTTGCCCCGCACCAGGGCGTTGTAGCCCAGCACCGCAGGAATGGCCACCAGCAGGCCCAGCGCGGTCATGATCAGCGCTTCGCCGATCGGGCCGGCCACCTGGTCGATGCTGACCTGGCCGGCGGCGCCGATGCCCAGCAGGGCGTGGTAGATGCCCCAGACCGTGCCGAACAGGCCGACGAAGGGCGCGGTGGAAGCCACCGAGGCCAGCACCGACAGTCCGGCCTGGGCGCGGGCATTGAAATCGTCCACGCTTTTGCGCAGCGAGCGCTCGACCCAGTCGCTCACGTCCAGGCTGTCGTGCAGCTGGCGTTGGGGCGGTGAGCCGTTGTGGCCGTCCTTGTGCAGGATGTGGCGGGTCGATTCGCGGCCTTCCAGGGCCACGGCGCGAAACGGATTGCCGTCGGGCGAACCCAGCTTGTCCAGGCCCTCGGCGAAGTCGGCGCTGTGCCAGAAGCCTTCCACGCCCCTGGCCTGGCCGCGCTGGGCGCGCTGGTCCAGCGCCTTCCACACGATGATGATCCAGGTGGCCAGCGACATGACCAGCAGCACGAGGGCCACCGAGCGGGTGACCCAGTCGCCCTGGGCCCAGACGTGGGCGATGCCCGAGGCTGCGAATTGCGGTTCCATGATGTTCCTGACTCCTGGGGACGGGGTTTATTCCAAAACGAAATTGATCGGCACGTTGAACCACATGGCCTCGGCCACGCCGGCGCGTTTGCCGGGCACGTAGCGCCAGCGCAGCACGGTCTGCAGGGCCGTCTGGTCCAGTCGCTCGAAGCCACTGGACCGGCGCAGCTCGGCACGCGAGGCGGTACCGTCCACCTCGATGAACACGCGCACCACCACCTGGCCCTGCTCACCCAGTCGCCGGGACAGTGGCGGGTAGGGCGGACGCGGGTTGTTGAGGTAATCCGCGCTGCTCGAGGGCAGGTCGATGCGGGGGGGCGCCGGGGGCGCGGGCGGGGCCGGCGGGACGACCGGCGCCGATGCGACGGGGGCGGGTGGTGCGGGGGGTGCGGGTGGACCGGGTGGGACCATGGGCGCCAGCACCGAGGGCTCGGGTGTCGGCACGGCCACCGGTTGCGGCAGGGGTTGGGGGACCGGCCGGGGTTTCGGTTTCGGTGGTGTCGGCGCCGCCACCGGTGGTGCCGGTGGTGGAGGCTCGACCACCGGCTGCGGCGGCTCGATGAATTCGGCCAGCACCTGCACCGGAATCACCAGTTCGACCGCCCGTCGCAGCAAGCCGTTCTGAAGCGCCCAGAGCGCGGCCACATGAAGCGCCACCACCGCAAGCACGATGGCAAGGCGGCGCTGCAGGCGGGAGGGCGCGGCGGCGAACATGGTGGTGGGAGAGGGCGCCAGGGTGGCGCTGAGTGGGCTCATCAGTTTAGCGAGGTGGGGCGTGCGGGCATCAGGTGCGAAAGATCCAGCACACGGCACCCAGGGTCAGGATCAGGCTGCTGCCGAGGGCGACAAGTCCAGTGGTCATGACGGGTCCTTCAGAGGGTTGGCGAGAGAGGCATTCACGGTGTCCATCATAAATGAGAATGCTTCGCATTTGCATGAAGGCACGGGAAAATGTTCAAGGGCCGGTGGCGAACAGGACGCCCGGCGCGTCGGCCAGGCTGCGGCAGCCGGTCAGCGCCATCGCGATCTCGAGCTCGTCGCGCAAGAGGCGCAGCACATGGGCCACACCGGTGGCTCCGGCATTGGCCAGGCCGTGCAGCACCGGTCGACCGACCAGCACGGCCGACGCGCCGAGCGCCATGGCCTTGAGCACGTCGGTGCCGCGCCGAATGCCGCCATCGACCAGCACCGGCGCATCGCCGGCGACCGCCTGCAACACACGCGGCAGCAACGCGGCGGTGGCGGGCATGGTGTCGAGGGTGCGCCCGCCATGGTTGGAGACGACCAGCCCGGCCGCGCCGCAGGCCAGTGCCTGCCGGGCATCGTCCGGATGAACCACGCCCTTGAGCAGCACCGGCAGGTGGGTGATGGAGCGCAGCCAGGCGATGTCGTCCCAGGTGGGGGCGTGGGTCATGAGGTCGTCGAACAACGCGCTCTGCCCCTGCTGCAGCGCGCGCCTGGCGGGCGCCACGCGCCCGGCCAGATTGACCGCCGTGATGTCGGGAGGTCGGCGAAAGCCGGCGCGGCGCTCGCGGTCGCGCGCTCCCTGCACCGGCGCATCGACCGTGAGCACCAAGGCGTCGAACCCAGCCGCCTCGGCGCGCTGCACCAGGGTCTGCATGAATCCGCGGTCGGGCAACAGGTACAGCTGGAACCACAACGGCCCGCGAGCGGCCTCGGGCAGGAAGGTGCGCGCCACGTCTTCGAGCAGGGTGCTGGCCTGGGTGCTGAGCACCAGGCCCGCGCCGAGTGCGGCTGCGGCGAGCGCGGTGGCCTGCTCGGCGTGCGGATGGGCCAGCCGCTGGTACGCCATCGGCGCAACCATGATGGGGTGGGGCCATTCGCGGCCCAGCAGGTTCACCCGGGTGTTTGCGCCGGACACACGGCGCATCACACGCGGCAGAAGTTGCAGCTGTTGCCAGGCCTGCACGTTGCCGCGCAGGGTGATCTCGTCGGCCGCGCCGCCGTTGAAATAGGCCCAGACCGATTCGTCGAGCACCAGGCGCGCGTGGTGTTCGTGATCGGCCAGGCTGACCACGCCTTCGGGCAGCTCCACGGGCGTCATGTGTCGGCCCACTGGCGCAGCAGGTTGTGGTAGGTACCGGTGAGCGCGGTGGTCTCGGGGGTCTCGCCGAGGCGCTGGCGCAAAGCGAGCAGGTTCATGTCGAAGTCGAACAGCAAACGGCGCTGCTCATCGCTGCGCACAAGACTCTGCACCCAGAAGAAGCAGGCCAGGCGCTCGCCCCGCGTGACAGGTGTGACCTGGTGCAGGCTGGTGCCGGGATAGATCACTGCGTGACCGGCGGGCAGCTTCACGCGGTGTTCGCCGTAGGTGTCGGACACCACCAGCTCGCCACCGTCGTAGTCGGCCGGATCGTTCAGAAAGACGGTGCATGACACGTCGGTGCGCACGCGCTCGCCGCCCTGCAACACACGAACCGCGTTGTCGATGTGATGGCCATAGGCGTTGCTGCTGCCGGCGTAGCGGTTGATGCGCGGTGTGAAGACCTTGAGCGGGAGCGCAGCCGAAAAGAAGCTTGGGCTGCGATCGAGGCCTTCCAGCACCATGGCGCGTATGGTTTGCGCGGCTTCGCAATCGTGCGGCAGCTGCAGGTTGTTCTTGACAGCACGTGCCTGCGGGCCGGCGCTGTCGCCGCCGTCGCTCCAGGGGGCCTTGCGCAGGGCCTCCCGGACCGCGCGCAGGTCGTCGGGATTCAGGATATCGGGCAAGGTCAACAGCATGGGAAGCGTTTCTTTGTGGCGTGGGGAACTGGCAGAAAGCCGCCCCAGGTGTCTGCAGGGCGGCCCAAGCCGCGGGTGTGGTGGAGTCAGAACTTCAGGCTGGCGGTCACCTGCAGCGTGCGGCCCGCCCCCGGTACGTAGTGCGCCGGGTACAGCGCGTCGGCATAGAGCTTGTTGGTGATGTTGGTGAGGTTGGCCTTGAGGATCAGGTTTTCGAAGTCAAAGCGGTACTCGGCCATGAGATCGGCGGTGACAAAGCCGGGCACGTGGAATTCCGACCGCAGAGGCTTTTGTTTGCTGCGGAAGTTCAGGCCGGCGCCCATGCGCAACCTGGGCGTGAGCTGCCAGGTGCTCCACACCGTGCCGCTGTGTTCGGGGGTGAGGGTCGGGCGATCTCCCACGCGCTCACCCGGGGTGTTCTGCGTGCAGGCACCCGTGGCCGGGCAAGGGGCCGCCTTGTCCACCCTGGCGATCGGGATCCACATGTAGGAGCCATAGACCTCCCAGATGGGCGACAGGCGCCCCGACATGTCGACCTCGAAGCCGGCCACATGGCGCTTGCCCGAGAGCGTGACCACCGGCAGGTCGGGGTCGGTGTTGCGCTCGTTGAGCTTGGTCGAGCGAAACAGCGCCAGCCGAGTGGTGAAGCGCTTGTCGGCCGAGTCCAGCTTGGCGCCGATCTCCAGGTTGATGCTTTTCTCCGGTGGCGTGTCCACGTTGCTCGCACCCAGCGAATAGGCGTCGCCCGAGGTGTTGAACGAGGTGCCTGCCGACGCGTGGAACGAATGCAGGGCATCGGGTTGCCACAGGGCGCCCAGGCGCTGGCTCACTTCGGACACTTTCATGCGGTAGCTGGTCGTTGTGACCGGGCCGGGGGCGTTGTTCGGGATGCCGAAGGCGTCGTAGTCGCCGGTGAGCTTGTCGTAGCGCACGCCACCCACGAGCTTCCAGGTGGGTGTGAGCTGCACCATGTCCTGCACATAGGCGCCCCAGCCGGTGGACACGTACTGGTTGTTCACCCGCAGCACGCGCAGGGACTCGTCCACGAATGCGCCGTCGTTGGGTGTGCCCACGGTGGTGAGTGGTTTGGTCGGGACCACGCCGCCTTGCAAGGCGTTGCGCGCGGCGTACACCGTCTTTTCTTCGCGCGAAGCGTCCACACCGGCCAGGATCTCGTGCTTGAAGCCCAGCGCTTCGAATGTGCCGTTGTAGTCGCTCTGCAACTGCACGGTGTCCATGTCCTGGATCTTCAGGTGCAGGTTGCGCTGCAGAACGGTGTCGGGGCCGAAGTTGGTCAGGTTGGCCGCCACGCCGCCGGGCTGGAAGCCTGCGGCCGCAAAGCGGATCGCTCCCGAGCGCTGGTCACGCCTGAACTGGCCCACACGCACCTGGGTCTTGACCTCGCTCTCGCGATCGAGCCGGTGGATGTGGCTGAAGCCGGCAATGGTGGCACTGCCGTCGTTGTAGTCGCTGGCCAGACCGTAGTGGTTCTTCGGGTCCAGCGGCAACAGCACGCGTTCGGTGGCGGGCGCGCCGGCGTACGGCGCGATGAACGGAATGCCGTAATTGATCCCGTTGTTGTTGTCCAGGTTGTAGATGCTGGCCTGAAACTCGTTTCGCTCGCCAATGCCCCAGCGGTAGGCTGCCGCCACACCGTTCTTGTCCAGGCTGGAGCCCGAGCCATTGTTGTCGGCCCTGGTCACCATGGCGTTGATGCGCAGCGCCGCGTCGGGCCCGGTCTGGATGTTGAAGTCCCCGGTGGCGCGCCGGTAGGCGTGGCTGCCCAACGTCAGGTCGACCTGGTGCTCGGTGATCAGGCGCGGCACCTTGCTCACCTGGTTGACCGCGCCACCGGTGGAGCCGCGGCCGAACAGCATGGAGGCGGAACCTCGCAGCACTTCCATGCGGTCGAGGTTGAAGGTGTCACGTTCGTAGAAGGCCGGGTCGCGCATGCCGTCGATGAACAGGTCTCCGGTGGCCTGCAGTGAAAAACCGCGCAGGCGAATGTCTTCTTCGGCGCCTTCGGCGGCCAGAAATGTGATGCCGGCGGTGTTCTTCAGTGCTTCCTTGACGGTGTCGAGATTGCGGTCGTCGATGAGCTTCTCGGTCACCACGGTCACCGACTGGGGAATGTCGCGCAACTGTTGGCGGCCCTTGCCGATCCCGGTTTCCGTGGCTCGCAGGGCGTCCTTGCCTTCCGGGGCTTCGGCCTGTTCGCGCACCGTCACGGTGGGCAGCGTGTTCGATGGCGTGGTTTGTGCCAGGGCGCTCAGGGAGCCGGCCAGCAGCATGGCGCCCAGGGGCAGCATCGCGGTGGATGCCGTGGAAGGCGCGGAAAAGGCGGGGCGAAGGGCGGTGACGGTGCGCTGGCGGGTTTTCCGTTGGGACATGGTGGCAACAAGCTGAAGGGGTTTTCGGCTGGCTGCACGCAGGGCGTTCTGGCTGGCTGGAAGGCCGATTCTATAACAAACAAGAACGATTCGCATTCAAGTAAAAGGCGTGTTTCTGCTGCAGCGCAACACCCTGGCTATCGACCAGATAGTGACTATCAATAAAGAATATCGATAGATCCGGGCTATAGTTCAACCCATCGCTGCGCAGGCAGCTCCGTTTTCACCCTTCCCGCAACTTCATCATTTCCAAGGAAACCACCATGTCTTTGATCAACACCACCGTCCAGCCCTTCCAGGCCCAGGCCTTCCACAACGGCAAGTTCGTGCCCGTCTCCGACGCCAGCCTGCGCGGCGAATGGTCGGTCCTGATCTTCATGCCCGCTGCCTTCACCTTCAACTGCCCGACCGAAGTGGAAGACGCTGCCGACAACTACGCCGAGTTCCAGAAGGCCGGTGCCGAGGTCTACATCGTGACCACCGATACCCACTTCGCGCACAAGGTGTGGCACGAGACCTCGCCCGCCGTGGGCAAGGCCAGGTTCCCGCTGATCGGTGACCCGACCCACACGCTGACCCGTGCGTTCGGCGTGCACATCGAAGAAGAAGGCCTGGCACTGCGCGGCACCTTCATCATCAACCCCGAAGGCGTGATCAAGACCGCTGAAATCCATGACAACGCGATCGCCCGCGACGTCAAGGAAACCCTGCGCAAGCTCAAGGCCGCCCAGTTCGTGGCCAACAACCCGGGCCAGGTGTGCCCGGCCAAGTGGAACGAAGGCGCCAAGACCATCACCCCTTCGCTGGACCTCGTCGGAAAGATCTGAGGCACCCCCGCGCCGCGCCTGCGGCGCGTCACCCCCTTGAGGGGGCCATGCCTGCGGGCCGGCGCAGCCGGACCCGCGGCATTCCGGGTGGATCCACGCGATCTCCCAGCACTGCTGAGTACCGCAGCCCGATGGGCCTTTCCGGCTCATCCACCGGCGGCATTGATGCCTCAACCCCTTTCAGGAGAATTTCATGCTCGACACCAACCTCAAGACCCAGTTGCAGGCTTACCTCGGCAAGCTTCAGCGCCCGATCCGTTTGATCGCTTCGCTCGACACGAGCGCGGGCGCGGCCGAGATGAAGGAGCTGCTGCAGGACATTGCAGCGCTCTCCGATCTGGTGAGCTTCGACGAGAGCGGCAGCGATGCGCGCAAGCCGTCGTTCGTGATCGCCCGCGACGGAGAAACCACCGGCGTGCGTTTCGCGGCGATTCCGCTGGGCCACGAGTTCACGTCCCTGGTGCTGGCGCTGCTCTGGACCGGTGGCCATCCTCCCAAGGTCGAGGCCGCGGTGATCGATCAGATCAAGGGTCTGGAAGGTGACTTCCATTTCGAGATGTACATGAGCCTGTCGTGCCACAACTGCCCCGACGTGGTGCAGGCGCTCTCGCTGATGTCCATCCTCAACCCCGCCGTGAAGGCCACCGTGATCGACGGCGGTCTGTACCAGGCGGAAGTGGAAGAGCGCCAGATCCTGGCCGTGCCGATGGTGTTCCTCAATGGCGAGCTGTTCGGCTCGGGTCGCATGCTGCTCGAAGAGATCGTGGCCAGGCTGGACGTGAAGTCCGACGAGCGCGAAGCCGCCAGGCTCAATGCCAAGGATCCCTACGACGTGCTGATCGTCGGCGGCGGTCCGGCCGGGGCCGCTGCTGCCGTGTACGCCGCCCGCAAGGGCATCCGCGTGGGTGTGGCCGCCGAGCGTTTTGGTGGCCAGACCAACGACACCATGGCGATCGAAAACTACATCAGCGTGCTGGAAACCGACGGCCCGAAGTTCGCCGCCGCGCTGGAAGCCCAGGTGCGCCACTACGACGTGGACATCATGAACCTGCAGCGCGCCGACAAGATCGTGCCGGCCACCGAGGCGGGTGGCCTGGTGCAGGTGCAGATGGCCAACGGCGCGGTCCTGCAGGCGCGCAGCGTGATCCTGTCGACCGGCGCGCGCTGGCGCAATGTCAACGTGCCCGGTGAAGCCGAGTACAAGAACAAGGGCGTGGCCTACTGCCCGCACTGCGATGGACCGCTCTTCAAGGGCAAGGACGTGGCGGTGATCGGTGGTGGCAACTCCGGCGTGGAAGCCGCGATCGACCTGGCCGGCATCGTCGGGCACGTCACGCTGGTGGAATTCGCCGACGCGCTCAAGGCCGACGCGGTGCTGGTGAGCAAGCTCAAGAGCCTGCGCAACGTGAGCATCCATGTGAACGCCCAGACCACCGAGATCACGGGCGCTGGCGGCAAGGTCAATGGCCTGTCGTTCAAGGACCGGGTGAGCGGCGAGGTCAAACACGTCGAACTTGAAGGCGTGTTCGTGCAGATCGGCCTGGTGCCCAACACCGAGTGGCTCAAGGGAACCGTGGCGTTGAGCCGCCATGGCGAAATCGAGATCGATGCCAAGGGTCACACCAACGTGCCAGGCGTGTTCGCCGCCGGCGACTGCACCACCGTGCCCTACAAGCAGATCGTGATTGCCGCAGGAGATGGCTCCAAGGCCGCGCTCAGCGCCTTCGACTACCTGATCCGCCAGCCGGTGGTGGCTGCCGAATCCCGGGAGGCTGTGGCGGCCTGAGCCCCTTCGCCGGGGCGGGCAGCCCGCAGCGGCGATTCGATGAACCGGCACCTCAGGGTGCCGCGTGGCTGCGCAGCACGGCCAGCAGGTCTGTTGCAGCCCGCTGGTCGGCGCCGGACATGCCGCGCAAATGCTCCAGCACGAAGCCCAGCTGGTCGGCGACCGAGGCCCACATCCAGCGGGTTCCGGCGCGCCGGTGCAGGTCGTCGAAGCTCGCCAGCACGTCCGGCAATTGCTGCGCCAGTGTGTGACTTGCCAGCGCCTCGTAGACGCTGAGCTCGGGCAGGCCCACCACGCTCCAGAAATCGGGGTCTTCGCGCCGCTTGCACTCCAGGCTTTGTCGCAGCCGCTGGATGCGATCGGCCTGCGCAGCCGTCTGGCGTTGACCGTTGGCGCGCACCAGCAGGTCGGCCGCCACCAGATTCAAGGCAGGGTAGAAGAGGTCCGAGAGACCGGTCTGCATCGCCAGTGCTTCGGCTCGGCGGTAGTGATCGGCCATCTGCGTGAGGGCATGGGTGGTGGCCGCCGAGGCCTGGCCCGCTGCCGCCAGCGCCTCGAGCCGGGCGATGCGCTTCCAGGTGGAGCCGAGCAGACTCTCGCGTTCCACCGTCGGCGCCAGGCCCACGAGCGCGTCCAGCCGCCGGACCGCCTCGCCCAGCTCGGTGCGGCCCTGTGCGACCAGCGCCTTCACGGTGGCGGGCCGGGCGCCCCGGGTGAGCGCGTCTTGCAGCCGTGTCCAGGCCTGGCGTGCTCCCAGGTTGGCCAGCTGTTCATTGGCTTTCACCGATGCACTGCCGTCGTTGGCCGCCACGGCGCGCCGGTACCAGTGCAGCGCGCGGTCGATGTCGCGCGCCGCGGCCCAGGCCACGCCATAGGCTTCGGCCACCGCACCCATGCCGCCCCATTCGCCTTCGAACCGGGCCTCGAGGTAGCGGATCTTCTCGCGCTGCGACGCTTCCGTCGCGCCCTGCGTGGCGCTCTGCACCGCCAACGTTTCCAGCGCCAGCGTCAGCGCCACGGGCGAGGCGATGCCGGCGTACAGCGTGGTCAGTGCGGGTGGCGCGCGGCGGGTGTCGATCTCGTGGCGTTGCCAGACCCAGTCCGGGTCGCCGTAGCACTGGTAGGCGGCCCAGGTATTGCCTTGCGGGTTGGCGTTGTAGGCCGCCAGGCGTCCGGCGTGCACCGCGTCCATGAAGCGCTGGCCCGACAGCAGCGAGCGGTAGAACGCGCCGGCAAACAGGTTGGCCGGTTCGTCTTCGACCGCCCAGCCGGCCGCCACCACGCAGCGCACGCCGACCCGGATCAGCTGCCTGGCCACACCCGCTGCGAACAGGGCCCGGTCATAGCCGGTCTTGAGCAGCTTGTCGGGGTCGGCCGCGAGGTGGCAGCAGTTCAAAAACACGAGTTCGGGCACCACCCGCATGGCCTGCACCTCGCGTGGGCCGAGGAAGGTGTCGTCGCTGAGCACCACGCCACGCAGCAGCGGCGGCTTGCCCGGGCGGTGCAGTTCGGGTTCGCCGTGACCGGCGATGTGCACGATGCGGTAGCGCCGCGCCAGCAGCGCGGAGGTCACCGCGGCAGCGTCCGGCCCCGGCTGGTCGCCAACGGCGTTGAGCGCGTGCACCCGCGAAGGGTCGAGCCCGAGCTGTCCGCTGAGCGCCTCGACCACGGCGTCGGCCTCGGCGCGCGCGGCCGGCAGCGGGGGGTAGCGCGCCGGGTCGCACAGGGGTTCACCGATCACCAGCACACCGTCTTCGAGGCGGGCATCGCTCACCTGGCTGCGAAAGGCGGCGGTGCGCAGGCGGCGCAGGAGCTTGTTGCGGATCGCCCAGGGCGCCGGCGGCCCGCCGCGCCCGTCGTCGGGCGCATCCAGCAACTCCCACGGAATGGCGGCGGTGCCGTCGTCGACCTCGAGCAGCAGCTCGGTCGTGCCGCCCAGGCTGGCTTCCATTTCCACCGGCACCAGCAGCTGGAACAGCGTGCGACCGATGCTGCGGTCGCGGTTGGCGTCGTTGGACGCCCGGCGCACCAGCTCGCCCACCAGCCGCGCCTGGGTGGCCTGCGCGCGCACCTCGGCGCGTGCGCGCTGCGTGTCCAGGGTGTAGACGATGCTGGGCTCACCCGCCTCGTCGTTCTCGGTCACAGCGCTGATGAAGTCGTAGGCGGTGCCGCGGTAGCCGTTGTCCAGCGGCCGGCGCAACGCCCCCACGCCGGAGCGGACCGTGGGCCAGAGCGTGAAGTGGTCGGGTGCGGCCGCGCTCAACAGCTTCAAGGCGTTCCACGCGTCGGTGGCGCGGTCGAGGTAGAGCTCCACGATATGCAGGTGCTGAACCTGCGGCCAGCCGCCCGCCTGCAGTTTTTCGTTGGCCTCGCGCACGCCCTGGGCCAGCGCCTGCGCCGAGGCGTTCACGCTGATGCCGCTGCCACCGCTGCCCACCAGCGTGATGGCCAGTTCAAAGCCGCTCGGGCCGCCCCCCGGCCCCTCGGCCACCCGCTGCGCCCAGGCCAGCGTGGCCTGGCGCACGGTGTGGGTGATTGCCGGGCTGCGCAGCTTGCCCTCCGCGCCCAGCCCCACCACCACCACATGGGGCGGGCGCGGCAGCGACAGCGGGCTGTCGGGGTCCTGCCGGTTGTTGATGAAGATCTGGTGGGAGCCGGGCACTTCGGGGTACAGGCCGGCGGCCAGCGAGGCGGACATCGCCCCCCCGATGAAATGGTCCACCACCGCCTCGGTGCCGCTGAGGGTGGAGGCCACGTAATGGCCGACCATCAGTGCCCGGCTGGTGAACTTGAGGTTGGTGTTGTGCACGCTGATGTGCAGCAGCTGGCGCGGCGCCTCGGTCGCGGTGGAGGGCTCGGCCACCGGCGCCATCAGCTCGGCCAGGCCGGTGGGTGGCACGACCACCACGCTGCGCTGGCGCGACGGGCGGTTGCGCACCAGCGCACTGGCCGGCGCAGCGCTGCCGCGCAGGCCTGCAGCCGCGCCCACCGCCGGCAGTCGCTGGGTCTCGCCTTGTTCCAGCAGGTCCAGGTAGGCCGGGAAGGCGGCTTTCACATCGGGCAGGTCGCCGTGAGAGCTGTCCACCCGCCAGGCACGCACGCCGGGCAGCAGTGCGTTGTCCAGCGTCACGCGACCGTCACCGCCCTCGGGCTGGTCGAGATACACCAGGCCCTCGCGTGCATCGAGTTCGAAACCCGCCGGTGTGAAGCGGGCCTGGCCCACCACCATCACCAGCCGGTCGCAGAAACCCGGCAGGGCGGCGTCGCGCTGCTGGTCGAGCCGGCGGCGCAGCGCCACCGCCTGGTCGAGCACTTCCTGCGTGGGCACGCCCCAGCGGTAGATGGCGCGCTGGCTGGCCGGGTCGTGCCAGAAGTTGGCGTCTTCCAGCGCCTTCATGTCCTGCTCGGCGAGGGTCTGCCAGCGTTCGCTGTGAGACAGCCCCAGCGACGGGTCGAGCAGGCCGGTCTGCAGTTGAAGGAAACCCGGCATGGCCGCCATCAGGCGGCGCGCCTGGTGGTCCTGGAACGGCAGGCCGAAGGCGGCCAGCGCATTGCCCATGGTGTCGTCGCCCGAGAGCACCTGCATCGGCGCGAACGAGCCGCCGTTGGGCGTGCCCAGCATCAGCAGCCGCGCGCCGGGACGCTCCAGCCAGCGCTGCCACACGTCGGGCCGCTCCAGTTGCACGGTGCGGGCGACCACGCCGCCCATGGAGTGCGCGAGCAGGCGCACCGGCTGGCCGCTGGCCGAGCGCGCCGTCAGGGCCTGGTCCATGACCTCGGCGAGCCGAACCGCTTCTTCCTCGATCGGGCGGCGCCAGTCGAACGAAAACTCGATGACCTCGTGGGTGGCCGACAGGAACGAGGCGAGGTCGTCGTAGACGCTGCCGATGGCGCCATCGGGCAGCACGCGCTCGCCGCTGTCGGGATAGGCCAGGCGCCCGAGACCGCCGAGGATGCGCGCGCTCAACCAGATGCGTTTGCCACCCACGCTCAGGTGACTGCCCAGGATGCCGGGCAGCAGGATCACCGCCGGGCGCCCGGACGCCGGTGGCAGGCCGGCCGATCGCGGCACGCCGCGCAGCCCGTCGCTCGAACTCCCGGCCCACGACATCGGACCGATCGGGCGGAAGCCCGCCGGCGTTTCCTGCACCAGCGCGTTGCAGATGGCCTCGGCCGTGCCCGGCTCGCTGAAGTAGCTGAAGTGGGTGACCTTGCCGCCGCGTTCGAGCACGAAGGTGGCCGCCGCATGGCCACCGGCCGGGGCGCGCGGGGCGCCGCCATACATCGAGCGCGTCTGCACCACCAGGTCGTTGTCGGTCCAGTAGAAGGCATCGGCCAGCAGGGTCTTGACCCAGGCGGTGATGGAGTCGCCCTGGATGTCGCCCGCCACCACCCGCAACTGGCCCGGCAGCGGCCCCGCGTCCTTGCCTTCGCTGGTGTGCAGCCACTGCACCAGCGGGCTCTGCGGCATCATGCATTCGAGTCCCGGGAGCAAGGCCGGGTCGGTGCGCTGGCTGGCCACCTCGCCGATGAAATCGAGCAGCGTGGGCGCCACCGGAATCGCGGCCAGCTCGAGCGACCACTTGAGCACCGACACGTAGGCGTCGAGCCGTCTGGAAGCCAGCAACGTGCCGCGGGCCGGGCAGGCCACGCGCACCACACGCTCGACGCGGATGTCCCGCTCCTTGAGCTCGGCGGCCAGCTCGCGCAGCGCCTTGAGCTGGTTGCGGTGCGCGGCCACCTTGAAGGGAGCCAGGGACTGTTCGTCGAGATCGGGTTTGGCACACACGCGCGCCAGCACCTCGGCCACCAGGCCGCCACGCGAATGGGTGAGCAGGTGCAGCCGCGCGCCATCGGGCAGCGCGCGCACCAGCATCAGCGCGTTGTCGATCGGGCTGGCCGTCAGGGTGGGGTGGTCGAAGCCGTAGACCCGGTCGCCGTGGCGCGCGAACAGCTCACGCACCCGTTGCGGATGGTGCTGCCACAGCTTCGCGAAGGTGCCGTGGGTGTTGGAGAAGGTGCCATGCAGCAGCACCAGCAAGGGGTCGGCAGGGTTGGCGGCCGGCGGCACCCTGGCGAGCCGTTGACCCGCGCCCTTGAGCGGGGCGGCGAAGGCGGCGGCCGACAGCGCGTAGAGGCCTGGCTCCACCTGGTCGTCGACGCGCGCGGCGATCCTGGCGGCGGTGACGCGGGAAGCCGGCTCCAGCAGCAGACCGGTGACCACCTCGATCGCCGACAGCAGCACATCACCGAGCCGTCCACGGGTGGCCCCGCGGGAGGCGCCCGCCTGCTCCAGCCCTTGCCAGCCGAGCTGTGCCGGCACCTGAACCTCGGTCGTCGGCCCGCCGGCCGAACGGCTGCGGCCCTGGGCCGCCAGGCCGCTGCGCGTGAGACCCGACTGCGCCAGCATCAGGTCGCGCGCGGTTTCGGGGTGCAGCATGAGCGAGGGGCCGTTGCTGATGTGCAGCACGACCGCGTCGAGCCCGGGCCGGGCGCTCAGGCGCACCGCATCCACGCTGCCCCGGGTGGCGCCCACCTGCACCCGTTGCACCGAGGTGCCGCGTCCGCCGAAGGAACTGCCTGCGGCAGCGCCCCCGCTGCGTGTGCGGCCGGCGTCCGTCGTGGTCTGCCCGCGGACGATGAAGGTGATGGGTGGGGAAGGTGCGTGGGAGGTGGTGGCCATGGGGATCTTTCGGCAGCGGGTGGGTCGGGATCAACGCGGGGTGCGGGGGGTGGCCCGGGTGGGCAGCGGCACCGCGCGCTGCGTGCGCGAGAGCACGGCCGGCCCGGAGCGGGTGGCCGCCTGGCGGGTCACAAAGTCGTTGCAGACCCAGCCTTCGAGGTCGGTGTCTCCCACCACCGCCACCCGGCTCCAGCGGTCGCGCGGCTCGAGCAGCAGCAGTTCGGTACCGCGCTTGAGCGCGGGCGCCAGCTTGGGATGCTCGGCAGCCGGTCCGCTGCGGATGTTCAGGCGTGGCGCCACCACCACCAGGCGCACCGGCACATCGGCACCCCGGCCCAGCGCGCGGGCGCGCACGGCGGCCAGCGGAAACGCAGGACCCGGGTCGAGCTTGCGCCCGCGCGCCACGTCTTCATGACCCAGCACGTCCTCCAGTCCGTAGTGCGCCACCAGCAGCTCGCACAGCTGCAGCGCGCGCTCGATCTGCACCTCGGTGTAGTGGTGCCAGGGCTGCAGGCCACCGCCGAACCGGTGTTCGGCCACCACCACCTCGCTGTCGGGGTAGGCCTTGCCGAACCACGAGACACAGCGCTCGCCCTCGCGGTGCAGCAGCCCGGCGTTGTCCAGCTCGATGCCGATGGCGTGGTGGTTCAGGCCATCGAGCCCGTTCCACTGGCTCACGCCGGCGTGCCAGGTCACGGCGTTGAAGGGCGCGAGCTGCACGATGCGCCCGTCGCGTCCGAGCACGATGTGCGCCGACGCGTTGCCCTGCGGCTTTTTGGTGCAGAGCGACTCCGCCGCGCTCTCCAGCGTGCGGCCGGCCGTGTAGTGCAGCAGCAGGTAGCGCGGGCGCAGTGCGCCGCCCACGTTGGGGGTGGCGCGAAAGCTCACCGCGGGGCCGGTCAGTCGATGTTTGAGGATGCCGAGCATGAAACCCTCCCAGGGTTGCCGGGTGCACGAAGTGGCGCTTGCCGGGTTGCCTCAGAGGGCGAACGGCTGCTGCTTGAGAAACGCCCCCGAGGGGCCGAGCGTGAACAGGTTGGGCGACTGGCTCGGCGGCAGGCCCGCACGGATGCGCGCGTGCCAGCTGGCGTAGCTGCCCTTGAACGCCCCGTTGTTCCAGATGCGCAGCAGTTGCTCGGTGAAGGCGCCGTTGTGATCGCCATCCATGGAGAACTGGTTGTCCTGGCAGCCCGAGATCAGGATCAGCGAGGGCTTGAAGTCCTTGACGATGCCGGTGAGCCGGGTGCTCACCGCCACGTTGGCCAGCGCCGTGTCGGGGTCACTGACCCGAGCGCCTGCCTGTTGGGCCACCGCCGTCTGCAGCTGGTCGTAGAACGCCTTGTGCGCCGCATAAACGCGCAAGCCCACCGCCGGTGGCAGGATGCGCGGGCGTTGCGCGCTGCCGCCTGGCGGGCGCGCCGCACGCACCACGGTGCCGCTGTGGCAGCTGTCCGAGAGCACCAGAATGCGCACACCGCGCGCAAAGCGGCTGAGTTCGAAATAGAGCTCGTCGTCGATCAGCTGGCCGTCGAACAGGCACCAGGTCTCGTCCTGTTTGTCGTCTTCCTCGCCACTCACGTCGGGCACCTGACCCCCGTGGCCCGAGAAGCTCAGGAAGAAGAAGTCACCCGCCACCAGGGCCTTGGCCGCCTTGCGCAATGCGGCCAGCAGGTTCGAGCGGGTGGCCTTCCTTGTGATCAACAGGGTGCTCTTCATGCCCCGGGAGCGGGCGATGGCCGCCATGTCGTGGGCATCGAACTCGCAGGCGGCGAGCGGTCCGGTCCAGCCCTCGTAGTGGGCGGCGCTCACCTCGTTGACGCCGATGTGCAAAGACAAGGCCCGGGGCTGTTTTGCCGCCGGTACGGACACAGGTTTGCTGGCCATTTGAACTCCCCCGCCTGGCTGTTTCAAATTGTTCTGGCTGTGCGATTCCTCACAAATTCTGGGGAGTTTGTCTTCATGAAGCAAACCTGAAGTTGTAAGCGAATGTCTGTTCTGCGTGCTTTCTGATTACCGGTGCGCCGTGCTGCAGTCGGCCGGTGATCCTTTTGCAAACCTGCTCGCCTGTGCCCGCGGCACCTCCATCGCGCTCTCATTTTGAAAGCTGGGCGTCAGGTTCACAGCTTTCTCTTAGGGGCATACCCTAGGTTTTCCGGCGATGGGGCGGGATCGCAATTTAGCTGTAAGAAAGCGCCAACACAGTGCGCCTCGTAGTGCCACGAGCCTTCGGGTTGGTGGAATGCACAAGCGGGTGGCCAAGGCTGCCCATCCCGGCAAGCATCACTCCAAGGAGATGACTTTCATGAACAGCGACAGCAACGCAAAGGCCTACTGGTCCGCCACGCTGGGACTGCTGACCAAGGTATTGGTCGTGTGGTTCCTGGTTTCCTACGGCGCGGGCATCTTGTTCGCACCTCTGCTCAACAACATCTCGCTCGGTGGCTACCCGCTGGGCTTCTGGTTCGCCCAGCAGGGCTCCATCTATGTGTTCATTGCATTGATCTTCTATTACGCCCACAAGATGGGCCAGATCGATCGCAAGTTCGGCATGCAGGAAGACTGAGAGAACACCATGGCACTTCAAACCACCATCTATCTGTTCGTCGGGCTCAGCTTCGCGCTGTACCTCGGCATCGCCTTCTGGGCACGCGCGGGCAGCACGTCCGAGTTCTATGTGGCTGGCGGCGGGGTTCACCCCATCACCAACGGCATGGCCACGGCCGCTGACTGGATGTCGGCCGCGTCCTTCATCTCCATGGCCGGCCTGATCTCCAACATGGGCTACGGCGGCGCCGTGTTCCTGATGGGCTGGACCGGCGGCTACGTGCTGCTGGCGATGCTGCTGGCACCCTACCTGCGCAAGTTCGGCAAGTTCACCGTGCCCGAGTTCATCGGCGACCGGTTCTACTCCAAGGCTGCGCGCAACGTGGCCGTGTTGTGCCTGCTGGTTGCATCGCTGACCTACATCATTGGCCAGATGACCGGCGTGGGCGTGACCTTCGCGCGTTTCCTGGGCGTGACCAGCGACCAGGGCATCTACATCGGCATGGCCATCGTGTTCGCCTATGCGGTGTTCGGCGGCATGAAGGGCATCACCTACACCCAGGTCGCCCAGTACATCGTGCTGATCCTGGCCTACCTGGTGCCTGCCTTCTTCATCTCGCTCAACCTCACCGGCAACTTCCTGCCGCAGCTGGGTCTGGGCTCGGCCATGGCCGGCACCGACGTGTCGCTGCTGACCAAGCTCGACCAGGTGGTGACCGATCTGGGCTTTGGCCAGTACACCACCACCACCGCGGGCACCACGCTCAACATGTTCTTCTACACCGTGTCGCTGATGATCGGTACCGCGGGCCTGCCCCACGTGATCGTTCGCTTCTTCACCGTGCCGAAGGTGGCTGATGCGCGCTCGTCCGCTGGCTGGGCACTGGTCTTCATCGCCTTGCTCTACACCACGGCACCCGCTGTGGGCGCCATGGCCAAGCTGAACCTGCACGGCACCGTCAACTCGGCGGTGGGTCTGGTGCGAAGCGCCGAAGGCGGCATCGGCGTGAGCGCCGACACGGTCAAGGCCAATGGCGACCTGTACGCCACCGAAGCCAGCCTGGTTTACGAGCAGCGTCCCGACTGGATGAAGCGCTGGGAGAAAACCGGCCTGCTGAAGTGGGAAGACAAGAACGCCGATGGCCGTATCCAGTACTACAACGACAAGACCAAGAACGAAGTCGCCAAAGGCAAGGCCGAAGCGGCTGGCTGGAAGGGCAACGAGCTGACCGTGAACGCCGACATCATCGTGCTGGCCAACCCGGAAATCGCGCTGCTGCCCAACTGGGTGATCGCACTGGTGGCTGCTGGTGGCCTGGCCGCTGCGCTGTCCACCGCTGCCGGTCTGTTGCTGGCCATCTCGTCGGCCGTCTCGCACGACCTGATCAAGGGCGCCATCAAGCCCGACATCAGCGAAAAGGGTGAGCTCATGGCCGGCAAGATCGCCATGGCCGCTGCCATCTTCGTGGCGGGCTGGCTGGGCCTGAACCCACCGGGCTTTGCGGCCGGTACCGTGGCCCTGGCCTTCGGTATCGCAGCGTCCACCATCTTCCCCGCGTTGATGATGGGCATCTTCAGCCGCACCGTGACCGACAAGGGCGCCATCGCCGGCATGCTGGCCGGCCTGTCCGTGACGCTGTTCTATGTGTTCGCACACAAGGGCATCTTCTTCATCAAGGGCACCGACTTCGTGAACATGGTCGGCGGCGTGAACGGCTTCTTCACCATCACGCCCGAAGCCTTCGGTACCGTGGGCGCCATCGTGAACTTCGCGGTGGCCTATGCGGTGAGCAAGATGTCGGCACCAGTGCCCAAGCACATCCAGGAACTGGTGGAGTCGGTTCGCGTGCCCAAGGGCGCGGGCACGGCCACCGGCCACTGATCGCTTGACACCCCACAGACCGGGCAGCCGCCCGGCCTGTTTGTGACCCAGACCCCGCCGGTGCGCCGGCGGGGTTTGGCGTTTCTGGAGAGCGCTGGAGGACAATCCGGCATCAACACACCGCGCACCATGAACCTGCCCAGCGTTTTCATCTTCAACTGGATCTTCCTGATCGCCCTGTTTCCGGTGGCCTTCTTCTGGCTGCGCCGCGCATACCGGATCCTCGTCAAGCGCGACTTCTCCGAAGTGGCCCTGAAAAAAGGCGTACCGCCGCCCAACGCGGAAAAGTACGCGCCCTACGAGATGGCGTTCAACCTCGTGGGGGGCATCGTGCTGGTGGGCGTGCTGGTGGCCGTGCTCGGCTTTCAGGCACTGGCCTCGGAAGACTGGATCGCCGTGGCCGGTGTGACCTTGTGGATGAAGCTGCTGGCTTCATTTGCACTCGGGCGCCAGGCGCACGGCCTGGGGCCGGGCCGCAAGAAGGGCTGACCGACAAGTCGATCCGGCGCCGGTTCAGTATTCGAGACGCTCGGGTCTGATTTCCTGAAGGATGGTGGTCGCGATTTCTTCAATCGACTTGGTCGTTGTCGACAGCCACCGGATGCCTTCGCGGCGCATCATGCCCTCGGCCTCGCTCACTTCCATGCGGCAGTTGTCCAGGCTGGCGTAGCGCGAGTTGGGGCGGCGTTCGTTGCGGATCTCGCTCAGGCGCTCGGGCGCGATCGTCAGGCCAAAGATCTTCTTGCGGTGCGCGACCAGCGCAGGGGGCAGCTTGCGGCGTTCGAAGTCTTCGGGAATCAGCGGGTAGTTCGATGCCTTCAGGCCGTACTGCATCGCCAGGTAGAGCGAGGTGGGCGTCTTGCCACTGCGGCTCACGCCCACCAGGATCACATCGGACCCCTGCAGGTCCTTGTGGCTCTGGCCGTCGTCGTGCACCAGCGAGAAATTGATGGCTTCGATGCGGTCGTTGTAGGCCTTGCTTTTCGAGGCGTCCGAGAAGCGCCCCACGCGGTGGTTGGACTTGATGCCCAGTTCCTTTTCCATCGGCTCGACAAAGGTGCCGAACATGTCGAGCATCATGCCGTTGCAATGGTGCTGGAACACCGCGAGCACCTCCATGTTGACCACGGTGGTGAAGACCAGCGGGCGCCGGCCTTCGATCTCGGCGGTGTGGTTGATCTGCCGCACCGCCTGGTGCGCCTTGTCCACGCTGTCCAGGAAAGGCAGCCGCACGCGACGCACCTCGGTCTCGAACTGGGCCAGCAAGGCGTTGCCGAAGGTCTCGGCGGTGATGCCGGTGCCGTCGGAGATGAAGAAGACCGTGCGGTTGGGCATGGGGGCTCGTCCTTACAATACCGGATGTTGTGTCGGGGTCATTATCAATGGCCCTGCCGTCTCATTTGCGTTCCTGCCCGGTGCCAGACCCACAACAGAACAACAGGTCGCCCGCCCCCTGCATGGACAACCCGGTTTTTCAACCTTAGGAGTTTTCCCATGTCCCACCTGTTTGGAGCGGCCGATCTGGTCGTGCCTTTCGAAAAGTTGCGAATGACCGATGTCGAGTCGGTCGGCGGCAAGAACGCCAGCCTGGGCGAGATGATCTCGCAGTTGCCCAGCGGCGTGAAAGTGCCCACCGGCTTTGCCACCACGGCACACGCCTTCCGCGAATTCCTGGCCTTTGATGGCCTGACCGATCGCATCAACGCCCGCCTGGACGCGCTGGACACCGAAGACGTGCGCGCCCTGGCCGAGGCCGGCGCCGAGATCCGCGCCATGGTGGAGAACCAGCCCTTCCCGGCCGATCTGGAACAGGCCATCCGCGACGCCTTTGTCACCCTCACCCACGGCAACGACACGGCCTCGTTCGCGGTGCGATCCTCGGCCACCGCCGAAGACCTGCCCGATGCTTCGTTTGCCGGCCAGCAGGAAACCTTCCTCAATGTGATCGGCATCGAAGAGGTGCTGCACAAGATGAAGGAGGTGTTCGCCAGCCTGTACAACGACCGCGCCATCAGCTACCGCGTGCACAAGGGGTTCGCGCACGCCGACGTGGCGCTGAGCGCCGGCGTGCAGCGCATGGTGCGCTCCGACCTGGGTGCGGCCGGCGTGATGTTCACCATCGACACCGAGAGCGGCTTCGAAGACGTCGTCTTCATCACCAGCAGCTACGGCCTGGGCGAGACCGTGGTGCAGGGCGCGGTCAACCCCGACGAGTTCTACGTGCACAAGCCCATGCTCAAGGCCGGCAAACGCGCGCTGATCCGCCGCAACCTGGGCAGCAAGCTGATCCAGATGGGTTTCACCTCCGGCACCGAGAAGGCCGGCGACGGCATGCACAAGGGCAAGCTGGTGAAGACCACCGATGTGCCGGTGGAACTGCGCAACCGCTACAGCCTGACCGACGCCGACGTCGAGCAGCTCGCCCGCTACGCCGTGGTGATCGAGCAGCACTATGGCCGCCCGATGGACATCGAGTGGGGCAAGGACGGCATCGACGGCGAGCTCTACATCCTGCAGGCCCGCCCCGAAACCGTGAAGAGCCAGAGCGCCGGCAAGACCGAGGTGCGCTACAAGCTCAAGGGCAAGGGCGTGGTGCTGGCTTCGGGCCGCGCCATTGGCCAGAAGGTGGGCACGGGGCCGGTGCGCCTGGTGCACAACATCAGCGAGATGGACAAGGTGCAGCCCGGCGACGTGCTGGTGACCGACATGACCGACCCGAACTGGGAGCCGGTGATGAAACGGGCGAGTGCCATCGTGACCAACCGCGGCGGGCGCACCTGTCACGCGGCCATCATCGCGCGCGAACTCGGGATTCCGGCGGTGGTGGGCTGCGGTGACGCCACCGAGCACCTGAAAGACGGCACGCTGGTGACGGTGAGCTGCGCCGAGGGCGACACCGGCCACATCTACGACGGTGTGCTGGAGACCGAAATCACCGAGGTCCAGCGCGGCGAGATGCCACCGCTGGACGTGAAGATCATGATGAACGTGGGCAATCCGCAGCTGGCCTTCGACTTCTGCCAGATCCCCAACAGCGGCGTGGGCCTGGCGCGGCTGGAATTCATCATCAACAACAACATCGGCGTGCACCCCAAGGCCATCCTCGACTACCCGCAGATCGATGCCGACCTGAAGAAGGCGGTGGAGTCGGTGGCACGCGGCCATGCCTCGCCGCGTGCGTTCTATGTGGACAAGGTCGCCGAGGGCGTCGCCACCATCGCTGCGGCCTTCTGGCCCAAGCCGGTGATCGTGCGCCTGTCCGACTTCAAGAGCAACGAGTACCGCAAGCTGGTCGGCGGCTCGCGCTACGAGCCCGACGAAGAGAACCCGATGCTCGGCTTCCGTGGTGCGGCGCGCTATATCAGCGAAGACTTCCGCGAGGCCTTTGCCATGGAGTGCGAAGCGCTCAAGCGCGTGCGCGAAGAGATGGGCCTGGACAACGTGCAGGTGATGGTGCCCTTCGTGCGCACGCTGGCCCAGGCCAGGCGCGTGACCGAGCTCCTGGCCGAGAAGGGCCTCCAGCGCGGCGAGCACGGTCTGAAGGTGATCATGATGTGCGAGATCCCGAGCAACGCGGTGCTGGCCAAGGACTTCCTGCAGTACTTCGACGGCTTCTCGATCGGCTCGAACGACCTGACCCAGCTCACCCTGGGCCTGGACCGCGACTCCGGCCTGGAGCTGCTTGCGCACGACTTCGACGAGCGCGACCCGGCCGTCAAGGCGCTGCTGCAGATGGCCATCGGCGCCTGCCGGGCCGAGGGCAAGTACGTGGGCATCTGCGGCCAGGGGCCGAGCGACCATCCCGACTTCGCGCAGTGGCTGCGCGACGAGGGCATCAGCTCGATCTCGCTGAACCCGGACTCGGTGGTCGACACCTGGCAGTTGCTCTCTTCGAGCCAGAAGTAAGCGCCCGGCCTGCGCCCGGGCGCAGAGGGGAGACAGCGGCAGCGGGCAACCCTGCCGCTTTTTTCATGGTCGCGAGCGTCAGTCTGTGGTCAGTGCATGGCGCACAATCGAACCGCCCGCCGGTGGCCCAGGTTTGCGGTGGACGATCGAGGAGACAAGCATGTTCAAAGGTCTTGCCGCCCAGCGACTGGTGGCCCTGTTCTTCGCCGCGGCGGCGTTGTTCAACTTTCCGTTGCTGGCGCTCTGGGACCACGATGCCCGCGTGCTGGGCCTGCCGCTGTTCCCGCTCGCCCTGTTCGTCATCTGGGGTGGCCTGATCGCGGCGCTGGCCTGGGTGATGGAGTACCACGGCAACGTCCCACCAGCCGACTGACCATGCTCTCGGCACCGCTGGTCATCGGCGTTTCCTTTGCCTACCTGCTGCTGCTGTTCGCGGTGGCCTACTGGGGCGACTTGCGGGCGGCGCAGGGCCGGTCGGTGATCTCCAGCCCCTGGGTGTACGCCTTGTCCATGGCCGTGTATTGCACCGCCTGGACCTACTTCGGCAGCGTGGGGCGCGCTGCGAACTCGGGTGTGTGGTTCCTGCCGATCTACCTCGGTCCCATGCTGGCCATGCTGCTGGCCTGGATGGTGGTGCGCAAGATGATCCGCATCGCCAAGACCTACCGCATCACCTCCATCGCCGACTTCATTGCCAGCCGATATGGCAAGAGCCCGCTGCTGGCCGGTCTGGTGACGCTCATCACGGTGGTCGGCATCGTTCCGTACATTGCCCTGCAGCTCAAGGCCATCGCCAGTGGTTATGCGGTGCTCACGTCGCCACTGGGCATGCCGGCGGTTCAGAGCGCCGACTGGTGGAGCGACAGCACGCTGTACGTGGCGATCGCGCTGGCGGGTTTCACCATCGTCTTCGGCGCGCGCCATCTGGACAGCACCGAGCGCCACGAAGGCATGGTGGCGGCGGTCGCGTTCGAGTCGGTGGTCAAGCTGGTGGCCTTCATGGCGGTCGGGCTGTTTGTCTGCTTCGGTCTCTTCGCCAGCCCGGCAGCGCTGTTTGACCAGGCGCACGCGGTGGACGAACTGCGCCGCCTGATGCAGTTCGGCCAGGGCCAGCCGTTTGCCTACGCGCAGTGGCTGGGCCTGACCTTGCTGGCGATGTTGTCGGTGATCTTCCTGCCGCGCCAGTTCCAGGTGATGGTGGTGGAGAACGTCGACGAGAACCACCTGCGGCGTGCGGTCTGGGCGTTCCCGCTGTACCTGCTGCTCATCAACCTGTTCGTGTTGCCGATCGCGCTCGGTGGCCTGCTGCACTTCGGCCCCGGCCGCATGGACCCGGAGACCTTCGTGCTCTCGCTGCCGCTGTCGCAGGGCCAGAGTGCGCTGGCGCTGTTTGCCTTCGTGGGCGGTCTCTCGGCCGCCACCGGCATGGTGATCGTGGAGGCGATCGCGGTCTCCACCATGGTGTGCAACGACCTGGTGATGCCGTTGCTGCTGCGCATGCGCCGTTTCGGCGCGCGCGCCAGCGGCGACCTCACCGCGGTGCTGCTGCGCATCCGGCGGCTGGCGATCCTGGGCATCCTGTTGCTGGGCTATCTCTACTTCCACCTGGCCGGCGAGGCCTATGCGCTGGTGAGCATCGGCCTCATCAGCTTTGCCGCGGTGGCGCAGTTCGCCCCCGCGCTGCTGGGCGGCATGTACTGGAAGGGCGGCACGCAGCGCGGGGCGCTGGCCGGCCTGCTGCTGGGCTTTGCGTTCTGGGCCTACACGCTCATGCTGCCCTCGCTCGTGAAGTCGGGCTGGCTCACCGCGGGCTTCATGGAGCAGGGGCCCTTTGGCTGGTGGTTGTTGCGCCCCGAGGCCTTTCTGGGCCTGGCCGGGCTGGACAACCTGACGCACTCGCTGATCTGGAGCCTGCTGGCGAACGTGGCGGGTTATGTGGGCGTGTCGCTCTGGCGCTCACCCACCGCGCGCGAAACCAGCCAGGCGCTGCTGTTTGTCGACGTCTTTCACCGCACGCCGGCCTCGCGCCCGGTGTTCTGGCAAGGCAAGGCGCAGGTGTCGGCCTTGCTGCCGCTGGTGGGACGTTTCCTGGGTGTCGAGGCCGCGCAGCGCCTGTTTGCCGACTACGCCCTGCGCGTGGGGGCACGGCAGATCGACCAGATTCCGGCCGATGCGCGGCTGGTGCACTTTGTGGAGACCCAGCTGGCGGGCGCCATCGGCAGCGCCTCGGCCCGCGTGATGGTCGCGTCGGTGGTGGAAGAGGAGGCGCTGGACCTCGACGATGTGATGCGCATCCTGGACGAGGCTTCGCAGCTGCGCGCCTATTCGCACGCGCTGGAGGAGAAATCACAGTCGCTGGAGCGCGCCACGGCCGAACTGCGCCAGGCCAACGAGCAACTCAAGAGCCTGGACCGCCTCAAGGACGACTTCATGTCGTCGGTGACCCACGAACTGCGCACACCCTTGACTTCGATCAGGGCTTTGGCCGAACTCATGCGCGACGATGTGCACATGGAGCCTGTGCAGCGCCAGCAGTTTGTCGGCATCATCGTGGCCGAAACCGAGCGGCTGAGCCGGCTGGTGAACCAGGTGCTGGACATGGCCAAGATCGAGTCGGGTCACGCCGAGTGGCATGACAACGAGGTCGAGATGACCAGTCTGCTGGAGCAGGCCGCCAGCACCATGGCCGAGCCGTTTCGCGAGCGCGGCGTGGCCTTGCAGCTGGAACTGCCCGAGCGGGTGGGTGTTCTGCATGCCGACGCCGACCGCCTGATGCAGGTGGTGCTCAACCTGTTGTCGAACGCGGCCAAGTACGCGCCGCGCGACACCGGGCAGGTGGTGTTGCGGCTGCGGGAGAGCGGGGAGGGCGTGGAGGTCGAGGTGCAGGACAACGGCCCGGGCATTGCGCCCGATCAGCAGGCCATGGTGTTCGAGAAGTTTCGCCAGGTGGGGGGTGATGCGCACTACCGCCCGGGAGGCACCGGACTGGGTCTGCCGATCAGCCGCCAGATCGTGGCGCATTTCGGCGGCCGCATGTGGCTGCGCTCGGAGGTGGGGCAGGGCGCCGTGTTCGGTTTCTGGCTGCCGCGACAGTTATCGACAACAACAACGCACAGTGCGAAAGGAGACGCGACATGAGCCACAAGATACTGATTGCCGATGACGAACCCAACATCCTGATCTCGCTGGAATTCCTCATGAAGCGCGAAGGCTTCGAGGTGGTGCTGGCGCGCGACGGGCAGGAAGCCATCGACGCGATCGTGCGCGAGCATCCGGCGCTGGTGCTGCTCGACGTGATGATGCCCGTCAAGACCGGCTTTGACGTGTGCAGCGAGGTGCGCGCCAACGAGGCCCTGAGCGACACCCTCATCGTGATGCTCACCGCCAAGGGCCGCGACACCGACATCGCCAAGGGCCTGGCATTGGGCGCCAACGCCTACATGACCAAGCCGTTCTCCACCAAGGAGCTGGTGCAGAAGGTGCGTGAATTGCTGGAGCCGGCCGCATGAGCCGGCGTCGGGTCGACCGGCGGGTCTGGCTGGGCGTGGCGCTGGCCGGTGGAGCGCTGCTGCTGTGGCTGGGGCTGACGGCGGGCATCGTGTGGTCGACGCTGGACCTGGAGCAGCGCCGTGTGCTGGCCGGGGTGCTGGTCGCGAGCAGCACCCTGGTGGCGATGATGCTGGTGGTGTTGCTCGGCGTGCTGGCCTTTGCCATGCGCTCGCTGGTCGCCCGCTTCATCGAACCCGCCGCCCAGCTGATGGAAGAAGGCATGGTGCTGGTGCGCACCGACGTGGCCCGCACCCTGCCGGCCCAGGGCAGCGCGGAGAACCGGGCCATCACCGGCGTGATCAACCAGCTGGTGGAGCAGCGCACCCGCCTGCGCGACGAGATGGGAGCCCGGGTGCAGGAGGCCAGCCGCAACATCGAGCAGGAAAAGAGCCGGCTGGCCGCGCTGATGTCCGAGCTCACGCAAAGCGTGGTGGTGTGCAATCTCGATGGCCGCATCCTGCTCTACAACCAGCGCGCGCGGCTGCAGTTCCGCGCGTTGTCGCAAGCGCCCGAGGTGGCCGGTGGCGCCGAGCTGATCGGCCTGGGCCGCTCGATCTACGCGGTGTTCGAGCGCAAGCTGGTGGCCCATGCGCTGGAGACCATCCAGCAGCGCATGCTCTCGGGCGTGGCGCAGCCCTCGGCCCAGTTCGTCACCACGACCGCTGTCGGCCAGTTGCTGCGTGTGCAGATGGCGCCGGTGCGCTCCAGCCAGGCCCAGGCGGCCGAAGACGCGGCCGACCGCGCCGAGCTGACCGGCTTTGTGCTGATGCTCGACAACATCACCCGCGAGTTCGAGGCCGAGTCGGCGCGCGACCGGGTGCTGCACACCCTGACCGAGGGCACGCGCTCGGCGCTGGCCAACACGCAGGCCGCGCTCGATGTGCTCGACCACCCCGAGCTGGAGGCGGCCGCCCGGGAACGCTTCCTGCGGGTGATCCGCGAGGAAACCACCGGGTTGGTGCGCCGCATCGCTGCCATCGAGGCCGACGCGGCAAAGAGCCTGAAGACGCGCTGGCCGCTCGAAGACATGCTGGGCGCCGACCTGGTGTCGGCGGCCTTGCGCCGCATCGAGATCGTGACCGGCCTGCAGACCTCGGTTCTGGAAGTCAACCCCGCGCTGTGGCTCAAGGTCGAGAGTTTTTCACTGCTGCAGGTGCTGGTGTATCTCGCCGGTCGCCTGGCTGATGAGTTCTCGGTGCGTTTTGTGCAGCTGCGCCTGGACCACGCTTCGGGCAGTGCGGGCAAGGCGCAGCTCGACCTGGTGTGGTCGGGCCAGGCCATGAGCAACGAGACGGTGATGAGCTGGGAGATGGACGCCATGACGGCGGGCAGCGAGGCCACGGGCCTGACGGTGCGCGACGTGGTGGAGCGCCATGGCGGTGCCTTCTGGTTCGAGCGCGAACGATCGCGCCACCAGGCGTTTTTTCGCATCCTGCTGCCGCTGGCCGACCCCCGTGACCAGAGCGACGCCGTCAACTTCGTGCGCAACGAGAGCCGGCCCGAGTACTACGACTTCGATCTGTTCAAGACAACCGAGCAAACGCGCTCGCTCGACGAGCGCCGTCTGGTCGATCTGGTCTACACCGTGTTCGACACCGAGACCACCGGACTGGAGCCCTCGCAGGGCGACGAAATCATCCAGATCGGGGCGGCTCGCATCGTCAATGGCAAGCTGCTGCGCCAGGAATGCTTCGAGCAACTGGTGGACCCGCAGCGCAGCATTCCGGCGGCCTCGATACCGATCCACGGCATCCAGCCGGCGATGGTGGTGGGCCAGCCGAAAATCAGCGAGGTGCTGCCTGCGTTCCATGCCTTTGCCCAGGACACGGTGCTGGTGGCGCACAACGCGGCGTTCGACATGCGGTTTCTGCAGCTCAAGGAAAAGTCCACCGGCGTGGTGTTCGACCAGCCGGTGCTCGACACCTTGCTGCTGTCGGCGGTGATCCACCCCAACCAGGACTCGCACCGCCTGGAGGCCATTGCCGAGCGCTTCGATGTGACGGTGATCGGACGCCACACCGCGATGGGGGACGCCATGGTCACGGCCGAGGTGTTCATCAAGCTGATCCCCTTGCTGGCGCAACAGGGCATCCACACCCTTGGCCAGGCGCGGGAAGCGGCCCAGAAGACCTACTACGCCCGCCTGAAGTACTGAAGCAGTGACCCCCGGCGCGGGTCACGTCCCTCCCGTGTTTCCTCAGAACTTGTAGCGGTTGGACAGGACGCTTTGCAGCGTCTGCACCACCTGGAACGCATCCCTGAGTTGTGTGCGCTCGAAGTTGGAGATCTCCGCCGGGTCGAGGAAGTTGTCGGGCGCCTCACCCTGCGCGATCTGGCGTGCCTGGTGCTGGATGCGCAGTGCGGCCAGAAACTCCAGTGCGTCGCGCAGGTCGCGTGCACTTTGCGGGCTGATGTCGCCGCCGTCTGCGGCACTCAGCAGACGGTCGTGGCTGTTGACCTCGGCGTGTCCGCCGGCGAGCGCGTAGACACGCGCCAGATCGACGATGGGCACCACGCCGGTGTGCTTGAGGTCGATGGTGCCCTTGTGCTCTCCGCTGCGCGCGGGCGTGAGGCCCTTGAACATGCCCAGCGGGGGCTGGTGGGTCAGGGCGTTGCCGACCATGTGGGCCAGGAAGAGGGTGTTGCCGCGGGTGCGCTGCAGCACGTCGCGGCGCAGACCGTCGAGCAGCGCGCTCTGGCCGTGAATGGCGCGCAGGTCGAAAAACACGCAGGTGAGCATAAGCGCCTTGGGCTCGGGTTCGCTGGTCCAGCGCCGGAAGTATTCGGCCCAGCGTGCACGCGGCTGGCGCCAGGTGTCGGTCATGGCCATCATCTCCCCGGGGCAGAACACATAGCCACAGGCGTCCAGGCCACTGCACACGAAATGCGTGAGCTGGCGAAAGTAGTCGCTGTGCAGGGCCTCGTCGAACGCATCGTCGAGCACCATGCAGTTGTCCTGGTCCGACTTGGCGGTCTGCTCGCTGCGGGCCTGGGAGCCCGCCGCCACCCAGACGTAGTCCACCGGCGCCGGACCCAGCCGCGCTTCGCCCAGTTGCAGCAGCCGGGTGGTGATGGCGTCGGTGATGGCGGTGATGATGTGGCCGGTGTTGTAGGCGGTCGCATCGGCCGCTGCCAGGCTTTGCTGCAGGGCCCGGATCCGGGTGCTGGCGCGCTGCAGACCCTCCACGCTGGTCTGCTTGTAGATGTCGCCCGCCAGGTAAACCGCCGACGTGCTGTGCTGCTCGGTCAGGTCGGTCGCGGTGATCATGCCGGCGATCCGCTGGCCATCGAGCACCGGCACGTGGTGGATGTTGTGGCGCGCCATCAGCAGCAGGGCATTGAACGCCGGGTCGTTCAGGTTGACGAAGAACGGCGCCAGCGTGGCGATGTCCATGATCGGACGCGAGGTGTCCAGGCCGGCCGCGATCACGCGGTTGCGCAGGTCGCGGTCGGTGATCAGGCCAAAGAGGTGGCCTTGCTCCACCAGCAGGATGGACGACACCCGCTGCTCGTTCATGAGCTGCGCGGCGGCACGGATCGTCGTCTGCGGCGGCAGCGTGATCGGGGCGCGTTTGATCAAGGCGCTCACCGGCGTGGTCATGAGGGTGAGCGCCGGGTCGGCGCCTCCGCCGCCCATGTCGCTGACGCCTGTTGCGGGTGGGTGTTCGTCGGAAGGAAGGGTGGTCATCGGTGGTGGTGTGAGTAGGACTTAAGAATCCTTTCTGGATCCTAAACCCTTGCTGCATAGGGAAATGCGGGTAAATCCCTAGAGGGTTTGACCTGCCTCAAAGGGTGTGGCGACGGCTTTGTAAGAAGTCGGTAAGGTGCGAATCCAGAATGGCGCCAACTCCCTCGAAGGCCCCATGCTCTTCTTCATTTCGTCCGTCAAGCTGATCGCTGAAATCGCGTTGTTGGCATTGTTCGGTCAGTGGGTGCTGGGCCTGCTGGCGGGTCAGAAACGAGACCAGAACCTCTTCTATCAGGTGCTGCAGCAGGTTGGCAAACCGTTTGTTCAGGTGGCCCGCCTGGTCACCCCCAAATTCGTGCTTGAACGCCACCTGCCCCTGGTGGCGTTTTGCATTCTGGTCTTTGTGTGGGTGGGCGCGACGATCGCCAAGATCAACCACTGCCTCAAGATCGGGGTGAGCCTGTGCCAATGAATCCCGTGAACCACTGGTTCGTGCGCTGGCAGGTTCGGGGCCTGCTCGTGCTCGGTCGCCGCGCTGGCGCGCTGGCGCAACTCGACGCCTTGCTGGTTGCCGACCCCTGCGATGTGTATGCACTGGCCACCCGGGCACATGTGCTGGCCGAGCTGGGCGAGAAGGCCGCAGCCCTGCAGGGACTGCAGCGGCTCGTGGAACTGCAGCCCGGGCAAGCTGCCGCCTGGTTCAACCTGGGCTTTCTGAGCGAGGAAATGGGTCAGCTGGAAGAGGCCGAGGCCGCTTTCCGCCGCGCGACCGAAATCGATCCCCAACTCGACCGGGCCTGGTACGGCCTGGCCCTGAGTCTCATCCGCCAGCGCCGCTTCGATGAAGCCATCCCCGCGCTGCGGAAAAACACCGAACTGCAACCCATGAGCCCCTACGGCTGGTATCAGCTGGCGCGCGTTCATGTGGACCGGCAAGAGCCCGACGAGGCGGCGAAGATCATTCGCCACCTTCGAAAGTTCGAGCCCAAAGTGGCGGCACAGCTGGAGCGCGAGACCGGACTCGGGCAAGCCCAGGCCTGAGATCGCGCTGCCGCTGTGCAGCCAACAAAAGGGGAGGCCGACGGGAGTCGGTTTCCGAGAAACGCGGACCGGTTGCAGGCTGCCTGGGGGATTGGGTGGCGTTCGTGATGTGCCCGAGAGGGTGATCTTGATGGAGGTCGATGGCATGGAACTGACTGACAAGCACCGCCGTTACTGGCGGAAGAACCTCAACATCACGGCCATATTGCTTGCAATCTGGTTTGTCGTGACGTTCGTGGTGAGCTACTTTGCACGTGAGCTGAGCTTCAACTTTTTCGGTTGGCCGTTCAGTTTCTGGGTGGGTGCCCAGGGCGCCCTGGTGGTGTACTGCGTGATCATTGGGTACTACGCCTGGTACATGAACAAACTCGACATCGAACACGGTGTTGAAGAGATCGAGGAGTAACACCATGGCAGGCATGTTCGAAACCAAAGCCGGCATGAGCGCGGGCGAGTCCAATCGCGCGTTCAAGCAACAACTCAACAAGGTCTACAAGTGGTACACGGGGGGCTTCTTCGTCTTCGTGGTCGTGCTTGCGATCCTCGAGCAGATGGGTCTTTCCCGCGAGTGGATCGGCTTCATCTTCCTGCTCGCCACCATCGGCCTGTATGCCGGCATCGGCATCATGAGCCGCACCACCGATGCGGCCGAGTACTACGTGGCCGGACGACGGGTTCCAGCCGTCTACAACGGCATGGCCACCGGCGCGGACTGGATGTCGGCAGCGTCGTTCATCGGCATGGCCGGTACGCTCTACCTGACCGGCTACAGCGGACTGGCCTTCATCATGGGCTGGACCGGGGGTTACTGCCTGGTGGCGCTGTTTCTCGCGCCCTACCTGCGCAAGTTCGGCCAGTTCACCATTCCCGACTTCCTGGGTGAGCGCTACGGTGGCAACCTGCCCCGCTTCATCGGCATCTTCGCTGCCATCCTGTGTTCGTTCACCTACGTGGTGGCGCAGATCTACGGCGTGGGCCTGATCACGTCGCGCCTGACCGGCGTGGCGTTCGAGCTGGGTGTGTTCCTGGGTCTGGGCGGCATTCTGGTGTGCTCGTTCCTCGGCGGCATGCGCGCAGTGACCTGGACGCAGGTGGCGCAGTACATCATCCTGATCGTGGCCTACATGATCCCGGTGGTGTGGCTCTCGGTGAAGCAGACCAGCGTGCCTGTGCCGCAGGCCATCTACGGCTTCCAGCTGGAGAAGGTCACGGCCAAGGAGAAGCTGCTCGCCGCCGACCCGAAAGAACTGGAAGTGCGTGGCATCTTCAAGGCGCGCTCCGACGCACTGGCCGAGAAGCTGAAAGACCCGGCGGCTGCGCTGGTGGCCGACAAGGCCGCAGCGGAGACCAAGCTGGCCCAGCTGCGGGCAGCCAATGCGCCGTCGAGCGAGATCTCTGCCGCAGAGAAGGCGATCGCAGACCTGCCCAAGGACGAAGCTGCAGCCAAGGCCGCATGGACCCGTGCGAAGGCGGCAGCTGACGCCAAGTCACGCCCGCTCAACGGCATGCCCCCGCACGCCCAGCAGTTCGCCGGAGACCCGAACGGCGACGCCAAGGCGGTGGCGGCCTACGACACGTCGCGACGCAACTTCCTGGCGCTGATCTTCTGCCTGATGATCGGCACCGCCGCGCTGCCGCACATCCTGATGCGCTACTACACGGTGCCCAGCGTGAAGGAAGCCCGGCAGTCGGTGACCTGGTCGCTGTTCTTCATCTTCCTGCTGTACTTCACGGCGCCGGCCCTGGCGGTGCTGGTGAAGTACGAGGTGTTCAACGTGGTGGTCGGCACGCCGATCGATCAGTTGCCCGCCTGGGTGGCCTCGTGGAACAAGGTGGATCCTTCGCTGATGTCGATCACCGACATCAACAGGGACGGCATCCTGCAGCTCAACGAGATGACGATCGGTGGCGACATCATCGTGCTGGCAACGGCCGAAATCGGTGGCCTGCCGTACGTGATTTCGGGCCTGGTGGCCGCTGGTGGCCTGGCCGCTGCGCTGTCCACCGCCGACGGCCTGCTGCTGACGATTGCCAACGCGCTGTCGCACGACCTGTACTACAAGATGATCGACCCCAACGCTTCCACCGCCCGCCGCGTCACCATCTCCAAGATGCTGCTGCTGATCGTGGCCCTGGCGGCGGCTTATGTGGCGGCGCAGAAACCGGCGGACATCCTGTTCCTGGTCTCGGCGGCGTTCTCGTTCGCGGCGGCGGCGTTCTTCCCGGCGCTGGTGTTGGGCATCTTCTGGAAACGCGCCACCGGCATCGCCGCCTCCATCGGCATGATCGCCGGCCTGGGCATCACCTTCTACTACATGGTGACCACCCAGCCCTGGATGCGCGGCCTCTTCGGCGTGACCTCGCCGGTGGAACTGTGGTTCGGCATCCAGCCGATCTCGGCCGGCATCTTCGGCGTGCCACTGGGTTTTGCCGTGATCATCCTGCTCAGCCTGGTGACGCCGGCCCCGAACCGCAAGATCCAGCAGCTGGTGGAACACGTGCGTTACCCGAGCCTGCGCATGAACTGAGCACCGACTCAGTCAACCCGGCTCACCCGCCGCCCTGGCGGCTGGTGAGCCCAGGAACCCGGCCAGTTTCGCGACTGGCCGGGTTTCTTGCTAGAATCGCGGGCTTGCCTTGCTGCACCCCATCTGACGCTGGGGGCAGCTTCAATCCAGGCCCGCCTTCAGGGGCGGGCGAATCCACAAGGAGAGTCCATGCGTCATTACGAAATCGTTTTGCTGATCCATCCGGATCAAAGCGAACAGGTTCCAGCCATGCTGGAACGCTACAAGGGCATGATCACCGCCGGCGGCGGCAAGATCCACCGCGTTGAAGACTGGGGCCGTCGCCAGATGGCTTACCAGATCAACAAGCTGTCCAAGGCCCACTACCTGTGCGTCAACATCGAGGCTGATCAGGCCGTGATGGCCGAACTGGAGCACGCCTTCAAGTTCAACGATGCCGTGCTGCGCCACCTGACCGTGCTGCGCAAGAAAGCCGATACCGGCCCATCGTCCATGATGAAGTCGGTCGAGCGCGAGGAAGCCCGCAAGCTTCAGCAGCCCGCCCAGCAGCATCAGCACCAGCACCAACCGCAGGAACAGGCCCAGGCTTGATGCCCGGTGCGCGTTAACGTCAACGGGTGAACCAGACACAATTGTCGGCCGTCGTGGTGCAGGTGCAGAGCCTGCGATACACACCGGCAGGCATACCGGCTGTCAACCTCGTGCTCGAACACGAGTCACAGATCGTCGAACTGGACGCCCCCAGGCAAGTGAAACTGCAACTCAGGGCCATCGCCTTCGGGTCGCATGCCGAGATCCTCTCCCGACAGGGACTTGATTCGGTTTGTGAGTTTCACGGCTTTCTGACCAACGCGCGCAATGGCAAAGGCGTGGTGTTCCACATCCAAGATTTCAGCAAGACATAGGAAGGCCCATCATGGCGTCACCCAAACGTTTCAACAAAGACAAGCGCCCCAAGCGCAACACCCAATCGCTGCTGTTCAAGCGCAAGCGCTTCTGCCGCTTCACGGTGGCCAACGTCGAAGAAGTCGACTACAAGGACGTCGATGTCCTGCGCGACTTCATCGCCGAAAACGGCAAGATCATTCCCGCGCGCCTGACCGGCACGCGTGCCTTCTACCAGCGTCAGGTCAACACCGCCATCAAGCGCGCGCGCTTCCTGGGCATGTTGCCTTACAGCGACCAGCACCGCGTCTGAAAGAGAGCCTGACATGCAAATCATCCTGCTCGACAAAGTTGTCAATCTCGGCGCCCTCGGCGATGTGGTCAAGGTCAAGGACGGGTATGCCCGCAACTTCCTGATCCCGTCAGGCCGCGCCCGCCGTGCCACGCAAAACGCCATCGCCGAATTCGAAGCGCGCCGCGCCGAACTCGAAAAAGTGGCCGCTGCCAAACACGCCGAAGCCCAGGCCCTGGGTGAAAAAATCGCCGCCGTGACGGTGAAGCTGTCGCAAAAGGCTGGTGTTGACGGCCGCCTGTTCGGCTCCGTGACCAACCACGACGTGTCCGAAGAGCTGAACAAGCAAGGCTTCAAGGTTGCGAAGTCCCAGGTCCGCATGCCCAACGGCCCGCTCAAGAACGTGGGTGACTACACGGTGAGCGTGAACCTGCACACCGATGTCACCATTGACCTCAACGTGTCGGTGCTTGGCGAAACCGCCTGAGTGCTGCGCGGGCGCGCAAGCGCTGCCTTTGAAAGCCGCCGCCCTTCGGGCCGCGGCTTTTTTCTTTCTCGTGCCCACGGGGCAGACCCGGGACCGCCGTCGGTCATCCACCGCTTTTACCGGACTTGTCCACAGACTTTTCCCATGACTTTCCGGGGTCCGGCGCGTACCATTCCCGTTTACTTTCCGCACGCCGATGTCCGCTGTCTTTTCCAGTTCCTTCTCTTCCTTTGACACCGGCCTGGACGAGGTCGGCGGCTCCGACCGCCAGATCGCCCAGCTGCGCGTTCCCCCGCACTCCATCGAAGCCGAATCCAGCGTGCTGGGCGGCCTGCTGCTGGACAACGCCGCCTGGGACCGCGTGGCCGACCTGGTCAACGACTCCGACTTTTACCGCTACGAACACCGACTGACCTATTCGGCCATCGCGACGCTGGTCAACGCCAGCAAGCCGGCCGATGTGGTGACCGTGTTCGAGCACCTGCAGAACCTGGGCAAGGCCGATGACGCCGGTGGTCTGGCTTACCTGAACTCGCTCGCGCAGTACGTGCCGAGCGCGGCCAACATCCGCCGCTACGCCGAGATCGTGCGGGAGCGCGCCATCCTGCGCAAGCTGATCGCTGCCAGCGACGAAATTGCGACCGCAGCGTTCAACACGCAGGGCAAGGCGGTGGACAAGATCCTGGACGAAGCCGAGCAGAAGATCTTCAACATCGGCGAGGAAGGCTCGCGGATGAAGGAGGGCTTTCAGGGCATGGACACGCTCGTGGTCGAGTTGCTCGACCGCGTGCAGGAAATGGCCGACAACCCCAACGACATCACCGGTGTGCCCACCGGCTTTGTCGATCTGGACCGCATGACCTCGGGTCTGCAGGCCGGCGATCTGGTGGTGCTGGCTGCCCGACCTTCCATGGGAAAAACCGCGTTCGCCATCAACATCGCCGAGCACGTTGCCCTCAACGAGGGCCTGCCGGTGGCCGTGTTCTCGATGGAAATGGGTGCTTCACAGCTGGCGGTGCGTATCGTCGGCTCGATCGGCCGCATCAACCAGACCCACCTTCGCAACGGCAAGCTCACCGACGACGAGTGGCCTCGCCTGACCGAAGCCATCGAGAAGCTGCGCAACGTTTCGCTGCACATCGACGAAACCCCGGGCCTGACCACCAGCGTGCTGCGCGCCAACGCGAGGCGCCTGTCGCGCCAGTGCGGCAAGCTCGGCCTGATCGTGGTGGACTACCTGCAGCTCATGAGCGGCAGCGGTGGCGATGGCGACAACCGAGCCTCCGAGCTCGGTGAGATCTCGCGGGGCTTGAAGATGCTGGCCAAGGAGCTGCAATGCCCGGTCATCGCGCTGTCCCAGCTCAACCGCAGCGTGGAAACCCGCACCGACAAGCGCCCGATGATGAGCGATCTGCGCGAGTCCGGCGCCATCGAGCAGGACGCCGACATCATCATGTTCATCTACCGCGACGAGTACTACACCAAGGACGCGTGCAAGGAGCCTGGCGTGGCCGAGATCATCATCGGCAAGCAGCGAAACGGGCCGACAGGCACGGTCAAGCTGGCCTTCCTGAACATGCTCACCCGGTTCGAGAGCCTGGCCGGAGGCGGTGACTACTGACCGTGGATACCCATGAAAAAACCCGGCTTCGGCCGGGTTTTTTCATGAAGGCGCCAACCAGTGCTTCAGAGCACTTCGCTCGCAAAATCGGCCAGACGTGAGCGTTCGCCACGCGCCAGCGTGATGTGCCCGCCATGCGGCCAGCCCTTGAAGCGGTCCACGGCAAAGGTGAGGCCGGACGAGCCCTCGGTGAGGTAGGGCGTGTCGATCTGCGCAAGGTTGCCCATGCAGATGATCTTCGTGCCCGGGCCGGCGCGCGTGATCAGCGTCTTCATCTGCTTGGGCGTGAGGTTCTGCGCCTCGTCGATGATCACGTACTTGTTCATGAACGTGCGCCCGCGCATGAAGTTCATGCTCTTGACCTTGATGCGACTGCGGATGAGCTCGTTGGTGGCAGCGCGCCCCCATTCGCCGGCGTTGCCGCCATCACCCTTGGCCAGGAACTCGAGGTTGTCATCGAGCGCGCCCATCCACGGGCCCATCTTTTCCTCTTCGGTACCCGGCAGAAAGCCGATGTCCTCACCCACGCTCACCGTGGCGCGGGTCATGATGATCTCGGTGTACCGGCGGTCATCGAGCACCTGTGTGAGACCGCTGGCCAGAGCCATCAGCGTCTTGCCGGTGCCGGCCGTGCCGGCGAGTGTCACGAAGTCGATCTCCGGGTCCATCAGCAGGTTGAGCGCGAAGTTCTGCTCGCGGTTGCGGCTGGTCACACCCCAAACCGCGTTCTTCAGGTGGGTGTAGTCCTTCAGGGTCTTGAGCACGGCCGTCTTGTCGCGAATTTCGGTCACGCGGGCATACAGCGAAGGCTCGCCCGGCGCTTCGAAGTAAACGAACTGGTTGATGTAGAACTGCCCCACCGCCGGACCGCTGACGCGGTAGAAGGTGTGGCTGCCGCTTTGCCAGCTCTCGATGGTCTTGCTCTGGCGGGTCCAGAAGTCCTGCGGCAATGCCAGCGCTCCGGCATACAACAACTCACCGTCGTCGAGCGTTTTGTCGTTCTGGTAATCCTCGGCGGCCAGGCCGAGTGCGCGGGCCTTCACCCGCATGTTGATGTCTTTCGACACCAGGATCACTTCGCGCTGCGGATGGCGTTCGCGCAATGCGTGCACCACGCCCAGGATCTGGTTGTCGGCCTTGCCCTGGGGCAGGCTGGCGGGCAAGGCGTTGTCCAGGGGCTCGGTCTGGAAGAACAGCAGTCCGCGTGCGCCGTGGTGGCCGGTGGCCGAGAGCTTGAGGCCCTTGGTCATCTCGCCGCCTTGCTGCGCCACCAGCGCGTCGAGCGTGCGGCTGGTCTGGCGGCCATTTCGCGCCACCTCGGTCATGCCCTTCTTGTGGCCGTCGAGCTCCTCGAGCACGATCATGGGCAGGAAGATGTCGTGTTCCTCGAACCGGAACAGGCTCATCGGGTCGTGCAGCAACACGTTGGTGTCGAGCACAAACAGCCTGGCAGGGCCCGATCCGCCCTTGCCCGCGGTGCGCCGACGGCTGCCGGCCGACGGTGTGACCTGGGCCTGCAGAGGACTTCGTTGCGGAGGGTTGGCCTGGACCGGCGCTGCAGTTTCCGGCACGGGCGCCATCTCGGCGCGCTGCGGCACTTCCGGCATGGCCGCAGGAGCGGGTTTGCGGCCACGCCCGCCGGACTTTGCGCCGCTTCGGGCCGCCGGCTGCGGGGTCAGGGGTGGGGTCTCGCGTTCAGCCGCCCGGACGGGCGCTGCCGCCGGCAGTGGCGGAATGGGCGTGGCATCGACCTCCGGTTCGAAAGGTTCGTCGGCAGCTCGCAGGCTGTAGGCCTCAGGTGAGAGAAGGGCGGCGCGTTTGGAGGGTGCGGGGGGCAGTGGCATGTGGGCTGGTGTGTTCAGCGTGAAGCTGGAAAACAAAAAGCCGCCGGGGTGACCAGGCGGCTTTGGGATCTGCTTGAGGAGGGCAGAAGTATTGTGGCTGAGAGGCTTCCCGGCGTCATGAAATCATTATGCATGAGTCCCGTGACGCCCCGCCTGCGCGATCTGCCCGCACAGGCTGGCGGAAATTCAGGCAGCCTTCTTGAGCGTCTTCACGGCCTTGAGCACGTCTTCGACATGGCCAGGCACCTTGAGGCCGCGCCATTCCTGCTTGAGCACGCCGTCGGGGCCGATGAGGAACGTGCTGCGCTCGATGCCCTTCACCTTCTTGCCGTACATGATCTTGTTCTTGACCACGCCGAACATGTGGCACATTTTTTCTTCGGTATCGGCGATGAGTTCGAAGGGGAGTTCAAGTTTGGTCTTGAATTCATCGTGCGACTTCATGTTGTCGCGGGAAACACCGAACACCTGGGCGCCGGCTTTCACGAAATCCTTGTACTTGTCGCGGAACTGCATGGCTTCCGTCGTGCAACCCGGGGTATTGTCCTTGGGGTAAAAGTACAGCACGATGGTCTGGCCCAGATGGGTCTGGTTGCTGACCTTGATGCCGCCGGTGGCCATCGATTCAAATTCTGGAATGGGTTTATTGACAACGACTGCCATACTGCGTGGACCCCTGACGTAAGTTGGTGGTGATGCGTTGGCTTCCCGGCTGCTTCACGGCGAACCCGGTGTTGCGGCACCGGGACCCGTGGCAGGAAACAATCCGCTATTTTACCCTGATTGGGCTCCCCCGTCACGGTGGAGCCCCCGCATGCCTGCGGTGCGCTCAGGTCTCCAGCAGAAGCGCCGCGACCACCCTGCGGCCTTCGCCGGCAAGGATGTTGTAAGTGCGGCAGGCGGCCGCCGTGTCCATGGTTTCGACGCCGATGCGCTGTGCCATCAGGCCACGCAACAAGGCAGGAGGCGCGAAGCGAAGACGCGTTCCACTGCCGAACACCACAAGCTCGGGTGGTTCGTCCGCGAGTCCGATCAGCTGGTTGAAGTGCAGGTCTTCAAGCGCCTCGAAGCGGGCACATGGCCAGGGCAGCAACTGCCCCTTGGGCGTGAGCACCAGGCTGTGGAAATGGCGTTGCCCGTTCACTGCGATCCAGCCATCGCCATAGCCGGTGACGGACTGGATATCCAGCTTGTCGGAGTGCAGTTTCATGGGGCGTTGGCCAATCTGGCAGGGTGCGGAACTGTGGTCAAATTGCAGGTTTTCCCTGCACACGAGACCGAATATAACGCCCGGCGCAGCGCACAGGCAGCAACGCCCCGCACGACCCCAGAACCCCCAGGGAGTGACTTTGAAGACCATCCAGAAATCAGCCAAGCTGGCCAACGTGTGCTACGACATTCGCGGGCCCATCATGGACGCGGCGCGCAAGATGGAGGACGAGGGCCACAAGATCATCCGCCTGAACATCGGCAACCTTGCGGTGTTCGGGTTCGACGCCCCGGAAGAAATCCAGCAGGACATGATCCGCAATCTGCCGAACTCGGCGGGATATTCGGACAGCAAGGGCATCTTCGGGGCACGCAAGGCGGTGATGCACGAAACCCAGACGCAGGGCATCAAGGGCGTGACCCTCGATGACATCTACCTGGGCAATGGCGCCAGCGAGCTGATCGTGATGGCGACCAACGCGCTCCTGGACGACGGCGACGAACTGCTGCTGCCGGCACCCGACTACCCGCTGTGGACCGCCGCAGTGAGCCTCTCGGGCGGCACACCGGTGCACTACCTCTGCGACGAAGCCAATGGCTGGATGCCCGATCTGGACGATATCCGCCGCAAGATCACGCCAGCGACCAAGGGCATCGTGGTGATCAATCCCAACAACCCGACCGGCGCGCTCTACTCGGACAGCCTGCTGCAGGCCATCGTCGATATCGCGCGCGAGCACGGTCTGGTGATCTTTGCCGACGAGGTCTATGACAAGGTGCTGTACGACGGCGTCAAGCACACCGCCATGGCGAGCCTGTCGGACGACGTGCTCACGCTGACCTTCAACTCGCTCTCGAAAAGTTACCGCTCTTGCGGCTATCGCGCGGGCTGGCTCGTTGTTTCTGGCGACAAGAAGCCGGCCAGGGACTACATCGAGGGCTTGAACATGCTCTCGAACATGCGCCTGTGTGCCAACGTGCCGGGCCAATGGGCGATTCAAACGGCGCTGGGGGGGTACCAGAGCATCAACGATCTTGTGGGCGAGGGCGGGCGGCTGCGGCGCCAGCGCGACCTGGCATACGACCTGATCACCGCCATTCCCGGCGTGACCTGTGTCAAGCCGTCGGCCGCGCTCTACATGTTCCCCAGACTCGACCCGAAGATGTACCCGATCGAGGACGACCAGCAGATGTTCCTTGAGCTGCTGCAGGAAACGCGGGTGATGCTGGTGCAGGGGTCCGGCTTCAATTACCCCGACAACCAGCATTTCCGGATCGTTTTCCTGCCGCACGAGGACGACCTGCGCGAGGCCATCGGCCGTGTCGCGCGGTTCTTCGAAGGCTGGCGCAAACGCCACGGCACCTGATATTCCGACACCAACCATGACCGACATGAAACCGATCCAAGTAGGCCTTCTGGGCATAGGCACCGTGGGCAGCGGCACCTTCAACGTGCTGCAGCGCAACCAGGAAGAGATCCGCCGGCGCGCCGGTCGCGGCATTGAAATCACCATGGTGGCTGACCTCGACGTCGCTCGCGCGCAGGCCATCGTCGGCCCGGACGTGAAGGTGGTGAACGACGCACGGGCCGTCATCGCCAATCCCGACATCGACATCGTGATCGAACTCATCGGCGGCTATGGCATCGCCAAGGCGCTGGTGCTCGAAGCCATTGCCGCCGGCAAGCACGTGGTCACCGCCAACAAGGCCTTGCTGGCGGTCCACGGTACCGAGATCTTTGCCGCGGCTTCTGCCAGGGGTGTGATGGTTGCGTTCGAAGCGGCGGTCGCCGGTGGCATCCCCATCATCAAGGCGCTGCGCGAAGGCCTCACGGCCAACAGCATCCAGTGGATCGCCGGCATCATCAACGGCACCACCAACTTCATCCTGTCCGAGATGCGCGACAAGGGCCTGGACTTTGCGGTGGTGCTCAAGGAGGCCCAACGCCTGGGCTACGCCGAAGCCGATCCGACCTTCGACATCGAGGGCGTGGACGCGGCGCACAAGGTCACGCTCATGAGTGCGATCGCCTTCGGCATTCCGGTGCAGTTCGACAAGGCCTATGTGGAAGGCATCACCCAGCTGGGTGCCACCGACATCAAGTACGCCGAGCAGCTCGGCTACCGCATCAAGCTGCTCGGTATCACGAAGCGAACCGCCAAGGGCATCGAGCTGCGCGTGCACCCGAGCCTGGTGCCGGCCAAGCGCCTGATCGCCAACGTGGAGGGTGCGATGAACGCGGTGGTGGTGCAGGGCGACGCCGTGGGCACCACGCTTTACTACGGCAAGGGCGCGGGCAGCGAGCCCACGGCCAGTGCGGTGATCGCCGACCTGGTCGACATCACCCGACTGCACACCGCAGATCCGCACCACCGCGTGCCGCACCTGGCGTTCCATCCCGATGCCATGAGCGACCTGAGCGTGCTGCCGATGAGCGAGGTCGTGACGAGTTACTACTTGCGGCTTCGCGTGGCCGACGAGGCCGGAGTGCTCGCGCAGGTGACCGGGCTGCTGGCCGGTGCCGGCATCAGCATCGATGCGGTGCTGCAACGCGAGGCCGATGAGGTCAGCGGCGAAGGCGGCACGTCCACCGACCTGATCATCCTCACGCACGACACCCGCGAGGGGATCCTGAACGACGCCCTGGCACAGCTGCAGAAGCTGCCCACGGTGCTGGCGCCGATCGTGCGCATCCGCAAGGAAGAGTTGAACTGATGTTGTACCTTTCCACGCGCGGTGATCCGGGGCGCAAGCATTTTTGCGAGATCCTGCTCGAGGGCCTGGCGCCCGACGGCGGCCTGTACCTGCCCGAGCATTACCCCCGGGTCGACGCCGCCACCCTGGCGCGCTGGCGCGGCGTGTTCAACGGCGGCGCGCCGGGGGGCTATGCGGCCCTCGCCTTTGAAGTGTTGTCGCTCTACATCGACGACATTCCCGCTGCCGACCTTCGCGCGCTGTGCGAGAAGACCTACACCGAAGCGGTGTACGGCACGCCGCAGATCGTGCCGCTGAAGCCACTGGAAGACGGTGTCTGGCTGGAGGCCTTGTCCAACGGGCCGACGTTGGCCTTCAAGGACATGGCGATGCAGTTGCTGGGCAACCTGTTCGAATACGAGCTCGCGCGCCGCGGTGAACAACTCAACATCCTTGGAGCGACCTCGGGCGACACCGGCAGCGCGGCCGAGTACGCCATGCGCGGCAAGAAAGGCGTGCGCGTGTTCATGCTCAGCCCGCACGGGCGCATGAGTCCCTTCCAGCAGGCGCAGATGTTCAGCCTGATGGACGAGAACATCCACAACATCGCCATCGAAGGCGTGTTCGACGACTGCCAGGACATCGTCAAGAACGTCAGCAACGATCTGGCGTTCAAGCGCCAGCACAAGATCGGCACGGTCAACTCGATCAACTGGGCGCGGCTGCTCGCGCAGGTGGTTTACTACTTCGCTGGATATCTCCAGGCAACCGACCCAACGACTGGCTCAGGGCGATCGGATCGTGTGAGCTTCACCGTGCCCAGCGGCAATTTCGGCAATGTCTGCGCCGGCCATGTGGCCCGCCAGATGGGCTTGCCGATCGAGCAGCTGGTGGTGGCGACCAACGAGAACGATGTGCTCGACGAGTTTTTCCGCACCGGTGTCTACCGTGTGCGTGCCAGCGCCGACACACACGAGACCTCCAGCCCCTCGATGGACATCTCCAAGGCCAGCAACTTCGAGCGTTTCGTGTTCGACCTGCTCGGACGCGATGGCGTGCGCGTGAAGGCGCTGTTCGGTGAAACGCTGTCGCGCGATGGCCGTTTTGACCTCGGTGCCGATCCGGCCTTCCCCGAGGCCGCCTCCCGCCACGGTTTTCGCAGCGGCAAGAGCACGCATGCCAACCGCATCGAGACGATCCGTGACGTGTTTCAGCGCCACGGCGTCATGATCGACACCCACACGGCCGACGGTGTGAAGGTGGCGCGCGAGTTTTTGCAGGATGGAACGCCCATGATCGTGCTGGAGACCGCACTGCCGATCAAGTTTGCCGAGACCATCGTTGAAGCACTGGGCCGCCAGCCCCATCGACCGCCGCAGTTCGAAGGCATCGAAGACCTGCCCAAACGCGTTCGCTTGATGCCGGCGAGCACCGCTGCCGTGCAGGCCTTCATCGCCGAGCACTGCGCCAGCGCATGAAGGTCGTCGGATTCGCGGGTTACTCCGGGTCGGGCAAAACCACGCTGGTCGAACAACTGATCCCGGCGCTGAAGCTGCGCGGCCAACGCGTGTCGGTCGTCAAGCACGCGCACCACAGCTTCGACATCGATCATCCGGGCAAGGACACCTGGCGGCACCGCGAGGCGGGCGCCTTCGAGGTGCTGGCCGCCTCGCCCCGGCGACTGGTGCTCATGCGCGAGCTGGAAACCGTCGCCGAGCACTCGGTGCACGATCTGCTGGCCCAGTTGCGCGCCGATGTGGACTGGGTGCTGGTGGAAGGCTTCAAACAGAGCGATCTGCCCAAGGTGGAGGTGTGGCGCCAGACCAATGCGAAGCCGCTGCGGTTTCCCGATGATCGACACGTCCTTGCCATCGCCACCGACAGCCCCGAAGCCTTGCCACCGGCCACACCGTGCACCGTGCTGGATTTGAACGGCGCCGATGACATCGCTGCCTGGCTGGTCGACAATGCCCTCAGCTTCGAATACCGCACCCCGCTTTTCCTGCCATGACCACTCCCCCATCTCCGCACCAGCGCCCGCCCCTGATGTCGCTCGACGATGCCTTGGTGCAGTTGCTGTCCCGGGCTGTTGCGCTGAAGTCCTGCGAGACGGTGGCCACCTTCGATGCCGACGGACGGGTGCTGGCCCAGGACCTCGTCTCCGCGCTGCAGGTGCCGCCCGACGACAACTCGTCCATGGACGGTTACGCCCTGAGGGCCGCCGATGTGAGCGGGCCCGGTCAGGTGCTGCCCGTGACCCAGCGCATCGCTGCGGGTCATGCGGCCGAACCGCTGGAGCCCGGTACCTGCGCACGCATCTTCACCGGCGCGCCCATGCCCGCTGGCGCCGATGCGGTGGTGATGCAGGAAGACACGGTCGAGGTGGGCGGCAACATCCACGGTGTGCACATCCAGGTGGTGCCGCAGCCCGGTCAGTGGGTCCGTCGAGCGGGTGAGGACGTGTTGCGTGGCGCGGTGGTGCTGGCCCGCGGTGCGCGCCTGTCACCCGCGAGCCTGGGCCTGGCCGCGAGTCTGGGCCTGGCGCACCTGAGCGTGGTGGCGCGACCGCGCGTGGCGCTGTTCTCCACCGGCGACGAACTCGTGATGCCGGGTGAGGTGTTGCCCGAGGCCATGAAGCCCGGCGCGATCTACAACTCCAACCGGTTTTTCCTGCGCGCCCTGCTGCGCCGCATGGGCTGCGAGGTGAGCGACCTCGGCATCGTGCCCGACAAGCGCGACGCCACCCTGGCTGCCCTGAAGTCTGCGGCCGATCACCACGACCTGATCCTCACCAGTGGTGGCGTGTCGGTGGGCGAGGAAGACCACATCAAGCCGGCGGTGCAGCAGTTGGGCAGCCTGAACCTGTGGCAGATCGCCATGAAGCCCGGCAAGCCTTTCGCGTACGGCAGCGTGCGGCGCGACGCCGGCGCAGGCCCGGCGGCGGGCGAGCACTGCCACTTCATCGGACTCCCGGGCAACCCGGTGTCCAGCTTCGTCACCTTCCTGTTGCTGGTGCGGCCTTTCCTGCTTCGCTTGCAGGGCGTGGATGCGCCCGCCCCGAAAGCCACCACGCTGCCCGCCCACTTCACGCTGGCCAGGGCCGACAAGCGTCGTGAATTTCTTCGGGTGCGCCGCAACGCCAGTGGCGGGCTCGACCTGTTCGCCAACCAGAGCTCGGGCGTGCTCACCTCGGCCGTCTGGGCCGATGGCCTGGTGGACAACCCGGCCGGCACCACCATCGCCCACGGCGATCCGGTGTCCTTCATTTCCTTTGCGGATCTGCTCGCATGAAAGTTCAACTGCGCTATTTCGCCTCCATCCGCGAGGCCCTGGGCACTGGAGGCGAAACGCTGGACACACAAGCCGGCACCCTGGCGGCGCTGCGCGCCGAACTGGTGGCCCGCGGTGGTGCCTACGCCGATGCGCTGGCGCCAGGCAGGTCGGTGCGGGTGGCGCTCAACCAGACCATGAGCGAGGAGTCGGCCGCGCTGTGCGATGGCGCTGAAGTCGGCTTCTTTCCACCCGTGACCGGGGGTTGAGATGGGCATGCGCGTCAGCATCCAGACCGAAGACTTCGACCTCGGCGCCGAGGTCGCCCGACTTCGTGAGGCGAACAAGGGCGTGGGCGCCGTGTGCAGCTTCATCGGCACCGTGCGCGATCGCAACGATGGCCAGAGCGTCAGCACCATGGAGCTCGAGCACTACCCGGGCATGACCGAAAAATCCATCGAGGCCATGATCGACGAGGCGCACCAGCGCTTCGACATCTTCGGCGCGCGCGTGATCCATCGCGTGGGGCTCCTGCAGCCGCTCGACCAGATCGTGCTGGTGGCGGTGACGTCGGCGCACCGGGGCCAGAGTTTCCAGGCCTGCGAGTTCCTCATGGACTACCTCAAGACCCAGGCGCCGTTCTGGAAGAAGGAACAGACGCCCGAGGGCGCGCGCTGGGTCGACGCCCGTGTCAGTGACGACGCGGCGCTGGCGCGCTGGGGCATTCAGGCCCGCAACAGCTGAGCGCTGGCGGCCTGGCCATGCCCGACGCTGCCGCCATCGAAGCCATCGAACGCGCGACGCTGCAAGCGGTCGCGCCCGAGCGGGTGGAGTCGCTCGGCGGCTGGCTGCTGCCCATGGACCACGGGACCGTGGGGCGCGCGCGAAGCGCAGTGCCGCTGCACCACGGCTCCCACGAACTTGCGCTGTTGCCCGCCATCCTCGCTCGCTACACCGCGCTGGGCTTTGTGCCCCGGCTGCGGCTGCCGGACCTGCCGGCGTTCCTTCCATGGCACGAGGCCCTGGCCCGGCGAGGCTGGCAGCGCCTTCAGCCGACGCTGACGCTGACCGGTGATGTCCAGCCGCTGCTGGCCGCGCCGGGCGGTCCGCCTGCCGACCTCGACAGCTCGCCCGATGACGCCTGGATGGCCATGTTCCTGGGCGCCGGTCTGGATCCGGACGATGGCGCCAGCCGCTCGCGCCTGCTCGCCCGTGCCACCGGCACCCTCTATGCGTCGGTGCGGGAGCAGGGGCAGACCGTCGCCTGTGGTGCAGCCTCGTTCGGTCACGGCTGGCTGGGCGTGCACGGGATGCGCACCGCGGCCGCCCGTCGGGGTGAAGGGCTGGCGGGGCGCATCCTGCATGCCATGGCGACCGAAGCCAGCCGGCGCGGGGTCACCGGGGTGTTCCTGCAGGTGGACGCCAGCAACCTGCCGGCCCTGGCCCTGTACCGGCGCGCGGGGCTCACCATGGCCTGGCCTTATGCCTATTGGCGCTGCGCGGTGACCGATTGATCTGAGTCAAGTTGGCGCGATGCGGTCTGGCGCACGCTGGGTGGCAGGCTTGAAAAACGCGTGAGCAGCGCCACCTGTCCAAGCATTCTGATCACCCGGAGAGCACCCTCATGCGACACGACAAACTCACCACCAAGTTCCAGGAAGCCCTGAGCGAAGCCCAGACGCTGGCCCTGGGCGCGGACCACGCCTACATCGAGCCTTCGCACCTGCTGCTCGCCCTGTTGCGCCAGGCCGACGGGCCGCAGTCGTTGCTGCAGCGCGCGGGTGTGAACGTGCCCGGGCTGGCCAAGGCCACCGAGGCCGCCATGAAACGCCTGCCCGAAGTGCAGGGGCAGGACCAGGTGCAGGTCGGCCAGGAGTTGGGCAAGCTGTTGCAGGCCACCGAAAAGGAGGCCATCAAGCGCGGCGACCAGTTCATTGCGAGCGAACTCTTTCTGCTCGCCGTGGCCGACAGCAAGGGCGAGCTGGGCCGCATCGCGAACGAAAACGGCCTGAACCGCAAGAGCCTGGAATCGGCCATCACCGCGGTGCGTGGCGGGCAGTCCATGGACAGCCCCGAGGCCGAGGGCCAGCGCGAGGCGCTCAAGAAATACACCATGGACCTCACCGAGCGCGCCCGCCAGGGCAAGCTCGACCCGGTGATCGGCCGCGACGATGAAATCCGCCGCGCCATCCAGGTGCTGCAGCGCCGCACCAAGAACAACCCGGTGCTCATCGGTGAACCCGGCGTGGGCAAGACCGCCATCGTCGAGGGTCTCGCACAACGCATCGTGGCGGGTGAGGTGCCCGATTCGCTCAAGGGCAAGCGGGTGCTGAGTCTGGACATGGCTGCGCTGCTGGCCGGCGCCAAGTTCCGCGGCGAGTTCGAGGAACGCCTGAAAACGGTGCTCAATGAACTGGCGAAAGACGAGGGCCAGACCATTGTTTTCATCGACGAGCTGCACACCATGGTGGGCGCGGGCAAGGCCGAAGGCGCGATGGACGCCGGCAACATGCTCAAGCCCGCGCTGGCGCGCGGCGAGCTGCACTGCGTGGGCGCGACCACGCTCGACGAGTACCGCAAGTACATCGAGAAGGACGCAGCCCTGGAGCGCCGTTTCCAGAAGATCCTGGTGGGTGAGCCCAGCGTGGAGGCGACCATCGCGATCCTGCGCGGCCTGCAGGAAAAATACGAGGTGCACCACGGCGTGCAGATCACCGACCCGGCCATCGTGGCCGCGGCCGAACTCAGCCACCGCTACATCACCGACCGGTTCCTGCCCGACAAGGCGATCGACCTGATCGACGAGGCGGCCTCCAAGATCAAGATCGAACTCGACTCCAAGCCCGAGGTGATGGACCGGCTCGACCGCCGCCTGATCCAGCTGCAGATCGAGCGCGAAGCCGTGCGCCGCGAGAAGGACGAGTCTTCGCAGAAGCGCTTCGGCTTGATCGAAGAAGAGATCGGCCGGCTGACCAAGGAGATCTCCGACTACGACGAAATCTGGAAGGCGGAAAAAGCCGCGGCGCTCGGCTCCAAGGACGTGATGGAAGAGATGGACCGCATCCGCTCGCAGATCAAGACCTTCACCGACAAGGGCGACTTCAACAAGGTCGCCGAGCTCCAGTACGGCAAGCTGCCCGAGCTCGAGAAACGCCTGAAGGACGCGCAGGCGGCCGAGTCGGGCAAGGCGCTGAACAAGGACGGCAAGGGTCGCCCGCAGCTGCTGCGCACGCAGGTCGGTGCCGAAGAGATCGCCGAGGTGGTGGCCCGTGCCACCGGCATCCCGGTGAGCAAGCTCATGCAGGGCGAGCGCGACAAGCTGCTGCTGATGGAAGGCAAGCTGCACGAGCGCGTGGTCGGGCAGGACGAGGCCATCGGTGCGGTGGCCAACGCCATCCGACGCTCGCGCTCGGGCCTGAGTGATCCGAACCGACCGACCGGCTCCTTCCTGTTCCTCGGCCCCACCGGCGTGGGCAAGACCGAACTGTGCAAGGCGCTGGCCGGCTTCTTGTTCGACAGCGAAGACCACCTGGTGCGCATCGACATGAGCGAGTTCATGGAGAAGCACTCCGTGGCCCGTCTCATCGGCGCGCCGCCCGGCTATGTGGGTTACGAGGAGGGCGGTTATCTCACCGAAGCCGTGCGCCGCAAGCCCTACAGCGTGCTGTTGCTCGACGAGGTGGAGAAGGCCCATCCGGACGTGTTCAACGTGTTGCTGCAGGTGCTCGACGACGGGCGCCTCACCGACGGCCAGGGTCGCACGGTGGACTTCAAGAACACCGTGATCGTCATGACGAGCAACATCGGCTCGCACATGATCCAGGCCATGGTGGGCGAACCGTACGAAGACGTGAAGGAAGCCGTGTGGAGCGAGCTCAAGAACCACTTCCGCCCGGAGTTCCTCAACCGCATCGACGAGACGGTGGTGTTCCATGCGCTGGACGCACAGCACATCGAGTCGATCGCTGCGATCCAGCTCAAGGTGCTCGAGGCGCGTCTGGCCAGGATGGACCTGCACCTGCAGGTGTCGCCCGCGGCGCTGGCCGAGCTGGCCAAGGTCGGATTCGATCCGGTGTTCGGTGCGCGTCCGTTGAAGCGTGCGATCCAGCAGCGCATCGAGAACCCGCTCTCGAAGTACCTGCTGGAGGGCCGCTATCCGCCCAAGTCGGCGATTCCGGTGGACGTGGACCCGGTGCAGAACCCGGGCGTGTTCGAGTTCGGTGACGCCGTGGCCGAGTCCTGATCGGGTGCCTGCGGGTTGCACTTCCATCCGTCGGGATGGGGGTGCACCTCTACCCCGACGGGGCAGCCAGTCCTATCATGGAAGCATGACAAAGATACCCCCGACCCTTCCCCTGCGCGCCCTGTTCGACGCCCAGCACAGCGCCAGCCGCCAGCAGATCGACGTGCCCCTGGCCTTGCGCCGGGACCGGCTGGCCCGACTGCGTGCCTTGATCGACACGCATGGCACCGCGCTGTCCGACGCGGTCCAGGCAGATTTCGGCGTGCGCTCGCGTCAGGTCACCGAGGTGGCCGACCTGTTCGTGCTGCGGGCGGCCATCGGCCAGCTGCACAAGGAACTGCCGCACTGGATGAAAACCCGTCGCGTGCCCACGCCGCTGTACCTGCAACCCGCCAGCGCCCACCTGCAGCGCCAACCCCTGGGCGTGGTGGGTGTCATCGGACCCTGGAACTACCCGCTGCAACTCAACCTTGGTCCGGCAGCGACCGCCCTGGCCGCGGGCAATCGCGTGATGCTCAAGCCCAGCGAGCTCACCCCGCACAGCTCGGCGCTCATGGCTTCGCTGGTGCAGGGGGTTTTTTCAGCCGAAGAATTCAGCGTCGTGCTCGGTGGTGCCGATGTGGCACACGATTTCGCCAGCCTGCCGTTCGACCACCTGTTCTTCACCGGCTCCACCGCGGTCGGCCGCAAGGTGGCGGCCGCTGCGGCGGCCAACCTCACGCCCACCACGCTGGAGCTCGGTGGCAAGTCGCCCTGCATCGTGGACGCGTCCTGCAACCTCGACGAGGCTGCGCTCAAGATCGCCCACGGCAAATTGCTCAATGCCGGGCAGACCTGCATCGCGCCCGACTACGTGCTGCTGCCGCGCGGTCAGGAGGCCGCGTTCGAGCGGGCCTACAGCGCGGCGGTGGCGCGGCTCTTCCCGGTCATCGCGGGAAACGCCGACTACACCGCGATCGTGAGCGATCGCCACTTCGCGCGCCTGCAGGCCTTGCTCGGCGAAGCCTCGGCGCAGGGCGCCCGGGTGGTCGACGTGGCCCCGGCAGGACCGACCGGGGCGAGCACCGCCCGTCAAATGAATCCGACCCTGGTGTTCGACCCGAGCCCGGGCCTGCGCTTGATGGACGAGGAAATCTTCGGCCCCATCCTGCCGGTGGTGGCGTACGGGTCGGTGGACGAGGCGATTCGCTACATCAACGCGCGGCCAAGGCCGCTGGCGCTCTACTGGTTCGGCAGCGACGCGGCCGTGCGCGAGCGGGTGATGGCCAGCACGGTGAGCGGCGGGGTGAGCATCAACGACACGCTCATGCACGTGGCTCACGAGGGCCTTCCCTTCGGCGGCGTGGGCGAGAGTGGCTGGGGTGCGTACCACGGCGAAACCGGGTTCCTGCGCTTCACCCAGCAAAAGCCCGTTCTGGTGCAGTCACGCTTCTCGATGGGGCATTTGTTCTACCCGCCCTATGGGGCGCGCTTCGACCAGATCATGGCTTTGCTCAAACGCTGGCTGTGAGGTGCTCCGGGCGGGCCCGTCCGCCCGGGAGCGCTCAGGCAGGGGTTGGCGCTTCGTCGTCGGCTTCGGCTTCGGGCAGCAGGGTGGCCTGCGTGTTCTGCAGGTAGCCTTTTTCCATCAGTCCATAGGCCAGTTCGCGGATGTCGGTGCCCAGCAGCAGCGAGAGCTCCTGTTCGCTGCGCCGGCCATTGGCCATGAGCAGCAAGGTGTGGACCTGGCGGCCCACCGCATCGGGGCGCGACAGCGCCTCCCATGCCATGGCGGTCTTGGCGTAACGCCGGATACTTCCCATTCTTGATTCCCTGAAGCCTGAACGCGGGTGACAGCCCTGCTTGCAGATTGCATGCCAGATGTGACGTGGCCTTGACAAAGGGCACAGGCGGCCCCTGCGCTATTCTCCGGCGGGCAGGCGCGAGCAGCGTCCCGCCCCGTCTTCCAATCCGCGCTCTCAACCCAGGTGGCCCCGCATGGCGTTTCCGTCTGCACCGTCTCCAGTTTCCCTGATCGAGGTCTTCTGGGTCTTTCTGCGCCTGGGCTGCACCTCGTTCGGCGGGCCGGCGGCGCACCTGGCTTTCTTTCGCACCGAGTTCGTCGAGCGCCGGCGCTGGTTGAGCGAGACCAGCTACGCCGATCTGGTGGCCTTGTGCCAGTTTCTGCCGGGGCCGGCGAGCAGCCAGGTCGGCATGGCGCTGGGCTGGCGGCGGGCGGGGTGGGGCGGCATGGCCGCCGCCTGGCTGGGCTTCACCCTGCCGGCGGCGGCGCTGATGATCGGTTTCGCCCACGGGGTCGCGTGGCTCGATGACGCCGGCGACGCCCCCGCCTGGCAGGCGGCGCTGCAAGGCCTGAAAGTGGCGGCTGTGGCCGTGGTGGCACAGGCCATCTGGGCCATGTCGCGCAGCCTGTGCCCCGACACGCCCCGGCGGGTGCTGGCAGGCGTGGCCGCGGCACTGGCGCTCGGACTGCCGTGGCTCACGGGGTGGGGTGGCGCCTGGGGCCAGTTGCTGGCCATCGGGGTGGCCGGTCTGACCGGCCTGTGGATGGGGTCGCGCTGGCTCGCCGCAAGCAGTGCGCCCGACGCGCAGCAGGGCTTTGGCATGACACGCACGGCCGGCGCCGTCGCGCTGGCGCTGCTGGCGCTGCTGCTGGTCGGTCTGCCCCTGTGGGCTGAAGCGAGTGGCTCGGCGCTGCTGGCACAGGTGGCGGGGTTTTTTGGTGCGGGTGCCCTGGTGTTTGGCGGGGGTCACGTCGTGTTGCCCCTGTTGCAGTCGTCGGTGGTGCCCGTGGGCGCGGTCAGCAGCGCCGACTTCCTGGCGGGCTACGGCGCGGTGCAGGCGATGCCCGGTCCCTTGTTCAGCTTTTCGGCTTACCTGGGCGCGGTCATGAACCCGGCGGTGCTCGCAGGACTGGCCCCCTGGCTGGCGGGCCTGTTGATGCTGGGCGCGGTTTTTGCGCCCGCCGCGCTGACCGTGGTCGGTGTGCTGCCGTTCTGGGATCTGTTGCGCCAGCGCATCGGTGTGCGCTCGGTGCTCACCGGCATCAACGCCGGGGTGGTGGGTTTGCTGGTGGCCGCTTTCATCGACCCGGTCTGGCCCGCCGCCATGCAGTCGGTGGGCGATGTCTTGCTGGCGGGCATGGCGCTGGCAGCGCTGTTGCGCTGGCGCATTTCACCCGTGTGGGTGGTTTCCGGTTGCGCGGCTGCCGCGTCGTTGTCGGTGCTGGTCTGACCGGGCGCGTGGGCCTTGCGGCACGTCGCCCGACCGTTCGGGGACAGATAAAGGCCTTATCTCCGCGCCGACATGTCAGTACCCGGGGGGGCAGGTATAACCGTGACTTGTCTCACATCCGATGCAGCGCCAGGCGATGACGGTACCCCCCAGATTGTTGCAACAGTGCCTCGCCGAGGCGCTCGAAGACGCCCCTGCCATGCTCGGGCGCTGTATCGACGCGGCGGTGGTGAGCCTGCAAGAGGCGGAAAAGCAGACCATGGATGTCGCCCAGCGCGACCGCCTCGCCACCGCCTGCTGGCGCATGCGCCAGGAAAAAGAGGGCTGGGTGGTCGATTTTCCCCAGCGACTGCGCGAAGCCTTCGCAGTGCCCACCGACGCCCCCCAGTCATCGCGCACCTCGCTGCTGAGCGAATCCACTTACCTGTCGCTGGTGGAAGACGACGCGGTGAGCGAGTCGATCGAATCCGCGCGCCTGCTGCAAAGCCTGCTGCCGCCGCTCGAGCAGGAACTCAAGGTGCTCGATGCGCTCATGAGTTCCCTGCAGGGCCTGTCCACCGTGCAGGCCGACCTGAACCCGTTGCGCCCGGCCGTGTTCGTGCGGGCGCTGCGCGAGATGATGGCGCTGGACGAATCCGACTCCCAGCTTCGAACCCTGTGGCTGCGCCATTGCGGCCGGGCCATCGGCCACGAACTCAAGGGCCTGTACGCCCGCCTGACGCTGGTGCTGCAGCGCGCCAACGTGCAGGAAGCTGGCTACCGGGTCCGTCTGCTGGCCGATGCGCCGGGTGCGGCGGCGCGCACCGCGGCCAGCTCGGCCAGGGCTGCGCGCGGTGCCGGCCCCGCCGCCACCGAGTGGAACCCGTCGGGCCATGCGCCGCTGGACCACCGGGGTGACAGCACGCGGGAAGCGCACTTTGGCGACTTCATCCCCGACATGCCGCAGCTCGCGCGCCTGCAGACGCCGGTGGACAACCAGTACCTGCACAACTTTCTGGAGCAGGGCGGGCAGCGCTACGAGCAGTCGCTGGCGCCCGAGTACTACGACCAGGTGAGCGAGGAGCTGGCGGCCATCGAGGCCTACGCTGCCATTCCCACGCTGGACGAATCGATGGTGGTCCAGCGCAGCGAGCAGTACAAGGCCCTGCCGGTGGTCGACCGGCCGGCGCGCGCGGTGGACATCGGCACCCAGCTCAGCCAGAAGACCTGGGGCGATTTCGCCGCTGCCCACGAGCGCGCCCGCGTGCTCATGCAGCTCAAGCAAAAGGCCGAACGCGTGGCGCAGGCCATGGGCCTGGACGTGGTGCGCAAGCTGGTCAACCAGGTCGCTCAAGACCCGCTGCTGCTGGCACCGGTGCGCGAGGCGGTGGTGGCGCTGGAGCCTTCGCTGTTGCGCCTGGCCATGGCCAACCCGCGCTTCTTCAGCGAAGACGCGCACCCGGCGCGTCGACTGATCGAGTGCGTTGCCCAGCGCAGCTTCAAGTACAACGACGAATTCGCCAGCGAGTTCGCCGAATTCTTCCAGCCGGTGCAGCAGGCGTTCAATGCCCTGAACGAACTCGAGACCGACGATCCGCAGGCTTTCGCCATCGCCCTGGACGAACTGCTTCAGGAGTGGGAAAGCCAGGACCGCGACGACGATGCCGCCAAGGACAACAACCTTCAGGCCATCCGTCATGCCGAAGCGCGGCAGACGCTGGCCGACCAGGTGGCCTGGGACCTGAGCCAGCGTCCCGACGTCGACCACGTGCCCGGCTTCATCCTGGACTTCCTCTACGGTCCGTGGGCGCTGGCGATCGCGTCGGCGCAGCTCAATGCGCCGCCGGGCGCGGTCGATCCGGGCGGTTACCGCAAGGTGGTGTCCAACCTGCTGTGGAGCACCAAAAAGGAAGTCACCCTGCGTCTGCCCTCGCAGTTGCTCGAAATGGTGCCCGGCATGCTCAAGACGCTGCACGCCGGCCTGGAGTCGCTGGGCAAGACGCGCGAGGAAACCAAGCCGTTCTTCGATGCCCTCATGCGCCTGCACCAGCCGGTGCTGGGCCTTCGGCGCGCTCGCGCGCGTGCCGACGCGAGCACCTCGAATCCGGTGCCGCTGGACAGTTCGTCCATGTCGATGGAACTCGACGAGACCTTGCCGGCCACCGCCGAGCAGCGCAAGCCGCGCAAGGCCGCCCAGCCCTGGCTGGGGCGGGTGGAACTGGAGGCCGCGGGTTTCCAGGACACGTTGCCGACCGATTTCTCCGAGCTCGCCGAAGCCCATGCTGCCACCGGCGCAGACGCGGTCGCGGTCGCTGCCTCGGGCTTCAACGAATCGGAGAGCGACGAAGACATTCCGTTCGACGCCATCACGCTGCTGGCGGGCCTGCGTGAGGGCGACTGGGTCGATCTGTACTCGCACCGCGAATGGCTGCGCGCCCAGCTCATCTGGGCCAGCACCCGCGGCACGCTGTTCATGTTCGTGAGCCGGGGCGGTCGTCCGCATTCCATGACCAAGCGCAGCTGCGAACGCCTGATCGCCAACCGCCTGCTGCGCCCGGTGGATGGTCAGAGCGTGGTGCGCAAGGCGATCGAGGCCATCGCGGCCGATCAGGCCCGGGTCGACGAGGCCGTGGCCGCCTGAGACTGGCTGCGGGCCCGGACCTGGGCCAGCAGTCGGGTGGGCGGCAGACCCATGGCCGACTTGAACATGGCGGAAAACGCGCTTTCGCTGGCATAGCCACTGGCCTGCGCCACCCGCCCCACCGACACGCCGCGCGCCAGCATGGGCATGGCGTGCGCCAGCACCACCTGCTGGCGCCAGCGCTGAAACCCGGTGCCCAGTTCGTCGCGAAACAGGCGCGCCAGCGTGCGCTCGCTGGCCCCGGCATGCGCGGCCCAGCCGGCCAGCGTGGTGTGCTGGGACGGGGCCTGCATCACGGCTTCGCAGAGGTTGCGCAGCCGGCGGTCGCCGCCGGTGGCGCTGGGCATGGGCACACCCAGCGGCTGGGTGTCGGCGTGCTCCATCTCGTGCAGCAGCAGGGTGAGCAGTGCGCGAGCGGCGGCCTGCGGGGGCTGCCGCGGCCGGTTCAGCGCATGCACCAGTTCGCGCAGCAGCGGCGTGACCACCAGCACGCGCGACGCGCTCCAGTGGCCGGGCAGCACGCTGTCGTCGATGTAGAGGGTGAGCAGCCGGGCCGCCTCGACGATGGTCACCGCGTGCCGCGCACCCGGCGGGATCCACACGGCACGCGACGGCGGCACGATGGTGGTGGTTTGTGCGGGCGATGCCTGCCGGCCGGCCGGGTCCGCCTGCAGCACCGTGACCTGCATCAGGCCACTGGCGCAAAAGGCCAGCTGCCCCCATGCATGGTGGTGCAGTGCAAACTGGTTGTCGCCGTCCAGGTGCCGCGCGCGGCAGCGCACCGGCTGTTCGGGCGTGGGGCGGTAGGGGTCGGTGTCACCCAGCGGCAGGGCGCGAAGCGGGGGGCGGCGTGCAGTCGGCATGGCTGGCGATCGGGGCAGGTTTGGCTGATTTTCGACGATGCTTGTCTTTCCGTCGCCATTTTGCATGCGCATCGCACCGTACGATCTCCGGCATGAACACCGCCGCGCTGGGTGCTGCTGCACCCGTCAACCCCGTGCCACTGCGGCAGGACGCCACCGTCATCGGGCTGGTCGGCCTGGCCCACGGCACCTCGCACTTCTCGCACCTGCTGCTCGCCCCCCTTTTCCCGGTGTTCATTCGCGACTTCGGCCTGAGCTACTCCGACGTGGGCCTGCTCATGAGCATCTTCTTCGTCATCTCGGGCGCCGGCCAGGCACTGGCGGGCTTTGTGGTGGACCGCATCGGCGCACGCCCGGTGCTGTTCGCCGCCATCGGCTGCTTTCTTCTGGCCGCTCTGGCCGCTTCGCAGGCCTCGGGTTATGCGGGGCTGGTGCTGGTGGCCATGCTGGCCGGGCTGGGCAACGCGCCGTTTCATCCGGCCGACTTCACCATCCTCAACCAGCGTGTCTCTGCCCCGCGCTTGGGTCACGCGTTCAGTGCGCATGGGCTGACCGGCAACCTGGGATGGGCCCTGGCACCGGCCTTTCTGATCGGCATCACGGCGCTCGCTGACTGGCGCACCGCCTACCTGGGAGCGGCCGTCCTGTATGTCGGCGTGTTGGCCGTGCTGTTCTGGCAGCGTGACAAGCTGCTGACCGAGGTGGTGGTGCGCCGCGCGGACGCGACGCAGGGCAGTGATCTCGCCTTCCTCAAGTTGCCCGTGGTGTGGTGGTGTTTTGCGTTCTTTCTGCTGTCGACGATGACGCTGGCGGTGGTCCAGACGTTCGCCCCGTCCATCCTCAAGGCGGTGCATGGCGTGGGTGTGGAGGTGGCCACGCTCACCATCAGCGCCTACATGCTGTGCTCGGCACTGGGCATGCTGGTGGGCGGCTTTGTCGCGGCGTACGGCCAGAGCCACCGCTGGTCCAGCGACCGCGTGGTGGCCATCGCCATGACCAGCGGGGCCCTGCTGTTGCTGGTCTGCGCCACGGGCTGGTTGGGCGCCGTGGGAACCATGGTGGCCTTGGCCGCCACCGGCTTCGCGGTGGGCGTGGGTGGACCCAGTCGCGACATGATGATCAAGAAGGCCACCCCCAAAGGGGCGACCGGCCGGGTCTACGGCACGGTCTATTCGGGTCTGGACGTGGGCTTCGCACTGTCACCCCTGATCTTTGGTCTGGCGATGGACCGTGGCTGGTACGCAGCGACACTGGCGGGCGCGGCGCTGGTGCTGCTGGTGTCGGTGTATGCCGCCATCGGTGTGGGTCGGCGCTCGGGGGCGGCCGTGGGCGGGCGCGGCACAATGCCGTCATGACCTCACAACTCGCCGGCCACCTCCTTGTGCAATGCCTGATCGCCCAGGGCGTGACCCACGCCTTCGGTGTGCCTGGTGAAAGTTACCTCGCGGTGCTCGACGGCTTTCACGCCCACGCCGACCGCATCCGCTTCGTGACCAACCGCCAGGAAGGTGGCGCGGCCTTCATGGCCGAAGCCCAGGGCAAGCTGACCGGGCGCCCCGGCGTCTGTTTTGTCACGCGCGGACCGGGTGCCACCAACGCCTCGATCGGCCTGCACACTGCGTTCCAGGATTCGACGCCCATGGTGTTGTTCGTGGGCGATGTGGCCAGCGACGCGCGCGACCGAGAGGCCTTCCAGGAAGTCGACTACGCGGCCTTCTTCGGGCCCTCCACCAGGGGCATGGCCAAGCGCGTGGAACGCATCGACGACGCTCGCCGCATTCCCGAATACGTGGCGCGGGCCTTTGCCACTGCCATGAACGGCCGGCCCGGCCCGGTGGTGCTGGTGCTGCCCGAAGACATGCTCACGCAGAGCGTGGACGCGCAGCCGCTGCCGCGCGTGGAGCCGGTGCAGGCCTGGAGCGACCCGGGCGCGCTGCGCGAGCTGCGCGAGCTGCTGCTGGCCAGCGAGCGGCCGCTGGTGATCGCTGGCGGCGGAGGCTGGACACCGCAGTCTGCCGCGGCCTTGCAACGCTTCGCCGAGAACTGGCAGTTGCCGGTGACCAACGCCTTCCGTTTCCAGGACACCTTCGACAACCACCACGCCCAGTACGCGGGCGATGTGGGCCTGGGCATCAACCCGGCGCTGGCGGCTCGCGTGCGCCAGAGCGATCTGCTGATCGCCATCGGGCCGCGCCTGGGCGAATCCACCACCGGCGGCTACACCCTCATCGAAGCGCCGCTGCCGAGGCAGAAGCTGGTGCACATCCACGCCAGTGCCGAAGAACTCGGCCGCGTCTACCAGCCCACGCTGGCGATCAATGCCACCATGAACGCGGCGGCCCGCAGCCTGGAGGTGCTCACAGCACCGCCCACGCTGCCCTGGACGGACTGGACCCAGGGCTGCCACGCCGACTACCTGGCCAACATCGACCCGGCCAATGGCGGCATCGAGCTGCCCGGCACCGTCGACATGCCGGCCATCGTGCACACGCTGCAGCAGCACCTGCCCGCCGATGCCGTGCTCAGCAACGGCGCCGGCAATTTTGCAAGCTGGTTGCACCGCTTCTTCCGCTACCACGGCCTGGTCAAGGGCCACAAGACGCAACTGGCGCCCACCAACGGCGCCATGGGCTACGGTGTGCCAGCCGGCATCGGCGCGGCCATCCTCACCGGCCGCACCGTGTTCACCATCGCCGGCGACGGCGACTTCCTCATGAACGGCCAGGAGCTCGCCACCGCCATGCAGCACGGCGCCAGGAGCATCGTGCTGCTGCTCAACAACGCCAGCTTCGGCACCATCCGCATGCACCAGGAGCGCGAGTACCCGGCCAACGTGAGCGGTTCGGTCCTGGCCAATCCCGACTTCTGCGCCCTGGCGCGCGCTTACGGGTATGCGGCCGAACGCATCACCCGGACAGCCGAATTCGAGCCCGCTTTGCAGCGCGCCCTGGCTGCGCCCGGTGGCAGCCTGATCGAGGTGATGCTCGACGTGGACGTCATCACGACCCGGGGCACGCTGGCGGCGATTCGTGCGCACGCCCAGGCGCCAGGCGCAGCGCCGGCTTGAGGGTGCTGCACCGGCCGCAGGCCGCGAGGTGAATACATCACAAAGGTGGCGGCACTGCCGTACACCTGGAGGCCGAGGCCTCTGCCTAGACTGGCTCACTGGTTCACCAAGGGGAATGGTCATGGCTCTGTCCACGGGAACGGTCTGGATGTCCGGCGCAGACGAAGCGCTCGAGCGCAGCGCGCAACAGTCCTTGGGCCGTGCGCACCTGCTGCGGGCGCTGGACGAGATCGACTACGGCATGCTGATCATCGATGCCCAGGGCACGATCCTGCATGCCAACCACCTGGCCCGGCATGAAATGGCCAGCTCGCGCATGCTGGTCGCCTATGGCAACAGCCTGCTGGGCAGCACGGCCGAGCTCACCGCGCAGATACAGACCGCCATGGAGGCGGCCTTTCGTGGCCAGCGCCGGCTGGTGTTGCTGCACCGGGGCGATCGCGAGTTGTCGCTGGCCTTCACGCCGCTGAGCCATCCACTGGAGGCCGACCCACCCACCGTGCTGGTGATGCTCTCGCGCCAGAGCACCTGCGACAACCTGGCGGTGCGCATGTTTGCCCGCACCATCGGTTTGAGCCCGAGCGAGGAAGCGGTGCTCATGGGCCTGTGCCGCGGCCTCGAAATTCCCGAGATCGCCCGCGAACACGGCGTGGCGCCGTCCACCATCCGCAGCCAGATCAAGACACTGCGCGAAAAAGCCGGGTCACCGAGCATTCGGCGACTGCTCCAGCGCATCAACAGCCTGCCGCCGGTGGTGCCCGCCTTGCGCATCGTGATGCCCATGCCCCACAATTCCACGGATTCAATCCACCCGTGAACATGGATGCCAGTCGCACCTGCCGCCACTCCCTTTGCCCATCCGAACCAACATGTCGAAGCGCTGGCGGCGCAAGGTGTGCAGCGGCGCTACCGCCGCGGCACGCTGCTGATCCAGGAAGGTGAGACCGGCGACACGCTGTACATCGTGCTGCAGGGCCGCTTGCGGGCCTTCCTGTCGGACAACAACGGTCGCGAGCTGACCCTGGGGCTGTACGGCCCGCTGGAATACGTGGGCGAGATGTCGCTCGACGGCGGGCCGCGCTCGGCCAACGTGGAGGCTGCCGAGCCCAGTGTCTGCGCCGTGGTCACGCGTGCCACCTTGCTGGCCTACATCGCCGAGCACCCCGAATTTGCGCTGGAACTCATGGCCCGCCTGATCCGCCGCGCGCGGCTGGCCACCGAGAGTGCACGCAGCGTCGCGCTGATCGACGTTTACGGGCGCCTGGTCCGCCTGCTCAACAGCATGGCCCAGATGCCCGACGAGCGCGGCGAACGCGCGCTCAAGGAGCGGCTGACGCACCAGCAGATGGCGCAGCACCTGGCCTGCTCCCGCGAAATGGTGAGCCGCCTGCTGAAAGACCTGGAGACCGGTGGCTACATCGCGGTGCGCGAGCGCTGGATCTGGTTGCTCAAGACCCTGCCTGCGCGCTGGTGAGGCTCAGGTCCGGTTGATCAGGCGCCGCGCTTCCAGCGGCGCCGCCGAGCTGGTACCCGCGAGCCGCACCACGCTGCCGCTGAGGCTGCCGGCACCCAGCACGCCCCACAGCGCCGGGTTGTCATCGCTTGGGGCCAGGGTGTCGGGCACTTTCTTCACGCCCGCGCGTTGCGGGCGGCTCGCGTCCGGGTCGGGCTTGCGCGGGGAATACAGCGCAAAGTGTGCGCCGGGCGAGGCCTGCTGGCGGGTGCCGCCGACGCTCACCGTGTTCTGCCCGGTCGACAGGCTGTTGAAGGTGCCGCTGCGGCGGATCGGGGTGGGGTTGTCCGGGTGGTCGACGAAGCTGCCGATGTTGCCGCTGGTGTCGTACCACGCATCTTCCAGGTACGACTGCCGTGCGCCGGTGTTCTGGCCCAGCGCCACGTCGTCGCGCTCCACGCAGGCGTCGAACACCACCGGCTCGGTGCCGCTGTTGGTGAGCGTCACCTGCCACGAGCCGAAAGGCGCGGTGACCGCTTTGCGGTTGTGGCTGAAGGTGGGTGCCAGCGCGAGCAGGGCGCAGGTGCTGCCAGTGCCCAGGGCCGAGTCGTTCGGAAACACCAGGCCGCACAGCGGCCGTCCAGCGGCATCCACCCACAAGCCAGACTGGCCTTTGTGCAGCGGCGGCAGAGGCTGCGCATGGCCCGGGGGCGTAACGCTGATGGCCATGCCCTGTGCCCCGCAGGGTATCCAGATTTCCAGAAAACTTTGTGTGCGGTCGTCCGGCTGCAGCCGCCAGTGCAAGGGCAGCGATGCACCGGGTGCCAGCGTGGCGTTGGCGTGGGTGCGGCTCTGGTAGGCGTTGCCTGCGGGCACCGTCACCTGCAAGCGCCCTTCGCCGAGATCGATCAGCTGGTCCATCGCGGCCTCCAGGATGGAGCTGCCGTCGTGCGGCCCGGCCAGCGTGCCCCAGCTGATGTTGACCACCAGTCGGGCTTGCGGCGTGCAGCGCGCCAGGATGTACATGAGCGCGTCGAGCACGCTCACGTTCATGGCGCCGCCCGAGGTGTCGAGCACGTTGGCCCAGTCCAGCTGCACCGCGATCAGAACGCAGCGGCTGGCCTCGTCGTCCTGGGGGTTCAACAGGTTGCCCTTGCCGCAGGCCAGGCTCATCACGTGGGTGCCGTGGTTGACGGGTTTGCCCAGGTCCCGAAGCTGGAGGTGCTGGTAGAGCGCGTCTTCGTCCAGCCGACCCCCGCGGGTGTACGTGACCATGGCGGCGTTGATGGCAGCGCCCGAGAGCTCGTGGCCATAGCCCATGTCGTGCGGCCGCGGGCCGGCGCGGGCCGGGTCCAGCGGGGTCTGGTGGTGCGGCTCGTTGCCGGTCCAGTTGCCATCCTGTGTGTCGTCCTGCCGCCAGAAGTGTTTGACGCGCGTGCGGCCCCGGGCGTTGAGGAACGCCTGGTTCGCAAAGGCCAGTCCACCGTCGATCAGTCCCAGCACCTGGCCACTGAGGCGGTCGGGCACAACCACGGGGTGCGAGCCCGGCGTGCAGGGGTCGTGGATCGGCTGGGTGTGGTGGCCCACCGGCAGGCCCAGCTCAAAGCGCTGGATCAGGCTGCGCAACAGCGGGTCGGAACGCAGCCTCTCGAAGAACCTGGGTTTCGCGTGCGCGGTGCAGAAGCGCAGCCCAGGCAGGTTGAGGTACACGCGCGGTATCTGCAGCCACTTGACGTTCGAGGCCTGCACCAGCGCCGGCACGCTGGCGCCCGGTGTGAGTTCGATGACGATGGGCAACCACTTCGGCGGCTTGCCTTTGGGTGCCACGCGGTAGCCCGCGAACCGGTCGGCTTCGGCCCAGGCCAGGTAGGGGTCTTGCCCGTCGATGGCGCCCGGCGCGCTCCAGTGAATGCCGGTGAATTCGCCGCCGGGCAACGGGGACCAAGCCGCGCTCATTCGAGATCTCTGCGTGCTGCGCACTGCATGGCTCTCACGCCCATTCCTTGAGTGCTTCCTTCCAGAGCCAGGCAACCAGGGGCGCGCTGCCCACCCCCGTGTTGCTGGCCGACCGTGTGTAGGCGTGGCCGCTGGTGTGGTCCATCGACTGGTGCAGGCTGAAGTCCAGCGGCTCTCCGCCGGGGCCTTCAAACAGGCGGCCGTCAAAGCCGCGCTCGTGCACCTTGGTGCCGGTGGCGCGCGCCACCAGGAACTCGGCCAGTGCCGTGCCGAGCAGGCGGCCCGCCGCGCTGTCCACCGGAAAGTGCACACCGGCCACCACCCGGTTGGTGGCGATGCGCGCGGCCAGGCGCTGCAGTTGTTCGTGGCACTCGGTGCCGTTGGGGCTGCCGTTCCTGCTGGATGCGGCATTGAGCAGCGCTTCCAGCAACACGGCAACAGCAAAGGCTTCGGTGGCGTGGCCACTGGGCCAGCTGCCGTGCCCCGGGGTCTCGATCATGGGCTGGATCTGGGGCGACATCGCCACCGGGCGCAGGCTGGCGAAGATGTGCTTGAAGCGCATCTCCACGAAGATGCTGAGCGAGAACGCCAGGTCCATCAGCTGCAAGGTCTTCTTGTGGCGGTGCGCCGTCAGACCCAGCATGGAAGACCAGAAGGCCATCGGTGGGGCCTGCTGGTCCACGATCTCTGCGCCGCGGTCCGCCCGCAGGTCTGCGTAGGCGGCCACGAGGTCGAGTTGTTTTCTGAACTGCGCCCCGGTCGGGGCGCGCAGCGTCACGAGTCGCTTGGGCTGGATGCTGCGGGCCTGCAGGTTGGCGAACTCCAGCGCGGCTTTCCCTGGCTTGCCATCGGTCTTGAACAGCAGCCCTTCGACCAGTTGGGTGAAACACGCTTCGATGCGTGGCCCATCGGTCCAGAGGGCGAGGTTGGCGGCCTGGTCAAAAGCCGGCTCGTTGACATGCAGCACCGCGCCGCTGAACGGGCCGACGATGGCGGCCCGGTTCAGGATCAGGGCGTCGGCCGAGACGATGGAGCCGCTCATGCCTCCGCTCATGCCTCCACTCATGCCTCCACTCATGCCGCCACTCATGCCGCCACTCATGCCTCCGCTCATGCCTCCGCTCATGCCTCCGCTCATATCAACTCCTTGGCAATTAGTGAACCGGGAGACCCAGTTGGGTCAGGGCGCTGGCGACACGTTTGCGCAGGGGGCTGTGCCCGCCCGCCGCCATGTACTTCGTGATCGTCAGATCGGGTTGAAGGGTGCGCATCAGCTCGAAAGACTCCCGGGCGGCGGCGAGACCGCCACTCTCCAGCTGCGCCACGATCAGGCACCGGATGGTGGGCAGGTGGTAGCGGTTTTTCATGAGGGACGAGCGGCAGATGTTCACGGCTCTTTCCCACTGGCCCATGGAGGCACAACTGGTGGCCAGCATCATTTCAAAGTAGTACTTCTGCGGGTCCAGCGGCGACAGGTGCAGGGCGTTCTCTGCCTCCACCATCGAGTCCTCGGGCGTGCCCCACATCGTTGACCACACGCTGTTGTACAGCCAGGCCATCGGGTCGTTGGGGTTGCTCTGCGTGGCTTCCTGCAACAGCCGGTGCGAGGCTTCGACGTCTTCTCCGAGGTGGCACAGCGCATGTCCCTTGATCGCCATCGCGAGCGAGCTGGCAGGCTCCAGATCGAGTGCACGGTCGGCGGTGTCGATGGCCCGCTTGAAATCACGCGCCGGTTCGGCCGACAGGCCCTGCACCACCTGCATGATGTGCCACTTGGCCAGCCAGGCCCAGGGCGTGGCCACCCGCTTGTGGCGCTCCACCACCGCCTCCAGCAACTGGTGGCTGCGCTGCAGGTCGCGCGGCGTGGAGCGGTGCATCAGCGTGATGCCGCCCAGCAGCAGGGCGTTGCTGTCCAGCTGTGGCAAGGGCAGCACCAGGGTTCGCTGCACCACGTCGTTCAGCAGTGCCCTGGAGCAGGCCGAGCACAGCGCGTCCAGCAACTCGCTCTGTGTTTCCATCAGGTCGCGCACGTCCCCATTGAGCCGATCGGCCCAGATCACTTCTTCACGGCGGTTGTCGGTCAGCTGGGCCATGATCACGACCTTGTCGCCGTAGGTCACGTAGCTGCCACCCAGGACAAACGTGGCCTCCAGATGCCGACCGATCTCGCCCGCAGACGAGGTGCGGCCGCGGAAGGCTGTGGTGGACAGGCGCGAGATCACGCGCAGGTCGGGACTGCGGGCGAGTTGGGCGATCACGCCGTCGGCGATGAGTTCGCCAATCACGAACTGCTCGGCCGCGTGACTGCGTGTCTCGAACGGCACCACCGCAATGGAAGGGCGGAAGTCCAGCGCGGAGCCTTCGGGCACCTGGGAACGGATCGCAGACGATCCTGCAGTGACGGAGTGGATGGCCCAGGTGCGCACCGGCTCCGGCCAATGCTTGAGATAGTTTTCGCCTCGGTCTTCCACCTCGGCGTCCATGCCCACCACGATGCCGTCAAAGATGCTGGCGGTGATGATGGTCTCGCCCGGGGCTGCGAGGTCGGCCACCCGTGCTGCCAGGTTCACCCCGTGGCCATAAACGTCGTTTTCATCCGCGTACAGGTTGGTGGCGTTGAGACCGGCCCGAAGATGGAGGCGCTGGTTCGCGGGCAAGGTCTCATTGAGCGGGGCAAAGTATGTGTGCAACCTGAGCGCGGCGCGCACCGCATCGGTGGGGTGGTCAAACTCCACCAGCATGCCGTCGCCCAGGCTTTTGACCGGACGGCCCTTGCAGTCCGGCAACACGATCTGGGTGGCGTGGTGCACGAAGCCGCGCCACTGGTTCACCACCGCTGCTTCGTTGGCCGCCATCAGGCGCACCGACTCCACCAGATCCATCACCAGCACCACCTTGTGGCGTTGCTGAGGCAGCGGGGGAAGAGACACCTGTGTCCCAACGTCAGCCTGAACGGAAGGGGAGGGTGAGGGGCTGCTGTTCATGCCGGTAGGGGTATGCGGGGTGCGTTGCAGTTTCTCACAGTTGACATCGAATGCCGTTGCTGCGACAGGCAAAAAACAGCAAAGCCGACTGGCGTCGGCTTTGCAAGAGGTCGCACCCTTCAAGGTGCGGGAGCCCGGATCACTTCAGGTGGTCGTTGACCAGCTTGGTCATCTCGAACATGGAGGCCTGGGCCTTCTTGAAGATTTCCTTGAGCTTGGCGTCGGCATTGATCATGCGACGGTTGACCGAGTCCTGCAGCTTGTTCTTCTTGATGTAGTCCCAGATCTTCTTGGTGACTTCGGTGCGTGGCAGGGGACTCGCGCCCACGATGGCAGCCAGGGCGGCGCTGGGGGTCAGTGCCTTCATGAATGCAGCGTTGGGGGTGCGCTTCTTGGCGGGAGCGGCCTTCTTGGCAGGGGCCTTCTTGGCGGGTGCCGCTTTTTTCGCTGGAGCGGCTTTCTTGGCCGGAGCAGCTTTCTTCGCAGGCGCAGCCTTCTTCGCAGGCGCGGCGGCTTTTTTCGCTGGAGCAGCCTTCTTGGCTGGAGCAGCTTTCTTGGCCGGAGCCGCAGCCTTCTTGGCCGGAGCCGCTTTTTTAGCGGGAGCTTTTTTCGCAGTTGCCATGGTTGAATTTCCTTCTAGAAGTGGAATTGTTCCCAGCGGAAAACGCGCTTTCACACTGGTGTCTCGGATGCTAATGGAGATGCCCAGGCAATCCAAGGAGGGCGGCGCGGTTTTTTCTCCGTTTTCAGCGGGGATGCGCGGCTTTTTGGCGACGAAAACAACACTTCGATGCGCCCGGCGCCAAGCGCTGCGGGGCTTGCGGGCGCATCTGCTCCAATGCGGCGCAGCCTTGGGCGCTGTGCGCAAATCCCTTTTCAAGAGAAATCACCATGACCAACACCTCTTCTTTTGCCACCTGTGACCTGTGCGACGTTCACAAGAGCGACAGCTCCGGCGCTTTTCGTGTGCTGCCGCCGGTGTTCCGCCGTTTTGGTGCCGTGCAGCGTTTTTGTGGGCCCGTGGTCACGGTGAAGTGCTTTGAGGACAACTCGCTGGTGAAGGCGGCCGTGGACAGCCCGGGAGAGGGTCGCGTGCTGGTGGTGGACGGTGGCGGCTCATTGCGGCGCGCATTGCTGGGCGGCAACCTGGGTGCGGCCGCTGCGCGCAACGGATGGGCCGGGGTGCTGATCGACGGTTGCGTGCGGGATGTGGCGGAACTGGCCGCGTGCGCCACCGGCATCCGGGCACTGGCGTCCATGCCGCTGCCCACCGACAAGCGCAACGAGGGCCAGCGCGATGTGGCCGTGCAGATTCAGGGCGTGTGGGTGCGCCCGGGGGACTGGTTGTATGCCGATGAAGACGGCATCGTGGTGGCCGACCGCGCGCTGACCTGAACCGGCTTCAGCGCCAGCGCGGCCTGCTAGGCGGTCAAGCCTTTGTAGAGCATGTAGGCCGCGAGCATGTAGAGCAGGCCCGCGAACACGCGCTTGAGCGACTTCACCGGCAGTGCATGCGCCGCCTTGACCCCAAGTGGCGCCATCAGCACGCTCACGCTGGCGATCACGACCAGCGCAGGCAGGTAGATGTAGCCGATCGCGCCCGTGGGCAGGTTCTGCACGTTCTGGCCGGCGACGATGTAGCCCAGCGCATTGGCCAGCGCGATCGGAAAGCCGAGCGCGGCGCTGGTGGCCACGGCGTTGTGGATGGTGACGTTGCACCAGGTCATGAAGGGAACGCTGACGAAACCCCCGCCTGCACCGACAAGACCGGAGAGGAAGCCGATGACGCCACCGGCACCCACCATGCCGGGTGTGCCGGGCATGGTGCGCGTGGGCTTGGGTTTTTTGTCCAGCAGCATTTGCGTGGCGGAGAAGCTCACGAAGCCGGCGAAGAAGAAGGCCAGCCAGCTGCCCTTGAGCAGGGCGAACACGCCCAGGCTGGCGATCATCGAGCCCAGCACGATGCCGGGTGCGAGACCTTTGACGATGTCCCAGCGAACGGCTCCGCGCTTGTGGTGCGCGCGTACGCTGGAGACGGAGGTGAAGATGATGGTGGCCATCGACGTGGCGATGGCCATCTTGACGGCGAGATCGGCCTCCACACCCCGGGTCGAGAGGATGAAGGTGATGAAGGGCACCATGAGCATGCCTCCACCGATTCCCAACAAGCCGGCCAGAAAACCGGTACACAGGCCGAGCACGGCCAACTCAAGGATCAACAGGGAATCAAAAGGCATGAAAGGTGTCTGCAAGTGCCGCCGGACCGGCATCCTGAACCGGGGTTCAGGTGGGCAAGGGCAGCGTGGCTTCGGGATCGTCTGACGCGAGACGCTCACGCCAGCCACGCAATGTACCAAGCCCGGGCTCTATGAGCATTGGTTCAAGGAAATATAAAGCCCGGCGCGCACTGCAGACAGGCAAATTGTAGGTGCTGTGCGCGGCCCGGACGGGCAAAGGAAAAAGAAAAGAAGTCGCAGTGACGGACGGTGCCCGATGTGCTCAGAGCAGTCGGCCGTCCTTGTCGAGCGTCTGGTCCAGGCGGCGCATGAGTTCGTCCACGCGCGCCTGTGTGTGCGCATCCAGCGGGTCGTGGTCGAACCCGCCCCCGGCCTCGGCAAACGCGCTGTTCTCGGGCTGGCCGAACGACGAGGCCTGAAAGCTCTCGGCTTCGAGCCGCTCGGCTTCCCTTTGCGAAAGTTCGAACGCCAGGTTGAGGGAGGCCAGCACCGCGATGCGGTCGCGCGCCTTGACCTTGCCGGCATCGCGGATGCGGCACATGGCGGTGTCCACGCGTTCCACCGCGTCGAGCAACGAGGACTCACCACCGGGTGGGCACGAGAGCAGGTAGCTCTGGCCCATGATCTGGACTTCGATCTGCTTGCTGCCGGGCTTGATCATGGGGAAACCTCCATGCATCGCAGGGTGGTGCGAGCTGTGCTGTGGCGAGCCGGCATCGGGTTCATGAGCGCTCCTTGTGGCCATCGGTCGGTGCGCGGTCGGCGTCGACCAGTGGGGGCGCCAGGCGTTCCAGCAGGGCGTCGATTCGGGCGCGTGCGGCCATCAATCGGGACTTGAGCGAATCGCGCTCGGCCTGCAGCGTGTGCACCTGGTCAACCAGCAGGGCGTTGGTGCGTTGCAGTTCTTCATGCCGCAACAGCAGGCGCTCGACACGCTCGGTGATCTGGTCCAGGTGCTTGTTGTCGGCCATGGTGAAGACTCGAAGTTTTCGCATTGTAGGGTTGGCCCCGGGGCCTGCGGCTTAGAATGCCGCCTGTTGGTGCTCGCGGTGTGGTTCACATGCCGCAGTTCAACGGGAAGCAGGAGGGCGAGTCCACAAGGGCGAACCTAACCTGCGCTGCCCCCGCAACGGTAAGCAGACGAGAGACCTGACGCAGATCGGGCCACTCCGCTTTCATCACGCAGCCACTGGACGACTCCCCTGTCGTCTGGGAAGGCGATGAAGGTTGTTCTGTCAGCCCGGATACCGGCCAACAAGGTGGTGGTGCGTCCGGCAACCGGCGAGCCACCGTGACGCTCAGGCACCGTCGGGGAAGGCGGTGAGGGCTTTGTCTCTTGTTTCTTCATCATGAAAATCCGACAACTGCGCGCGCCCCTGGCCGCGCTGCCGCTGGCCGTTCTGGCCGCATGGCCAGCCCACGCCCAGACCCTTGCTTCGAGCAACCTGCCCGAGACCGTGGTCACCGCCACCCGCTTCGCTGAATCGCTGGCCTCGTTGCCGCTGGGAGTGAGCGTGATCACCGCCGACGAGATCCGTGCGTCGGGCGCAAGCACCGTCAACGAGGCCGTGATGCGTCTGCTCGGCGTGCCGGGCCGGCAGGACTCGTATGGCGGTGGCGACTATGCGCTGGACCTTCGCGGTTTTGGCGCCACGTCCGACAGCAACCAGGTGGTGGTGCTTGACGGTGTTCGTCTCAACGAAGCCGACCTCGGAGGCACCCGTCTGGCCGGCATTCCCATCGATGCCGTGGAACGCATCGAGGTGCTGCGCGGCACCGGGGCCGTCCTGTACGGCGAAGGCGCCTCTGGCGGCGTGATCGTGATCACCACCAAGGCGGGCATGGGCAAGGAACGGCGCAACCAGGCCTCGGTCTATGGCGCGCTGGGCTCCAACGATCTGCGTGAGCTGCGCGCCAACGCCACGGTTTCCTCGGCCGGTTTTTCGCTCGATCTTTCCGCTCAGCGCCGTGAATCGGACAACCACCGGGACAACTTCCGGGCTGAGAGCGATGGAGCGGATCTCACGGCCCAGTGGTCGGGCGACAGTGTGCGCGTCGGCCTGCGCCATGGTCGTGATTCGCTGGACGGACGCCTGCCGGGCCCGCTCACGGCCCAGCAGTACCTGGACAATCCGGCACTCAGCTTCACGCCCGACGACTTTGCTGCCGTCCGCAATGAACGAACCGGCGCCTTCGCCGAGGCCTTGCTGGGGAACTGGCAGCTGGCCGCCGATGCGGGCTGGCGCGAGAAGCGGCTGGACACCACGCAAGGCGGTTTCCGTTTTGGCTACGACATTGATGCCCGGCAAACCGGGTTGCGGGCCCGGCACAGCGCTCCCCTGGCCGGCCATGCCAATGTTTTTGTGCTGGGTCATGACCGTGGACGCTGGACCCGGGTGAGCCAGAGCAACAGCGAGGCGCGGCAGACCACCCGTGCCTGGTACGTGAGGGACGACATCACCCTTGCGGGCGGCACACGCTGGTCGGCCGGCTTGCGCACCGAATCCTTCGACAAGCGTGCCCGCAACGGAGCGGACCGCCTGAACGACCGGCTCCGTGCATGGGAGCTCGGTGTCAGCCAGCCCCTGGACCCCCGAACCACGGTGTGGGCCCGGGTTGGCACCAGCTACCGGCTGGCCAACGTTGATGAATTCAGCTTCACCAGTCCAGCGGTGCCGATCCGCCCGCAGACCTCGCGCGATCTGGAGAGTGGTGTGCGCTGGAGCGAAGGCGCATGGAGGCTGGAGGCGCGGCTGTACCGCAGCGCGATCACCGACGAAATCGGATACGACCCGAACGCGGTGGGGCCGAGCTCCTCTTTTGGTTTCAATGGCGCCAACATCAATTTCGACCCGACGCGACGCATCGGGCTGGAGCTGGATGCGGACTGGAAGGTCGCCCCCGGGCTCAAGCTCGGGGCGAAACTGGCCTTGCGGCGATCCACCTTCCGAGACGGACCGTACAGCGGCAGCGACGTGCCCCTGGCGCCGCGGCGAACCCTGGCCTTGCGCGCCGACTGGGTGCCGCTGGCCGGCCACCGGGTCAGTGGTGGTTTGAACTTCGTCGGCTCGCAGCATCCCGACTTCGCCAACGCCTGCCGCATGCCGGCCTACACCACGGCGGATGCGCGCTACGCGGTGCAGGTGAAGAACATGGAGCTGTCGCTTGGCGTGAACAACCTGTTCGACCGCGACTTCTACACCCAGGCTTTCCGGTGCACGGCTGGCCAGGCCACGGCGATCTACCCTGAAGCCGGTCGCACCTTCACCGCCGCCCTGCGTGTGTCCTTCTGATGCTGCCATGACCTCGACCAGCCTCGGCCCCCAACGCATCGTCTGTCTCACCGAAGAGACCACCGAGTGGCTCTACCTGCTGGGGCAGGAGCGTCGCATCGTCGGCATCTCGGGCTACACGGTGCGGCCGCGCCGGGCGCGCGAAGAAAAGCCCAGGGTCAGTGCCTTTCTCAGCGCGAAGATCGACAAGATCCTCGCGCTGCAGCCCGACTGCGTGTTCGGATTCTCCGACCTGCAGGCCGACATCGCGGCGCAGCTGATCCGCGCCGGCGTGCAGGTGACGGTGTTCAACCAGCGCAGCGTGGACGAGATCCACGGCATGCTGTTCCAGGTGGCGGCCATGGTGGGTTGTGCCGACGAGGGCCTGGCCTGGATCGAGCACAACCGGGTGCAGCTCGATACCCTGCGGCAGTCGGTGCAGACGCTGCAGGCGCAGGGCAAACGTCGCCCGCGCGTGTTTTTCGAAGAGTGGGACGAGCCGCACATCAGCGGCATCCGCTGGGTCTCCGAGTTGCTCGGTATCGCCGGGGGCGATGACGTTTTTCCCGAACTCGCCAGGCAGTCGCTGGGCAAGGACCGCATTATTGCGGACGGCGCCGAGATCGTGCGCCGCAACCCGGACATCGTCATCGGCTCATGGTGTGGCAAGAAGTTCCGGCCCGAAAAGGTGGCTGCGCGCGCCGGCTGGCAGGACGTGGCGGCGGTGAAGACCGGGCAGCTGTTCGAGATCAAGTCGGCCGACATCCTGCAGCCGGGCCCGGCGGCCCTCACCGACGGCGTGGCGCAGATGCACCGCATCGTTTCCGAATGGATGGAAAACAGCGCCCCCACGCTTCCCCTTGCGGGTGGTGCGCTGCCCCCCGAGGGGGCCGCCCCCGCCTTGGGGCGGCCCGGCGGCGGGGAGTCGGCATGAGCAGCGAATTCATTCTCGGCGGCCAGAAGAGCGGCAAGTCGCGCCGCGCCGAAACGATCGCCCGGCGGTGGCTGGACGCCACCGTGGCGCACCGCGCCGTGCTGATCGCCACCGGCCAGGCCTGGGACGACGAGATGCGCGAACGCATCGAGCGACACAAACGCGATCGCAGGCAGCGCGTACCCGGCCTGCTCACGATCGAGGAGCCGCTGACGCTGGCCGAGGTGGTCCAACGGTACAGCGCGCCACACACCCTGGTGGTGGTGGACTGCCTCACGCTGTGGCTGACCAACCTGCTCATGCCGGCGCAGGGCGCGCCGCTCGATGCGGACGCGCCCATCAAGGAGCTGTGTCGCGCGATCGAACAGGCCCGGGGTCCGTTGGTGCTGGTGGGCAATGAGATCGGCCTGGGTGTGATTCCGATGGGCCGCGATGTGCGCGCCTTCGTGGACGCGCTGGGCTCCCTGAACCAGTCGGTGGCGGGTCTCTGCCAGCGGGTCACGCTGATGGCCGCCGGCCTGCCACTGAGCTTGAAGGCACCGTCATGACCCCGGCCTTGACCGCGCTTCGGCTCTGTGCCGCCGCCCTGTGGCTGTGGACCGGCGCGTTGCAGGCCGCCGGCATCCAGATCACCGACGACCGCGGCGTGACGGTGACGCTGGCGCAGTCGCCGCAGCGCATCGTGTCGCTGCTGCCCTCGCTGACCGAGACGGTGTGCGAGCTCGGCCAGTGCCACCGGCTGGTCGGTGTGGATCGCTATTCGAACCACCCCGCATCGGTGCGCCGGCTGCCGCAGGCCGGCGGCGGCATCGACCCCAACATCGAGGCGATCGTCGCGCTCCGGCCCGACGTGGTGCTGATGGCCGCTTCTTCGCGCGGCGTGCAGCGGCTGGAGTCGCTGGGCCTGAAGGTGCTGGCCCTGGAGCCCAAAAACTCGGCCGATGCGCAGCGTGTCATGGGCCGGCTGGGCCAGCTGCTGGAGGTGCCCGACGCCGACCGCCTCTGGCGCGCCATCGATGCCGGCGTGCTGGCTGCCGCACAGTCGCTGCCGCCGGCTGCGCGCTCGCTGCGCGTGTATTACGAGGTCAGCACCGGAGGTTATGCCGCCGGCACCCAGTCCTTCATCGGTGAACTGATGGCGCGACTGGGCGTGCAGAACATCCTCACGCCCGAGCTGGGGCCTTTCCCTCGCATCAACCCGGAATACGTGGTGCGTGCCAACCCCGACCTCCTCATGATCGGCGCGCGCCAGGCGCAGGGCCTGGCCGAGCGTCCGGGCTGGGCGGGCTTGCGCGCGCTGCGCGAACAGCGCGTGTGCGTCTTCACGGAAGCGGAGTCCGATGTGCTGGTGCGCCCCGGACCGCGCATGGCCGAGGCGGCCCGCATCATGGCGCGCTGCATCAACGGGCGAGGCCTGCGGTGAGCGGTGCGCGCCACAGCTGGTGGCTCGGTTCGGCCTTGCTGCTGGGCGCACTCCTGCTGCTGGTGCTGGGCGCCGGCGTGGGCAGCACCGGTCTGGAGAGCGTGCTGCGTGCGCGGCACGATCCGGTGGCCTGGCAGATCCTCTGGGACATCCGCCTGCCGCGCACGCTCGGCGCCTGGCTGGCCGGCGCGCTGCTGGGTCTGGCCGGCGCGGTGGCGCAGGGCCTGTTCCGCAATCCGCTGGCCGATCCCTACCTGCTGGGCAGCGCTTCCGGCGCAGCGCTGGGCGTGGCGCTGGCACTGGCCTTGTTCGGCGCGTCCCCGTTCGCCACGCAATGGCTGGTGCGGCTGGGTCTGACCGGTGCCGCCTTCGCGGGGGCGGTGCTCGGCGTGGCGCTCACGCTGGCGCTGGCCAGGGGCGTGCAACACACGCTTCGCCTGCTGCTGGCGGGCGTGATCGTGGGCGTGGTGCTGGGCGCAGCGCGCGACCTCGTCACCATCGCCTCGCCCGACACCTTGCAGGCCATGCAGGGCTTCATGCTCGGCAGCACGGGTTTCGTGGGCTGGGCGGCGTGCGGCGTCATGGCGGCCATGTTGTGGCTGGCGGTGCTGCTGGCTGCCTTGCTTGGACGGGTGCTTGACGGACTGGCCCTGGGCGAGGCCACGGCCCTGAGCCTGGGTCTGCCGCTGGCGGCGGTGCGCGGCGTGCTGGTGGCGGTGCTGGCGCTGGCCACCGGCGCAGCGGTGGCACAGACCGGCCTGATCGCTTTTGTGGGCCTGGCCTCGCCGCACCTGGTGCGATCCATCGTCAAGACCACCCACGGCCGACTGATTGTGTTGAGCGCCCTCATGGGGGGCTTGTTGCTCATGGCCGCCGACGTGCTCGCGCGCTGGATCATCGCGCCGCAGGAGCTGCCGGTGGGGGTGCTGACCGCCGTGCTCGGCGGCAGCTACCTGCTCTGGCTGATGCACAGGCGGCGCCGCCCCGGAGGCTTTTTGTGAAGCTCGCCCTGCAAGCCCTCGGGGTGGGCGTGGCGCTGGGCGGCACGCCCGTGCTGCATGGCATCGACGTGGGTTTTCCTGCAGCGCGCTGGACCAGCGTGGTCGGACCCAACGGCGCCGGCAAGTCGACCCTGCTCAAGGCGCTCGCCGGTCTGCTGACCCACAGCGGCCAGGTGCGGCTGCTGGAGCGGCCCCTGGCGCAGTGGCGCGGGCGAGAGCGTGCGCGCTGCCTGGCCTGGCTGGGGCAGGGCGAGCAGGGTGCGGACGACCTCAGCGTCTGGGATGTGGCCATGCTCGGGCGCCTGCCGCACCAGTCCTGGCTGGCCGCGCCGTCGGGCGCGGACCGTGCGGCTGTGGAGCAGGCCTTGCGTGCCACACAGGCCTGGGACTGGCGCGAGCGCCCGCTGGGCGCCCTCTCTGGCGGCGAGCGCCAGCGCGTGTTGCTGGCGCGCCTGCTCGCGGTGGACGCCCAGGTGTTGCTGATGGACGAACCGCTGGCCAACCTGGACCCGCCGCACCAGGCCGACTGGCTGCTGTTGGTGCGTGAACTGGTCGCACAAGGCAGAACAGTGGTGAGCGTGCTGCACGAGATCGGCATGGCCCTGCACGCCGACCAGATGGTGGTGATGGCGCATGGGCGGGTGGTCCACCAGGGCGCCTGCGAAGACGCCGGGACCCACCGGGCACTGGAGGAAGTGTTCGATCACCGTGTGGTTATCCACCCGCTGGGTGACCAGTGGGTGGCCCTGCCCCGATGAAGCATGGTCGACCGCAGCCCGGTGCTCGGGCCGCCGACCCGCTCGACGAGAATCCCCGTTTCTGAAAGAAGACCGCCATGACCACGACCAGCCTGAACGAACAACCCGTGCGCCTTGTCCCCCGTCCTGCCCCCGCCACCGCCAGCACCGAACGCTGGTCGGTCGACGAGGTGGCCGCGCTGTTTGATTTGCCGTTTTCCGAACTGATGCACCGCGCCCAGAGCGTGCATCGCGAACAGTTCGACCCGACCGAGGTCGAGCTGGCCACCCTGCTGTCGGTGAAGACCGGTGGCTGCCCCGAAGACTGCGGCTACTGCCCGCAGTCGGTGCATTTCGACACCGGCCTGGAGGCCGGCAAGCTGATGGGCGTGCACGCCGTGCGCGAAGCCGCGCAGCGTGCGAGGCAGGCCGGCGCCACGCGCTTCTGCATGGGCGCGGCCTGGCGCGCGCCCAAGGACCGCGATGTGGACGCCGTGGCCGAACTGGTGCGCGCCGTCAAGGACGTGGGCCTGGAGGCCTGCGCCACGCTGGGCATGTTGAACGACGGCCACGCCGAGACCTTGCGCGACGCCGGTCTGGACTACTACAACCACAACCTCGACAGCGCGCCCGATTTCTACGGCGAGGTCATCACCACACGCGACTACCAGGACCGGCTGGACACGCTGGAGCGCGTGCGGCGCGCAGGTGTGAAGGTCTGCTGTGGCGGCATCGTGGGCATGGGCGAGTCGCGCCGACAGCGCGCCGCGCTGGTGGCCCAGCTGGCCAACCTCGCGCCCGACTACCCCGAGTCGGTGCCGATCAACAACCTGGTGAAGGTGCAGGGCACGCCGCTGGGCGACCAGGCCGACCTCGATCCACTGGAGTTCGTGCGCACCATCGCGGTGGCCCGCATCACCATGCCGCGCGCCCGTGTGCGCCTGTCGGCCGGGCGCCAGCAGATGAGCGACGCGGTGCAGGCCCTGTGTTTCCTGGGCGGCGCCAATTCCATCTTCTACGGCGAGAAGCTGCTCACCACGGGCAACCCCGATGTGGCGGCCGACATGGCGCTGCTCGCCGGGCTGGGCCTGCGAGCCCGTCGCGCCTGAGGCCATGTCCGCACGCTGCGTGATGGTGCTGGGCACGACCAGCGGTGCCGGCAAGAGCTGGCTCACCACCGCGCTGTGCCGGCACTGCGCGCGGCTCGGCCTGAAGGTGGCGCCGTTCAAGGCGCAGAACATGAGCAACAACGCCAGGGTTGTGGCCCCCACGCTCCACCGCTCACGCGGGTCGCTGCCCCCCGAGGGGGCTGATTTTCCTTGGGGCGGCCCGGCGGAAAATCGGTCGCTCGGCGGTGAGATCGGTTCGGCCCAGTACTTCCAGGCGCTCGCGGCACGAGCCGAACCCGACGTTCGCATGAACCCGCTGCTGCTCAAGCCCGAGACCGACACGCGCAGCCAGGTGGTGTTGATGGGGCGGGTGAACGATGCACTCTCCCGCATGCCCTGGCGCGATCGAAGCCTGCATGTGTGGCCGCAGATCGCCGCAGCGCTCGATGCACTGCGCGAAGAGAACGACGTGGTGGTGATCGAAGGCGCGGGATCGCCGGCCGAGATCAACCTGCATGACAGCGACATCGTGAACATGCGGGTGGCGCTGCATGCGAAGGCGCGCTGCCTGCTCGTGACCGACATCGACCGCGGTGGTGCCTTCGCCCACCTCTACGGCACCTGGGCCTTGCTGCCGGCGCAGGAGCGCGCGCTGATCCACGGCTTCGTGCTCAACAAGTTCCGCGGCGACGCCAGCCTGCTCGCGCCGGCGCCGCAGATGCTGCAGGACCTCACCGGCGTGCCCACGGTGGCCACGCTGCCGATGTGGTGGCAACACGGCTTGCCTGAAGAGGATGGTGTGTTTGACGACAGGACGCACGCATCCGGCGCCGTGAGCAAGACGGTGGTGGTCATGGCCTGCCCGCGCATCAGCAACCTCGACGAATTCCAGCCGCTCAGGAACGTGCCGGGCGTGCGCGTGGTCTGGGCGCGCACGCCGGCCGAATGCGTGGGTGCCGACTGGATCGTGCTGCCCGGCAGCAAGGCCACCGCTGCCGACCTGGCCTGGCTGCGCACACAGGGGCTCGATCGCGCCATCGCGGCCCATGCGGCGCAGGGCGGAGCGGTGCTGGGCGTGTGCGGCGGGCTGCAGATGCTCGGCGAGGCGCTCATCGATCCGCACGGCATCGACGGCAACGCCCCTGGCCTGGGCCTGCTGCCGCTGGTCACGCAGTTCGAGCTGGAGAAAACCGTGCGCCACACGCAAACCGCGTTCGGCGAACTCACGGGCCTGTGGAGCGCGCTCACGGGCGTGACCGCTGCGGGTTACGAGATCCACCATGGCCGGACCGTGCAACACCCGGCCATGGCGGCGGGGGGCGACCTCGCACGCGAGGTGCTGCCCGGCGGCCTGGGCTGGCAGAACGCAGCGGGCAACGTGCTCGGCATCTACCTGCACGGCCTGTTCGAAGACCCGCGCGTGCTGCACGCCTTGTTTGGAGCCGCCGCACCCACGCTGGAGACCGTGTTCGACGGACTGGCCGACTTCATTGAAACCCACTTCGAGCCCGGCGCGCTCGAGCAACTCATCGCACCCCGGCCATGAACACGCACATTCCCGACATCACCCAACCCGAACTGGCCCGCGCACTGCAGCACACGCTGGACAACAAGACCAAACCGCGGGGTTCGCTGGGGCGCATCGAGGCGCTGGCGCAGCGCATCGGCCTGGTCCTGGGCACTGCTGAGCCGGTGATGCTGTCGCCGCAGATGCTGGTCTGCGCGGGCGACCACGGTCTTGCCGCGCGGGGCGTGTCGGCCTACCCGAGCGACGTGACCTGGCAGATGGTGGAGAACTTCCTCGCCGGCGGCGCGGCAGTGAGCGTGCTCGCCCGCCAGCACGGCATCGGCCTCACGGTGGTGGACTGCGGCGTGAAGCACGACTTCGCCCATCGGGAGGGCCTGTTGATCCGCAAGGTGGCGCACGGCACGGCCGACGCGCTCGAAGGCCCGGCCATGAGCGCGGCGCAGTGCGCGCAGGCCATCGCCAACGGGAGAGAGGTCTTGACGGGTCTGCCCGGCAATGCCTTGCTGCTCGGTGAAATGGGCATTGGCAACACCTCGGCCGCGTCGATGCTGCTGGCGCGCCTGGCCGGGCTCGACGTGGCCGAGGTCACCGGCGCCGGCACCGGACTGGACGCCGACGCGGTGCAGCGCAAGATCGTCATCCTGCGCGCGGTGCTGGCGCGCCACGCCGACGCGAAGGCGCCGCTGGACGCGCTCGCGGCTGTGGGTGGTTTCGAAATCGCCACGCTGGTCGGCGCGGTGCTGCAAGCCGCGCTGGAGCGGCGCGTGATCGTGGTTGACGGCTTCATCGCCAGCTCCGCCGTGCTGGTGGCCGCACACCTGCAGCCGCCGGTCCTGCAGCGCTGCGTGTTCGCGCACCGCTCCGGCGAACGCGGCCACGCGCTCATGCTGGCCCACCTGAAGGCCGAGCCCTTGCTCGATCTGGGCCTGCGGCTGGGCGAAGGTTCCGGCGCGGCGCTGGCCTGGCCGCTGCTGGTGAGCGCGTGTGCGCTGCTGCGCGAGATGGCGAGCTTCGAGGCGGCGGGGGTGTCGAGGAGCGAAGACACCTCCGTTCACCCTGAGCCTGGTACTTCCGTTCGCCCTGAGCCTGTCGAAGGGCCTCCCACGGTGTTGGTGAAGGCTTCGACAGGCTCGGCCCGAACGGAGGGATGAGTCGGTGAAGGGTTTTTTTCAGCACTTCCTGCTCGCCCTGCAGTTCTTCACCCGCATCCCGGTGACGGGCCGGCTGGCTGACTGGGTGGGGTTCAGCCCGGCCATGTTGCGCGCGAGCGCGGCGCATTTCCCGGGGGTGGGTTGGATCGTGGGCGGGCTCACGGCAGCGGTGTTGTGGGGCTTGCTGCTGGCGCTGCCGGCCTGGCCCGCCGCGCCCTGGGTGGCGGCCATCGCCAGCACCGTGTTCGGCGTGCTGCTCACCGGGGCGTTTCACGAAGACGGGCTGGCCGACCTTGCCGACGGCCTCGGCGGCAGTGCCGAGCGCACCCGCGCGCTGGAGATCATGAAGGACTCGCGCATCGGCAGTTTCGGCGCGATCGCTCTGCTGCTCGCGGTGCTGTTCAAGGTGGCGCTGCTGGCCTTGCTGGCCCAGGTCGATGCGTGGCTGGCGGTGGTGGCGCTGTTCGCTGCACACGTCACCTCGCGCACCATGCCGCTGTTCGTCATTCGCACGCTGGCGCATGTGGGCGACACACCGCAGTCGAAAAGCAAGCCGCTGGCCGAGAGCATCGGCAATGCCGGTCTGGCCGCCGGCCTGCTGTGGTGGCTGCTGGCGATGGCGCTGGTGGTCTGGCTGCTGCCTGGCGCACCCTGGGCGCAGGCGGTGCTGGGCGCGCTGATCGGACTGGCCTGGATGTGGCGCCTGCTGCGGCGGCGCCTGCAGGGCTTCACCGGTGACGGTCTGGGCGCCACGCAGCAGGTGTGCGAGCTGCTGTTTTACCTGGGGCTGGCCCTGTTCCTCGCATGAAACTCTGGCTGTTGCGTCACGCCCCGGTGTTGTTGCCCCAAGGCCTGTGCTACGGCGCGAGCGATGTGCCGGCCGATGCGGGGCGCACGCGCGAAGCGGCGCAGGCCTTCTCCAGCCTGCCACCGCCGGGCACGCCGGTGTGGGTGTCGGGTCTGGTGCGCGCGCAGCAGATGGCCGGAGCGCTGCAGGCCGAACGGCCCGACCTGGGCGCGGCGCGCATGGACACGCGCCTGAACGAAATGGACTTTGGCCGCTGGGAGCTGCAGCGCTGGGACAACCTGCCGCGCAGCGCCTTCGATGAGTGGATGGCCGACTTCGCACACCACCGCTTCGGTGGCGCCGAGAGCACGCAGATGCTGCTGGAGCGGGTGGCCGCGGCGCTTGGCGATCTGCGTCCGGCCAGGAGCCACGATGTGGTGTGGGTGACGCACGCCGGGGTGATCCGGGCGGTGCAGCACATCGTGGCCAGCGGCGGGGTGACCATCCGGGAAGCGAGCCAGTGGCCGAAGGATGCGCCCGGGCCGGGCGGATGGGTTTCGGTCGAACTCTGAAGCCGGGGCTCAGGCGCGGGTCTTGTCCTTGAAGTCGCAAAACGCCGACACCGCGCAGGTCGGGCACAGGGGTTTGCGTGCCTGGCACACATAGCGGCCGTGCAGGATCAGCCAGTGGTGCGAGTCCACCGCGTAAGCCGGCGGCACCCGCTTCATCAGTTGCCGCTCGACCGCCAGCGGGTTTTTGCCTGGCGCCAGGCCGGTGCGGTTGCTCACGCGAAAGATGTGCGTGTCCACCGCCATGGTCGGCTGGCCGAAGGCCACGTTGAGCACCACGTTGGCCGTTTTTCGGCCCACGCCCGGCAGGGCCTCGAGCGCCTCGCGCGTGCGCGGCACCTCGCCGCCGTGTTGATCCACCAGCATGCGGCAAGCCTGCATGAGGTGGCGTGCCTTGCTGCGGTACAGACCGATGGTCTTGATGTGGCCCTCCAGCCCTTCGAGCCCGAGATCCAGGATCTTCTGCGGCGTGTTGGCCACCGGGAACAGCCTGCGCGTGGCCTTGTTGACGCCCACATCGGTGGCCTGGGCCGACAGCAGCACCGCCGCCAGCAGCTCGAACACGCTGGTGTATTCGAGCTCGGTTTGCGGCTGCGGGTTGGCCGCGCGCAGGGTGGCAAAGAAGGACTCGATCTGATCGCGTTTCATGCAGACGAGTTTACGGGCGGCTTTGGCGGCACACCGGGGCCGCGCTGCAATGTCCGTCGCCATGGTCTGCGCGGTCGCAATTGCTAACATCGCTGCTCGTCCTTCAGAGCGCCCCGACATGACCATCCCCTTCGCCACCCGCCTCGACAACGTCGAAACCTCCGCCATCCGCGAACTCTTCAAGCTGCTGGGCAGGCCCGGCATCATCAGTTTTGCCGGCGGCTTTCCGGACAGCGCCCTGTTCGACGTGCAGGGCATCCGCGATGCGGTGAACACCGCACTCACCGAGGAGCCGGGTGCCGCGCTGCAGTACGGCGCCACCGAAGGCCATGCGCCACTGCGCGAGCAGATCGCCAGCTTCATGGCCGCCAAGGGCGTGCGCGAGGTGGCGGCCAGCGATCTCATCGTCACCACCGGCAGCCAGCAGGCCCTGGACCTGCTGGGCAAGACGCTGATCTCGCCCGGCGACAAGGTGATCGTCGAGGGCCCGACGTTTCTCGCCACCATCCAGTGCTTCCGTCTCTACGGAGCCGAGCTCATCACCGTGCCGGTGGACGGAGATGGCACGCAGACCGACGCGCTGGAGCAACTCATTGCCGAGCACCAACCGAAGTTCGTCTACCTCATTCCCACCTTCGGCAACCCCAGTGGGGCGCTCATGAGCCTGGAGCGGCGCCGGGCCGTGCTGGAGATGGCGGTGAAGCACCACATGCTGATCGTTGAGGACGACCCGTACGGCGACCTCTACTTCGGCGAGGCGCCGCCACCGAGCCTGCTGGCCCTGAGTGCCCAGGTGCCGGGCAGCCGCGAGCTGCTGGTGCATTGTGGTTCGTTGAGCAAGGTGCTCTCGCCCGGGCTGCGCGTGGGCTGGATGGTGGGGCCCGCCGAGTTGCTCGCCAAGGCCACCATGTGCAAGCAGTTCAGCGATGCGCACACCAGCACCTTTGCGCAAGCCACGGCCGCCCAGTACCTGAAGGCCGGGCGCATGCCCGCGACCCTGGCCAGGGTGCGCCAGGTCTATGCCGAGCGCGCCACCGCCATGGGCGAGGCGCTGCGGCGCGAGCTCGGTGACGCGATCGAATTCGTCCAGCCGCAAGGCGGCCTGTTCATCTGGGCCCGGCTCACCGGCGCCCGCGGGCAGCTGCAGGACGGTGGCGAGCTCGCCAGGCGCGCGATCGACAAGGGCGTGGCCTTCGTGCCCGGTGCGCCGTTTTACGCGCGTCACCCGGACCCCGCCACGCTGCGTCTGAGCTTCGCCACCGTGGGTCTGGACAAGATCGAAGAAGGTGTGGGCCGCCTGGCCCAGGCGCTCTGACGCGCTTTCTGGAATCAGTCCGCGGTTTCGAACTGCGCCGCGTTCCTGCCTTTGAACGGTGCGTAAAAGGCCTTGATGGTGGCCATGTCGGCGTCCACATCGCCGGTGGGTTCGAACAGTGGACCCAGGCCGCTGCGCTTGTTCGCATAGTCCATGTAGGCCATGACGATGGGCACTTGCGCTTCGCGGGCGATGTAGTAGAAGCCGGTCTTCCAGTAGCGCGTCTTGCTGCGCGTGCCCTCGGGCGGCACGATCAACTGCAGCGGACCGTCGGCCTCCCGGATCGCCTGGGCCGATGCGGCCACCAGGTTGGTGGACTGCTCGCGGTTGACCGGTATGCCACCGAGCCAGCGCATGACGCCGCCAAACGGTGCGCGGAAGATGCCTTGTTTGCCCATCCAGCGAACGTTGAGCCGAAGGGCGAAGGCCACCATCAAGGTGTAGGGCAGGTCCCAGTTGCTCGTGTGCGGTGCGGCGATCAGGACGCTTCTGGTGGCGTGGGCGGGCAGGGCACCTTCAATGCGCCATCCGGTGAGCTTGAGAAATCCGATCGAGAAGGCGCGCAGCACCGTGTTGACGACGGGCGTGGTGAAGATGGTGCGTTGCAGGTGCATGTCGACAAGTATCAGCGACCGGACACCGATGCCGCGTTAGCATGGCGCCACTTTTGATGGCCTTTGTGCCGCCTGTGTGACCCATGAAACCCGAAGACCTGGAGCGCTTGTTGACCGTGGAGATGCCGTTCGGCAAACACAAGGGGCGCGTGATCGCCGACCTCCCCGGCAACTACCTCAACTGGTTCGCTCGAGAAGGGTTTCCCCGCAGCGAGGTGGGTCGGCTGCTGCAGCTCATGCACGAGATCGACCACAACGGCCTGGGCGACCTGCTCACGCCGCTGCGCCGGCGCTGACTCAGCGTCTCAGCGCAGGCCCAGGGCATCGAACACACGGGCGGCGGCGTAGGCATCGTTGGCCGCGTAAACCAGCTGTGCTTCGCTCAGGTGCGGGTTGGCCCAGTTCGAGGTGGCGGCCTTTTTCGACTTGAGGAAGCGCTGGTTGAACAGCACCGCCACCGCGCCCTTCACCCCCATGTCCTTGCGGTAGCCGCGCTCCCGGAACACGCTGTTGAGCTCCAGCACGGCCGCGGGCTCCACCGCCAGTTTGGACACGATGCGCCGGGTGTCGTCGCCCAGACCGAACCCGGCCTTGGTGTGGCGGTCATCCGCGAGCAAGGCGGCCACCTGGTCGCGGCAGGCCGGATCAAACAGCTGGAACACCCAGGCGCGCTGGGCCGTGGCCAGCTGCACGATGTGCGGCCCGTCGGAGAGCTGGTCCTTGAAGAAGGTGGGCTTGGATTCGGTGTCGAAACCCCAGACCGCATGGTCGATCAGCGCCGCGCAGGCCTCCCGGGCCTGTGCGGCGGTGTTCACCAGCACGATGCGGTCGAGCCCGAGGCGCTCGAACGGTTCAAGCAGGGCGATCTCGTCCTTGCCGGGCGTGGGGTGTTGTTCGCGGGGAGTCATGTGCGACGCAGGATACCCCGGCGCGCATAATCGCGCCCTTCATTCCCGGACTTGTTCCCCGACTTCGCGCTGCCCGCGCGCCCGATTGCCATGCGAAAAACCTTTCAGTTGACCCAAGAGGGCCGTCACCGCGACCGTGTGCTTGAAGCCGTCAAGCACGAGATCCGCAAGTACCTCAAGCGCGAGCGTCGTCGCGAGCTGCCGGACGGCGTGGATTTTCTGGACTTCGATTGCCGCTGCGGCGCGACGAAAGATTCGGCCGAGGTGGTGCACCTGTCGGCCCTGATGGCAGGACTGGACGCCGTGGCGAAAGAGGGCGCGGCCGAGGCCTATGTGGAGATCCTGGCCAAGCCCGGGATTCGCCAGGCCCGCCCCAGCGGCACCAGCGCCAAAGATGACCATCCGGCACAATCTGCCGATGCTCCCGATCACACTGCCCCAACCGCCGAAGACCCCGCTGCTTGAGGTGGACAACGGGCCACCCGCCGAGGGTGAGTTCGTCCGGTTTCCCGGCTCTCCGTTCGAACTGTTCCTGCCCTATCCGCCCGCGGGCGACCAGCCCGAAGCCATCCGCAAGCTGGTCGAAGGCGTGAACGACGGCGAGGTGTTCCAGACCCTGCTGGGCGTGACCGGTTCGGGCAAGACCTTCACCATGGCCAACGTGATTGCACGGCTGGGCCGTCCGGCCATCGTGTTTGCACCCAACAAGACGCTGGCCGCGCAGCTCTACAGCGAATTCCGCGAGTTCTTCCCGAAAAACGCGGTCGAGTACTTCGTCAGCTACTACGACTATTACCAGCCCGAGGCCTATGTGCCGCAGCGCGACCTGTTCATCGAAAAGGACAGCGCGATCAACGAGCACATCGAACAGATGCGGCTGAGCTGCACCAAGAGCATCCTGGAGCGGCGCGACGTGATCATCGTGGCCACAGTCTCGGCCATTTACGGCATCGGCAAGCCCGAGAGCTACCACCAGATGGTGATGACGCTGCGGGTGGGCGACAAGGTGGGGCAGCGCGACCTGATCGCCCAGCTGGTTCGCATGCAGTACGCCCGCAACGAGCAGGACTTCAGCCGTGGCAAGTTTCGCGTGCGCGGCGACACCATCGATGTGTTTCCGGCCGAGCACTCGGAAATGGCGATCCGCATCGAGCTGTTCGACGACGAAGTCGAGACGCTGCAGTTGTTCGACCCGCTGACCGGCAAGGTGCGGCAGAAGATCCCGCGTTTCACGGTCTACCCCAGCAGCCATTACGTGACGCCCCGCGAGCAGGTGCTCAGCGCTGTCGAAGGCATCAAGCTGGAGCTCGCCGACCGACTGAAGGAACTGGTGGGCATGGGCAAACTGGTGGAGGCGCAACGGCTGGAGCAGCGCACCCGTTTCGACCTGGAAATGCTCAGCGAGGTCGGACACTGCAAGGGCATCGAGAACTATTCCCGCCATCTTTCGGGGAGTCTGCCGGGGGAGCCGCCATCCACGCTGACGGACTACCTGCCCAAGGACGCGATGATGTTCCTGGACGAGAGCCACGTGCTGATCGGCCAGTTCGGCGGCATGTACAACGGTGACCGCGCGCGCAAGACCACGCTGGTCGAGTACGGCTTTCGCCTGCCCAGTGCGCTGGACAACCGGCCCCTGAAGTTCGACGAATTCGAGCAGCGCATGCGCCAGGTGGTGTTTGTCTCGGCCACGCCGGCCGACTATGAAAAGACGCACGCCGGCCAGGTGGTCGAGCAGCTCGTGCGGCCCACCGGCCTGGTGGACCCGGAGCTCGAAGTGCGCCCGGCCACCCACCAGGTGGACGATGTGCTGCAGGAGATCCGCATCCGGGTGGAAAAGAACGAGCGGGTGCTGATCACCACCCTGACCAAACGCATGGCAGAGCAGCTCACCGACTACCTGACTGAAAACGGCGTGAAGGTGCGCTACCTGCACAGCGACGTGGACACGGTCGAGCGGGTGGAGATTCTGCGCGACCTGCGCCTGGGTGCGTTCGACGTGCTGGTGGGCATCAACCTGCTGCGCGAAGGCCTGGACATTCCCGAGGTGTCCCTGGTCGCCATCCTCGATGCCGACAAGGAGGGTTTCCTGCGGTCTGAGCGCAGCCTGATCCAGACCATCGGGCGCGCCGCGCGCAACCTCAACGGGCGCGCCATCCTGTATGCCGATCGCATCACCGAGTCGATGAAGAAGGCCATCGACGAGACCAACCGCCGTCGTGCCAGACAGGTGGCCCACAACCTGGCCATGGGCATCGAGCCACGCAGCATCAACAAGCGCATCAAGGACCTGATCGATGGCGTGTACAGCGAGAAGGCGGGCAAGGAAGCCGATCGCCTGGCCGCCGACAGTGCCCACCGCGCCAGCATCGACGAGATGAGCGAGAAGGATGTGGCGCGCGAGATCAAGCGGCTGGAAAAGCTCATGCTGGAGCACGCGCGCAACCTCGAATTCGAGAAGGCGGCGGGTGTGCGCGACCAGTTGGGCCGGCTCAAGGCATCGGTCTTCGGCGCGTCTGGCGTGGACAACATCGCCTGACGGTCGGCCAGGCGCCGGCGTTGCGTTCGCCTTTTCCCATCCCTTTTTTCCCTTTCGGCTGAACGTTTTCCCACGGAGGCATGTCTCACTCTGTGCACAAGTGCTCAAAAGTGACTGATTGGTCTCTTTTTATTCTTTTTAGTCTGAAACTCCATTTGTCCTAGACAAAGAGAGTTTTTGGATTAAGATGCTGAGCAAATCAGTAGGCTTTTAAGATATACTCGACGAAAACAGTCGGGAAAGCCTTCGATGAAGCGACCAGAAATGGTCAGGGTGGGCGGAGAAGGGGTTCAAGGGGTGATACCCGTTGGGCCAGTCAACGACGGTCAAGCCAACATTTAAGGAGCTTGAAAATGCGCCTCACGACCAAAGGCCGCTTTGCGGTCACAGCCATGATTGACCTGGCCCTGCGCCAGAACAACGGACCCGTGACGCTGGCGGCGATCAGCCAGCGGCAGCAGATCTCGTTGTCTTACCTCGAGCAGTTGTTCGGCAAGCTGCGCCGCCACGAACTCGTCGAGTCGACGCGTGGGCCAGGCGGTGGATACACGCTGGGCCGCAAGGCGGGCGAGATCACCGTGGCCGACATCATCGTGTCGGTGGACGAGCCGATCGACGCCACGCAGTGCGGAGGCAAGGAAAACTGCCTGGGCGAAGGGCACCGCTGCATGACGCACGAACTGTGGGCCGCGCTGAACACCAAGATGGTGGACTTCCTTGACTCTGTCTCGCTGCAGTCGCTGGTGGACGAACAGCTCGCCAAAGGCGTGGTGGTGGAAAACGCTCCCATGATCAAGCGCGCCATTTCCAGTGCACCGGTGGTCAAGCCCATTCGCGTCAACGCGCCCAATTCGGTGTTCGCACTGGGTGGAGTTGCGTTTTCCAAATGAGCCCGCGGGCCCGGGGCCTTGCCTCGGGCAAGCGCAGGCCTTGTGTCAGCCAGCACCGGCATCGTCCATTTTTTGATTCATTCAGCCAGCCTCGAGAACGCCAGCCATGAGCACTCCGCATTTCCCCATCTACATGGACTACAGCGCGACCAACCCCTGCGATCCGCGGGTGGTGGACGCCATGATCCCGTGGTTGCGTGAGCACTTCGGCAACCCCGCGTCGCGCAGCCACGCCTGGGGTTGGGAAGCAGAAAAGGCCGTGGAGGCCGCACGCGAACAAGTGGCCGCACTGATCAATGCCGACCCGCGGGAGATCGTGTGGACCAGCGGCGCGACCGAATCCAACAACCTTGCGCTCAAGGGCGCGGCGCATTTCTACAAGACCAAGGGCAAGCACCTGATCACGGTGAAGACCGAGCACAAGGCTGTGCTCGACACCTGCCGCGAACTCGAGCGCCAGGGCTTCGAGGTGACCTACCTCGATGTCCAGGCCGACGGCCTGCTCGACCTCGATGTGTTCCGGGCGGCGATCCGTCCCGACACCATCATTGCTTCTGTCATGTTCGTGAACAACGAGATCGGCGTGATCCAGGACATCGGCGCCATCGGCGCGATCTGCCGCGAGAAGGGCGTGATCTTCCACGTGGACGCGGCGCAGGCCACCGGCCGGGTTGACATCGACCTGCAGACGCTGCCGGTTGACCTGATGAGCCTGACGTCGCACAAGACCTATGGTCCCAAAGGCATCGGTGCCCTGTATGTGCGGCGCAAGCCACGCATCCGCATCGAGGCACAGATGCATGGCGGTGGACACGAGCGCGGCATGCGCTCGGGCACCCTGCCCACGCACCAGTGCGTCGGCATGGGCGAGGCTTACCGCATTGCCAAGGAAGAGATGCATGAAGAGAACCTGCGGATTCAGGCGCTGCACGAGCGCATGCTCGCCGGCCTGAAAGACGTGGAAGAGGTTTTCATCAACGGCCACGAGACAAAGCGTGTGCCGCACAACCTCAACATGAGCTTCAACTACGTCGAAGGCGAGTCGCTGATCATGGGCATCAAAGGCCTGGCGGTGTCGTCGGGTTCCGCCTGCACGTCGGCCAGCCTGGAGCCCAGCTATGTGTTGCGCGCCCTGGGTCGCAGCGACGAGTTGGCTCACAGCAGCCTGCGCATGACGATCGGCCGCTGGACCACCGAGGCCGAGATTGACTATGCGGTGGCCACGATCAAGGAAAACGTGGCGAAGTTGCGCGAACTCTCCCCGCTCTGGGAGATGTTCAAAGACGGTATCGACCTGTCCACCATCCAGTGGGCGGCACACTGAAGGAGAAAGAACATGGCTTATTCGGAAAAAGTGGTTGACCACTATGAAAACCCGCGCAATGTGGGCTCGTTCGAAAAGGGCGACGACAGCGTCGGCACCGGCATGGTGGGTGCTCCCGCCTGCGGCGACGTGATGAAGCTGCAGATCAAGGTCAACCCGTCCACGGGCGTGATCGAGGACGCGCGCTTCAAGACCTACGGCTGCGGCTCGGCCATTGCGTCATCGTCTCTGGTGACCGAATGGGTCAAGGGCAAGACGCTCGACGAAGCCGCCGCGTTGAAGAACAGCCAGATCGCTGAAGAGCTGGCGCTGCCACCGGTGAAGATCCACTGCTCCATCCTCGCCGAAGACGCGATCAAGGCGGCGGTCGACGACTACCGCAAGAAGCACAGCCACTGAGCGGCCAACCCATGTCCATTTCGATTTCTGAGGCCGCTGCGCGCCACGTCACCCGCTACATTGCCAAACGGGGCAGGGGCGTGGGCGTGCGTCTGGGCGTGAAGACCACGGGTTGCTCGGGCATGGCCTACAAGCTCGAATATGCCGACGAGATTGCGCCGGAGGACGTCGTGTTCGAAGACAACGGCGTGAAGGTACTGGTTGACCCCAAGAGCCTGGCCTACATCGACGGCACGCAGCTCGACTTCGTTCGCGAAGGCCTCAACGAAGGCTTTCGTTTCAACAACCCGAATGAACGCGACCGCTGTGGTTGCGGCGAAAGCTTCCGGGTCTGATGCCCTGACGGTCCCTTTTTGAAGCCGCCCGCACTGCGAAGTGCCGGCGGCTTTTGCTTGATGAACCTGAACCTGCAATCGAACGATTTCGCCATCTTCGGCATCGAGCCCCGCTTCGAGCTCGACCGGGCCGCGCTTGACGCGCGCTGGAAAGACCTGCAACGCGAAGCCCACCCCGACCGGTTTGCCACCGCAGATGCGCAGGCGCAGCGCCAGGCCATGCAATGGTCGGTGCGAATCAACGAGGCCCACCAGCGCCTGAAGGATCCGCTCAAACGTGCTGCCTACTTGTGCGAGTTGCACGGCGCGCCGATTCAGGCCGAGAACAACACGGCCATGCCCGCCGCTTTCCTCATGCAGCAGATGCAGTGGCGAGAGGAGCTTGACGAAGCCGGGGGGCTGGAAGAACTCGAACGCATGGCCGACGACGTGGCCGCCGCACGACGAGCCATGCTGGAAGGCCTGCAGACCACCGCCGACGAGAAACACGACTGGCCCGAACTGGCCCGCCAGGTCAGAGCCCTTATGTTCGTTGAGCGCTTTGCGCGCGATGTGGAAAGCCGTATCGATCTGCTGGGACAATAGACTGCTGTTTCCTTTGAACCGATCGTGACCCATGGCGCTTCTGCAGATTTCCGAACCCGGCCAATCCCTTGACCCCCATCAGCGCCGCGTGGCGGTGGGCATCGACCTGGGCACCACGCATTCGCTGGTGGCCGCTGTGCGGCACGGTGTCTCTGAATGCCTGCCGGCCGTTGATGGCCGTGTGATCCTGCCCAGCGTGGTGCGCTACCTCGACCCGGCGCAGGGCGGCGCTGGCCGGCAGATCGGTTATGAGGCGCTGGCCGCGCAGGTGCAGGACCCTGCCAACACGGTGAGTTCGGTCAAGCGCCTCATGGGACGCAGCCGGGCGCAGTTGGTCGATGTGGACAAACTTTCCTACCGCGTGGTTGAGCAGGACGGCATGGCGGTGGTCGAGACGGTGGCTGGGCGCAAGACACCGATGGAGGTGAGTGCGGAAATTCTCGCCACGCTGCGGTTTCGCGCCGAGGACAGCTTTGACGACGAGCTCTACGGTGCCGTGATCACGGTGCCTGCCTACTTCGATGATGCGCAGCGCCAGGCCACCAAGGATGCGGCGCAACTGGCCGGCATCAACGTGCTGCGCCTGATCAACGAACCCACGGCCGCAGCCATTGCCTATGGCCTGGACAACGGTTCCGAAGGCGTCTATGCCATCTACGACCTGGGGGGTGGCACCTTCGACATTTCCATCTTGCGCCTTACCAAAGGCGTCTTCGAAGTGATGGCCACCGGCGGCGATTCGGCCCTGGGTGGTGACGACTACGATCAGTTGCTGGCGGCCTGGGTGCTGGCGCAACAGGGCGTGAGCGCGGTGCTCGACGCTTCGGAGCGGGCCGCCGTGCACGCCGAAGCGCGCCGTGTGAAAGAGGCCCTGTCGTCAACGGCCAGTGAAACCTTCCGCGCCAGCGTGGCCGGTCGGGCCATCGAGCAGGCTGTGACCCCCGCCGACTTCGAGGCCTGCACCGCCGCGCTCACCAGCCGCACCATGACGGCTGTGCGCAAGGTGCTGCGTGATGCCGGCATCGGCAAGGACGAGGTGAAGGGTGTGGTCATGGTCGGGGGTTCGACCCGCATGCCGGTGGTGCGCCGCACGGTGGGCGAGTTCTTCGGCCAGGAGCCTCTGACCAACCTGAATCCCGACGAGGTGGTGGCGCTGGGCGCGGCCATCCAGGCCAACGCGCTGGCGGGCAACAGCCGCGACGGCGACCTGCTGCTGCTCGATGTGATCCCGCTCTCGCTGGGCCTGGAAACCATGGGGGGTCTGGTCGAACGCATCGTGCCGCGCAACAGCGCCATCCCCACGGCGCTGGCTCAGGACTTCACCACCTACCAGGACGGTCAGACCGCGCTGGCGCTGCACGTGGTGCAGGGCGAGCGCGATCTGGTTGCCGATTGCCGCAGCCTCGCGCGGTTCGAGCTGCGCGGCATTCCTCCCATGGTGGCCGGTGCGGCGCGCATTCGCGTGACCTTCACCGTGGATGCCGACGGCTTGCTGTCGGTCAGTGCCAAGGAGCAGGGCAGCGGCGTCGAGGCGCGCGTGGATGTCAAGCCGGCCTATGGCCTGTCCGACGAACAGATCGCCGCCATGCTGCAAGACAGTTTCGCCACGGCGGAGCAGGACATCCGTGCCCGCGCGCTGGTCGAAGCCCGCGTGGACGCAGACCGCATGATTGCCGCCACCCGCACCGCGCTGGCCGCCGATGCCGACCTGCTCGATGCACCGGAGCGCGAGGCGATCGACGGCCTCATGGCCACCCTGGCAGCGAGCGTGGGTGGCGAGGACGCGCAGGCGATCGAAGCCGCCACCAGCGAACTGGCCAAGGCCACGGAGCCTTTCGCCGCACTCCGCATGAACCGTGGCATTCGCCAGGCCTTGTCCGGCAAGAAACTCGAAGAAGTCTGAGAACCCCCCCCATGCCCACGATCAAAATCCTGCCCCACCCCGAATACTGCCCCCAGGGCGCGAGCATCACCGCCCCTGCGGGCACCTCGATCTGCGAAGCCCTGCTCGACAACAAGATCAACATCGAACACGCCTGCGACATGAGTGCGGCCTGCACGACCTGTCATGTGATCGTTCGCGAGGGTTTCAACAGCCTGAACGAACCCGACGAGACGGAAGAAGACCTGCTGGACCGCGCCTGGGGCCTGGAGCCGAACTCGCGCCTGTCGTGCCAGGCCTTGCTGGCGCAAGCCGACGTCACGGTGGAAATTCCCAAGTACTCGATCAATCACGCCAAGGAGCTTCACTGATGCGCCAGATCGTGCTGGACACCGAAACCACCGGCCTGTCTGCCGACAACGGTGACCGGATCATCGAGATCGGCTGTGTCGAGTTGCTCAACCGCAAGCTCACCGGCAACAACCTGCACTTCTATGTGAACCCCGAGCGCGACAGCCACGAGGACGCGCTCAAGGTGCACGGCATCAGCAACGAGTTCTTGCGCGACAAGCCCAGGTTCGCAGCCATTGCCGATGAATTGCTGGAGTACCTGCGGGACGCTGAACTGATCATCCACAACGCGCCGTTCGACATCAGTTTTCTGAACAAGGAACTCGAGCGGCTGGGTCGGCCCTCCATCAAGACCGTGATCGGGCAGGTCACCGACAGCCTGGTGATGGCCAAGGAGATGTTCCCGGGCAAGCGCAACGGCCTCGACGCCCTGTGCGACCGGCTCGGCGTGGACAACTCGGGCCGCACACTGCATGGCGCCCTGCTGGACGCCGAGCTGCTGGCCGACGTCTACATCAACATGACGCGTGGCCAGGACGCCCTGCTCATGGACCTGGGCGACGCGCCGGATGAGAACGGGCTGGTCGAGACAGTGGACCTGAGCCGCTTCACGCTGCCGGTGCTGGTCGCCAACGAACAGGAAGCGCAGGCCCACGAGGGCGTGCTGAGCGACCTCGACAAGGCCAGCAAGGGAAAAACCGTCTGGCGTTCGTTGCAGCTGTCCTGAAGCAGCGGAAAACCTGGCTATAATCTGAGGCTTCCGACAGATCGATCAGACGACAGGATCCGATTTTTCGGGCGGTTAGCTCAGTGGTAGAGCACTGCCTTCACACGGCAGGGGTCGCAGGTTCGAACCCTGCACCGCCCACCAGCAAATAAGCTGTAGAAACAAGGACTTACGAGAAATCGTAGGTCCTTTTTTCTTGTCGCGAGTTTTCTGCACTCCGCTTGGGACTCCGTCCAGTTTCTGGGCCCAATCTGCGTGCATATGCGGCCACCGCGCACGTTGCGCGGCTGCGACGGAATCGCATCCCCCTATTATTCGTTGCATGGCTGTCCCCACCTACATCGACTGCATGCTTCCCTTCCTGGCCCTGCTCAAGGACGGGAAAGAATGGCCCGTGCGTGAGCTCAACGAGGTACTCGCAGGCCACTTCGCGTTGACACCGGCGGAGCGCGCCGAGATGCTGCCCAGCGGCCAGGCGGGGCTCTTTGTGAACCGGGCCACGTGGGCCCGTACCTACCTCAAGAAGGCTGCGTTCATCGAGTCCCCTCGGCGCGGCGTGTTCAAGATCACCCCCCGTGGCCTGGATGTACTGGCTGAGGGTGTGACCTTGATCGACCCCAAGTACTTGGCTCGCTTCCCTGAATTCCAAGAATTTCAGCGTGCCTCGCAACCGCAGGAAGACAGCACCACTACATCACCGGCCACGAGCGTGACCGAAACGGAAGCCACCCCGGAAGAGGCCATCGAGAGCGCCTACCAGGGTCTGCGCCAGCAGCTTGCGCAAGAACTGTTGGCCAAGATCCTCACTTGCTCGCCGACCTTCTTCGAGTACCTGGTGGTGGAGCTCTGGTCAAGATGGGCTACGGCGGCAGCCGCAAGGACGCGGGCGAACGCATCGGCCAAAGCGGCGACGGCGGCATCGACGGGATCATCAAGGAAGACCGCCTGGGGCTCGACACGATCTTCATCCAGGCCAAGCGGTGGCAGGGTTCCGTCGGGCGCCCCGAGATCCAGAAGTTCGTTGGTGCGCTGCAGGGCCAGCGCGCTCGCAAGGGGGTGTTCATCACCACCTCAAGCTACACGGCCGAGGCAACCGCATACGCCGGTCAGATCGACACCAAAGTCGTGCTCATCGACGGCCAGAAGTTGGCCAGTCTGATGATCGATTTCGACGTCGGCGTTTCTGCTGCCGCGATCTACACGGTAAAGCGGATCGACTCCGACTATTTTGAAGAGGCTTGATGGCGGCGGAAGCTAGAAGCGACGGCCAGGCGTACGTCGTCTACAAAATCACTTACCCGAACGGAAAAATCTACGTTGGTCAGGATCGCACTGACAGTGCGAACTACTTCGGCAGCGCCGACAGCAAACTGATCGCACAAGACTTCACTCGCGAACAGTCGCGGGACTTCTCCATCAGGAAGGAAATCCTCTGGGAGTCGTCCACTGCGACACGCGAGGAGCTGAACCGGAAAGAGATCGAGCTGATCCTGGCGCTGAAGTCCAACGATCCTGTTGTCGGCTACAACCGATGGCCTCGGATTACCGCTCCCAAGCAAGCCGAGTGAACTCACAAAGGCGTAAGGGGCGTCGTAGCGACTGCGCCATCTTTGCGTTGCCTGCGAGCGCCAGCATGTTGGCTCGCCCGACAGACTTGAAACACCAAGGGCTTTGTCTTGCCGGTGTCCCACACCTATCTACGTTTGCCAAGCCCAGGTAGACCGCCACTAACGATGCTGACCCAGACGCTCTTCGGCGGTTTCTTGGACTCCTCCAGTTGACGCACCGCTTCACGATGAGCCGCCATCAAGTGTTGCTGCATGTGCAAGCTGTTGTAGTGCTCCCCACAGAATATGCATTCGACAACACTTATTGGTCTAGCCGTCCCTCTATTTACTTCTTTCCTCGGTACCACGTAGGTTCGAGCAGCGGCGGCTTTCTTTTTCGCCTTTTTTGACGATGCCTTCAGAACGACCTTGTTGGGTGGCTGCACCTTGGGGGCAACCACTTTGGAGTTGATTGCTCTCGGGGCTGGGCTTGCGGCAGCACCGCCCATCAAACCTTTTGCTCTTCGGACCAGGCATGGGAGACATTGAAATACCCCGGGCTGTTCAATATCAACTCCGCAGTCAACGCACGCTGTCATCACGTTGCAACTGCTCCCGTCTTCGGTATGCGCGACCAGAGAAAATTCATTTGCATGCAGCTACTCTTTTGAAAGCACCGCCAGATGTCACGGCAACAAAGTGTCTAGATGGCGCACAGCATAAACCGTCTGCTTAGCGAGCCGCTAAAATGTCGTTATGCATCAAGAGCGAGCCGCCGGGCTCCACCAACCTGCCGATCCGGGCAAGGTGGTCCACACGATGAGGCCCCCCGGGGCAACAAAGCGGAACCCGGCAGCCCGTCCTCGTGACGGGCATTGTTGTTTCTGATGCCCGATGGGCTGGTCCACCACAAGGACTGGGTGAGTTGTCTGCTTGCTGGCCCGGCGTTTTGCCAGACAGCTAAACCAGGAGTTCTTCATGAAGTTCAAGCTCGGCGATGTGTGCATTGCCATCAGCCCTTTCCCCCTCAACGACGGCTTGAAGGTCGTCATCGCTGGCGTGAACCCCACCTACGTGCTACCCGGTCACACCGATGTCCACCCCTACCTGATCCGCCGCGTTGGGGGTGCGCCGTTCCCTCGCATCTCGATGGGTGGTGGCCGCCAGGCCTGGTACCGCATAACGGCCGCCTGGGCGCGCGAGCGCCACCTGCTGCCCTGCGACGGGCTGACCGACGCTGAGGCCAAGGCGCTGGCCAAGATGCCCGTGCACCCGCACGACTGGCTGGTGGCGCTCAGCTCATGAACCACCACACCCAACGCCCCACACTGATGGCTCTGGACGTCCTGGTGAGCCACCGCGTGGCCGCTGGTCTGCCGGTGGACTTGGGCGTGATCACTGGCCTGCGTGAACAGGTTGAGGACGTTCTGGAGGCTGCCCTGGCCGGCGTGGAGGTCGGCGCCATGCCCGAGGGCTGGTCGGCCGAGGAAGCGCTCGAACAAGTGGCGCTACGCGCGGCCATGGAAATAATGCTGAGCGCGCCCCGCCATGGCTGAAGCGCAGTTCACCACCGGCTGTGGGCGCGAGGTTTTCCTCGAGCGGCTGGACATCCGCACCAGCACCCTCTGGATTTTGGAAGGCAGCGCCGAGACCATTCGGGCCGAGGTGCTGCAGCGCATCCCCGACGAGGTGAGCAGTGGCTATGGGCAAACAGGTCTGTTGCTGCACGAGCCGCCGCCAGGGCCCCTGCCAGCGTTCACCTACTTCATGCAGCTGCACAGCTACGTGCCGCTCAAGCCGGATGCAGACTGCTCGTCGATGGTGGCGGTCTGGTTCGACGACGCGCTGCCGGCCGACTTGCCGGGCGAACTGGCGGCGCAGGTGCGGCGCATCACGTGGGAGGAGCACGCGGTGGACGGGGTGTACTGAAGGTCGGCTTGGGCAGGCCGCTGGCCGGCTGCTTTGGGCCCACTGCGGCCGGCTGCCAACTCGGTGTCAAAAACTGTTGTGCAGCGACTGCCGTCGGTCGCGGCCGGGAGGCAAGTTCACGGTGCCTGGCACGACGCTGTTATCCACTTACTGCGTATCGCATCAGCATCGATAACCGGTATCGTGGAGCTGCAGTCATCTAGCGTGGCAGGCCGCAGGTAGCTGCCTGTTGCTACAGCTGCAGTGCAAACGTCCTGCGTGCCACTTCAAGCTCTGGCATCAATTTGTTCACGACATCGTCGCGAGACATGCGTGAAGTAGCTACCGACAGGCTCATTGCTCCCAATAGCTCGCCCTTACGATTGCGCACCGGTACGGCAATTGAGCGCAGTCCGATCTCCAGTTCTTCGTCGCTTATCGAGTAGCCGCACTCTCGCGCCGCCTGCACCTCGTTCATCAGTGCAGACACGTCGGTCTTGGTTTTTGGCGTAATTGCTTGTCGGCTCATACGCTGCAGGCGGAATTCGACCTCCTCATCCGGCATCCCCGCGAGAAGTACGCGACCGGTGGCCGAACAGTACGCGGGCAATCGCGCCCCGATGCCGAGTCCGAAGGACAAGCTGCGTCGCTGAGTTGAGCGCGCCACGAAAACGACAAAGTGCGAGTCAAGCACCGCGAGAGATGCGGACTCGCGCGTGCGCTCACTGGTGATTTCCAGGATCGGCTGCGCGACCTTTGTCAGCGGCGTGGAATTCACGTACGCGTGTACCAGCCGCAACGTACGAGGCTCAAGCGAAAAATGTCGGCCCGAAGCGCGTGCATACCCCAGCTTGACGAGGGTGAGCAGGGCGCGGCGGGTCGAGGCTTTGCTGTGTCCTGTGATGTCTGCCGCTTCGGTCAAGGTCAGCGGCGAATTGCTGACGCCGAACGCCTCGATAAGCAGCAGGCCTTTCTCCAGCCCCATTACGTATTCCTTGTCCACCACGGCACGCACATCGTCATCCATTTGTGGCCTCATTCAAAGTTGAATAAGTTCGATATTCGAACATTTTGCCCGATTTTGTTGACCCTCATCAATCCGAAAAATACAGTAGTGGTTCACTAAACGGTCAAAAGTTCGATATGCGAATTCTCAAAGACCCATCAGGTACCCAGATATGAGCGCCTCCGCAACAGCCTCCGCCACCACTACCCTGCTGAATTTTTGGCCAACTGGGAAATTCACCCGCATCCCATACCATCTATACCAGGAGCCGGCAGTGCTCGAAGCCGAGCAGCAGCGCGTATTCGAAGGCGCGACTTGGAACTACCTCTGCCTTGAAGCCGAACTGCCTGAACCCGGCGACTACCGCACCACCTTCCTCGGCCGCATGCCGGTGGTGGTGGCTCGCGACAGCGACGGTGAGGTTTACGCGTTCGAGAATCGCTGTTCGCACCGCGGCGCGCTGATCGTGCTCGACGACGGGGGCACCGCGCGCGACTTCCAGTGCGTGTACCACGCGTGGCGTTACGACCGCCAGGGCAACCTCAAGGGAATCGCGTTCCAGAACGGCGTGAACGGCGAAGGCGGCATGGACCCGGCCTTCTGCATGAAGAGCCACGGCCCGCGCAAGCTGCGCACCAGCGTGTTCTGCGGCCTGGTTTTCGGCAGCCTGAGCGACGATGTGCCCGACCTCGAGGACTACCTCGGACCCGAAATCGCGCGCGGCATCTCGCGAGTGCTGCATAAACCGGTGCAGATCCTGGGCCGCTTCAAGCAGACGCTGCCCAACAACTGGAAGCTCTACGTGGAGAACGTGCGCGACACCTACCACGCCAGCCTGCTGCACGTGTTCTTCACCACCTTCCGCCTCAACCGCCTTTCGCAGAAGGGCGGCGTGGTGGTCAGCGAAGACGGCGGCAACCACATCAGCTTCTCGGCTATCGATCCGGCGGCCGAAATGAGCGAGGACTACCAGGCCGAGGAACTGCGCTCGGAGAAGGACGACTTCAAGCTTGAGGACTCCACATTGCTGAAAGGCCTGGACGAATTCGGCGACGGCGTGACGCTGCAGATACTCTCGGTGTTCCCGGGTTTCGTGCTGGCGCAGATCCAGAACACCTTGGCGGTGCGCCAGGTACTGCCCGAAGGCGTCGAGTCCACGGCGCTGAACTGGGTCTACCTCGGTTTCAAGGACGATACGCCCGAGCTGCGCACCAAGCGCCACAAGCAATCCAACCTGATCGGTCCGGCCGGTTTCGTCTCGATGGAAGACGGTGCGGTAGGTGGCTTCGTGCAGCGCGGCATCGCCAGCGCCGGTGGCCATGCAGCGATCGTCGAGATGGGTGGCGACAGCGTGCGCTCGCAAGGCAGCCGCACCACGGAAGCGTCCGTGCGCGGCTTCTGGAAAGCCTACCGCCTGCACATGGGAGCGGGTGCATGAGCGCGGTGATCGACACCGCGAGCGCGTTGGCGCTCAATGCTTATTGCGCGCGCTGCATCGACAACGACGAGCTCGAGGCCTGGACCCAGCTCTTCACCGAGCAGTGCGTGTACCGCGTGACCACCGCAGATAACCACGCGCAGGGCATGGAAGCCAGCCTCATCTACGCCGACTCGCGCGCGATGCTCAACGACCGCGTGCTCTCGCTGCGCACGGCAAACGTGTACGAGAAGCAGCGCTACCGGCACCTGGTGGGCCTGCCTGTGCTGCTCGGCGAAACGCAGCGCGGCCAGCATAGCGAAACACCCTTCCTGGTGGTGCGCGTCATGCGCGGCGGCGAGACAATGATCTTCGCCACCGGTCGCTACCTCGATGAACTGGTGATCGACGGCACCGACACGCTGCGACTGGCCAGTCGCGTCGTGGTCTGCGACAGCCACAACACCGACACGCTGCTGGCTATTCCACTGTGAGCACGCCGTGAGCACCACATACCTCATCCATATCGCCGGACTTGGCAACGCTGTGCCCTGCACCGAGGGCCAGACCGTGCTCGACGCGGTACGACACGCGGGCTACGAGATGCCGTTCTCGTGCAACTCGGGCGTGTGCGCAAGCTGCAAGGGCCGCGTGGTCTCGGGTCGGGTGAGCCCCGGCGCGGCCGGCGACCACACTCTCACCGCCGACGAGATCTTGCAAGGGCAGGTGCTGTTCTGTCAGGCCAGGCCACTCACCGATATCGCGATCGAACCGCGCCAGATCGAGAAGACCGATCCGAACGCGCGCCGCCAGCTCGACGCCAGGGTCATGCGCATTGACTTTCTGGCCGGCGACGTGGCACGTCTCAAGCTGCGTTTTCCCGCAGGCGAGAAAGTTAAATTCAAGGCAGGTCAATACCTGCAGGTCCTGCTGCCAGATGGCCAGCGCCGCAGTTTCTCCATGGCCAATCCACCACACCAGAACGACGGCGCCGAACTGCACATCCGCCTGCTCGGGGGAGGTGCGTTTTCACAAAGGCTCGCGCAGGACCTCAGCGTCGGCGACACACTTCCGGTGGAGTTGCCGCACGGCGACTTCCACCTGCGCGAGAACAGCGACGCTCCCATCGTCATGCTGGCCAGTGGCACCGGTTTTGCACCGATCAAGTCCATGGTGGAAGACGGCCTGCGCCAGGGCCAGCGGCGCGAGATCGCGTTGTACTGGGGCGCGCGCACCGAGAAAGACCTGTACCTGCTCGACCTAGCGCGCGGTTGGGCCCGACAGGCCGGCCTGCGCTTCGTGCCCGTGCTTTCCGAACCCGATACCGGCTGGACCGGCCGCACCGGCTTCGTGCACCAAGCCGTGCTGCAAGACCACGACAGCCTCGCCGGCCACCAGGTGTATGCATGCGGTGCGCCCGCCATGGTGAGCGCGGCGCGAAGCGAATTCATTGCCACACGGGGTCTACCGCACGACGCGTTCTTCTGCGACTCGTTCGTGATTGCCCAACCCCGCACACCCGCGCTGGCCGATTGAAGCGCACCCGAAGAGGAGCTCACAGATGACCCACCCCAACCCCTACACCGACGTTCCCACCAGCGACTTCGATCCCTACATCACCGAGGTACTGGCCAACCCCTACCCGCACTACGAACAATTGCGCGAGCTTGGCACCTGGGCCTGGCTGGAGCGTTACGGTGTGCTTGCGGTCGCGCGCCACGCCGAGGTGCAGCGCATCCTGTCGCAGCCAGATGTGTTTTGCTCCAGCGCTGGCGTGGGCCTGGCCAACTTCCACACTGAAACGCCGTGGCGCAAACCCAGCATCATTCTGGAAGCCGACCCACCCCACCACAGCCGCACGCGCAAGGTGGTAGCGCGCGTGCTGTCGCCAGCGTCCATCGGCCGCTTGCGCGCCACCTTCGAAGACGTGGCGGCGCGCATGGTCGACAGTCTGGTGGAGCGCGGTTCGTTCGACGCCGCCAAAGACCTCTGCGAAGCCTTCCCCATCAAGGCCTTCGGTGACGCCGTGGGCCTGCCCGCCGAGGGGCGCGAGCACCTGCTTCCGTATGGCGACATGGTGTTCAACGGTTTCGGCCCGATCAACGAGCGCTTCCAGGCTCGCATGGACAGCTCTGGCGAGGCGGTGAACTGGATCGCCCAGGTGTGCCAGCGCGACGCGCTCACCAAGGATGGCCTGGGTGCACAGCTCTTCGCCGCCGCCGACGCGGGCGAGATCGGCCACGACGAAGCTGGCATGCTGGTGCGCACCCTGCTCTCCGCCGGGCTGGACACCACCGTGTTCACGCTGTGCAACGCCATCACCTGCTTCGCGCGCCACCCCGAACAATGGGCGCTGCTGCGCGAAGACCCTTCGCTGGCCCGCCAAGCGCTCGAGGAGGTGCTGCGCTTCGACAGCACCTTCCATTCGTTCTACCGCACCAGCACGCAGGACGTGGAACTCGGCGGCATCATCGTGAAAGCCGGCCAGAAGATCGTCGTATTCATTGCCTCGGCCAACCGCGACCCGCGCCGCTGGCCCAACGCCGACCGCTTCGACATCACACGCCGCGCCACCGGCCACATGGCCTTCGGCACCGGCATCCACGGCTGCGCGGGCCAGATGATGGCGCGCCTCGAGGGCGAGATCGTGCTCACCGCGCTGGCGCGCCGAGTGGCTTCGTTCCGTCTTGACGGCGAGCCAGTCCAGCATTTCAACAACACCGTGCGCGGGCTGAAGCACATGCCGGTTACGGTCGAGCCGCTGCTGGCGGCCGTTGACTAACTATTCCACAGAAACCACGAAAGAGGCCCACGATGCCCCAGATTGTTTACGTGCAACCCGACGGCTCGCGCGAATCCGTCCCCGCCAGCGCCGGTGCCACGGTCATGGCGACGGCCGTCACCCACGGCATCGCCGGCATCGTCGCCGAATGCGGTGGTTCGGCCATGTGCGCCACCTGCCATGTGTACGTGGACCCGGCCTCGGTCGGCCTCCTGCCGTCCACCAGCGAAGTCGAGAACGAAATGCTCGCCAGCGCAGCGAGCGAACGCCAGGAACACAGCCGTCTCGGTTGCCAGCTCGTGCTCGCCGCCGGCGTTGACGAGCTGATCGTGCACATCCCGGAGCGCCAGGTCTGATGGTCCACGGCGTCGTCATCGTCGGCACCGGGCAGGGCGGTTTTCAGCTTGCGGCGTCGCTGCGCGAGTCGGGCTTTGCGGCGCCCATCACCCTGGTGGGCGACGAGCCAGGCCTGCCTTACCAGCGCCCGCCACTGTCCAAAGGTTTCCTGCAGGCCAAGGTGGACGAGACCGGCCTGCTGCTGCGCCCGCCCGCGTTCTACGAGCGCATCGGCGCACGCGTGCTCGGCGGTACGCGGGTGCAAGGTATCGACCGTGTGGCGCGCCTGGTGCGGCTCTCCAACGGCGAGGCGCTGTCCTACGACCACCTGGTGCTCGCCACCGGCGCGGCCGCACGCACGCTGGCCGTGCCAGGCGCCGACCTGCAAGGCGTCTTCGTGCTGCGCGGACTCGTGGATGCACAGCGCATCCGCGCGCGGCTGGCCCAGGCGCAAGCGGTGGCCGTGGTCGGCGCCGGCTTCATCGGTCTGGAACTCGCGGCCGTGGCGCGCGGCATGGGCCTGCCAATGCACGTCGCCGAGACCGCCGCGCGGCCCCTGGCGCGCGCTCTCTCGGTGCCGATGGCGCTGCACCTGCAGGCGTTCCACGAAGCGCAGGGCACGCGGTTTCATCTATCGGCGCAGCTCGCTGCCATTGAAGGCGCACACGGCCACGCCACCGGCCTGCGCCTGCGGGATGGCAGCCACATCGCGGCCGACCTGGTGGTGGTCGCGGTCGGCGTGAGCCCAAACGACCAGCTGGCGCGCGGTGCCGGCCTGGCGGTCGGCAACGGCATTGAGGTAGACGAGCTGCTGCTCACCAGCGATCCGGCCATTTCCGCACTCGGCGATTGCGCGAGTTTTCCATTTGTTTTCAGCGGTGGTGCCCGTGTGCGCATCGAGTCGGTGCAGAACGCAGTCGACCAAGCGCGCTGCATCTCCGCGCGCCTGTGCGGCCAAGCAGCGCCATACGCCAAAGTGCCCTGGTTCTGGAGCGAGCAAGGTCTTTGCCGGCTGCAGATGGCGGGCCTGGCCGAGCCGGGTGACCGCAGCGACATCGAGGGAGACCCGGCCAGTGGCCGCTTCTCGGTGCTGCGCTACCGCGGCGACCAGCTGAGCGCCGTCGAATCCCTAAACGACCCCGCCGCGCACATGCGCGCACGCAAAGCCCTCGCGCCCGCGCCCACGCTCGCACCGGCCTAAGGCCATAGCCCTATTCAACACCTACCCCTTCCCACAGAAAGAGACAACACATGACAGCAGCATCCCGGGTCATAGCGGTCACTGGCGGCGCCAGCGGCATTGGTTTCGCCTTCTCTGAAGCGCTCTCGCGCGCCGGCCACCAAGTCGTCATCGCCGACCTTCGCGGTGCCGCAGAAGCGGCCGAGCGCCTCAAGGCCCAGGGCTTGAAGGCCATAGGCACGCAGACCGATGTGGTCAATCCTGCCGACGTGGCAGGGATGGTCGAACAGGCCGTGAAAGCGTTCGACCGGCTCGACGTGCTGGTGAACAACGCCGGCCTGTTCACCACGCTCACGCTCAAACCATTCGAACAGATCAGCGACGCCGAGTGGATGCGTGTGATGGAAGTCAACACCCTCGGGCCCTTTGTGTGCGCAAAAGCGGTCGTGCCCGCGATGCGCAAGAACGGCTTTGGCCGCATCGTGAACATCGCGTCCACCACGCCGATCAAGGGCACGCCCAACATGTTGCACTACGTGGCCAGCAAGGGTGCGGTGATCGCATTCACCCGCTCACTGGCACGCGAACTCGGCAAGGACAACATCACCGTCAACGCCATCGCACCAGGCTTCACGCTGAGTGACGGCGTGCTCGAAAACGACATGCACAGCAAGATGGGCGACGTGGTGCGAAAAACCAGCCGCTCGCTGCAGCGCGACCAGGTGCCCGAGGATCTGGTCGGCGCGCTGTTATTCCTCGCGAGCGACGGCGCGGGGTTCATCACCGGCCAGACCATTGCCGTCGATGGTGGCTCAGTGTTCATCTGATCGGCTGATCCGCCATGACCGACTCTACCTACGGCAAGCCGTTCCTTTACATCGATGGCGAATTCATTGAAGGTGGCGACCGCCCGCACCAGAACATCATCAACCCGGCCAACGGCGAGGTAATCGGCTCGCTACCGCATGCACGCGGCGACGACCTCGACCGTGCGCTGCATGCGGCGCAACGCGCCTTCGAAACCTGGCGCAAGAGTTCACCGCTCCAGCGCTCAAAGGTACTGCGCCGTGTGGCCGAACTCACGCGCGAACGCGCACCGCAGATTGCGCGCCAGATCACGCTCGATCAGGGCAAGCCGCTAGGAGAGGCTCTGCTGGAAGTGACCACCTGTGCCGAACACGCGGAGTGGCACGCCGAGGAATGCCGCCGAATCTATGGGCGCGTCATTCCAGCGCGTTTGCCGCATGTACGTCAGCTGGTTCTTCGTGAGCCTGTCGGAGTATGTGTGGCCTTCACGCCCTGGAATTTTCCGTTCAACCAGGCCATTCGAAAGATGGTGGCGGCGATCGGCGCGGGCTGCACGCTGGTGCTGAAGGGGCCGGAGGATTCGCCGGGCGCAGTGATTGCACTCGCACGCATGTTCCACGAAGCAGGCCTGCCGGCGGGCGTGCTCAATGTCGTATGGGGCGTGCCGTCAGAGGTGTCGGACCACCTGATCCGCTCGCCCATCTCGCGCAAGGTGTCGTTCACCGGCTCAGTGCCGGTGGGCAAGCAGCTGGCGTCGCTCGCCGGTCTGCACATGAAGCGCATCAGCATGGAGCTTGGCGGGCACTCGCCCGTGGTGGTTTTCGACGACGCCGACGTTGACGACGCAGCGACTCTGCTGGCACGTTTCAAGGCGCGCAACGCGGGGCAGCTGTGCATTGCGCCCAGCCGCTTCTTCGTGCAGGAGAAGGTGTACGACCGCTTCCTCGACACCTTCACGAAAGCCTACGGTGGCTTAAAGGTTGGTGACGGAATGGACGAGCACACGCAGATGGGCCCACTGGCGCATCTGCGCCGGGTCGATGCCATGGAGAGTTTCGTGGCCGATGCGCTGGAGCGCGGTGCGAAGCTGGCTATCGGCGGCACACGGCTCGCCGGCCCGGGCTACTTCTACCCGCCCACCGTCCTCACCGACATCCCTGACGACGCCCGCCTGATGGTCGAAGAACCCTTCGGCCCGGTCGCGCCGATCACACGCTTCAAGGATGCAGAAGAAGTGTTGCAGCGCGCTAACGCCCTGCCATTCGGCCTTACCGCTTTCGTGTTCACCGGCTCCATCAAAACGTCCGAACGCATGGTCAACGGCCTGGAGGTGGGCATGGTGAACGTGAACCACTTCGGCATCACGTTGGCAGAAACACCATTCGGTGGCGTGAAGGACAGCGGAATGGGCAGCGAGGGCGGCAGTGAAACCTTCGACAGCTACCTCGTCACAAAGTTCGTTTCGCAGGCCAGCCCTGCTTGATCACCCTCATTACAAGAAGCCAGCACCGACCAGGGGGCCGGAACGCCTTTCCCATCAATCCAGGAGACAACACCATGATGCAACGCAGAACCCTCATCAAATCGGCGGCGGCAGCCGTTTCCCTTGGAGCGCCCACCCTGGGCGTCTTCGCTCAGCAAGTCATAACTCTGAAGTTCCACACCTTCATGGCCCCGACTTCAAATGTTTATCTCAACGCACACAAGGCATGGATGTCGAAAGTGGAGAACGACTCGGGCGGACGTATCCGCTTCGAAGGCTATCCCGCCATGCAGCTGGGGGGTTCACCGGGTCAGCTCTTCGACCAGGCGCGAGATGGTGTTGTCGACATCGTATGGACTCTGGCCGGCCTCACACCCGGGCGATTCCCGCGGACCGAAGTGTTCGAACTTCCGTTCATGACCATGGACGCCATCGGAGCTTCCCGTGCGGCATGGGAGTACCTCGAAACCCTCGCAGCCGATGAATTCAAGGACGTTCAGCCGCTTGCCTTTCACACCCACGGGCCAGGCGTGCTGCACTCAAAGAGCAAGGCCATCAACAGCGCTGCTGACCTGCGGGGTCTGAAGATGCGCGGTCCGACCCGCCAGGCCACCAAACTGCTCGCCGCCGCCGGGGCTTCTGCCGTGGGCATGCCATTGCCACAGATTCCCGACGCGTTGTCCAAAGGAGTCATCGACGGTGCAGCGTTGCCCTGGGAGGTGATTCCTTCGGTGAAGGTGCATGAGCTTGTGCAACACCACAGCGAATTCGCTCCAGGAAAGCCAGCACTCTACAACACCGCGTTCGTGATGGTGATGAACAAAAGGAAATACGCTTCGCTGACAGGGGACGTCAAGAAGGTGATCGATGACAACTCGGGCGTGGAGACCTCGGCCTGGTTCGGGAAGGTGCAACAGGACCACGATCCCATCAGCCGCAAGATGGCGACCGATCGCGGCAACAAGGTGCACGTTTTCAACGAGGCTCAAACTAACGAGTTTGTACAACTCACTGGCGCCATCGCCAGCGAATGGGTCCAGGAGATGAACAGGCGGGGACAGGACGGCGAGAAGCTCCTGGCGGGTGCAAAGGCGCTCATTGCTAAACACAGGCCCAAGACCGCATGACCAGCAGTGCGCGGCTTGCCATTTCGATTGGCGACCCGAATGGCATCGGACCTGAGATCGCGCTCAAGGCGATAGCTGCAATGCCCCCGTCCGAGCATGACCGCTTTGTGCTGTTCGGCCCGGATTCGGTGCTGCGCCGCTGCGCCGAGCAGCTGAACCTGAGCTGGGTGCTAGAGGGTGTTCGCTGCCACGAGGCAGGCGCCCTTGATCCGGCTGCAGCCATTCCGGGTCGGATTGACGCAGCGGCTGGCGCTTCAGCAGTGGCAAGTGCCACCGCGGCCATTCAGGCGGCACAGGCGGGCGCTTGCGACGCTGTCATTGCCTGCCCGCACCATGAGACAGCGATCGCGAAGGCAGGCATCACATTCAGCGGATACCCTTCTCTGGTCGCGCGAGTGTGCGGTCAGCCTGCTGAATCTGTTTTCTTGATGCTGGTGGGCGGAGGCTTGCGTATCGTGCATGTCACTCTGCACGAGAGTGTTCGAACTGCTCTTGATCGCCTCAGCACCGACTTGATTGTGCATGCCACACACGCAGGCATCCTTGCCTGTCGGCAATTAGGCCTGGCGACACCTCGCATAGGCATGTTCGGCATCAATCCACACGCATCAGAGGGCCAATTGTTTGGCTTGGATGACTCGCTGATGGTGCAGCCTGCGGTGGCGCAGTTGCGTGCGGAAGGCCACGACGTAAGCGAGCCGACGGGCGCAGACACCATACTGGCCAATAGGCAGCACGACCTCTATGTAGCCATGTTCCATGATCAGGGGCATATTCCAATCAAGCTGCTTGCACCCAACGCCGCAAGCGCGCTCAGCGTGGGAGGAGACGTGGTGCTTTCCAGTGTGGGCCACGGAAGCGCGATGGACATTGCCGGCAAAGGCATCGCCAGTCCCGAGGCATTGCTCCGAACCATTGGCCTGCTGAGTTCCGCACCCAGCGTGTAACGCCTCTAATGGGACATTGAGGAAGCGATAGCTGTTGTGGACGTCTCGCGTTCAGCTCAACCGCTTCTTGTCGCCTACGGAATAGCTGCAGGTCACGTCTAACTGAAGGTTAGGCATAAAAAATCGATTGAACGAAGTGAGCGAATGTCCGGTCGTGGCCGATTGCTGTCTCTTCAGCTCATTGCCGATACTTCTTGGGGATGGGGTGCGTACGGCAGTCGAAGGGGCCGTCAGATCCGCTTCCGCGAATGCGCGTCTGAAAGTACTGGCGCTTTGAACTGGCCTGGAGAAGACCTTGCACAGTTGCGGCGTCGATCTCGCAGTAGTGGTAGTTCGTGGCCTTCAGCTGAATGACCATGTACCGCTCTGCCTTGTCGTAGCAGATCCGCGAAACGTCGCTGCTCTCGTTGACCGCCGTGCACGCGAACGAGTCCAATGAAACTGCACCGTGGTACTTCACTTGAACCGTCTCGGCCGTTGCGAGTTGGCATGCGAACACAAGCGCTGAAAGAATGACGATCTTCAAAGTGCCCTCCAATTCCCCGACATATTTTTAAGCTTGCCGCAACGTCTGCCGCCCGTGGCGAGTGTACTGTCGCCCGACAACAATGTGGGCCTGCCAGGATCGGGAGCCCTCACTCCTCAATTACCCGCTCTGGAGACGGCAAAATCCACCCATCAGATTGCAAAAAGGTCAATACTTCGGCGTACTTCTCAGTTCGACGAACACGATGAACGTGTTGATAAAAGCGACCTCGCGCGTCAATTGTTGGCCGGTCTGTTGGTTTAGCATTGCGAAGCAAGGCGAGCAGAAGCGTGTCTGTTTCTGCTGCGTCCCAGTTCTGATCGTTCGAAATGACAGCATCGCACACTTGGTCAAGCTGTTTGCTGCTTAATCGGCCAGCAAAAGGGTTGATGAGGTCACTGAAGTTCATTTCTGAAGTACGCCATCCACCAGATTCTTGGTATTCCTCGATCGCCTTCGACCACAGATCGGTAAGTGATTGAAAGGCTATTGCCTCAGCCAACTGTTTGCGACTGAGACCTGCGATCAAGCTTAATAGCGCAACACGGAACTGCGGAAGTGTCACTCCGGCCAAGATACGATAGTCAAATCCAGCATCAGCGCTTGCATTGTGGACAGTCTCTTGCAGGGCTGTCTGCGTCGATTGCTGAAGCCGAGGCCAAAAATCCGGAAAGGCAGCGACGAAGGCAATTGTGCGGGGTCTGTTTGTAGGGTCCTGACTGTCCAAAAGCCACACGATAGCGAGTGAAACATCTGCCCAGGAATGACCAGCACGATCCCGTATCGCGACGAGCGAAGAGGCGATTTTGTTGTTGAGCGAATTCCATTGGACAGGAACTCCCTTGAGAAGAGATTTCGCGAGCACAGTTCCAAAATTGCGAACGTTTTGAGCGCGTACGCGCGCGAGGTACCGTTGCTCGACATAGTCTAGGATGCGATCGTGGTTCCCAGGAAAGCCAGGCGACTGCACATCAACGTCATAGAGATCGAAGATGGCTTTGCCTTGCAGTGGCTCCTGGGAGAGCACCAGATCAACCGCATTGACGAGGTGAAGGCGCACCAGTTCAGACGATGGCTCAAACAGCTCGGCTTCGGCGGAGAACGCCGGATGAGCACATAGGTGTCTATCTTCGCGCAGACGGTGCAAGTGCGATCGGGCTATACGGTTGACGACCTGGGTGTTGGCAGTTGCGTCCTCCAAGAGGTTCGCCTCAAGGTGAAGCAACTTTGGGACGTCGCCTGAGGCAGTCGCGTTGTCCCAAGACTGAAGAAATGCAGTCGCAGCGGCATCGCCCATGGCACTTAACTCACGGTACTTCGAGATCAAGTCGTACACAAGCGAGACCCATGCAGATGTGAGTGCACCACGTAGCGCGCCCGCCTTATACGCCTTCACGGCGTCAAGAAAGTACGTTCTCGACTGAGGATGCCGAATTCGTGTGAGCAGGATGTCTAGATCAATAAAGCCTGTATCCACGGGGCCAATTCCAAAGAGTATCAATCATGGGAGTATCACCTAGGGATGGTGTTCAAAACCGGCGCAGCGAAGCCTGCTGAGCGCATGAATTTC
>NZ_JAUCZG010000001.1 GCF_030373225.1 Hydrogenophaga sp. | reverse complement strand
CGCCCCCAGGTTCTTGGTTCTATCGGGGCGACAACTATTCTGACGCGGGGGGAGGTGGCGGCACGGGGTGGAAGCCGAATGCCACCGATCACTGGCCTTGTCGGCTTCGTCCTGCTGGCGTGCCGACTCAGCCGCTTCGCGCTGCGCCCGCATGTCCTTGATGCGCTGGCGGTGAGCGTCGCGCTCGGCTGCGGTCATGGCGCTGTCGGCCTTGGAGCACCACGTCGAATGCAGCCCCGCGCGCCAGCACCCGAAGGTGCCCGCAGCAATGCCGTCTGTATGCATCACGTACCAGCCAGATTTATCGCCGCGCCGGTTGCCGGTGCTGAATCTGTGCAGCTCGCCACCGTCTTGAATCTCGTCTGGCGGTGTCAGTCCAGCAGCGAGGATTGCTGCCCGGAATTGTTCTGTTTGGTCAGATGAGGCGATCACAGCCGTTCCCCGATTTGTTCCAGAAAGCGCCGCGCCGTGTCGATGGTGGGCAGGTGAAGCGGGTTGTCAGTGCCGGTAAACCAGCGTGTGTGTGGGACGCTCGTCGTGGCTTTGATTGCTGCGGGCGTTTTCATCTGCGCCCACCCCTTGCGAAGCCAGCGGGAAGGGGCTGCGCACCATAGCGCCAGTGCAATGCGTTTGATGCGGGCGATCATTACGCCACCCCCAGCACGCGGCGCAGTTCGGACACCGGCCAGGCAAGACGGCCCGCGATGCGAATGCAGGAAACAGGGCCAGTTCCTGAATTCATCGCCCAGCAGCGCAATGTCTGCGGGCGGCGGTTCAGGTAGTAGGCTGCTTGGTCGGTCGGGACCGTCGGGCGGGTGACTTGTTCCAGGGGCTGGAACTCTTTGGAAGCTTTGGCGCGAGGGCCATCAGATCTGTCAGGTCGTGATGTAGTGAGTGTCATTGCATCTCCAAGATTGAGATGCCACGAGAACTTGAGCTTCGGCAGTCAAGGACCACCTACGGGCGACATGCGCGCACCACACTCAAACCCTCTTCAACGCACTCCTGCGCATATCCGGCGGCTTCGCGCTGCTTACTTGGGAATCAAGGTCAACGCGGACGCATATTAGGCAGAAAAGTCAGTGACGAGTGAGCTGAATCAAAAAAATTCAACTTTTTCGTTCTCAATAGCCGTCACATCCCGGTCAAGTTGTGGCGCGCAGGACCTCCACTTAAGCGCCCCGGCAGGCCAACCGGGAAGGTCTGGCTTTTTGGTCGGATTGCGGCCCGGCCTAGCTTGGGCAAAACTGTTTAGGCGGCAGCCACCAGCGCCAGCTTGCCGGGTTCGGCCTTGGGGTCGAACGGCACCCCGGCCTGCTCAAGAATCCATGTTTCGATTTTTTCGTGATGCAGGCGCAGCAGGTCCAGCGGGCGTACCGTGTAATGCTTTTCGGCAGTCGCGCTCGGCTTGTGGCCCATGACTTGCGCCACCACCCCAGCGGGTATTTCCAGCCACTCGGTCAGGCTCTTGAACGAACGACGCAGCCCGTGAATGGTCAGGTCGTCAATACCCGCCACCTCGCAGGCGTCGTTATGGGGGTTTCGCGGTATGACCAAGGTTCCACCGGCAGCCGTGGTGCTTGAGAAAACAAACTCATTACGGCGGGGTAGCCCGTGCAAAAGCTGCGAGACATAGGGCGTCAGCGGAATGACTCGGGTTCCCTCCACTTTGTCCCGGATGGTCAAGCCTCGCCACTTGGTGTTCACATCCTCCCAGCGCAGCCCCAGCACCTCACCAGCCCTTGCGCCAGTCAGCAAAAGGGTTTGCAGGTAGGCGGCTATCACCGGGTTTTGTAGCTGGCGCACAGCACCGAACCATGCGGGCAGTTGTTCCTTCAAAAGCGCGTCCTGCTTCACTCCAGGCTTGCCCAACACCTCGCGGGCCTTCTTTGTCTTTGCCGGGTTCAAACCGGACAGGGCGGGCGCATATTCCGACTGTTCAGCGCACCAGCTTAGAAAGGCCTTCAAGCATCGCCAGGCCAGTCGGGCTGCGGATGGTCGGGTTTTGGTCTCGCGTGCGGCCCATGCCTCAATGACGGGTGCGGTCAGGTCGCGCAGGGGCAGCGCGGTTAGCGGGTGCAGTATCCCAGGCGCGGTCTTGCCACCAGCGGCGCGTTTGGACTCCACGCCTCCAGGCTTCACCAGCAAAAGGTGTTCGCTGTGATGGCGGTCGCCCCAAAACTCGCGACGCGCTTCAAGGTAGACGGTCCAGGCCTCCCCAACGGTTACAGCATGGGCGGCGGCAGCGGCTCGCTCTGCGCTCTTGTCGGCCTGTTGCTGGCGCTCGATTTCGCGGGGGTCTTGCCCACCGTCCAGCACCACGGCCAGGCGGCGGGCCTCGGTGCGGGCCTGTTCAAGGCTCCAGGCGCGAACGTCCCCGATGGTGCGGCGGATGGTTTGCCGGTTCAGCTTGGCCTCGAAAACGTATGACTTCGCACCCGTGTTCGTCACCCGCACGCGCAGCCCTGGGGCTTTGGTGTCTCGCAAAAAGGCTTGCGCCTTGGTGTCGGTGCGGCAGGTCAGTCGCTCGATTGCGCCAGCGGTCAATTCAATGGCCTGGGTCGTGTCCGGCAGGTCGGTCTTCTTCGGTCGGGCCATGTTGATTGCTCCGGTCAAGTGGCTACACCGGCAACCCGTGTAGCCACTGTGTAGCCAAAAACCCCGAATTTTGGGGAATTTCAATCAACACTCGGACTGTTTTCCCGTCCAGTATTTAGCTCGTAAGCTGTTGATTTGTATTGATTGTATCGACTTCAATCAACACGGCGAAATATATACTGGCCCCGACTCGAAATCAGGCGTACCGCAAGGTACCGTGGGTTCGAATCCCACCCTCTCCGCCAGACATGAAAAAGCCACCCGACGCGGTGGCTTTTTTGTGGGTGAAACCGCTTGGGTTCAGGCCGGGGTCAGCCGTTCCAGTCCACCCATGTAGGGCCGCAACACCTCGGGCACGGTCACGCTGCCATCGGCGTTCTGGAAGTTCTCCAGCACCGCCACCAGCGCCCGGCCCACGGCCAGGCCCGAGCCGTTGAGTGTGTGCACGAGTTCGTTCTTGCCCTGGGCGTTCTTGAAGCGGGCCTGCAGGCGGCGCGCCTGGAAGGCTTCGCAATTGGAGACCGAGCTGATCTCGCGGTAGGTGCCTTGCGCGGGCACCCACACTTCCAGGTCGTGGGTGCGGGTGGCGCCAAAGCCCATGTCGCCGGTGCACAGCGCGAGCACGCGGTAGGGCAGACCCAGCTTCTGCAGCACGGCCTCGGCATGACCGGTCATGGCCTCGAGTGCTTCGTAGCTCTTGTCCGGATGCACGATCTGCACCATCTCGACCTTGTCGAACTGGTGCTGGCGGATCATGCCGCGGGTGTCGCGACCGGCGCTGCCCGCTTCCGAGCGGAAGCACGGCGTGTGCGCGGTCAGCCTGATCGGCAGTTCGGACTCTGCCAGCACGGTGTCGCGCACCACGTTGGTCAGGGTCACTTCACTGGTGGGAATCAGGTAGAGCAGTTGCGTGTCGGGCACCGCCTCGCCTTCCTGACCGCCTTTCTTCACGGCGAACAGGTCGGCTTCAAACTTGGGCAGTTGCCCCGTGCCGCGCAGGGTGTCGGCGTTGACGATGTAGGGCGTGTAGCACTCGGTGTAGCCGTGCTCCTGGGTCTGCACGTCGAGCATGAACTGGGCGAGTGCGCGGTGCAGGCGGGCCAGCGGGCCGCGCATGAAGGTGAAGCGCGAGCCGGCCAACTTGGTGCCGGTGGCGAAATCGAGGCCGAGCGGTTCGCCCACGTCCACATGGTCACGCACAGGAAAGTCGAACACGCGCGGGGTGCCCCAGCGGCGCAGCTCCACGTTGCCGTGTTCGTCGCTGCCCACCGGCACGCTGTCGTGCGGCAGGTTGGGCACGGCCTGCAGCAGGCTGTGCAACTCGGTCTGAAGCACCTCCAGCCGGGCGGCCGACGTTTCCAGCTCGGTCTTGATCGCACCCACCTGCGCCATCACGGTGTCGGCGCTTTCGCCCCGGGCCTTGAGCTGACCGATCTGTTTGCTCAGCGTGTTGCGCTGGCTCTGCAGGTCTTCGGTTCGGGTCTGCAGTGTCTTGCGCTCGGTCTCCAGCGCCTGGTAGGCGGCCACGTCCAGGAACGGCTGGGGACTCTTGCGGGTTTCAAGCCGCGCCACGACCCCGGGGAGGTCTTTTCTCAGTTGAACGATGTCTAGCATGCGGCGATTGTAGGTTTGGGCGCAGGCGCCCTGGCGGCTCAGCGCAGGTGCTGCAGCGGTGCGGCATCTTCGTCGTCCATCTTCAGTCCCTTGGGCAGCGGGAACTTGATGGTTTCGGTCAGGCCGTCCATGGTCCGCACCGAGATGGCGCCCAGCGCCTTGATGCGCTCGATCACCTGGCGAACCAGGATCTCGGGGGCAGAGGCACCGGCGGTCAGTCCCACGCGTCGCTTGCCTTCGAACCACTCGGCCTGCAACTCGTCTGCACTGTCGACCATGTGGCTCACCGTGCCGAGCTTGATGGCCACTTCGCGCAGGCGATTGCTGTTGGAGCTGGTGGGGCTGCCCACCACGATCACGATGTCGACCTGCGGGCTCAGCAGCTTGACGGCGTCCTGCCGGTTCTGCGTGGCGTAGCAGATGTCCTGCTGTTTGGGTTCACGCACTTGCGGAAAGCGCGCCTTCACGGCGCCGAGGATCTCGGCCGCATCGTCCACCGACAACGTGGTCTGCGTGACCACGGCCAGCTTGGCCGTCTGCGCGGGCGACACATGGGCCACGTCGGCCACGTCTTCCACCAGGTGGATGCCGCTTTCCAGCTGGCCCATGGTGCCCTCCACCTCCGGGTGACCCTTGTGGCCGATCATGATGAACTCGAAGCCTTCGCGATGCAGCTTGGCCACCTCCACGTGCACCTTGGTCACCAGCGGGCAGGTGGCATCGAAGATGTGGAAGCCGCGCAGCCGGGCTTCATCCTGGATCGCCTTGCTCACGCCATGGGCGGAAAACACCAGCGTGGCACCCGCGGGCACGTCGGAGAGCTCCTCGATGAAGATCGCGCCCTTGGCCTTGAGGTCGTTGACCACGTAGGTGTTGTGCACGATCTCGTGCCGCACATAGATCGGTCGGCCAAACTTGGTGAGCGCTCGCTCGACGATCTCGATGGCACGGTCCACGCCGGCGCAAAAGCCGCGCGGCTCTGCAAGAACGATTTCCTGGGACATCGGCATCACAGCACCCCGATCAATTGAACTTCGAACCGCACCGGCTGGCCCGCCAGCGGATGGTTGAAATCGAACAGCACGGCACCGTCTTCGCGCACCTGCAAGGCCGCACCCGCGTAAGTGCCCAGGCCATCGGGTGTGGGGAACTGCACCACGTCACCGGCGGCGTACTTCTCGTGCGGGTCGCCCAGTTCGCTGAGCAGCTTGCGCGCCACCCACTGCACCATGTCGGCCTGGCGCTCGCCAAACGCCTCGCCGGCAGCCAGTTCGATGACCGCCTCGGCGCCCTCTTGCAGACCGATGAGGCGCTGTTCGATGGCGGGTGAGAGTTCACCTGTGCCCAGGCTCAGCGTGGCCGGCTTGCCGGCGAAGGTGTCGATGATCACCTGGCCCTGCGGACCGGACATGCGGTAGTGCAGGGTGAGAAAGGAGCCTTCTTCGACTCGGGGCGTGGGGGGAAGGGAGGACATGGGCTGGAGTGTGGCGCAAACGGCTGGAAACCGGTGCGCCGTGACGAAGGAGAAACCGGTATTGTAAAAATGCGGGCCGAACCAGGGAGAAACACGATGGATGGCCTTCTTGCTGTCGGGCTCAAAAGCCTGCCGACCGACGCGCGACCGCGCGAGAAGCTGCTGGCGCGCGGGCCCGGTGCGCTCAGCGATGTGGAGCTGCTGGCGCTGCTGCTGCGCACCGGCATCCGTGGCAAGCACGTGGTGCAACTGGCCCAGGAGCTGCTGGAGCAGTTTGGCGGCATGGCGGGCCTGCTGCACACCGGTGCCGATTCACTCAAGCCGGTCAGGGGCCTGGGCCCGGCCAAACGCGCCGAGCTGCTGGCCGTGCTCGAACTCGCCCGCCGTGCCCTGACACAGCGGCTTCAGGAGCGAACCCTGATGCACAACCCCCAGGTGGTGCGCGACTACCTGCAGTTGCAGCTCGGTGGCCGCCAGCACGAGGTGTTTGCCGTGCTGTTCCTCGACTCCCAGAACCGGCTGTTGGCGCTCGAAGAGCTGTTTCGCGGCACCCTGACCCAGACCAGCGTGTACCCGCGCGAGGTGGTGCTGCGGGCCCTGCACCACCATGCTGCCGCCGTGGTGCTGGCGCACAACCACCCCAGCGGCAGCGCCCTGCCCTCGCGCGCCGACGAAGCGCTGACCACCACCCTCAAATCGGCCCTGGCGCTGGTGGACGTGCGCGTGCTCGACCATTTCATCGTCACGCGCGACCAGGCCGCCTCCATGGCCGAACTGGGGCTGGTGTGACGCTGCAGGGTTGCTCGCCGTTCACCGGGGTGCGACGGTAGGCCTCCGTCACAATCGCGCCATGAAAGTGAACACGCTGGCCGACCTGAAAGCGCTCAAGCGCGCGATGGCCGAGCGGGCGGCGGCCGAGGCCCTGCAACGCGAGGTCGCGCGCCAGGCCGAGCTGCGGCGCGAGCGCGAGCGCCGCCTGTTCGCGCTGGCCGTGGGGCCGGTGCAGGCCATCGTGGACCCGGGGCGCATCGAGCCGCGACCGACGCCGGTGGAGCCGCTGCCGGTGCAGCGCCAGCTGGACGAGGCCTCGGTGATGCGCGAGGCGCTGTCCGACGATTTCGACATCGAGACCCTGCTGCACACGGACGACATGCTCAGCTACCGTTGCCCGGGCCTGGGGCCGGACGTGATGCGCAAGTTGCGCGAGGGCAGCTGGAGCATCCAGCGCCAGATCGACCTGCACGGCCTGCGCACCGACGAAGCCCGGGAGGCCCTGGGCCGCTTCATCCGCGAAGCCCACCAGCAGGGCCTGCGCTGCGTGCGCGTGGTGCACGGCAAAGGCCTGGGCTCTCCCGGGCGCACACCGGTGCTCAAGAACCGCGTGTTGCGCTGGCTGGTGCAGAAGAGCGAGGTCCTGGCCTTCGTGCAGGCGCGCCCCGCCGAGGGTGGCGCCGGGGCGCTGGTGGTGCTGCTGAAATCGGGCGGGGCCCGCACCCTCACCGGGGGCTGAGCCGCATCTCGCCCTGCAGGATCTGGATGTCGAAGCGCGAGAGGAAACTCTGACCGAGCAAGGCCTTGTCCGCGTCAAGCCCCACCAGACCCACCGCCACCGTGGTGCCGTTCAGGCCCAGATGACCGGCCTGCACCGGCACCTGACGCAGCACCCGGCCTTGCAGCGGCCCGTTGGCGGTCTGAAAGGTCACGCTCTGGCCGCCCTCCAGACGGGCGCGGCGCGCAAAGTCCTCGCTCACCGTGACGGTGCTGGCGCCGGTGTCCACCAGAAAGGTCACGGCCTCTCCGTTGACCTGTCCCGGCACACGAAAGTGACCGTCGCGCGCGCGAGGAATCACCAGTTCGCCTTGCGCGGTGGCGTAGGCCTGGTTGCCGGCTGCGCGGCCTTGCCCGAAGTGGTCAAACCCCAGGTACAGCACACCCATGAGCGCCAGCCAGAACACCACGATGCCCAATGCGCCGCGGCGTGCGGTCCGGGCCACATCGGTGACGGGCTCGCTCATCCGGGCGACCCGGATTGGTTGCGCATCCAGTCGGCGGTCTGGAAAAAGCTGGTTTTCAGCCGCTCGCGCAACACCGCGTCCACCCCTGTCTCGCCCATCGCCTGGTCCATGCAGGCCAGCCACTGGTCGCGCTCCTGCACGCCGATGGCAAACGGCATGTGCCGCATGCGAAGCCGCGGGTGACCGAACTTCTCGGTGTAGTGCTGCGGGCCGCCGAGCCAGCCGCACAGAAACCAGAACAGCTTTTGCCGTGCGTCTTCCAGCGTGCTGCCGTGCGCGGCGCGCAGCTCTTGGTAGCCCGGCTCGATGTCCATGAGGTCGTAGAAGCGGTCGACCAGCGCACGCACCTTGTCCTCGCCGCCGATCCATTCGAAGGGCGTGCCAAACGGCGCGGGTTCCTGGATGGGCGTTGTCATGCCGTGGCCTTGCGCAAGGTCTCCACCACCGGCGTGCGCAGCACGCTGCGCAGCCCCCACCAGCCCGCCACCAGTGCCAACACGGCGCCGGCCAGCGCGCCGCCCAGCGGCACCCAGGGCGAGGCGGTCCAGGAGAACTGGAACACGTAGCGCGCCAGCGCCCAGCCCACCGCCACCGCCACCGCAGAAGCCAGGAAGCCGGCCAGCAGGCCCACGCCCAGCAACTCGATGCGTTGCACCTGGCGCAGCAGACCGGAGCCGGCGCCCACGGCGCGCAGGATCGCGAACTCGCGCTCGCGCTCACCGCGTGTGGCGGTGATGGCGGCCAGCAGCACCACCAGGCCGGCGGCGAGCGTGAAGGCGAACAGGAACTCCACCGCGCTGATGACCTGACCGAGCACGCGCTGCACCTGGGCGATGGTCTGGCTCATGTCGACGTTGGTGATGTTGGGAAACTGCCGCACCAGTGCGTTGTCGAAGCTGGCCCCGGCGGCACTCGCGCCGTCGGGTGCACGAAAGGCGCTGATGAAGCTCACCGGCACGTCGGGCACGTCGGCCAGCGGAAACACCACAAAGAAGTTGACCCGCATGGAGGCCCAGTCCACCTTTCGCAGGCTGGTGATGCGGCCTTCGGTCAGCTGGCCGCCGATGTCGAAGCCCAGCCGGTCACCCAGCTTCAGGCCCAGTGTCTCGGCCAGGCCTTCTTCGACACTCAGCGCGTCGGCCTCGTTGTCGGTCCAGCGGCCGGCCACCACCGGGTTGTTCTCCGGCAAGGTGGCGGTGTTGGAGAGGTTGAACTCCCGATCCACCAGGCGCGAAGCGCGGTCGTCGGGGTAGTCCTCGGGCTTCACGGCCGTGCCATTGATGCTGACCAGGCGGCCGCGGATCATGGGGTACCAGTCGAAGCGCTCCACACCCGCGGTGCGCAGCGCCTGCTGGAACTCGGCACCCTGCTCGGGCTGCACGTTGATGACGAAGCGGTTCGGCGCATCGGGCGGCGTGGCGTCGCGCCAGCTGGCGATGAGATCGGTGCGCAGCAGCACCAGCAGCACCAGCGCCAGCAGGCCGACCGACAGCGCGCTGATCTGCACCACCGCGTAGGCCGGGCGGGCCGAGAGCTGCCGTGTGGCCATGACGAGTGCGCGTGGAGCAGTGGCTTCGTTCACGCTGGCGCGCAGCAAGCGCACTGCGGCGTAGCTGGTGACGGCAAACAACAGCACCGCCGCCGCAAAACCACCCACCGCAATCGCACCCAGCAACAGGTCGCGGCTGGCGGCCAGCAACAGCGCTGCAAAACCGGCCATGCCGAGTGCCAGCACCGCCAGGGTGGCGGGCTTGAGCTGGCCCACGTCACGGCGAATCACGCGCAACGGCGGCACCTTGGCCAACTGCAGCACCGGAGGCAGTCCGAACGCCATCATCAGCGTGAGACCCATGCCCAGACCCAGCAACACCGGCGTGATGCCGGGCGGTGGCAGGCTGGCTTCGACCAGGCCGGCGAGCAGCACCACGAACACATGGTGCACCGCGTAGCCGATGGCCACGCCCAGCGCACTGGCGAACAGCCCCACCAGCGCAAATTCGAACGTGTAGGCGCGCGCCATGGTGCCCTGCGACAGGCCGAGCACGCGCAACATGGCGCAGTCATCGAGGTGGCGCTGGGCGAAACCGCGCGCGGCAATCGCCACCGCCACGGCGCACAGCAGCGCGGCCAGCAAGGCCACGAGGTTGAGGAACTTTTCGGCGCGCTCCAGCGTTTCCTGCATGGCGGGCTGCCCGCCTTCGAGCGACTCCAGCCGGATGCCGCGCACGCCCGGCTTGGCCACCTCGGCCTGCGCCCACTGGTTGTAGCGGGCCACACGCGCCTCGTCGCCGACCACGGCCAGCCGGTAGTTCAGGCGGCTCGCCGGTTGGACCAGTCCGGTGGCGGGCAGATCCGCGTTGTTGATCATCACGCGCGGCGCAAAGCTCATGAAGCCGGCGCCCCGGTCGGGCTCCACCACGATCACGCGCGCAATGGTCAGCGAGGCGTCTCCCAGCAGCAGCGGTTGGCCCATCTGCAGGTTCAGGCTCACGAGCAGCGCGGCATCGACCCAGGCCGTGCCGGGCGCGGGGATGTCGCGTGTGGGGGCATCGGGGGCGGTGGGCGCGTCGGCCACGCGCAGGCTGCCGCGCAAGGGGTAGCCCTCACCCACCGACTTCATGGCCACCAGCCGGGCAGCGCCGCCTTCCTCGTCGCGCGCACGGCCCATGGTGGGAAAACTCAGCGTCTGCACCACGGTGAGGCCCAGCTCGCGCGCCTGCTGTTCGAATGCAGGCGGCGGCGCGTTGTCGCTGCTGATCACCACGTCGCCGCCGATGAGCGCACGCGCATCGCGCGCCAGGCCCCCTTGCAGGCGGTCGGCAAAGAATCCCACAGCCGACAGGGCCGCCACCGCGAGCGTCACCGCCAGCATCAGCAGACGCAATTCGCCAGCCCGCCAGTCGCGCAAGAGGGACGACCAGCCCAGGGTCCAGAAACGGATGGGCAGGGAAGTGATAGACGTACTCATAGCCGGGACCTTATCGCATCACCAAAAGCCACACACCGAACCGGCGCGAAGATCCCCACCCCGGCACACCGCGGAACGGGCTCCGCCCGGCCGCAGGTGTTGCCCCCTCGAGGGGGTGATGCGCTGAAAGCGCGGCGCGGGGGTGCCTCCTATTTCGTGCCGAAGATCCGGTCGCCAGCGTCGCCCAGGCCGGGAACGATGTAGCCGTGCTCGTTCAGGCCTCGGTCCACCGCGGGCGTGTAGATCGGCACGTCGGGGTGCGCGTCGTGAAAGGTCTTGATGCCTTCCGGGCAGGTCACCAGACACACGAAGCGGATCGATCGCGGGCCGGTCTTCTTCAGCCGGTCCACCGCGGCCACGGCCGAGTTGCCGGTGGCCAGCATGGGATCGAGCACGATCACGTCGCGTTCCTGCATGTCCTGCGGCATCTTGAAGTAGTACTCCACCGCCTGCAGCGTGGCCGGGTCGCGGTACAGGCCGATGTGGCCCACGCGAGCGCCGGGAATGACCTGCAGCATGCCGTCGAGAAAACCATTGCCCGCGCGCAGGATGGAGGCCAGAACGACCTTCTTGCCATCGATGACCCGCGAGCTCATTTTCTCGAGTGGGGTCTCGATCTCGATGGTCTGCATGGGCATGTCGCGCGTGATCTCGTAGGCCAGCAGGGCGCTGAGTTCGTGCACGAGTTCGCGAAAGCTCTTGGTGCTGGTGTCCTTGCGGCGCATCAGGGTGAGCTTGTGCTGCACCAGCGGGTGTTCAATGAGGTGGACGTCTCGGCTCATGGGGAATTTCCGACAAAAAAGTGAACCGAGTTTATGCCCGAACCCCCGGGCACACGCCGTATGAGGACGGTCAGGACGGCGTGGCCGCGCGCTCCCGCACCACCGGTGCCGGCGGCGGCACGGCATCGAGCACCAGGCGCTCGGGGTGCGTGTAGCACAGGAAATGCTTGTTGGTGGCCCGGCCGATGGCGCACAGGCCCACGCGTTGCGCCACGTCCAGACCCATCTGCGTGATGCCGCTGCGCGAGACGACCACCGCCACGCCCATTTGCGCAGACTTGATGACCATTTCGCTGGTCAGGCGCCCGGTGGTGTAGAAAACCTTGTTGCCATCGACCGAGGCGCGGCGATCCGGCGCAGGGCCGCCCCAAGCCGGATCAGCCCCCTCGGGGGGCAGCGAACCTCGCGCAGCGGGGAGCGTGGGGGTCAAGGCCATCCATCCGGCAATGGTGTCGACGGCGTTGTGGCGGCCAACGTCTTCCACAAACAACTGCAAGTCTTCACCCAGGAACAGCGCACACGCATGCACCGACCCGGCCGACTTGTAGGTGCTTTCCTTCAACCGGATCGCATTGACGATGGCGTACAGCTGCGACTGGCGCAGCACCATGCTGGCCGGCAGTTGGATGCTGTCGATCTCGTCCATGAGGTTGCCGAACACGCTGCCCTGCCCGCAGCCGGTGGTGACCACGCGCCTGGAGGTGCGTTCTTCGATGTGGTCGATGCCATGGCGCGTCTTCACCGAGGCAGCGCCCACGTCCCAGTCCACGGTGATGGACTCGATCTCGTCGCTCGATGAGATCAGGCGCTGGTTGAGCAGGTAACCCAGCACCAGCCATTCGGGGTGCGCTCCCAGCGTCATCAGCGTCACCAGCTCGCGCTTGTCCACATACACCGTGAGGTCGCGCTCGGCCGGGATGAAGATCGACTCGCGCTCGCCGTGCTGGTTCATGACCTCGACTTCGCGGGTCAGGGGCGCACGGGCCTGGGTGAGGTGGGGCAATGGCATGGCGACAGACTACAACAGATTCAATGGCGGCAAAGTCAAAGGGCCGTCACCCGAAGGCGCGGCCCTTTCATGCGCAGGCAGACCGGAGCTGGACTGCCGTGCGGCCGATCACTTGACGGCTGGAGCGGCAGTGGCTGCCACGTAGTTGAACGGACCAGGATCCGCACAAGCCGGCAGCGCCGCTGCGGGTTTGACCGCCTTGCCGGTGGTGGCGGCGGTCTTGAAGTAGTTGCTCGCCGCGCGGTCCATCGACAGACAGAGCTTGTAGTTTGTCACCTTGGCCGTCCATGCGGTCCGGGCTTTTGTTTCTTCCGCCTTGGCCTTGGCCTCGTCAGTCAGCACCGGGGCAGGCAGCTTGGCGAAAACGGACGTGGCCAACAGCATGGAGAGGCACAGCAGGCTGCGTTTCATGGGGATTCCTTGAATCAGAAAAATGGGACGGTGCTCAGGCCGTGCGTGGCGTGTCGGCGGCGGCAGGCGTGGCGGCCGTGCGCTGCGCGGGAATCTTGCCGGCCTTGATGTCGTCGTACCAAAGCTCGTGGTGCTCCTTGGCCCAGGTCTCGTCCACATAGCCGGTCTTCATGGCGCCGTAGGCGCCGCGCATGCCCAGGGTGCCCATGTAGATGTGTCCGATGAACATCGCCATCATCAACACCCCGGCGCTGGCGTGCAGCATGTGGGCCACCTGCATGTTGGCTCGCGTGTATTCGACCGCGGGGACGATCTTGTCCAGGAAAACGCCCGAACCCGCCACGATCGCACCCAGCAGGAACACACCCACCCAGAACAACACCTTCTCTCCGGCGTTGAAGCGGTGCGAGGGCACTTCCTGGCCGCCGAACAGGCCACCACCCTTGAGCAACCAGGTGATGTCTTCCTTGCTGGGCAGGTTGTCGCGCACAAAAACCAGAAACACGATCACGAGGGACACCACAAACGCCGGGCCGACGAAGTTGTGCACGTTCTTCAGCGCGTAGGCGAGCCAACCGAACAGGGTGGAGCCGATCACGGGCAGCAGGAAAAACTTGCCAAATGCCATCACGATGCCCGAGATCGCCAATGTCACGAAGGCAATCGCATTCACCCAGTGGGCCGCGCGCTCGACATACGTGAAGCGCTCGATCTTTCGGCCGGTTTCCGAGCCGTGCAGCTCGATCGTGCCTTTGGCCATGTAGAACAGGGCCACGGCCAGGACGGCGATCAGCAGCAGCGAACCACCGTACGGAATGATCCAGTTGTTGCGCACCTGGCGCCATGCCTCACCCGCATTGGTGACGGTGGAGCCGGGGTACTGCACGAAGCCCTGGATCATGTTGCCGGCTTCGGGGTCCGGCAGGCTGGAGTAGCCGGTGACGCCCTTGGCCACATCGCGCCACATCGGCGCGTTGTTGCCCGGCTGGACACGACCGCGTTCGGCGTTGGTCTGCTCGCTGTATTTCGGGTCGGTGGACGCGTCGGGGGCGATCTCGAAGATGTTGGCACTGCGAATGCCACCCTGCTGGGTGGCCGCAGGTGCACTCACCGCCGGCGGGGCCGGGTCGTCCTGCGCGGGTGCGGATGCCGGTGCCTGTGCATGGGCCACGCCGGCACCCATGGCGAACAAGGCAGCGGCCAGGAAGGCAGGCGATGCGAGCCGGCGCAAGCCGGCGGTCAAAAACCGTTGCATACAGCGTTCCTCGTCACTTGGACATGCGGGTGTAGTCGTTTTGCCCGTACTGGGCGCGCGCCTTGAGTTGCTGTTCCCAGCTGGTCTTGTCGCCGGCGTTCCAGCCGCTCTGGAGGTATTGACTCTTGCCAACGCCGGTGTACGGCGCATCGTCCTGCTTGACGCCGGCACTGTTCATTTCCTGCGGCTGATCGCCACAGGCCGCCAGGCCGAGCAACACGGCCGTGGAGGCCAGGGTCAGTGTGAATCGGCGCATCATGATTTGGTCCCTTGTGCGGTGCCGTAGGCGGTGCCCCAGCCCCAGACTTCGGCACCCTTGCCACGCTGCAGCACGCGGTTGCGGAAGATGTCGGCCACCACGTCGCCGTCGCCGGCGAGCAGGGCCTTGGTCGAGCACATCTCGGCGCAGGCCGGCAGCTTGCCTTCGGCCAGGCGGTTGCGCCCGTACTTCTCGAACTCGTCCTGGCTGCCATGGGCCTCGGGGCCACCGGCGCAGAAGGTGCACTTGTCCATCTTGCCGCGCACACCGAAGGTGCCCTGCGACGGGAATTGCGGTGCGCCGAACGGGCAGGCGTACGAGCAGTAGCCGCAGCCAATGCAGACGTCCTTGTCATGCAGCACCACACCTTCGTCGGTGCGGTAGAAGCAGTTCACCGGGCACACGGCCATGCAGGGTGCGTCACTGCAGTGCATGCAGGCCACCGAGATGGATTTTTCGCCCGGCACGCCGTCGTTGAGCGTGACCACGCGGCGGCGGTTCACGCCCCACGGCACCTCGTGTTCGTTCTTGCAGGCGGTCACGCAACCGTTGCATTCGATGCAGCGCTCGGCGTCGCAGATGAATTTCATTCTTGCCATGGTGTTCTCCAGTCTTTACGCTTTTTCGACGTTGCAGATCGTGCTCTTGGTTTCCTGCATCATCGTGACGATGTCGTAGCCGTAAGTGGTCGCCGTGTTGACCGCTTCACCACGCACCACCGGCATCGCGCCGTCCGGGTAGTAGGGCTTCATGTCGGCCCCTTGCCAATGGCCCGAGAAGTGGAACGGCAGGAACACGGTGTCCGGCCCCACCCGCGGTGTGACCAGGGCCTGCACGTTGATGCGGGCGCCGGTCGGGCTGCTGACCCACACGCGTTCGCCATTGCGAATGCCGCGCGCGGCCGCCGTTTCCGGATTCAGCTCGACAAACATTTCCTGCTGCAGCTCGGCCAGCCAGGGGTTGGAGCGGGTTTCTTCACCACCGCCCTCGTACTCCACCAGGCGTCCCGAGGTCATGATGAGCGGGAACTTCTCGTGCAGCTTCTCTTCGACGTTCTTGGTCTGCAGCGACTTGTAGAGCACCGGCATGCGCCAGCGGGTCTTCTGGTCGTCGTGGCTGGGGTACTTGGCCACGAGGTCGGGACGCGTGCCATACAGCGGCTCGCGGTGCTGCGGGATCGCATCGGGGAAGTTCCACACCACGGCCCGAGCCTTTGCGTTGCCAAAGGGATGGCAGCCGTGGGCCATGACCACACGCTGGATGCCGCCGGAGGAGTCGGTCTTCCAGTTCTTGCCTTCGGCCTTGGCGCGCTCGGCTTCGGTGAGGTCTTCCCACCAGCCCAGCTTCTTCATGAGGATGTGGTCGAACTCGGGATAACCGGTGGTGATCTCGGAGCCCACCGAGTGCGAACCGTCTTCGGCCAGCAGCGATTTGCCGTCGCGCTCGACACCGAAGTTGGCGCGGAAGTTGCCGCCCCCGTCCATGACGTGCTTGGAGTTGTCGTACAGGTTGGGCGAGCCCGGGTGCTTGAGTTCGGGCGTGCCGTAGCACGGCCATGGAAGACCGAAGTAGTCGCCACTCATGTCATAGCCGGTTTCCTTGTCGATCACCTTGCCCTTGGCCCTGAGCGACTTCACATCGAAGGCGTTCATGTTGCGCATGTGGGCCTTCAGGCGCTCCGGGCTCTGGCCGGTGTAGCCAATCGTCCAGACCGACTTGTTGATCTCGCGCAGGATGTCCTCGGGCACCGGCTCGTCCATGCCCTTGACCTGCTGCATCTTGTAGTTCTTGCTGAGCTCGGCGCCGAAGCCGAGTTTTTCAGCGAACTGGTGCATGATCATGTGGTCGCTGCGGCTCTCCCACAGCGGCTCGATGACCTTCTCGCGCCACTGGATGGAACGGTTAGACGCGGTGCACGAACCGCTGGTCTCGAACTGGGTGGCTGCTGGCAACAGGTACACCGCACGCTTGGGATTGAGGTCTTCCGGCTTGCCGGGCATGGCCGCCATCGAGGCCGTGGCCGAAGGGTACGGGTCCACCACCACCAGCAGATCCAGCTTGTCCATGGCGCGCTTCATCTCCAGACCACGCGTCTGCGAGTTGGGCGCATGGCCCCAGAAGAACACGCCGCGCAGGTTCGGGCCCTGGTCGATCAGCTCGTTGTTCTCCAGCACACCGTCGATCCAGCGCGAGACGGTGATGCCGGGCTTCTCCATCATGCCGTCGGCGTACTTCGACTTGATCCAGTCGTAGTCAACGCCCCAGGTGGCCGCAAAGTGTTTCCACGAGCCGGCGGCCAGGCCGTAGTAGCCAGGCAGCGAATCGGGGTTGGGGCCGACGTCGGTGGCGCCCTGCACGTTGTCATGGCCGCGGAAGATGTTGGTGCCGCCACCGCTCTTGCCCACGTTGCCCAGTGCCAGCTGCAGGATGCAGGTGGCACGCACCATGGCGTTGCCGATGGTGTGCTGCGTCTGGCCCATGCACCACACGATGGTGGCGGGCTTGGCTTCGGCCAGCATCTTGGCCACCTTGAGCATCTGCGCCTCGCCCACGCCGCAAGCCTCCTCGACCTTGTCCGGTGTCCACTTGGCCATCACGTCGGCCTTGACAGCCTCCATGCCGAACACGCGGTCGTTGATGTACTTCTTGTCTTCCCAGCCATTGCTGAAGACGTGGTACAGGATGCCGAAGAGGAAGGGAATGTCGGTGCCGGAGCGGATGCGCACGAACTCGTCGGCCTTGGCGGCGGTTCGCGTGAAGCGCGGATCGACCACGATCATCTTGCAGCCGTTTTCCTTGGCATGCAGCATGTGCAGCAGCGACACCGGGTGCGCTTCAGCGGCATTCGACCCGATGTACAACGCGCACTTGCTGTTCTGCATGTCGTTGTACGAGTTGGTCATGGCGCCATAACCCCAGGTGTTCGCAACGCCGGCCACCGTGGTGGAATGGCAGATGCGGGCCTGGTGGTCACAGTTGTTGGTGCCCCAGAAGCTCACGAACTTGCGCAGCAGGTAGGCCTGTTCGTTGTTGTGCTTGGAGGAACCCACGAAGTAGACCGAGTCGGGGCCGCTGGCCTCGCGCAACTCGTTCATGCGTGCGGTGATTTCGTTCAGGGCCACGTCCCAGCTGATGCGCTCGTACTTGCCATTGACCAGCTTCATGGGGTAGCGCAGGCGGTACTCACCGTGGCCGTGCTCGCGCAGGGCCGCACCCTTGGCGCAGTGGGCACCGAGGTTGATGGGGGAATCGAACACCGGTTCCTGGCGCACCCAGACACCGTTCTCCACGATGGCGTCGGTGGCGCAGCCCACCGAACAGTGGGTGCAGATGGTGCGCTTGACCTCGATCTTGCCGGTTCCGTCGATCGACTTGCCCTCGGCGGCCTTCGCCTTCTTCACCAGCACGAGTTGCGAGGCGGCAAGTCCCACGCCCACGCCCATGCCGGATCGGCGCAGAAACGCGCGGCGGTCCATGGTGGGCAGGGCCGAGGACAGGCCGCGCTGCAGGTTGTGGACAAAGGTGGAATGCACGCGCGAGGCGCGTCCAACCGTGGAGGATGATTTTTTGGTCAGCAGCATGATGGTTTTGCCTCCTGATGAATCGCCTGGACAGCCGCCGTGTCGGCAGCATGCACCCCGGTAAGGGGCAGCGAACGAACGAGAACGTGGGAAATCAAGACTCAGCCGTCCGCTCAGATGCGGGTGGTCTGGTAATACTGTTTGACGTGGTCGCTGAGGCTGTAGCCACCGCCTTTGGTGGGCGCGGGTTTGCTCTCCACCGCGGCGGACGCGTCGGCCGGCGCGCGGGGAATCAGGGTAGCTGCGGCGGCGAGTGCGCCGACCGTGGAGGCACCTGCGAACAGGGTGCGCCGGCTCAGGCCGGAACGTTCGTCACCTGCGGTCGGGCGGGAGGGCTTGGTCATGCAGATCTCCAGGTTGAAATTGGCCCGCCAACACAACGTGCGGACCTTTTGCATAAGTGGAATCTAACCCCTGCCGCAGTGCCTTGCAAGGTGGTGAATACGCTAGGGAGCCTGTTGCGGCTGCGGCCTTGTCGGCGTCGCTCATGCGGCATCGCAGCATCGGACTCTGCTGCGCTTTTGATAGCCAGAACCGTGCCATAGGCCAAAGGTACTGCTCCCGTTGCCGATGTCGACGGGCGCTGCGGGACCTGCAACCCTGAGCACACTCACGATCCGCATGGTCGAGCCTGTCCCAGGCTCGGGATTACCCGAATGTCGCCGCCTTGCGCCGGCACCGCCTGCGGTCAACCTGTCGCCACACAACGCGACAATTTGTCGCATGGTGCGGGGTGTGCCAACCGGCATCAACATCCGGCACATCGTGGGGTTTGCGTGAATAACCTACTGTTTTCGTCGGCTACATCCGTAGAATCCCGGCCAGTGGACAACGCACATCTGCCCTCTGGGCCCGAACGAACGCTGGAAGGATGGCCCGACTGGTCGATCCTGATCGTCGATGACGAACAGGGCATGCTGAACTTCCTTGTCAAGACACTGGCGCCGCGCTGCCACTTCGTGATGAGTGCGACCAGCGCCGAAGACGGCGCGCAATGGTTGCGAGGCCACCATGTCGACCTGGTCATCCTCGACATCTCCCTGCCTGGAAAGAGCGGCGTGGTCTGGCTGAAGGAACTGCGCGAACAAGGCTTCACCGGCGAAGTGATCCTGATCACTGCATTCGCCGACCTGGACACCGCCATTGAAGCGCTGCGGGCCGGCGCATCCGATTTCATCCTCAAGCCGTTTCGGGTGCCGCAGATCCTCAACGCGGTGAAGCACTGCTACGAGCGCTCGCGCCTGCGCCGCGAAAACTTCGTGCTGCGTCGCGCGGTTTCACCACCGCCCGGGCGCGGCGCAGCACTGGTCGGCCAGTCGCCGGACCTGCAGGAGCTGCGGGCGTCGATCGCCCGCGTGGCGCCGGTCAACAGCACGGTGCTGCTGCAAGGCGAGTCGGGCACCGGCAAGGAACTGGTGGCGCGCGAACTGCACGCGCAGAGCAGTCGCGCCAGCGGGCCGTTCGTGCCGGTCAACTGTGCGGCGGTCTCGCCCGATCTGATCGAGAGCGAACTGTTCGGACATGCGCGGGGCGCGTTCACCGGCGCCACCCGCGCGCGCGACGGCCTCTTCCACTATGCACAGGGCGGCACGCTGTTCCTCGACGAGATTGCCGAGCTGCCGCTGCCGATCCAGGCCACACTGCTGCGCGCGATTGAAGACCTGAAGATCCGTCCGGTGGGCAGCGAACAACTGGTGCCGTTGAACCTGCGCATCGTGGCGGCGACCAACCGCCGGCTCAGCGCCGAGGTGGAAGCAGGCCGTTTTCGCAAGGACCTGTTCTTCCGGCTGCAGGTGGTCGACCTGAACCTGGCGCCGCTGCGCGCACACAAGCAGGACATTCCCGAGCTGGTCGCGCACTTCGTGGCCCAGCTCGCTCCATCGCTCGGGGTGGATCCCCTGCTCATCAGCGATCGGGAAATGGACTTCCTCGCCCAATACGACTGGCCGGGCAACGTGCGTGAACTGCGCAACCTGATCGAACGTTCGCTGATCCTGGGTGCGCTCAATGTCTCTGCCCTGTATCCGGGCGTGAACAAGGCGCCGGGCGGCGCCACCGCGCCCGCCATGCCGACCGACCTGCACGCAATGGAGAAGCTGCACATCCTCACCGTGCTCGACTCGGTACAGGGCGACAAGACACGCGCGGCGCAGTTGCTCGGCGTGTCGCGCCGCACGCTGGAGCGCCGCGTCGCCGAGTGGGCCGGCTTGTGACCCTGTGGCGCACACCCCGCTGGCTGGCCAGTTCGGTCCGCAACAAGCTGCTGGCCATGGCGCTGCTGCCCTTGCTGGTGGCGTTTCCGCTCATGGCGCTGGCGCTGGCGCTGTGGAGCAACGCGGCCTACGACCGCTTGCTGATCACCAAGGTGCGCAGCGACCTGGCAGTGGCGCACGGTTACTTCGAACAGGTGCTTGGCGAGGTGGCCTCGGGCACGCGTGGCGTGGCCGAGTCGCAGGCGCTGTACGCGGCGCTGCGCCCGACCCGGGCGGTGGCGCGCAGCGCTGCAGCCGAACCGCTGGCCACGGCCCGCGCGCAGCTCGGGCTCGACTTCCTGGTGCTCTACGACCTGCAGGGCCGACCGCTGGCGCGCGCTGCCCCGCCCGGCTTGAGCAGCAGCGAATCGGCCGAGCCGGCGCCCGCCATGCCGCCGGCCATCCGCGCATCGCTGCAGACCGCCGACCAGCCCGCCCGGGGGCGGCTGCTGCAGCTCGAACCCGACGCCCTGGCCGCGCTCGCGCCTCACCTGATGAGCCGCCTGCGCATCGCCCTGGTGCCCACACTGAACGCGGCGCCCGACACGCGTGAAGCGGAAAACCGCGCCCTGGTGGTTCTCTCCACCCGGCCGGTGAAGGACGCCTCTGGCCAGACCATCGCCTGGCTCACCGGGGGACTGCTGCTCAACCAGAACCTCGACTTCATCGACCACATCAACCGGATCGTTTACCCCGAAGGCGCCCTGCCCTTCGGCAGCCAGGGCACTGCCACGCTGTTCATGGACGATGTGCGCATCACCACCAATGTGCGCCTGTTCCAGGACCAGCGCGCCATCGGCACCCGCGTGTCGCAGGCGGTGCGCGACGCGGTGCTGGGCGATGGCAACACCTGGCTGGACCGGGCCTTCGTGGTGAACGACTGGTATGTGTCGGCCTACGAGCCGCTGCAGGACGCCAGCGGTGCCCGCATCGGCATGCTCTACGTGGGCTTCACGGAAGCCCCCTTTCGCCTGGTGCGCTACGCCATGATGGCGACGATGGGCCTGATCTTCCTGCTGGTCATGGCCTTGTCGGCGGTGCTGTCGGTTCGCTGGGCGCGCAGCATCTTCCAGCCGGTGCAGCGCATGAACCGCACCATGCAGCTGGTGGAAGACGGACAGAACGGCGCGCGCGTGGGTGAGTTGCAGGCGCGCGACGAGCTCGGCGCGCTGGCCGGCCACCTGGACGAACTGCTGGACGTCATCGACGACAAGACCGCCGCGCTGCAGCGCTGGGGCGCAGAACTCGACCACAAGGTGGCCGAGCGCACGCGGGAACTGGAGATGAGCAACGCCTCGCTGCAAATGGCGCAGCAGCAGCTGGTGAAGAGCGAGAAGCTCGCCGCCATCGGGCAGCTCACGGCCAGCATTGCGCACGAGATCAACAACCCGATCGCGGTGATGCAGGGCAACCTGGACCTGATGCGCGAGACCCTGGGCGCACACGCGCTGCCGGTGCGCGGCGAGCTCGAACTGCTGGACGGGCAGGTCGAACGCATGCGTCTGATCGTCACGCAGTTGCTGCAGTACGCGCGACCCACCGAGTACGCCGGGTATGTGGAATCGCTCGACCTCAGCCGCACGGTCAACGACTGCCTGGTGCTGGTGGGGCACCTGTTGTCGCAGACCTGCATCGAGGTGCAGCGCGATTTGCGGGGCACGCGGCGGGTGGGATGCAACCGGCAGGAGCTGCAGCAGGTCATCATCAACCTGCTCATCAATGCAATCCAGGCCATGCCGCAGGGCGGCGTGCTGCGCCTGGTCACGCAGGACTGGATGCCCGAGGGCCCACGCACCGTGCACGCCGGTGGCGCCTTGCTGCGCGTGGAAGACTCGGGGCACGGCCTGGGTGCCGAAGCGCAGGAGCGGCTGTTCCGCCCGTTCTTCACCACCAAGAACGACGGCAACGGCCTGGGCCTGTGGATCAGCCAGGGCCTGGTGGAGCGCTACGGCGGCAGCATTTCGGCAGCGAACCGCAGCGACGGCCCTGGTGCCGTGTTCACGGTGCGGCTGTTGACCGAACCGCTGGCGCCGGCGGCGACGTCGACCAACGACGGACGGCCCGGCGCGCAGTGAGGGAGGGCGACCGCCGGCTCAGGCCAGCATGTCGAAACCCTGGGCCTCCACGCCCACGAACGCGCGCGTGAACGCCGACAGGCTGGCATAGAAGCGGGCCTTGGGGTGCGCCGCGATGTCCTCGCACATGCGCATCACCCAGGGCTGCAGGTGGGTGGTGAAGAACTTCTGCTGCTGCGTGAGGTTGGCGACCTCGACGTCCTCGCCCGCGATCAGGTAGCGCATCACCTCGCAGAGGTAGGCGACATGGTCCTCGGTTTCGGACATGGTGTCGTCGCGGCCCAGGCCGAGCACGGCCAGGTCGGTGCGCAGCGCGGCCAGGGGCTTTTCGTTCAAGAAGCCGCTCAGGTAGTGCGAGCCGAACAGGTAGATCTCGGGCTTGCCCACACCCCCAAAAAGCGCGTTGTATTCAGCGGTGATGGCGGCATCGTCCAGTTCGCGCGACATGGCCACCACCTCGCGCCAAGGCTCTTCGAGAAAGCCGCCGGCGGCGGGGGCTTCGGTCACGGCCACGCGCAACTGCGCCATGAGTTCGGGCGTGGGCGGTGCGTAGTACAGCGCAGCCAGCAGGCCATAGACCTCGGCGCGGGCGGTTTCTTCGTCCAGGGCGGACGTGATCGGAATGGCGTTGTTCATGGCTCTGTTCTCGGCGTACGGGGCGGTCAGAGATCGGTGATGCGGGTCTCACCCGGATTGGAATACAGGTCCACCACACGGCAGTCGCCGCACATCTTCAGGCGCTGCAGCGCTTCGCCCTGGAACATGGCGTGGCCCGAGAGCTTGCCCAGCATCACCTCGATGCCCTTGAGCGTGCCGAAGGGTTTGGCGCAGCGGATGCAGTGGTAGGGCTGGGCTTCGTTGAGCACCCGCAACTGCTTGCGCTGCTCGCCGAGCAGCAGACGCGGCTGCAGCGTGATGGCGTCTTCCGGGCAGGTGCTGGCGCACAGGCCGCACTGCACGCAGTTCTTCTCGATGAAACGCAGTTGCGGGCGCTCGGTGTTGTCCTGCAGGGCACTGGCCGGGCAGGCGCTCACACAGCTCAGGCACAGCGTGCAGGTGTCCTTGTTCACGCTGATGGTGCCCAGCAGCGAGGCACCCGGCAGCGCGATGGCCTCCATGGCCGGGCGCTGGGCCGCGCTGTCCTGCAGCAAATGGTCGATCGCCAGTTCGACCGTGGCGCGCTTCTCGGCCTGGATGGCGAAGGTGGCGCGGCGTTTGACAGTCTGCGCCGGTACCGCAACCAGTGCGGCGTCGAGCGCCTGGACTTCGCTGGCCTCGATCAGCCGGAAGTGATGGCCGCTGTAGCCCAGGCCACTCACCAGGGCCTGCGCCACCGCCATCTGCTCGCGCACCGCTTCGCGGTACTGCGGCGCTTCTTCGCCCGTCATGAGCACCCAGACCTGCGAAGCGCCGTAGGCAAAGGCCGAGAGCCAAACGTCCAGGCCAATGGACGCCGTGTGCCACAGCGGCAGCGGGATCACGCGGGCGGGCATGCCGCGAAACGCCTTGTCCATCGACGCCACACGGCCCAGGTCGTTGACCAACGCCGTGCCGGCTTGCTGGCTGTGCAGCAGCAGCGCAGCGTTTTGCCCGCCGGCCTTGGCATAGGTGGCCAGCAAGGTGCGCAGCTTCACGCCCTGTTCGCTGGCGCGCGGATACGCATACGACAGCGCCCCGGTCGGACACACGGTGGTGCAGGCCCCGCAGCCCACGCACAGGTTGGGGTTGACGACGATCTGGTTTCTTTTCAGGTCGCTTGAAACGGCCAGCGCCGAGCAGACTTCCACGCAGGCGTTGCAGCCCACGGTCTCGTTGCGGCCGTGCGCGCAGAGCTTTTGTTTGTAGGTGAAGAACTTCGGCTTTTCGAACTCGCCCACCAGCTCGCGCAGCTTGAGCACCGTGGCCAGGCCGGCGGCGTTGTCGATACCGGAGGCCAGATGGAAATAGCCCTGAGGGTGCGCATGCTGCGTGAACGCCGGCGCGGACCGCAGGTCGAGCACCAGGTCGAACTGTTCGCTGTGCTCCTGGGCGTCGCGCTGGAAGTTGATCGCGCCCACGGCTTCGCAGGCTTTCACGCAGGCGCGGTGGCTCTTGCACTTGTCCATGTCGATCTGGTAGTCCAGGCCGATGGCGCCTTCGGGGCAGGCGGCCACGCAGGCGTTGCAGCGCGTGCACAGGTCGAGGTCGATCGGATTGTTCGTGGTCCAGTTGACGGTGAAAGCGCCGAGCCAGCCACGCACTTCGCCGATCTCGCCCGCGATCACCGGGTAGCGGCGGGTCTGCATGCCGGTGCCGCCGGTGGACAGCAGGCTCACCTCCAGCGTGTCGGCCACGAGGTCGGCCACGCGTTCGGCCTCATGCAGCGCACCGATGATCAGCAGGCGGCCCGAGCTCTTGTAGGTCACCGTGGGCACCGGCTCGGCGTCCGGCAGGCGCGCTGCGGCCAGCAGCGCGGCCATCTTGGGCGTGGCGTCCCCGGCTTCACGACCCCAGCCGCCGGTTTCGCGGATGTTGACGAACCTGATCGGCCGCACGTCGAGCGACACCGCGCCTTCGGTCTGTTCCGAAAGCTCGGTGAAGAGGCGGCTTTCCTGGGTGCAGGCGACCACCAGGTCGTCGTTGCTGCGGGCTGCGCGCTGGAACGCGGGGGCGTCGCGGCGGCACAGCGTGGTGTGCAGGGTCAGGTCTTCATCCAGGGCCTCGCCCAGAACCCGGGGGTTCAGCGGCATGGTCTGGTTGCAATTGCAGATCAGCGTGGTCATCGTGGGGGTCCGGTGTCTCGGAAACGGGGGTGTCGTTGTTGTCGTCTGGCGAGGCTTCTTCGGCCTCTGGCGCGGCTTCAGCCACCTCGGTGGGCGGCTCATCGGTCAGCGGCTCTGTCGCCGGTTCAGTGCTCACGGTGGCGGGCGGCCTGGGCTCGTTCGGGTCGTCCACCAGCTTGAGGAACTGCGCGCCCACCATCTTGGCCATGTCCGCCATCGACAGCGGGCTCGGCTTGGAATAGTCGTCGATGTAGATGTCCAGCCCGTCCATGATGTTGTAGTGCGGGTCGGTGAAGAGCTTCTTCACCGCGGCATTGCGCACATCGGACGACACACCCTTGCCCACGAAGGCCGAGTAGTCGGACTCGGGCGTGAGACGCGCCACATCGTCGAGCGTGAGGGCCGGTGGAGGCGCTTCGGACGGCGCTTCGACCGCTGGAGCGGCGGGCGCGGCGGCGGGCGTCACCACCGCCACCGCCACCGCCACCGGCGCGGGTGGCTCGGCAGGCAGCGGCTCGCCGGCGCGCACCTGCACCTTGCGGCGCGACCAGCGCGAGAAGAAGTTGTCGTCGTCGTTCGTGGCCATGGTCAAAGTCCCGGGGGCCCGCCGCCACCACGGCGCTTCTCGGTGGTCACACGGACCGGCTGGCCGAACCGGTCGGTCAGCGGCTTGAAGCTCTCGGGCCGCTGGCGCCGCTTGGGCTCGGGCTGGTAGGTGGCATCGACGAAGCCGCGCAGCCAGTCCACCACCTCGGGCGCGGCACTCACCTGGTCCACCCGCTCCTGCGCGTCGAGCCAGCGGCCGGCGTCGTGGTAACTGAGCGTGACGATCTGCGGCACAGCCATGGCTTCACCGTCGAGCAGACGCTCTTCGTCGGCGCGCCAGAACACCCAGAAGCACGGCTGCGGGCTGTTGAGGTTGAGGAAATAACCTTCGGCGTCGTCGCGGAACAGCGAGACGCGAAACCGCGGGAACAGCCAGTGGGTGGTCTGACCGCCGGCATCGGTTGTGGCCGGGTCCACAGGCACGACCGCCTGCGGCTCATGGTCGTGCTCGTCGCCCTCCGGTGCGGTCTCGTCGGGGCTGCCACGCAGCAACACGTCGGCCAGCACCCAGCGAAACGGCTGCCAGTGGCTCATGGGGCCGCTCACCGGCTCGCGCCGCATCACCACATCGACCTCGATGGCGGGTCGGCTGCGGATGGGGGCAGGGGGTTGGGGGATGTTCATACGAAGGCAGGAATGTACGGCATCCACCTCCGAGGCGAACGAAGCGCCGCACTTTCCCACGCCTGAAACGCAAGAATGCGCGGGGAAACCCTGACGCCCTTGGGCCTCAGTAGGTTTCCAGGTGCAACCTGCCTTCGCGTTTCAATGCGCTGCCGATCGTGTCCCAGTTCAATCCTGCGCCTTGCGCCACATCACGCAGCGCCAGCACCACCCCCTCTTCCATGCTCTTGAGACCGCACACATAAAAGTACGTATTCGGGTCCTGCAGCAGCAGCACCAGGTCCGCCGCGCGTTCGCGCATGGCGTCCTGCACATAGCGCTTGGGTGCGCCCGGCGTGCGGCTGAAAGCGAAGTTGGTATCGATGAAATCCTTGGGCAGGTTCTGCAACGGGCCGAAGTACGGCAGCTCCTCCTGCGAACGCGCGCCGAAGAACAGCATCAATTTTCCGCCCTCGAACCTGGGCCCCCACGCTCCGCCGCTGCGCGGGTCGCTGCCCCCCGCGGGGGCTGCGGAGCCTTGGGGCGGCCCGGCGGCGCCGCTTTCTGCCACCCGCATCGAATCTGCGCGCAGGCGGCGGCGCCACTCGGTCATGGCGCGCATGGGCGCGCTGCCGGTGCCGGTGCAGATCATCACGATGTGGCTCTTCGGATGGTTGGGCATGAGAAAGCTCGTGCCGAAGGGCCCGATCACCTCGACCTTGTCGCCCACCTTGAGGTCGCACATGAAGTTGCTGGCCACGCCGCGCACGGGTTGGCCCTGGTGGTCTTCGAGCACGCGCTTGATGGTCAGCGACAGGTTGTTGTGCCCCACCCGCTCACCGTTGCGCGGGCTGGCGATGCTGTACTGGCGCGCGTGGTGCGGCTTGCCGTTGGCATCCACCCCGGGCGGGACCACGCCGATGCTCTGGCCCTCCAGCACCGGGAAGGGCATGGTGCCGAAATCAAGCACCACGTGGTGCGTGTCGTAGTCGCTGCCGGCGGTCTTGCCCACCTCGGTGACGCGCAGGTTGCCCACCACGGTGGCGGTCACGGTTTTCTGCGTGGCCTTGGGACCATAGAGATTGGTGTAGGCGTGCGCGGCCGACCACGGTGGCAGGGTGGCACCATAGCTGCTGGCCACGAACACCTGTTCTCCGGTGGCTGAGTCCCGATCGTCCTGAGCTTGTCGAAGGACAGGCTCAGCCCGAACGGAGCCGCCATCCACCGTGGTCAAGCCCTCCAGCTCTTCAGGCGGCAACTCGGGAGGCAGCTCGTCCCAGGTGAGCTGCTCTTCGGGTGTGTAGGCGCGCACCAGCGGCATGCTGCGCCAGTTGTCGATGGAGCCGGTGGGGCACGGCGAGATGCAGTCCATGCACAGGTTGCACTTGGACGCGTCGACGACGTAGTTGCGCGAATCGTGCGTGATCGCGCCCACCGGGCAGATCGCTTCGCAGGTGTTGCAGCGAATGCAGATCTCGGGGTCGATCAGGTGCTGCTTGATGACAGCGAGTTCGGCTGGGGAGTTCATGGGGAGTCTCCGAAATATCAAGAGACAGTGTAGGAGAGGGGGAGCGAATCAAGAACGCCGCGGGTCCGGGTTTCCCGGCCCGCAGGCGTTGCCCCCTTGAGGGGGTGACGCGCCGCAGGCGCGGCGCGGGGATGGGCCAGTTCAGGCGAACCTCACGTAGTCGAAGTCCACCGGCTGGCGATTGATGCCCATGACGGGAGGCGCGATCCAGTTGGCGAATTTGCCGGGGTCGACCACGCGGCCCATCAGGCTGGCCACGAAGGCGCGGTCCGACTCGCTGGGCAGCCAGTTGTCGCGGTTGGCGGCCCATTCCGACTCGGAGATCACGCGGCCATCGGGGGCCACCTTCACGCCCTTGAGCAAACCGATGTTGCGGTGGAAGGCCTTGTGCGGAACGGTCAAACGAAACGGAATGCCGGCCTTGTCGATCACCTTGTTCCAGCGCTCCACACCGCCCACGCTGTCCTTGATGTAGTCGTCGCGCAGCACTTCGTTGAGTGCGTTGAGCATCGGCACTTCCTTGTCCACCAGCTGGCCGTTCTGCACATTGAGCACGCGATAGGTCTGGCCCTTGAGCACATGGTCGTCGGCGCGTTTGCCTTCTTCATATCGGCCCTTGAGGCCGGTGGAGTAGAAGGTGGCGGCGTTGCTCGATTCGTCGGCGCCGAAGAGATCGATGGTCACCGAGAAGTGGAAGTTCAGGTAACGCTGGATGGTCGGCAGGTCGATCACGCCGGCGGCGCGCAGTTTGGCCGGATCGTCGGTCTTGAGTTCGTTCATCACCTGGCAGGTGCGGTTGATCACGCGGCTCACGCCCGACTCGCCCACGAACATGTGGTGCGCCTCTTCGGTCAGCATGAACTTGGTGGTGCGGGCCAGCGGGTCGAAGCTGCTTTCGGCCAGTGCACACAGCTGGAACTTGCCGTCGCGGTCGGTGAAGTAGGTGAACATGAAGAAGCTCAGCCAGTCGGGCGTCTCTTCGTTGAAGGCCTCCAGGATGCGCGGATTGTCGGCGTTGCCGCTGTTGCGCTCGAGCAGGGCTTCCCCTTCTTCACGGCCGTCCTTGCCGAAGTACTTGTGCAGCAGGTACACCATGGCCCAGAGATGGCGGCCCTCTTCCACGTTCACCTGGAACAGGTTGCGCAGGTCGTACTGGCTGGGCGCAGTCAGCCCCAGGTGGCGCTGCTGCTCGACCGATGCCGGCTCGGTGTCGCCCTGCGTCACGATGATGCGGCGCAGGTTGGCGCGGTATTCGCCAGGCACGTCCTGCCAGGCGGCCTCGCCCTTGTGGTCACCGAAGTGGATCTTGCGGTCCTGTTCGGCGGGGTTCAGGAAGATGCCCCAGCGGTAGTCGGGCATCTTCACGTGACCGAACTGCGCCCAGCCCTGCGGGTCCACGCTGACCGCGGTGCGCAGGTACACGTCGAAGTTCTGCGAGCCGTCGGGGCCCATGTCGTCCCACCACTTGAGGTAATTGGGCTGCCACTGCTCCAGCGCGCGCTGCAGCGTGCGGTCTTCGCTCAGGTTGACGTTGTTGGGGATCTTGTCGCTGTAGTTGACGGTGGACATGCTGTGCTCCTGGTTGTGATTCGTTTCGCCGTTCGCGCTTGGCTTGTGGAAGGGCTCACGCGATCGTGGTTGGGAAGGGCTTCGACAGGCTCAGCCCGAACGGTCTGGGCATCAGACCCGGTTGAAATCAAAAGCCGCCTTGTCGCCCTTGCCATAGACCTTGAGCGCACCTTTTTCGCCAACCGCGTTGGGGCGGATGAAGATCCAGTTCTGCCAGGCGGTCAGTCGGCCGAAGATGCGCGTGGCCATGTTTTCCTTCTGCGCGAAACGCAGGTTGGCTTCCAGGCCGGTGAGCGCGTCGGGCGACATGGAGGCACGCTCCTCCAGCGCCATGCGCACCTCGTCGTCCCAGTCGATGTCGTCGGGCGCGGCGGTGATCAGGCCCAGGGCCAGCGCGGCATCGGCATCCAGCGCCTGGCCGATCGCGGCCTGCGCGGCAGCCATCGGGCCGGCCTCTTCGTAGAAACGACGCTGCAGGCGCGACTGGTCGTTGACCATGGGCAGCAGGCCGAAGTTGAAGCCGTCGAGCTGCAGCCGCGGGGCCTTGTCGGCGTCGTCGGGCAGGGCCAGCATGTAGGCGCGGTCGGCGCAGAACGCCAGCTCGGCGAAGCAGCCCGCAAAACACGAACCGGGCTCGATGAGGGCGAACAGGCTGCGCGAGGACACATCGAGCCGTGCGAAGGTGCGCCGCATCAGGCCGATGGTCTCGCGCACCAGCCAGTGCTCCTGGTTGGCGAGCATCAGGGCGTCGCTGGCCAGCACGGCGGCGGGATCACCCTCGGTCTTGAGCAGCCAGGTGCCGATGTCGAGTTCGTTGGTGCGCAGGCAGAGGATGGCGTCATCGAGTTCACGCGCCATCTGCAGGGGCCACCAGGCAGCACCCGCGGCTTCGATGGCGGCGATGTCTTGCGGCTGCGCGCCGGTGGGCGCTTTCAGGGTGAGGGTGGCGCTGCGCCGGGCGCGGTCGATGCCCACCGTCACATGGGCATAGCCCAGGCCGTCGGCGCTGTCGGTGCGGGCGATGCGCGGCAAGGCCACACCCTTGCCGGCGGCGGGGCGATCACTCTGAGCGGCCAGGGCGGCCGCACGTTCGCTCACGTGGGCCGCGAACTGCTGGGGTTTGGCGATCGAATCCACCAGCCGCCAGTCGACCGCCTTCTTGCCACGCACGCCTTCGCTGGTGGTGCAGAAGATGTCGGCCAGGTCGTGGCGCACATGGCGCTTGTCGGTCACGCGGGTCAGGCCACCGGTGCCGGGCAACACGCCGAGCAGGGGCACCTCGGGCAGCGACACGGCGGAAGAGCGGTCGTCCACCAGCACGATCTCGTCGCAGGCCAGGGCCAGTTCATAGCCGCCGCCGGCGCAGGCGCCGTTGAGGGCAGCCACGAACTTCAGGCCGCTGTGCTTCGAGGAGTCTTCGATGCCGTTGCGCGTCTCGTTGGTGAACTTGCAGAAGTTCACCTTCCAGGCATGGCTGGAGACGCCCAGCATGAAGATGTTGGCGCCGGAGCAGAACACCCGGTCCCTGGCGCTGGTGACGACCACGGTGCGCACCTCGGGGTGCTCGAAACGCACGCGGTTCAGGGCGTCGTGCAGTTCGATGTCCACACCCAGGTCGTAGCTGTTGAGCTTGAGTTTGTAGCCAGGGCGGATACCGGCGTTCTCGTCGATGTCGATCGCCAGCGTGGCCACGGCGCCGTCGAACGACAGCTTCCAGTGGCGGTACTGTCCCGGCTCGGTGCGGTAGTCGACCGTGGTGGGCGTGGCGGTGGCCGTGGTCTGGGTGGCGGTTGCTACGGGTGCGGTGGCCAGGGCGGTGTCGTTCATGGGTGTGTCTCCTCGGGGCTGCAGAGGGGCCCGACAAACCGGCATTCAACTGCCAGCGGGAGCCCGATGACGTGAATAATAATTCACAAAGCCAAAACGGTCAATGCACTTTCATGCATGTTTTGTAACCAGGGCCAGGCGCTCGCGCACCTGGGTGCGCAATGCCTGGAAGGCGTCATCCAGGCTGTAGGCACTGGTGTTGAAGCTCATGTCGGCCTTGGAATAGAAGGCCGAACGCCCGGCCAGAATGCGCTTGAGGTCTTCCATCGCCTCGCGACTGGCCGCCATCGGGCGCATGTCGCCCTGCGCCGCCACGCGACCCATGTGGTCGGCCGGATCGGCCTGCAGCCACACGGTGGTGCAGTGCGACAGCAGCAGGTTGAAGTTGGCTGCGTCCGATACCAGCCCGCCGGGCGCGGCGATCACCACCTCCGGATAGATCTGGATCGCCTCTTCCAGCGCCCGGCGCTCGTAGCGCCGGTACGCGGGCGTGCCATAGAGCGAGTGGATTTCGTTGATGCTGCAGCCGGCGAATTTCTCGATCTCGCGGCTGAGTTCGATGAACGCAAAACCGAGGTCGTCGGCGAGCCGCTGGCCCAGGGTGGACTTGCCCGCGCCGCGCAGGCCGATCAAGGCGATGCGCGCGTTGCGCCCGGGGTCGCCGCCAGGCACGGCACCCCCCCCGAGCAGCCCGCCGATGGCCACCCGAACGCGCCGCAGATCGGCCTCACCGCGCCCTTCGAGCAATTCGCGGATCAGCAGCCATTCGGGTGAGCTTGTGCTCACATCGCCCAGCAACTCGGCGAGCGAGCAGTGCAGCGCCTGCGACACCTGCAGCAGCACCAGGATGGACGCGTTGCCCGTGCCGTACTCGAGGTTGGCCAGGTGCCGCTCGGAGACATCGGCCGCCACGGCCACCGCCTTGCGCGTCATGCCGCGGCGCGAGCGCAGGGTACGCACGCGTTCGCCGAGCGCCACCAGAAAGGGGTTGCGGCTCGCTTCGTCCAGTGCAGCGGAGTCCACCGGACGGGCGGTGCTCACCACGCCGGCATCGGCATCGTCCATGGGGTGCCTGACCTTTCAAACGGGTTCACCGGGCTGTTGCAAAACCCGGCAGGGGCTTGCCAAGCGTCTCGACATGCACTTTAATGCACATCTCCACGCACGCAAGATAGTGCATTTATAGCGCCATTCTCCACCCGCGACCAGCCCCGGCGGCTCGCTCAACCGAATTCACCCACCATGACCACCACGCCCCTGCTCCCCAACCACCTGAGTGGCCAATGGCAAACCGGCAGCGGCCCGGGCACGCCCTTGTTCGACCCGGTGCTGGGCACCGAACTGGCACGCGTCAGCAGCGACGGGCTCGACCTCGCTGCCGGCTTTGCCTTTGCCCGCGATCAGGGCGGCCCGGCCCTGCGTGCCCTGAGCTACGGCGAGCGCGCCGGCCTGCTGGGCGCGATCGTGAAGGTGCTGCAGGCCAACCGTGATGCGTACTTCGAGATCGCCACCGCCAACTGCGGCACCACCACCCGGGACTCGGCGGTGGACATCGACGGTGGCATCTTCACGCTGGGCCACTACGCGAAGCTGGGCGAGACCCTGGGCAATGCCCACGCCTTGCTTGACGGCGAGCGCATCCGCATGGGCAAGGACCCGGTGTTCCAGACCCAGCACATCCTGAGCCCCACGCGCGGCGTGGCGCTGTTCATCAACGCCTTCAATTTTCCGGGCTGGGGCTTGTGGGAGAAGGCTGCGCCGGCGTTGCTCTCCGGCGTGCCGGTGATCGTGAAACCCGCCACCGCCACCGCCTGGCTCACGCAGCGCATGGTCAAGGATGTGATCGACGCGGGCATCCTGCCACCCGGCGCGCTGTCGGTGGTCTGCGGCTCGTCCGCCGGCCTGATGGACCAGCTGCAGCCCTTCGATGTGGTGTCGTTCACCGGCTCGGCCGAGACCGCGCGCATCATCCGCAGCCACCCCGCCGTGGCAGCGCGTTCGGTGCGTTGCAACATCGAGGCCGACAGCCTCAACAGCGCGCTGCTCGACCCGGCCGCCACTCCGCAGAGTGAAGCCTTCGGCCTGCTGGTGGGCGAGGTGGTGCGCGAAATGACGGTGAAGGCCGGCCAGAAGTGCACCGCGATCCGCCGTGTGTTCGTGCCGCGCGCTCTGTACGACGCGGCCGCCCAGGCGATCGGCGCCCGGCTCGCCAACATCCCGGTGGGCAATCCGCGCCATGAAGCGGTGCGCATGGGATCGCTGGTGAGCCAGGAGCAGAAAGCCGGCGTGCTCGAAGGCATTGCAACACTTCGAACCGAGGCCGAACTGCTGTTCGACGGCAACAGCACCGCACTGGTGGACGCCGATGCCTCGGTGGCGGCCTGCGTGGCACCCGTGCTGCTGGGCTCGCGCGAGCCCACGAAGGCCCGGCTGCTGCACGAGGTGGAAGTGTTCGGCCCGGTGGCCACACTCATGGCGTACGACAGCATCGATCAGGCCCACGAGTTGATCCGCCGGGGAGAAGGTTCGCTGGTCTGCTCGGTCTACAGCGCCGACCCGGCCTTCATCGCTGCCGCCGCGCTCGAACTCGGTTCGGCCCACGGCCGGGTGCACGCCGTTTCGCCCGACGTGGCGGCCAGCCACAGCGGTCACGGCAACGTCATGCCCATGTCGCTGCACGGCGGCCCCGGCCGCGCCGGTGGCGGTGAAGAACTCGGCGGCCTGCGCGCGCTGGGCTTCTACCACCGCCGCAGCGCCGTGCAGGCCAGCAGCGCCGCGCTGGACGTGCTCGCGGCATCTGCCTGCGCTCTGACGTTCTGAAAACACCCACGCTCCGTTCGGGCCGGGCCTGTCGAAGCCTTCACCAGCCAAACTCGGGCAAGGGCTTGGACAGGCTCAGCCCGAACGGATAAATTTTCACGCACACAGCAGGAGACAACCCCATGACCACCGCCGTCGCGCCACCACCCGAACGCTTCAATTTCGCGCGCCACCTGCTCGCCCTCAACCGCGTCCGCCCGGACAAGACCGCTCTGATCGATGACCTGGGCACGATGAGCTATGGCGAACTGGCCGGCCAGGTGCAGCGCTTCGCCGGTGCGCTCACGGCGCTGGGCCTGCGGCGCGAAGAGCGGGTGCTGCTGCTCATGCACGACAGCAGCGACTGGGTGGTGGCCTTTCTGGGCGCGCTGCACGCCGGCGTGGTGCCGGTGGCGGTGAACACGCTGCTCACGGCCTCGGACTACGCCTACATGCTGGCCAACAGCCGCGCGCAAGCGGCCATCGTCTCGGCCGCGTTGCTGCCCACTCTGCACACCGCCCTGACCGTTCAGGCCACAGAGGTCAGGCACCTGGTCGTCTCGCGCGCCAGTGAGCCCCTGCCCGCCGGCCACCACGACTTCGCGGCCTTCGTGGCCGCCGGTCAAGCCGGGTCAGCCGCCGACACACACGGCGACGAGCCGGCGTTCTGGCTCTATTCCAGCGGCTCCACCGGTGACCCCAAGGGAACGGTCCACACCCAGGCCAACCTGTACTGGACGGCCGAGTTGTATGGCAAGGGCGTGCTCGGCCTGCGCGAGGACGACGTGGTTTTTTCCGCCGCCAAACTGTTCTTCGCCTACGGCCTGGGCAATGCACTGAGCTTTCCACTGAGCGTGGGGGCCAGCGTGTTGCTGATGGCCGAGCGGCCCACGCCGCAGGCCTGCTTCAAACGCTTCATCGAACTCAAGCCCACCGTGTTTTACGGCGCCCCCACCGGCTATGGCGGCATGCTGGCCAGCCCCGACCTGCCCAAGAAGAACGATGTGGCGCTGCGACTGTGCTCGTCGGCCGGCGAGGCACTGCCGCAAGACATCGGGCAGCGCTGGACCCGGCACTTCGGGGTGGAGATCATCGACGGCATCGGCTCCACCGAAATGCTGCACGTGTTCCTGTCCAACCGCCCGGGCGACGTTCGCTACGGCACCACCGGCAAACCGGTGCCAGGCTACGACATCGAGCTGCGCGGGGAAGACGGTCTGCCCGTGCCCGACGGCGAGATCGGCGACCTCTACATCCGCGGCCCGAGCGCGGCCCTGATGTACTGGAACAACCGCGCCAAGACGCGCGACACCTTCCAGGGCAGCTGGACCAAGGCCGGCGACAAGTACACGCGCGATGCCGAGGGCTACTGCACCTACGCCGGCCGCAACGACGACATGCTCAAGGTCAGCGGCATCTACGTCAGTCCGTTCGAGGTCGAAGCCACGCTGGTGCAACACAGCGCCGTGCTCGAGGCCGCGGTGATCGGCAAGATCGATGCGGACGGCCTGACCAAGACCAAGGCCTTCGTCGTGCTCAAGTCGGGTGCGCAGGCCACGGAAGCCGAACTGCAGGCCTTTGTGAAGGAGAAGCTCGCGCCCTACAAATACCCGCGCTTCATCGAGTTCCTGCCCGAACTGCCCAAGACGGCCACCGGCAAGATCCAGCGTTTTCGCCTGCGCGAACGCGAAGCACCGCAGCGCTGAGGCCTCAGCCCACTTCCAGCGCCGTCAGCGCGTACAGGCGCGCCACATCGAGCCGGGGCGCCGGGCCGCGGTACATGCGGGCGGTGGGAAAGCCCGCTTCCATGCGCTGCCCCCGGGCCCAGGCCACCACCTGCGGATGGGCCTGGGGCACATCGAGCCAGACCGATTCGTGCGGCGGCACGCCCGCGCACAAGGCTCCCATCAGCGCATCCGCAATCGCCGGTGTGTCGGCGCACAGCGGTGCGAGCTTGTGCCCGTCGACGCAGGCGCGCATCACGCCATAACCCCGCAGTTCGCCCTCTTCGAACCAGGCCAGCGCCAGGCTTTGCGGCTGCTGGATCCATGCCTGGAGGAAGCCGTCGCGGGGCACCGGATGAAACGCCCGGTCGTAGGCCGCGAGCACATCGAACGGCAGTGTGGACAGCGGCACGATGCGGGGGTGAAGCAGGCACGGACCCGTGCCGCGGCCAGCGCACCGGTAGCGCTGGTTGTTCCAGGCCAGCTCGAATCCCGAACGCCGGTAGTTGTCCTGCTGCGCCACCACACCGTCGAGGCCCACCACGCAGCCCCGGGCATGTTCGAGCGCTGTCTCCCACACGGTCATGCCCAGGCCATGGCCGCGCAGGGCCGGGTCCACGATGTAGAACCCCAGAAAGGCGTGGCGGTCGCTGTAGCGGACGCAGGAAATCGAGGCGACCGGACGGTCGCCGATCCAGCCCAGGAAAAACCCTTGCGGATCGATGTGGTGAAACAGGTCGAGGTCGTGCAGACCGGGATTCCATCCTTCGCGGCCGGCCCAGCCGAGGGTCCTTTTCAAGTCCTGCCGGGACATGCGGCGGATCTGGTAGTGCGCAATGCTCATGCGGGTCTCCTTGGGGTGGAGGGCATGACATCCCAAACCCCAAGGCCTCGCCATACCGCGTTGGCGGTATCTTCTGCCCGCCTCAGGTTTCCTTGGAAATCTTGATGCTCGGAAACTTGTTCGAGAAGTCCTTGGCCTTGGCCGCGATCTTGATGGCGAGCTGGCGCGCGACCGATTTGTACAGGCCGGCGATCTCGCCGTCAGGGTCGGCCACCACGCTGGGCATGCCGCTGTCGGCCTGCACACGGATGCTCATGTTCAGCGGCAACGCGCCCAGGTAGTCCATGCCGTATTCGGCCGCCATGTTCTTGCCACCGTCGGCACCGAAGATGTGTTCCACATGGCCGCACTTCTCGCACACGTGCACCGCCATGTTCTCCACGATGCCCAGGATGGGCACGCCCACCTTCTCGAACATCTTGATGCCCTTGCGCGCATCGAGCAGCGCAATGTCCTGCGGCGTGGTGACGATCACCGCGCCGGTGAGCGGCACGCGCTGGCTCAGGGTGAGCTGGATGTCGCCGGTGCCCGGAGGCATGTCGACGATCAAATAATCGAGGTCTTTCCAGTTGGTCTGGCGCAGCAGCTGTTCCAGCGCCTGCGTGGCCATCGGTCCGCGCCAGATCATGGCCTCGTCGCGGTCGATCAGGAAACCGATCGAGATCACCTGCACGCCGTAGTTCTCCAGCGGCTCCATGGTCTGGCCGTCCGCGCTCTCGGGCCGGCCTTCCACGCCCATCATCATGGGCTGGCTGGGGCCGTAGATGTCGGCGTCCAGGATGCCGACCTTGGCACCCTCGGCCGAGAGCGCCAGCGCCAGGTTGACCGCAGTGGTGCTCTTGCCCACGCCGCCCTTGCCCGAGGCCACGGCAATGATGTTCTTCACATTGGGCATGACCTGCACGCCGCGCTGCACCGCGTGGGCGGTGATCTTCATCGTCATGTTCACCGACACGTTGTCCACGCCGGCAACGGACTTGGCCGCTGCGATCAGCGACTTGCGAAACCCCGGCATCTGGCTTTTGGCCGGGTACCCCAGCTCGACGTCGAAGGACACGTCCCCGTCCACGGTTTGAAGGTTCTTCAGCGTCTTGCTGGTGACGAAGTCGCGTCCGGTGTTCGGATCGATGACGGCTTGCAGCGCGCTCAGCAGCGCCTGGGAATCAACGGACATGGGGAACTCGCTCCAGAGGGGGTGGGGGTAGGGGGTCTCGCGACCGGGCTGAAGTCTAACGCCCCACGCCATCAGGGTCATTCACACAATCGCCATGAGGACATCGCCGGGCCGACACCCTAAAATTGCGGGTTCCCCCGAAGAAAGCCACCCCATGAGCCAGCGACGCCTGTTCGTCACCACCGCCCTGCCCTACGCCAACGGCCATTTCCACATCGGCCACATCATGGAATACATCCAGGCCGACATCTGGGTGCGGTTCCAGCGCATGCAGGGCAACCAGGTGCACTTCGTCTGTGCCGACGACGCGCACGGGGCGCCGATCATGATCGCGGCCGACAAGGCGGGCAAGACGCCGCAGCAGTTCGTGGCCGACATCGCCGCCGGCCGCAAGCCGTATCTCGACGGCTTCCACATCGCCTTCGACAACTGGCACAGCACCGATGCGCCCGAAAACCACGAGCTCGCGCAGCAGATCTACCGCGACCTCAAGGCCAACGACCTCATCGAGACGCGCACCATCGAGCAGTTCTTCGACCCCGAGAAGAACATGTTCCTGCCCGACCGTTTCATCAAGGGCGAGTGCCCGAACTGCCACGCCAGGGACCAGTACGGCGACAACTGCGAGGTTTGCGGCAAGGTCTACAGCCCCACTGAGCTGATCAGTCCCTACTCGGCCCTCTCGGGCGCCCAGCCGGTGCTCAAGCAGTCGGAGCACTTCTTCTTCAAGCTGTCCGATCCGCGCTGCCTGGCCTTCCTCGACCAGTGGACCCAGAGCGGGGCGGTGCAGCCCGAGGTGCTCAACAAGATCAGCGAATGGATCGAGCCCGGCGCCGACGGCAAGCCGAAGATGGGTGACTGGGACATCAGCCGCGATGCGCCCTATTTCGGCATCGAGATTCCGGACGCGCCGGGCAAATACTTCTATGTGTGGCTCGACGCCCCCGTGGGTTACCTCGCCTCGCTCAAGAACTGGTTCGACAAGGGCGGTCCGCGAGCCCTGGGCGAGCCACGCTCGTTCGACGCCTTCATGGCCGACCCCGCCACCGAACAGTTTCACTTCATCGGCAAGGACATCATCACCTTCCACACGCTGTTCTGGCCGGCGATGCTGCATTTCAGTGGCCGCAAGACGCCCAATGCGGTCTTCGTGCACGGCTTCCTCACCATCAACAACGGCGAGAAGATGAGCAAGAGCCGCGGCACCGGCCTGGACCCGCTCAAGTACCTCAGCCTGGGCATGAACCCGGAATGGCTGCGCTACTACCTGGCCGCCAAGCTCGGCAGCCGCAACGAAGACGTGGACTTCAACGCCGACGACTTCATGGCCCGCGTCAACAGCGACCTGATCGGCAAGTACATCAACATCGCCTCGCGCGCGGCCGGCTTCATTGCCAAACGCTTCGACGGACAACTTGGCGAAGTCTCCGCCGATGGCGACAACCTGATCGACCACCTGCAGACCGCAGCGCCCACGATCACCGCGCTGTACGCCGAGCGCGAATACGGCAAGGCGCTGCGCGAGGTGATGCTGCTGGCCGACCGGGTGAACGCGTATGTGGACCAGAACAAGCCCTGGGAACTGGCCAAAAAGGAAGGCATGGACGCTCGCCTGCACGACGTGTGCACCGCCTGCATCGAATCCTTCCGCCTGCTCACGCTCTACCTCAAGCCGGTGCTGCCCGCGCTGGCCGCCAGCGTGGAAGCCTTCCTGCAAGTGCAGCCACTGCAGTTCAGCGACGCCTCCAACCTGCTGGGCGCCGGCCACAGGATCAACGCCTACCAGCACCTGATGCAGCGCGTGGACGTCAAGCAGCTCGACGCCCTGTTCGAACCACCGCCCGCTGCGGCCGCCGAACTGACCGTGCCCGGCGGCGAACCCATCGCCGACACCATCACCATCGACGACTTCAGCAAGATCGACCTGCGCATCGCGCAGATCGTCAACTGTGAAGCGGTGGAAGGCTCGACCAAGTTGCTGCGCCTCACGCTGGACGTGGGTGAAGGCCGCATGCGCAATGTGTTCAGCGGCATCGCCAGCGCCTACGCGCCCGAAGACCTGGTGGGCAAGCTCACGGTGATGGTGGCCAACCTGGCCCCACGCAAGATGAAGTTCGGCGTGAGCGAAGGCATGGTGCTGGCGGCCAGCCATGCCGACGAGACCGCCGAGCCCGGCATCCACATCCTGAACCCCTGGCCTGGGGCAAAGCCGGGCATGCGGGTGAGGTGATCGCCCGACGTTCGGGCTGAGCCCACCCCCGTTCGGGTCCAGCAGGGCGTCGTCAGCGGGTCCTGTCCAGGTCCGGATCGGGCATCGACATCGTCCGGATCACCCGCAGGTCGGTGTCGAACACCACCGTGAACACCTTCGAATCGCTCTGGTTGACACCGTCCATGTAGCGCCAGTCGTGGTGGGTCTCGCGCGTGAGGTCGTAGGTGGTGATCTTCATGGGCTTGCCCAGCATGCGGCGAACCTCTTCCATGGCCATGCCGGGCAACACCCGCGCAAAGTTGCGCTCGGTGAGCACCTGGCGCAGCGCAGACATGCGGCCGTCCGGGCCGATGGTGATCATGTAGTTCACATGGCCGGCGGGCTGGCGGTTGTACTCGTAGATCTGCGAACCGTCGGCACCGTCCCAGACCGCCTCGGGTGCGCCGAAACGCTCGCGCACGTCGGCCTCGGTGGACACGCCCTCTTCGAGTTCGCTGATGTTCTTCACGTCGCAGCCAGCCAGCGCCAGCCCCATGGCGAGCGCGCCGCACAACAAGGTCTTGCGGATGACATCGGTCCAGGCGTGCATGCGAAGGCCTCTTTGAAACAGTGGAAATTCAGTGTAAACCCGCACTCTTCGAGGCTTGCGCTGTCAGCTTCGCGAACCGTTGCCAAAGGTAACATGCCCCATGTTTCAAGGACTGCCGCCACTCGCTCCGTTTCGTCCGCGACTGCTTCAGGACATCAAGGGTTACAACCGGGACAAGCTGGCGCGCGACGTGGGGGCCGGCGCAACGGTCGGCATCGTGGCGCTGCCGCTGGCCATGGCCTTTGCGATTGCCAGTGGACTGCAGCCCGAGGCCGGGCTGTGGACGGCGATCATCGCGGGCTTCCTGATCTCGGCCCTGGGCGGCACCTCCATGCAGATCGGCGGCCCGGCGGGCGCCTTCATCGTCATCGTCTACGGCATCGTCGAACGCTACGGCGTGGCCAACCTGCTGATCTCCACCGCCAGCGCCGGCGTGCTGCTGTTCCTGCTGGGGCTGTTCCGTCTGGGCACGCTGGTGCGCTATGTGCCGGTGACGGTGGTGATCGGTTTCACCAACGGCATCGCGGTGCTGATCGCCCTGTCGCAGGTGCGTGACCTGCTGGGGCTGGACATCGAGAAGATGCCGGCCAACTTCTTCGGCCAGATCGGCGCCATCGGCAGCCACATCCACAGCCTCAATCCGTTCGCGCTCGGGCTCGGTGCCCTGTGCGTGCTGGGCCTGGTGGTCTGGCCCCGGCTGTGGGCAGTCGATTCACAGTTCCGCCGCCAGCTCGAATCCATCGAGACGGTCAGCGCACTCAGGGCCACCTCGCGCATTCCCGGCCCGGTGATCGCACTCGTCACGCTGTCGCTGCTGGCCTGGGCGCTCAGCCTGCCGGTGGAGACCGTGGGCACGCGCTTCGGCGGCATTCCGCAAGGCCTGCCGGTGTTCGACCTGCCCGATTTTTCGTGGGAAACGGTGCGGTTGCTGGTCACCCCCACCCTGACCATCGCGCTGCTGGGCGCCATCGAGTCGCTGCTGTGCGCGCGCGTGGCCGACCAGCTCGGAGACGCGCCCAAGCACGACCCCAACCAGGAACTCATGGCCCAGGGCATCGCCAACGCCGTGGTGCCCTTCTTCGGCGGCATGCCAGCCACCGGCACCATCGCGCGCACGGTGACCAACATCCGCTCGGGCGCCGCCTCGCCGGTGGCGGGCATGGTGCACGCCCTCACGCTGGCCGCGGTGGTGCTCCTGGCAGCACCACTGGCCTTCCACATCCCCCTGTCGGTGCTGGCCGGCGTGCTGCTGTTCGTTGCCTGGAACATGGGCGAGTGGCGCGAGTTCGCGCGGCTCAAACACTTCAGCAACCACTACCGGCTGATGCTGCTGTCCACCTTCTTCGTCACCATCGTCTTCGACCTGACGGTGGCGGTCGAACTCGGGCTGGTGCTCGCGGTGGTGCTGTTCGTGCGGCGCCAGAGCGAAATCTTCCGCGCCGAGCCGGTGGCGCGCACCGAACAGCAGGCGACCTACAAGCTCTATGGTTCGCTCTTTTTCGGCGCCGTGGCCAAGATCGACCCCATCGTGACCGAGGTCGAACGCTCGCCCACACCCGTCAACGTGATGCTGGACGCCAGCCACATGATTTCGCTCGACACCACCGGCCTGGACGCGCTGGAACAGCTGCACAAGGCGGTGCACAAGCGCGGGGGGCAGCTCGGCATGGTGGGGTTGCACCCGCAACCGCGCTCGCTGATCGAGCGTTCGGGCTTCGCGGCGCGGCTGGGCACCTGCGAGTGACCCCGGGCCGCCCGGGCCGCGGCGCCGACCGGTAAAATCGCGCCTTTCCCCCGCACCAGGCTCCGAACACCATGTCCTTCTTCCGCCGCCCCGACTACAAGTCCGACGCCACGTTGTTCATCGAACAACTCAAGGCCGACAAGCCGGGCCTGGAGCAGTCGCAGCGCCAGGGCCGCTCGCTTCTGTGGGACAAGGCGATCGACCGCGGTTTCCAGGCGGAAGCCGAAACCGCGCGCGTGCCCCAGCAGTCGTACGTCTACCAGACCGGTTCGGACCACAGCTGATCCGGCGACGCTTCCCCGACAGCGACATGGGCAACGAGGTCCACACACTCGACGAGGCACCCCAGGGCCTCGACGCGGTGCTGCCCACCGTGGTGGACCACGTGGCGCTGGCGCGGCTCTACGGCGAACCGCTGTTCGCCATGCCGCGCGACCTCTACATCCCGCCGGACGCGCTGCAGATCTTTCTGGAAGCCTTCGAAGGCCCGCTGGACCTGCTGCTCTACCTGATCCGCAAGCAGAACTTCAACATCCTCGACATCCCCATGGCGGCGGTGACGCGCCAGTACCTGACCTATGTGGACGAGATCCGCGCCAGCAACCTGGAGCTGGCGGCCGAGTACCTGCTGATGGCGGCCATGCTGATCGAGATCAAGTCGCGCATGCTGCTGCCGCCCAAAAAGACAGCCGACGGTGAAGAGGCCGAAGACCCGCGCGCCGAGCTGGTGCGCCGCCTGCTCGAATACGAACAGATGAAGCTGGCGGCCCAGCGCCTGACCGAAGCACCGCAATACGGCCGCGACTTCCTGCGCGCGCAGGTTCATGTGGAGCAGGCGCTGGCACCGCGCTTCCCCGACGTGAACCCCATCGACCTGCAAAGCGCCTGGCGCGACATCCTCAAACGCGCCCGGCTCGTGCAGCACCACAAGATCAGCCGCGAGGAGCTGTCGGTGCGCGAACACATGAGCATCGTGCTGCGTCGCCTGCAAGGCCGGAAGTTCGTCGAGTTCGGCGAACTGTTCGACCCGGAAAAAGGCTCGCCCGTGCTGGTCGTGACTTTCATCGCCATGCTCGAACTGGCCAAGGAGACGCTCATCGAGCTGACCCAGGCCGAGGCCTTCGCACCCATCTATGTCCGACTGGCCTACACATCAACATGAGCCCCCACGCTCCACCGCTTCGCGGGTCGCTGCCCCCCAAGGGGGCTGAGCTGCCTTGGGAGCGGCCCGGCGGCTCAACTCATCTTTCAAAATGACCGACCTCCACCGCTTCGACGTCCTCATCATCGGCAGTGGCCTGGCCGGGCTGACCGCAGCGCTGCACCTGTCCACGACGCACCGCGTGGCCGTGGTGACCAAACGGGCCCTGATCGACGGGTCGAGCAACTGGGCGCAGGGCGGCATTGCCGCCGTGCTGGCCGAAGGCGACAGTGTCGCTTCGCACGTGGAAGACACCCTGGTGGCTGGCGCCGGCCTGTGTGACCTGGAAGCCACGCAGTTCACGGTGGAACACGCGCCGGCCGCCATCGCCTGGCTGCAGGAGCTGGGCGTGCCTTTTTCGCTCGAAGCCGGCGAGCTGCACCTCACGCGCGAAGGCGGCCACAGCCACCGGCGCATCGTGCACGCGGCCGATGCCACCGGTGCCGCGGTGCAGGCCACGCTGATCGAACGGGTGCGCAAGACACCCGGCATCACGGTGTTCGAACACCACATGCTGGTGGACCTGATCACCGACCGCAAGCTGCCGGGCCACAGCACCACCCACAGCGTGGCCGAACGCTGCTTCGGCGCCTACGTGCTGGACACCGTGCGCGACGAGGTGGTCACCTTCAGCGCCACGCACACCGTGCTGGCCACGGGCGGTGCGGGCAAGGTCTACCTCTACACCACCAACCCCGACACCGCCACCGGCGACGGCATTGCCGCGGGCTGGCGCGCGGGCTGCCAGGTGGGCAACATGGAGTTCATCCAGTTCCACCCGACCTGTCTGTACCACCCGCATGCCAAGAGCTACCTGATCACCGAAGCCGTGCGCGGCGAAGGCGGCCTGCTCAAGCTGCCGCCGCACCTGGGCAGCCACCGCTTCATGCCCGATCACGACCCGCGTGCCGAACTGGCGCCGCGCGACGTGGTGGCCCGGGCCATCGACTTCGAGATGAAAAAGCACGGCCTGGACTGCGTGTACCTCGACATCTCGCACCAGAGCCCCGAGTTTCTGCACGAGCACTTTCCCAACATCCTGGCGCGCTGCGCCGAGCTGGGCATCGACATCACGACTTCACCCATTCCGGTGGTGCCGGCCGCTCACTACACCTGCGGCGGGCTGGTCACCGACCTGGGCGGGCGCACCGACATCGCCGGCCTGTATGCGGTGGGCGAGGCCACCTGCACCGGCCTGCACGGCGCGAACCGGCTGGCCAGCAATTCGCTCGTGGAATGCATGGTGTTCGCGCAAGGCGCGGTCAACGCCATCCGCTCGGCCACGGTGGCAGACACCCCGGCCATGCCGCTGTGGGACGACAGCCGCGTGACCGACGCCGACGAGCAGGTGGTGATCTCGCACAACTGGGACGAGCTTCGCCGCTTCATGTGGGACTACGTGGGCATCGTGCGCACCAACAAGCGCCTGGAGCGCGCGGCCCACCGCATCTCGCTGCTGCAGACCGAGATCCACGAGTTCTATTCGCAGTTCCACGTCACACGCGACCTGCTGGAGCTGCGCAACCTGGTCCAGGTGGCCGACCTGATCGTGATGTCGGCCATGCTGCGGCACGAGAGCCGCGGCCTGCACTTCAGCCGCGACTATCCGGACATGTTGCCGGTGGCCAGGCCGACCATCCTCGTACCGCCGGCCCGCTAAGGCCGATCACATCGCAAGTGCGAGAGCACTTGCCCAACGCGTTCCGGAATCGACCCGAACAGTTCACTGAACGGAACGCCGTACGCGCGCAACTGCCCTCGATACCAATCGTTCTGACGAGACCGAAATGCAGCATCCCTTCGAGTGCCGTCCTGCACAAACTTGAAATCGTCGGCACACAGGAAACAGTGGTGGTACTCCCGCTGGGCGTGGCCGTGCAACTCAGGATCGGCAGCACCGAAAAGATCCAGTGCATAAAACAAAGTGACCAAGGGTGTTGTGTCACACACCAAGTACCGATTTGCATCGCGCGATGCAGCGCGTTCTTCTTCGATTTGCCTACGCGCGATGTCAAGCATGTCTGCGGCTTGGAGGACGCCGCCGCGATCAAGCCACAGCTCGCGACCATACTCGGGAACGACCTGCGTTTCCAGCGTGTCAGCCAGGGCTTGAGCAAGACTGCTTTTGCCAGTCGACTCGCCGCCGATAAGTGCTATCCGTTCGACAAAGTCGGCATAAACACCGCCCGCCAGCCATGCTCGCTGCCCATGAATATCACATCGTATGGCGGAGGCCGACACAGGCATGGCACGACGCGCATGATCCAGCGGGATGTGCCTCACAGGGCGCCCCAATGCGCGGCCAAGGTGCTCGGCAAAGCCTTCGCCGTAGTCTTCGCTCGTAAAAACCGCATCCACCGAAAAACCCATGTAGCGGCACCAATCGGCCACAAACGCCCGCTGCAAATGGTCAGGGTCCGCATTGGTCGGCAAAGCCGGAATAGCGCACCCGCCGCCCCGCAATCCAACAACCTCTTCGGCGTCCAGCACGTGGGCCTCCACGCCAAAGCAATTGGCAGCAAGCCAACGGCGGCGCTTGGGCGCTTCACAGCCAGGCAATTCCGGGCGAGACCAGCTCAACACTATCAGACGCTGACACCGCAACTTCGCCTGATCGATGCACCATGCATGGCCCCGGTGCAGCGGTGAAAACTTGCCCACGAACAGCCCCAGCGCAACGTCTTGTTCCATCACGCATCCTCCCGCTGCAAAACCCGCCTCCAGTGCCACCAGCCGTAAAGCGCGTTGAACCAGAACAATGTATAGATCACCGCAGTCAGCTGAAGACCACGCCAAGCGAACAGCGGCACGGCAAGCGTGTTCACTGCAAGCCAGAACCACCACGTCTCGATCCGACGGCGCATCAGCAACAACTGCGCAACGACGCTGAGAGTCAGTACAAGAGAGTCAATCCAGGGAGCAAAAGCATCGGTCAATGTGTGCAGCACGAACGCATAGGCGAACGCCACGCAGATGGCGATAACCGCATAGGCCAGCAGCTTGCGGTGTGGCGTGACCTGAATACGCGCTGCCTCAGGGGATGCGCCACGGTGCCAGTGCCACCATCCCACCACACTGGTAAAAACAAAGAAGCCCTGCAGTGTGACATCTGCATAGAGCTGGTTCTGGAAAAACAGGACGGCAAACAGGCCACACCCCAGAATTCCGACTGGCCATGTCGCTGCTCGGTTGCGAGCCGCCAGTGCCACCGAAGCGAGATAGCTGAGGTTAGCCAGAATCTCAAGCCAGGAGGGCATCAAATCACGCAGCGCCGATGTCGGGCACCAGCGCGCCCGGGTCGTTGCCCAGGCGCTGCGCGCCGGTGAACGCCAGCATGCGATCAATCGGCAGGCGGGCTCGTGGAATCAATGCCGGGTCGACGTGGATCTCGTTGAGGCCTTTTTCCAGGATCTGAGCGACACCGGCCAGCCCGTTCATGGCCATCCAGGGGCAGTGCGCGCAGCTCTTGCAGGTGGCGCTGTTGCCGGCGGTGGGCGCCTCGATGAACACCTTGCCGGGGTTCTGCTGGCGCAGCATGTGCATCATGCCGTTGTCTGTGGCCACGATGAACTCGGGCGCGTCCATCTCGCGCGCGGCCTTGAGGATGCCCGAGGTCGAACCCACCGAGTCGGCCAGCGCGATCACGTCGGCCGGGCTCTCCGGGTGCACCAGCACCCTGGCTTGCGGGTGCTCCTTCATCAGCGCCTGCAACTCGGAAGCCTTGAACTCGTCGTGCACGATGCAGGCGCCCCCCCACATCACCATGTCGGCGCCGGTCTCACGCTGGATGTAGCCGCCCAGGTGCTTGTCGGGCGCCCACAGGATCTTGTGGCCCTTGTCCTTGAGCGCGCGAACGATGTCCAGCGCGCAGCTGGACGTGACCAGCCAGTCGGAGCGCGCCTTCACGGCCGCGCTGGTGTTGGCGTACACCACCACCGTGCGGTCCGGGTGGGCATCACAAAACGCGCTGAATTGCTCGATCGGGCAGCCCAGGTCGAGCGAGCAGTTCGCGTCGAGATCGGGCATGAGCACGGTCTTCTCGGGGCTCAGGATCTTGGCGGTTTCGCCCATGAAGCGAACACCCGAGACGATCAGGGTCTGCGCCGCGTGGTCGCGCCCGAAGCGCGCCATTTCCAGCGAATCGCTCACGATGCCGCCGGTCTCGATGGCGAGGTCCTGCAGGTCGGGGTGCACGTAGTAGTGCGAGACCATCACCGCATTGCGCTCTTTCAGCAGGCGGCGGATCCGTTCCTTGAGTTCGGCGCGCTGCCTGGGCCCGGGCTCGACCGGCACGCGGGCCCAGGCGTGTTGCGTGGGACAGGCGGGTTGTTCGTATTCGACGTCGATGACCTTGGCTTCGGTGTTCATGGTTGTCCTTGTCGAGGCCTCAGAGCGCCTCGAATCGCATGGAGAAATCGATCGCCTTGACATCCTTGGTCAGTGCGCCGATGGAGATGCGGTCCACGCCGGTCTCGGCGAGTGCGCGCACGGTCTGCAGGTTCACGCCCCCCGAGATCTCGAGCACCGCGCGCCCTGCGTTGCGCCGCACCGCTTCCTGCAAGGTGGGGATGTCCATGTTGTCGAGCAGGACCATGGTGGCGCCGCAGGCCAGGGCCTCGTCAAGCTGGGCCAGGGTCTCCACCTCGATCTCGATGAAACGCGCCTGGGGGACCGTGTCGCGCACGCGCTGCAGCACCTGCGCCACGCCGCCGGCCGCAGCGATGTGGTTTTCCTTGATCAGCACCGCGTCGTACAGGCCGATGCGGTGGTTCACGCCGCCACCGGTCTTCACAGCGTACTTCTGCGCCAGTCGCAGACCGGGCAAGGTCTTGCGCGTGTCCACGATCTGTGCGCGTGTGCCGGCCACTGCCTCGACGAAAACCGCCGTCCTGGTGGCCACGGCCGAGAGCAATTGCAGGAAGTTGAGCGCCGTGCGCTCGGCGGTGAGCAACGCTCGGGCACGGCCTTCGATGGTCAGCACGGTCTGATCGGCCGCACACCGCTGGCCCTCGCCCACATGCCAGTTCAGACGGGCCTGCGAATCGAGCGCGAGCACCGAGGCTTCAACCCATGGCGTGCCGCAGATCACCGCCGACTCGCGAGCCACGATGCGCGCCCTCGCGGGCTTGGCCGCGTCCACCAGCGCAGCGGTCAGGTCGCCATCGCCCACGTCTTCTGCCAGCGCCCGCGCCACATCGCCGCGGGCCAGTTCCTGCAGGTCTTCGAGGGTGAATTCAGAGAGGTGTTTCATGGGCCGCAAGCATACCGGGATGGTCTATAGTCCCGCATTCTCACCCACCCCTGAATCACGCGGGCCCCACGCATGAGCACCTCCACCCCTTCCGCGCCCATGGCAACACCCTACGGCACACTGCCCACGGCCTCTCCCCTGCCCCAGCGCAAACCCGTGAGCCTGCCGCGCCTCAACGAGATGCGCGAGCGCGGCGAAAAGATCACCATGCTCACCGCCTACGACGCGACCTTCGCCGCTGTGGCCGATGCCGCCGGTGTGGAGTGCATTCTGGTGGGCGATTCGCTGGGCATGGTCTGCCAGGGCCTGGCCAGCACGGCCGGCGTGACGCTGGAGACCATGGCTTACCACGTCGAGAGCGTGGCGCGCGGTCTGCGCCGCGTGCAGGCCACGGCATGGCTGCTGGGCGACCTGCCGTTTGGCAGCTATCACGAATCCAAAGAGCAGGCCATGCGCAGCGCGGCACAGCTGGTGCACGCCGGTGCGCACATGGTCAAGCTCGAAGGCGGCGGCTGGACGGCAGAGACGGTGCGCTTCCTGGTCGAGCGCGGCATCCCGGTGTGCGCCCACCTCGGCCTGACACCGCAAACGGTGCACGCCCTGGGCGGCTACCGGGTGCAGGGCCGAGGCGACGCGGCGGCCCTCGTGCTCAAGCGCCACGCGCTTGAACTGCAGGACGCTGGCGCCAGCATGGTCGTGCTGGAGATGGTGCCTGCGGCCCTGTCGGCAGAGATCACGCGCCAACTCCCGACCTGCCACACCATCGGCATCGGCGCCGGCAAGGACACCGCCGGCCAGGTGCTGGTGATGCACGACATGCTGGGCGTGAACCTGGGCAAGAACCCGAAGTTCGTGCGCAACTTCATGGAGGGCGCCGGCAGCGTGCGAGACGCCATGGCCGCCTACGTGGCTGCGGTCAAGAATGGCAGCTTTCCAGACGACGCACTGCACGCGTGGTGAGCATGAAAGTCGTCCACACCATCGAAGAACTTCGAAGCACTCTGCGCCCTTTCAACAACCCCGCCCTGGTGCCCACCATGGGCAATCTGCACGCGGGCCATCTGGATCTGGTGCGCACCGCCAGACCGCTCGGCGACGTCACGGTGGCCAGCATCTTCGTCAACCGGCTGCAGTTCGCGCCGCACGAAGACTTCGACACCTACCCGCGCACGCTGCAGGCCGATTGCGACAAGCTCGCCGCCGCGGGTTGCGACGTGGTGTTTGCACCGTCTGAAAAGGAGATGTACCCCGAACCACAGGGCTTCAAGGTACAGCCGCCCACCGAACTGGCCGACATCCTCGAGGGGCATTTCCGTCCCGGCTTTTTCACCGGTGTGTGCACCGTGGTGATGAAGCTGTTCCAGAGCGTGTTGTCCGAAGCCAGGGGAGAACGATTTGCCGTTTTCGGGCAGAAGGACTACCAGCAGCAGATGGTGATCCGGCGCATGGTGAAGCAGTTCGCCTTGCCCATCAGCATCGTCAGCGGCGACACCCGGCGTGCCCCCGACGGGCTCGCCCTGAGTTCGCGCAACGGTTACCTGAACGAGGCCGAGCGGGCCGAAGCGGTTCATCTCTCACTCGCCCTGCGCGCGCTGGGCCGTGACGCACTGGCAGCGGCCGACGGCCTGGTGCGCCAGTTGCCGGCACTGGAAGAACGCGCCATGAAAGACCTCGCCGCTCGCGGCTGGCAACCCGACTACCTGACCGTGCGCCGCCGCGCCGACCTGCAGGCGCCGCAAGCGGGTGATCCACTCGTGGTGCTCGGCGCCGCGCGGCTCGGCAAAACCCGGCTCATCGACAACTTCGAGATCTAGCGGGACACCCGCGCTGCGCTGCGCGCGACCCTTCCAGGGATCCATGCCTGAGGCCTGGCGCAGCCCGGTCCACGGCATGTCTGAACGGAAAACCCGAGCGCCGGTGAGGCCCGGGTTCGTGTCGACAACTACCGCGTTTCCTGCTTGGGATCGCGGCCCATGAGGGCGGCCACAGCGTCGACGGGCACCAGCCTGCCTTCGAGCAAGGCCACCACCGCATCGGTGATGGGCATTTCCACACCGAGAGAGCGCGCACGCTGAGCCACCGTGCGGGCGCTGTAGACACCCTCGGCCACATGGCCGAGCGAATCCACCGCCTGCTGCAGGTTCATGCCTTGCGCGAGCAGCTGGCCCACCTTGCGGTTGCGCGACAGGTCACCGGTGGCGGTGAGCACCAGATCGCCCAGGCCAGAAAGCCCCATGAAGGTTTCGGCACGGGCGCCCAGCGCGAGCCCCAGTCGGGTCATCTCGGCCAGGCCGCGGGTGATGAGCGCCGCGCGTGCGTTCATGCCCAGACCCAGGCCATCGCACAGGCCGGTGGCAATGGCCAGCACGTTCTTCACCGCACCGCCCACTTCCACGCCCACGATGTCGTCGTTGGCGTACACACGCAGCGTGGCGCTGTGAAACGCGGTCACCAGCGTGTCGCGCACCTGGGCGTGTTCGCTCGCCGCCACCAGGGCGGTGGGCTGACCGTGGGCCACCTCCAGCGCGAAGCTCGGGCCGCTCAGCACGCCGGCCGGCAGGTCGGGTGCCACCTGGGCACATACCTCATGGCCCAGCAAGCCGGTTGCCTGCGTCGTGGGTGCTTCAAACCCTTTGCACAGCCACGCGACAGGCACGCGCTGGCCGGCCAGCAGCGTCAACATGGCGCGCAGTCCCGCCATCGGTGTGGCGACGATCACAAGATCGGCGCCGGCCAGCGGGGCAGAGCCGCCGTGCAATGGGCCGGTGGCGATCTGCACGGCCTGCGGGACCACCACCCCGCTCAGGTAGCGGCGGTTCTCGCGATGTTGTTGCAGGTCGGCGGCTTGCTGCGCATCGCGTGCCCACAGGGTGACCCGTCGGTCTGCATGCGCCTGGCTGGCCGCGCTGATGGCCAGCGCAGTGCCCCAGGCGCCCGCTCCGAGCACGACGATGTTCATCGGGCCGGTGCCGGGCAAGGCCTTACTGAGTGACGATGCGTGGCGCGTCGTCGGCGGCCTGGGCCTGCTGCTGCTCGTACATGGCCTGGAAGTTGATCTCGGCCAGATGCACCGGAGGGAAACCGCCGCGCTGGATGATGTCGGCCACGTTGCTGCGCAGGTACGGGTACACGATCTGCGGGCAGGCGATGCCCATGATCGGGCCCATCTGCTCTTGCGGCAGGTTGCGGATTTCAAAGATGCCGGCCTGTTTGGCTTCGACCAGGAACACGGTCTTGTCCTTGATCTTGGTGGTCACGGTGGCGGTCACGCAGACTTCGAACACGCCGTCGGCCGCCGGGCTGGCTTCCACACCGAGCTGGATGTCCACCGTGGGCTGCTCCTGCTCGAGCAGGATCGCAGGCGAATTGGGCTGCTCGAGTGACGCTTCCTTGAGGTAGACGCGCTGGATCTGGAAGGTGGGTTCCTGGTTTTCTGCCATGGTGTTGTCTCGGGAAATGCGTTGAAAAAAGAAACCCGCCGGGGGAGCGTTCCCGCGGCGGGCACTGGCCGAATTATGTCAGCCCGGCACGGCGACCCGATGACTCAGGCTTGCAGCATGGGCACCAGACCGCCGCGTCCGTCGAGGGCATGGAGGTCGTCACAGCCTCCGACGTGTTGCTCGCCGATGAAGATCTGCGGCACGCTGGTGCGACCGGTGATGGCCTTCATCTGGGCGCGCAACTCCGGCTGCCCGTCGACAAACACCTCCTCGAGGTCGGCCACGCCATGGCTCTGCAGCAGGGCCTTGGCAGAACTGCAATAGGGGCAGCAGGCGCTGGTGAACATCTTGACTTTGGCCATGAAAACTTCTCCGTCGATACAAATGTCAGGGAGGAATGATCAGGCTTTTTGCACAGGCAGGCTGGCGGCGCGCCAGGCGCCCATGCCGCCGGTCAGGGATTGGGCGTTCTCGTACCCGAGCTTTTTGGCCGTGGCCACGGCCCGGTTGGCACGCGCGCCAGTGGCACACACCAGGATCAGCGGCGTGGCCTTGTTCTTGACCGCGCCGGTCAGCTTGGCCTCAAGGTCGGCCAGCGGCACGTTTTTGGCGCCGATCACGTGGCCGGCCGCAAACTCTGCCGGCTCGCTCACATCCACCACCACCGCCTTGTCGCGGTTCATGAGTTGCACGGCTTGCGCCGTGTTGAGCGTGCCGGTACGCGATCCGGCAGACACCGTCGGCCACAGCAGCATGGCGCCCGAGGTGAATGCCACAGCCAACAAAATCCAATTATCGATGAAGAAACTCACGGGTGCACCTTTCGAGTAAGCCCGGGATTTTAGAATGGCGGGTTGCCCTTTGCCGCAACAGGTGCACCGCAGACCTGTTTTTATCCGTCCCGCCCCTCAACGCCACCCGCCCGCCCATGTACAAACTCGTCCTGATTCGCCATGGCGAATCCACCTGGAACCTGGAAAACCGCTTCACCGGCTGGACCGACGTCGACCTGACCCCCACCGGGCTGAACCAGGCCCTGGCTGCGGGCCGGCTGCTGAAGGCCGAGGGTTACGACTTCGACCTGGCCTACACCAGCGTGCTCAAGCGCGCCACGCGCACCCTGTGGCACGTGCTCGACGAGATGGACCGGACCTGGCTGCCGGTGGTGCACAGCTGGCGGCTGAACGAACGGCATTACGGCGCCCTGCAGGGGCTCAACAAGGCCGACACGGCCAGGAAATACGGCGACGACCAGGTGCTGGTCTGGCGCCGCAGCTACGACACACCGCCGCCCGCGCTGGAAGCCGGGGACCCGCGCAGCGAGCGCGGCGACCGGCGGTACGACCGCCTCAAGCCGGAAGAGATCCCGCTCACCGAATGCCTGAAAGACACGGTGGCCCGTGTGCTGCCGTTCTGGAACGAGGCCATGGCACCCGCCATCAAGTCCGGCAAGCGCGTGGTGGTGGCGGCCCACGGCAACAGCATCCGGGCGCTGGTCAAGTACCTGGACGGCATTTCGGAAACCGACATCGTCAACCTCAACATCCCCAACGGCATTCCGCTGGTCTATGAGCTGGACGCCGGGCTCCAGCCGATCAGGAGCTACTACCTCGGCGACCCCGAGGCCGCGGCCCGGGCCGCGGCCGCCGTGGCCTCCCAGGGCAAGGCCTGAAAGCCGGCAATCGGAGCAGGCCGGGCACCCGGCCGGGCATTGGGGAACCGAACCGGCTGTCCATGCTCATAGGTGTATATTGATCCGCGATCGGGTCGAGCGGCCCGGCACGGGCGTCAACAGTGGGGTATTTCAATGGCAAAACAGGTGAGTCACAAGCTGAAAATTGCAGGCTGGGTGGCCATAGGTGCGGTCGCGGGTGCGCTCACCACGGTGCAATTGCAGGCGGTGGCCCGGGGAACACTGGCGCCATTGCCGCTGGAGGAACTGCAACAGCTCGCTGCCGTCTTCGGCATGGTCAAGACCGACTACGTGGAACCGGTGGACGAGAAGAAACTGATCAACGAGGCCATCACCGGCATGGTCGCCAGTCTCGATCCCCACTCCCAGTACTTCGACAAGAAGTCGTTCAAGGAATTCCGCGAAGGCACCAGCGGGCGGTTCGTGGGGGTGGGCATCGAGATCACGATGGAAGACGGCCTGGTCAAGGTGGTTTCGCCGATCGAGGATTCGCCGGCTTTCCGCGCCGGACTCAAGACCAACGACCTCATCACCAAGATCGACGACACCAACGTCAAGGGCCTGACGATCAACGAGGCGGTCAAGCTCATGCGTGGCGAGCCCAGGACCAAGGTGCTGCTGACCATCTTCCGCAGGGATGAAGACCGAACCTTTCCGGTGACCATCACCCGCGAGGAAATCAAGACCCAGAGCGTGAAGTCGCGCGTGGTCGAGCCAGGGTATGCCTGGGTGCGCGTGTCGCAGTTCCAGGAGCGCACGATCGAGGATTTCGCCCGCAAGGTGGAAGACCTGTACAAGGCCGAGCCGAACCTCAAGGGCCTGGTGCTGGACCTGCGCAACGACCCGGGTGGCCTGCTGGATGCGGCCGTGGCCTTGTCGGCCGCTTTCCTGCCCGAGAACGTCACCGTGGTGTCCACCAACGGGCAACTGGAAGACAGCAAGTTCGTCTACAAGGCGATTCCCCAGCACTACCTGCGCCGGGGCGGCAACGACCCCATCAAGCGCCTGACCGAGAACACCCGGGGCGCCCTCAAGCGGGTGCCGCTGGTGGTGATCGTCAACGAGGGGTCGGCCTCGGCCAGCGAGATCGTGGCCGGCGCCTTGCAGGACCACAAACGCGCCACCATCCTGGGCAGCCAGACCTTCGGGAAGGGCTCGGTCCAGACCGTGCGCCCGCTCGGTCCGGACACCGGCCTGAAGCTGACCACCGCGCGCTACTACACGCCGCTGGGCACCTCCATCCAGGGCAAGGGCATCGTGCCCGATGTGCTGGTGGACGAGACCCTGGAAGGCAACGTGTTTGCCGCGCTGCGCACCCGCGAAGCCGACCTGCAGAACAGCCTGACCAACGGCAAGGACCCCAAGGCCGCCGCAACGCCGATGACCGACGCGGCACGCGCGGCCGAGCAGGCGCGCAGCGAGGAGCGCGAGGTGGCACGCAAGCGGCTGGAAGAGGAAGCCCGCAAGAACCCTGGTCAGCGCCTGGTGCCGGAATTCGGTACCGAGAAGGACTTCCAGCTCATGCAGGCCATCAACCAGCTCAAGGGCCGTCCGGTGATGGTCAGCAAGAGCCAGTCGGTGCGCACCGAAGAGAAAAAAGAAAACTGAGGACACAGCGGGCCAACAGCCCGCTGTGATGCTTTTGGACGACGCACAGCTCCTGCGCTATTCGCGCCACATCCTGCTCAATGAAGTCGGCGTCGAGGGCCAGGAGGCCTTGCTGGCTTCGCACGCGCTCATCATCGGCGCCGGTGGCCTGGGCTCACCAGTGGCGCTGTACCTCGGCAGCGCCGGCGTGGGGCGCATCACCGTGGTCGACCACGATGTGGTGGACGAGACCAACCTGCAGCGCCAGATTGCCCACAACCTCGCCCGGGTGGGACGCCCCAAGGCCGAGTCCATCGTCGAGGCGATCGCTGCCATCAACCCCGACGTGCGGGTCACGCCCGTCGTGCAGCGGGCCGACCAGACCCTGCTGGACGAGCTGGTCGCCCAGGCCGACGTGGTGCTCGATTGCACCGACAACTTCGCCACGCGCCACGCCATCAACCGGGCCTGCGTGAAGCACCACAAGCCGCTGGTCTCGGGCGCCGCCATCCGCATGGACGGACAACTCAGCGTGTTCGATGCCCGCACCCCAGGCAATCCCTGCTACGCCTGCGTGTTTCCCGAATCGGCAGATCTGGAAGAAACGCGCTGCGCCACCATGGGTGTGTTTGCGCCGCTGGTGGGCATCGTGGGCACCATGCAGGCGGCAGAAGCGTTGAAACTGCTCACCGGCCTGGGCTCGCGCCTCACCGGCAAGCTGCTCATGCTCGACGGCCGCGACCTCGCCTTCAACGAAATCACCTTGCCGCAAAACCCGCAGTGCGCGGTGTGCGGCAGCCCGCATCCGAACTAGCCACGAGGCGGCATGGGGCACGGTCCGTGGCGCTTGCGAAAGTCGCGCGGCAACTCGGGGGACGAATGCCTGAACAAGCCCAGACCCAGCTCGCGCGCCCGCTTTTCCTCGGCCGCGAACGGGCCGGGGCTGCGCCGCCACCGGTACGACCAGGCCTGTCCCGACGCCACCAGCCAGGCCGCCACATCCTCGCCCTCGTGCTGCAGGCGGGCCAGACCGCGTCCATGATCGTCCTGCGCACGCACGCGCACCTCGACCACCTGGTTCAGCAATCGCCGCGCCAGCACATCGCGCGAGTCCTCGCCGCCTGGCTGGCAGATTTCGGGCGCATCGATGCCGTCCAGACGCAGCTTGCGGTACTTGCCGCCGGCCAGCGGCTTCACCCAGACGGTGTCGCCGTCGAACACGCGGCTGACGCGCGCGCTGTAGACCTCGTCCTGGCGAGCCGCAGCTTGCGCGCCGGCACCGAGTGCCAGCAGCGCCGCCATGAAGCAGAACCACCAGGCCTTCCTCATGCCTTGGCCCTGTCGATGTCGCGCAGCAGCCGGTCCAGCCGGGCCGAGAGCTGTTCGGTGCTCAGCCGTTCGCGCAACCGTTCCACCATGAGCGGCAGGCTCATCGGGCTCGGACGCTCCAGCGCCACGCAGTGCAGCTTGTGGGTGGCCATGTCTTGCAGGGCGGTGCGCAAGCGGCCGATGTCGAGTTCCTGCGACAGCACCTCGCGCTCGGCCTGACCGAGCAGCAGGTTGCCCGGGTCGTACTTGCGAAAGACCTCGAAGAACAAACCGCTGGAGGCCTGCAGCTGTCTGAGGCTGTTGGGCGCGCCGGGATAACCGCTGAACACCAGCCCGGCGATGCGGGCGATTTCGCGAAAACGACGCTGGGCCATTTCGCCGGCATTGAGCGAGTCCATCACGTGCGCCAGCAGATCGTCGGTGGTGAACAACGACCGGTCCAGCAGGCGTGCGAGGTCGGCCGGCTCGCTGCTCAGCAGCTCCAGTCCGTAATCGTTCACGGAAAGGCTGAAGGTGTTGGGAGAGTCGCGTGCCAGTCGCCAGGCCAGCAGGCTGGCCAGCCCGAGGTGGACGTGGCGTCCGGCGAAGGGATAGAGATACAGGTGGTGACCCTCACGCGACTGCATGCGCTCGAGCAACAGTTCTCCCGCCCGCGGCAGGCGCGAGACCCTGGCCTGCGTGTCGAGCATGGGTCTGGCCGCCTGCATCTCGGGCGATTCGAAGCGACCGTCGGCGGCCAGGGCCAGCTGTGCCAATACCGCCTCGCCCAGCTCGGAAGACAGGGGCATGCTGCTGCCCTGCCACGATGGCACGGCGCCTTTGGCCTTTTCGGCCTTTCTGACCCAGGCGGTCATCTCGTGCACACGGATGAATTCGAGCAATCGACCGGCGAACACGAAACAGTCGCCCTTGCGCAGACGCGCGATGAAGCCCTCCTCGATCGAGCCGATGCGCCCGCCGTTCATGAACTTCACCTGCAGCGCAGCGTCGCTCACGATGGTGCCCACGCCCAGGCGGTGGCGACGCGCGGTGGCGCGTCCCTGCGGGGTGTCGGGCACCCGGTAAACACCGGAGGCGTCGGGCTGGATGCGGTGGTAGTCGGGATAGGCGTTCAGACTCTCGCCGCCGCGCTCGCAGAACGCCAGCACCCAGTCGAAGGCCTCGCGCGACAGCGCACGGTAGGCGAACGCGCAGCGCACCTCGTTGAACAGGGCGTCCGGCTCGAACCCGCCCCCGAGCGCCACGGTGACCAGATGCTGGACCAGCACGTCCAGCGGTTGCTCGGGGCTGTGCCGGCTTTCCACCCGCCCGGCCAGCGCCGCTTCGCGCACGGCCGCGGCCTCCACCAGTTCGAGCGTGTTGGTGGGCACCAGCGTGATGCGACTGGGGTGGCCCGGCGCGTGCCCGCTGCGCCCGGCGCGCTGAAGCAGGCGCGCCACCCCCTTCGCCGAGCCGATCTGCAGCACACGCTCGACCGGCAGGAAATCGACCCCGAGATCCAGCGACGAGGTGGCGACCACCGCCTTGAGCTGGCCCGACTTCAGCCCCTGCTCCACCCATTCGCGCACCGCCTTGTCCAGGCTGCCATGGTGCAGGGCCACCTGTCCCGCCCAATCGGGGCGCAGGGCCAGCAGCAGCTGGTACCAGATCTCGGCCTGGCTGCGCGTGTTGGTGAACACCAGTGCGGTGCTGGCGGTCTCCAGCTCGCGAACCACCGGCTCCTGCATGCGCTTGCCCAGGTGGCCGGCCCACGAGTAGCGGCCGGGTTCGTCCGGTATCAATGTGTCGATGGACAGGGCCTTGTCGAGGCGCCCGCGCACCAGTCGCGCCTTGGCCGGCCCACAGAGCACCCGCATGGCTTCATCGAGGTTGCCCAGGGTCGCACTCATGCCCCAGACCAGCAGGGCGGGTTGCCAGCGCCGCAGTCGCGCCAGCGCCAGCTGCACCTGCACGCCACGTTTGCTGCCGATGAGTTCGTGCCATTCGTCCACCACCACCGCGCGCACACCCGCCAGCTCGTCGTGCGCACGGGTGCGTGCGAGCAGCAGCGAGAGCGACTCGGGCGTGGTGACGAGCACGGTGGGCCAGCGCCGGTCCTGCCGGGCGCGCTCGGCGCTGGGGGTGTCGCCGGTGCGCAGGCCGAGCGTCCAGCCCGGTGCCAGGTCGGCCAGGGGAGCACGCAGCGCCGCAGCGCTGTCGGCGGCAAGCGCGCGCATCGGCGTGATCCACAGCACCGACAGCGGCGGCTTCTCGCGAGGCAAGGTCCGGCCGAGCGTCCCGATCAGACCGAGCCAGACCGCGTAGGTCTTGCCCGATCCGGTGGTGGCGTGCAGCAAGCCACTCTGGCCGGCGTCAATGGCGGACCAGACATCACGCTGGAATTCGAAGGGTGTCCAGTGCCGCGAAGCCATCCACCCCGCTGCGTCGGGTTGCGGTGCGGGGGACGGATCGAAGCGGGTCGGGGCGACAACAGGCTTGCGCGACATCGGCGAGGGCAGCGGCGCTGCAGCGATCAGCCTTTCTTGCCACCCATGACCAGCAAGAGGCCGCCGATGACGATGGCACCGACCCCGGCCCACACCGGCACATTGACGGTTTCCTTTTCTTTCACGGTCAGCTCCAGCGGGCCAAGCTTCACGGCCTCGGTTTCCTTGGTGTAGCTGAAACTGCCGTACACGAGGCCGATGGCGCCTGCGGCAATGAGGAGGATGCCGACCAGTTTGGCGGTGTTCATGGTTGTTCCGTTCAGTGAGGACACGCTTCCGTCGACGAACCAGGGGCGGCCTCGACGCAGCGCGGGCAGCCATGATGCATCAATTGGGCGCGGCTCGGTCCGCATCGCGGTACTTCGCGGCGGAAACGACCTGGGCTTGCCACCGGCCCTGGCGGCGCGATGAGGATGGGCGCGGCGTCAGGACGGCAACAAGCTGTCCAGCCGCCGCAGCCCGGCCACTGTTTTCAGGCAGGCCTGCGCCGCCTCGGTGCCTTGTACCGCGAAGTGGCGCATGAAGTAACGGCGGTGCTCCACATGCTGGTGGAAATGGTGCGGTGCCTGCACCGCAGAAATCACCGGCACGCCGGTGTCGAGCTGCACGTTCATGAGCGCCTGCACCACCGTCTGCACCACGAAGTCATGACGGTAGACGCCTCCGTCCACCACCAGCGCGCTGCCCACCACGGCAGCGTAGCGGCCGGAACGCGCCAGGCGCTGCGCATGCAACGGGATCTCGAAGGCGCCGGGCACATCGAACACGTCGATGGCATCGGCCGGGAAACCACCCCGCGCCATTTCTTCACAGAAGGCATCGCGGGCCTGATGCACGATGTCGGCATGCCACGACGCTTCGACAAAAGCAAAGCGCAACCCGGAGGGCAGTTCAGGCAGCGTGGGGAGTTCGGTCGGGGTGGTGTTCATGGCGTGGAGGGGGTGACGAAAAGTCGGGTTGATTGTAGGGAGCGGTCTTGCTCAGGCGGTCACGATCCAGCCTTCCAGCGGATCGAACACCGGCAGACCCCACTGCGGGTGACCCGCCTCGTGCCGGGACAGCGCCCACGCGGCCTGCAGCAGACACAGCACGGCGTCCAGGCTGTCGCCACTGGCGTCGTCTGCCAATGCGTCGCGCTGAGCGTGCGTGAGCTTGAGTCGCAAACCGCAGCTGAGCAACAGCGGGGCCTGACCATTTTCCAACGCATTGATCAGGGTCTTGCGCGCGATCAGCCGATCGGGCGTCTGTCTCGCCTTGTCGTCGCTTTTGTAGGACGTGGTGCCGATCACACTGCGCGCGAGCAGACCGGGATAAGCCTCCACGCCGATGCGTGAACCATCGCCCGCCAGCAGGCCCGGCAGGGTGACGCCCGCAGCGACGAGGCGCGGCACCCCGGCGTGCAGCATGAAAGCCACCGGCGGGTTGACCCACTTCATGCTGGGGCTGGAGCCCGCCGGTCCGTCGGTGGCGCGGTGGGCGAACTTGCCACCCACCGGGCGCGCATGGCAGAAACCGGCGAAGGCCTCGCGAATGGCCTCGCGGCTGAGACCGGCGTAATGCGCCATGCAGGCCGTCCAGTCGGTGGGCCATTCCAGGGTGGTGACCAGTTCACGCGGCAAGCCGAACGGCAGGTCGAAGGCGCCGACCCACGGTGCCGGATCCGACAGGCGGGCCGCCCAACTGTCGAGCGATTCGAAGCGCTCCATGCCACCCAGAACGACGCGCTGGCGGTCGGTGCGGCCCACGGCCAGCACGATGGGCTTGCGGCGCGAGGGTGCGCTGGTGAAATCGCAGCCGAGGAGCGCGGGCAGCACGTCCCGCTCAGGCCCGGCCGATGATGCTCGCAGTGGCCATGAGCTCTTCAAGCAGGGCCAGAGAGACCTTGCCCGAGACGGCGTAGGGGTCGAACTCCGGCCTCTCCGAGTACTTCAGCACGATCGAGGTGTTGAGCTTGGACAGGTTGACCTGGCCCATGGTCCAGCCACCGAAGCGGCGTTCGGTGATCTCTTCGTAATGCAGCAGTTCCACACCCGTGTGGCGCTTGTCGGCCACGATGTGGTTGTAGAGGGAGTTGACCGCGCTGCGGCCGCCTTCAATGGCTTGCAGGAACACGCCGCCGCCATAGCACAGCACGCCGGTGATGCCGTTGCCCATGTTGTGGGAACGCGAGGATTCGAGAATGGACTCGATGACGCGGGGAGAGTCTTTTTCGACAGCGCGGCTGACGTAGAGAAGGCGGACGAGCATGGTGTTCTTCTGGGTGAGCGGTGTTCAGCGACGGATGTTCAGCGAGGGATCAGCGAGAGGAATTCGCGCCGCAGGTTCGGGTCCTTCAGGAACACGCCGCGCATGACCGAATTGATCATCTTGCTGTCCATGTCCTTCACGCCACGCCAGGCCATGCAGTAGTGGCTGGCTTCCATCACGAGGGCCAGGCCGTCGGGCTGGGTCTTTTCCTGGATCAGGTCGGCGAGTTGCACCACGGCCTCTTCCTGGATTTGCGGGCGGCCCATGATCCATTCGGCCAGTCGTGCGTATTTGGACAGGCCGATCACGTTGGTATGTTCATTGGGCATCACGCCGATCCAGATGCGGCCGATCACCGGGCAGAAGTGGTGGCTGCAGGCGCTGCGCACCGTGATCGGGCCGACGATCATGAGCTCGTTGAGGTGCTCGGCGTTCGGAAATTCGGTGATGCTGGGGCCCTTGACATACCGGCCGTTGAACACCTCCTTGATGTACATCTTGGCCACACGGCGCGCGGTATCGCCGGTGTTGTGGTCGTTCTCAAGGTCGATCACCATGCTGTCGAGCACACCCTTCATCTTCTCGGCCACCTCGTCAAGCAACAGGTCGAGTTCACCGGGCTGGATGAACTCGGCAATGTTGTCATTCGAGTGGAAGCGCTGGCGTGCGGCCTTCACGCGCTCACGGATCTTGACGGAAACGGGCGTGCCGTGGTCTTCGTCGGGGACGTCTGGGGTCATGGGGGTGTCGGTCTTCAACAGCATGGGCGGATGCTATCACCCGACTTCGCACCGGCAAGTCTCAACCGTCTTGACCGATTTTCGCTGGGGTTTTCGCAAGCAGGTGCTCCAGATCCTGCAACGTGCTCGCCTCATGCAGCGGTTTGTCGTGACGGATGCGCTGCATGCGCGGAAAGCGCAGTGCGACGCCGCTCTTGTGGCGGGTGCTGCGCGCAATGCCTTCGAAGGCGAGCTCAAACACCAGCGTGGGACGCACGCTGCGAACCGGGCCAAACTTCTCCAGCGTGTGCTGGCGGATCACTGCGTCGACCGACTTGAACTCGGCGTCGGTCAGGCCCGAGTAGGCCTTGGTGAAAGCCACCAGTTGCAGGGCCCCGGGCACTGCGGGTTCCCGGCGCGTGATGGCGTCCACCACGGCCTGGGCTTCCCCGGCGCTCGCTGGCACCCGGCTCCAGACGGCAAAGGTGTAGTCGGTGTAGACCGAGGCCCGACGACCGTGTCCCGCCTGGGCGTAGATCAGCACACCGTCGATGGTCAGCGGATCGATCTTCCATTTCCACCAGGCCAGCACGGCGCCGTCTGCGGGCGCGCCCGGGCCGGCCCAGCGCTTCTGACGACCGGTGCCGTAGGTGCTGCTGCGGTGCTTGAGCATGAGGCCCTCCACACCGAGCCCGCGCGCCTTCGACCGTTGTGCCGCGAGCCCGGACCAGTTGTCGCTTTCGAGGCAGGGTGACAACCACAGGCGGGGGCCTGCCGCTGCGTTCACGGTGGCGGCCAGCGTCTGCAGGCCGGCCCGACGCTGCGTTTGTGGCCGTTCACGACAGTCCTGGCCATCGAGCTCCAGCAGGTCGTAAGCCATGAAGCTCACCGGTGCAGCGGCGAGCACCTTGGCGTTGAGCGTCTTGCGGCCGATGCGCTGCTGCAACAGGGCAAACGGCGCGGGCCGTCCGGGCCGGTCGCTGCCGGGCAAGGCGCTGGTGCTCGCGTCATCCAGCCAGACCAGGATCTCGCCATCCACCACCGTTCCGTCGGGCCAGCGCTGGGCCAGGGCCTGCAGTTCGGGGAAGCGCTCGCTCATGAGTTCCTCGCCGCGCGACCACACCCACACCTGGCCAGCGCGCTTGACGATCTGGCCACGAATGCCGTCGAACTTCCACTCGGCCAGCCAGTCGCCGGCTTCACCCAGCCGCGCCTGCATGACCTGCGCGATGCCGGTGCTGGCGACTTCCATGTCCAGCAGGTCCTCGCCGGCTTCCATGCCCAGCGGGCTGGCGAGGAAAAACGGATAGGGCTGGCTGGGCTCGCGCCCGGCATGCCCACAGCCGGGAGCCTCGGTCGGCGCCAGCATGGCACGGTACTGCGCCGCCGTCGGCAGGCGCTTGCCGTCGGTGAAGCCCATCATGCGCGCGGCCACCTGCTTGGCATCGATGCCCGCGTGTTGGCCGATGGCGCGCTGCACCAGCAGCTTGCTCACACCCACGCGAAAACCGCCGCCCACCAGCTTGACCAGCAGAAAGCGCCCGGTGGCGTCAAGCTCGCGCCACCAGGCACGCAGGGCCGCGGCCACCACGTCGTCGCCCTGTCCGCGCAAGGGCAGCAGGCGCTGCTCCATCCACTCGCTCAGGCTGACGGCCAGGCCCTCGGCGCTCGCGGGCGCCGGCAGCACCAGCGCGATGGTTTCGGCCAGGTCGCCCACGGCCTGGTAGCTCGCCTCAAACAGCCACGCGGGCAGGCCGGACGCCTCCTCGGCCAAGGCGCGCAACTGCGCGGTCCTGATCAGCTGGCGCGGTTTTCCGCCCGACAGGAAGTAAACGGCCCACGCGGCGTCGGCGTCGTCCACCGTGCTCAGGTAACGCTGCAGCCCCGTGACCTTGGCGCTGGTGGCCGTGGTCGCATCGAGTTCGGCGAACAGCTCGGCGAAACGCTTCATGGCGCAGCCTCGGGCGTGGGCAGCGCGACCTGCTCGGTGCGGTTCTCGAGCTCATCGCCGTATTCGGTGTCGAAACCCTCGGCCTGCAGGCCTTGCTCCTGCAGGTAACGCACCAGCACCGGAATGCTGCCGTGGGTGACGATCACACGTTCGGCGCCGCTCGCACCGATGGCGCCCAGCAGCCCGGGCCAGTCGGCGTGGTCGCTGAGCACGAAGCCCCGGTCGTGGCCACCGCGCCGGCGCTGGCCGCGCACCTGCATCCAGCCGCTGGCGAACGCATCGGAAAAGTCGCCGAAGCGCTTGATCCACGGTGTGCCCAGCGCGCTGCCCGGGCAGAGCACCAGGGCGCGCTGCAAGCTGGCCTTGTCGGTCAGGTCGCCCACCATCAAGGTCTCGGGCAAGGTCACGCCGGCAGCGCGGTAAGCACGGTTGAGCGGCTCCACCGCCCCGTGGCAGACGATGGGGCCCATGGTCGCGTCGATCCCGCCGAGGATGCGTTGCGCCTTGCCCAGGCTGTAGCAAACGAGCACGCTCGCGCGCCCGGCCTCGGCGTTGTCGGACCACCACTGGTTGATCTGGCCGAACAGCTCGCCATCCGCCCGCCAGCGGTAGATCGGCAGGCCGAAGGTCGATTCGGTGATGAACACGTCGCAACGCACCGGCTCGAAGGGCGAGCAGGTGCGGTCGGGCGTGGCGCCGGCCGGTGTGGTGCGGTAGTCGCCACTGGCCACCCACACGCGCCCGGCGTGCTCCACCCGCACCTGGGCAGAGCCCAGCACGTGGCCGGCGGGGTGCAGCGAGATGCGCACACCCTGGTGTTCCACCGCCTCGCCGTAGGCCAGCCCTTGCAGGGTGATGCCCTGCCCCAGGCGCGAGCGCAGCAGGCCTTCGGACACCGCCGTGGCCAGGTAGTGCGCATGACCGGGACGCGCGTGGTCGGCGTGAGCGTGGGTGATCACCGCGCGCTCGACCTTGCGCCAGGGGTCGATGTAGAAGTCGCCAGGCGGGCAGTACAGGCCCTGCGGGCGCTGGACGATCAGGTCGTCGTTCATGCAGGGATCCGCCGCCGGGCCGCCCCAAGGCGGATCAGCCCCCTCGGGGGGCAGCGGACCACGCGCGGCGGGGAAGCGTGGGGGCAACGGATCCGCCGCCGGGCCGCCCCAAGGCGGATCAGCCCCCTCGGGGGGCAGCGACCCGCGCAGCGGTGGAGCGTGGGGGCAGTCATCAATATCGGTGACCGGTGACGAAGAGCGTCGCGCGCATGATGCCGAAGGCAACGCGATCGAGCACACGCTGCGTCCAGTGCCGGCTGCTCAGGGCCTGCACATCGAGCATCTGGCCCGAGCTCAGAACCAGGTCATCAAGGTGGCCTCGCAGCAGACGGGCAAAACGCCGGTCGGTGGTCATCACGTTGGCTTCGCGCGCCAGCAGCAGCGACAGGGGATCGAGGTTGGTCGACCCCACCGTGGCCCAACGCTCGTCGACCACCGCCACCTTGGCGTGCAATGCACTGGGCGCGTACTCGTGGATCTCGATGCCGGCGTTGACCAGCAGCTGATACACCGGACGCGCGGCGCGGTACTGGAAAAAATTCTCGTACCTGCCCTGCGACAAAAGACGCACACGCACACCCCGTGCCGCCGCCAGCAGGAGCGCGCGGCGCAGCTTGCGCCCGGGGATGAAGTAGGCGTTGGCGATCATGATCTCGCGCCGCGCTGCGCCGATGGCCTTGAGGTAGGCACGCTCGATGTCGTGGCGGTGGCTCACGTTGTCGCGCAGCAGCAGTGTGGCGCGCGCGCTGTCCACGCCCAGCGGTGCAGCACCGGTGTCACCCAGCGTGCTGTCGATGCCCGAAGCCTGCGTGCCGGCACCGGCGGGGTCGATCTTTTTCAGCAGGCGCGAGAAATCGCCCACCGGCTGTGATTCGCGCAAGGCCTCCCAAGCGGCCTTGAACTCGCGCCGGCGCGCGTTGCTTGCCGCCTGAAGTCGCCACCAGAGCTGCTCCATGGTCTCTGTCATGTTGCGCACCAGCGGGCCGGCCACGCGCAAGGAAAAGTCCAGCCGCGGCGCATCCAGCCTGCCGAGCGACACATCGTCCTGGTCGTCGATGATGTTGATGCCACCACAAAAGCCCACCGTGCCGTCCACCACGCACAGCTTGCGGTGCAGGCGCCGCCAGCGGCTGGGCAGCAGCAGGCCGAAACGGCCGAGCGGAGCGTAGATGTGCCACCTCACGCCTGCGGCGTCGAACCTTTCCTGCCAGGCTCGCGGCAACGCCGGTGTGCCCACGCCGTCGATCACCAGGCGCACCACCACGCCGCGGCGTGCGGCGCGCTCCAGCGCTTCGGCCACGCTCAGCGCCGAACCGGCGAACTCGAAAATGTAGGTTTCCAGATGCACCACGCGGCGTGCGGCGTCCATCGCGTCCACCAGCGCAGGGAAGAACTCGGCTCCACCCTGCAGCAGCAGCAACTGGTGGCCCCCTCGCAGCGCACCCTGCACGGCACGCGGGCGGCGCAACGACGTGCCTTCGGCGCTCACAGCTCCAGCTCGGCGATCAGCGGCAGGTGGTCGGACATGCGAGACCACGCGCGCCCGTGGGGCACCTGGGCCGACACCGGCCGCAGCCCGCGCACAAAGATGCGGTCGAGGTGCAGCAACGGCAGGCGAGACGGGTAGGTGGGCAACCGGATGCCTTCGAAGGTGCACAGGTCGAGCGCGGCCATCGGCCGCAGCAGCTGCGCCCCCCAGTCGTTGAAATCGCCGGCCACGATGAGCGGTGCGGTTTCCGGCACGCCGGTGGCGATGTACTCGCCCAGGCGCTGTACCTGGCGCGTGCGGCTCGCGTGGATCAGACCGAGGTGCACCACCACCACATGCACCTCGATGCCATCGATCAATACCTGCACATGCAACAGTCCGCGCTGCTCGAACCGGTGGTCCGACACGTCGGAATGCTGGCTGCCGATCACCGGCCAACGGGACAGCAATGCGTTGCCATGCTCGCCGTGGCGCGTGGTGGCATTGGTGCGGTACACGGCCTCGTATCCGTCGGGAGTCAGGTAGCTGGCCTGATCGAGGTCGGGCCAGCGGGTGAAGTGCTTTTCAAGCTGGCGGTTGTGCTGGCGCACCTCCTGCAGGCAGACGATGTCGGCGTCGAACTGCTCGACCGCGTGTGCCAGGTTGTGGATCTCCAACCGCCTGCCGGGGCCCAGGCCCTGTACGCCTTTGTGGATGTTGTAAGTGGCGACGCGAAGAATGCTCATGGGCAAATCATGCCACCAACCCTGCCCGGGGGAACACGGGATCAGAAGACCTTCGCGGCCAATCTCGGCAGCCAGGAAATGGCCTCGGCGTTCGAGGGCGAAAAGCAGCGTTCGGCGGCCTCGGCCCATGGCAACCACACCTGATCGCGGTGCTCGCGGGGGCTCAGCTGCACCGGCACGGGACGTGGAATGCACAGGCCAAACACGTGCTCGGTGTTGTGCGTCACCGCAGGTGCGTAACGGTGACGCCACTGCGGATAGATTTCGTAAACATTCTCCAGCGCCCAGTCGGTGAGTGCATGTCCAGGCGCTCGCACGTCGAGCCCGGTTTCCTCGGCCACTTCACGGGCTGCCGCGAATTCGTAGGTCTCGTCGAGGGTGTCCTTGGAGCCGGTCACCGATTGCCAGAAGCCGGGTGCATCGGCTCGCTCGATCAGCAACACGTCCAGCGCCGGCGTGTGGATCACGACCAGCACCGACTGCGGAATCTTCGGCGCCATGACTGCAGGAATCAGAGCAGCCGGGATGCCGCACTGCCCACCGAGCGTGCGCGCTGAAACAACTTCCACGCCGACCAGAACCGCAAGGCCAGCCCCAGCGACCGGCGCGGGCGCCACGCGGCCAGGGCCAGCACGCCGGCGGCCACCGCCAGCGGGTTGGCGCGCAACCAGTACCAGGCGTCCTGCAGCCGATCGGCCCACAGCAGGGCGGGCTGCACCACCCGCAGTTGCCCGCGCACCTGCTGGCGCAAGCGTGCGGACCGCAGGACCAGCAGCTCGCGCCTGCGGGCCAGTTGTTCGGCCCGGCCGGGTTCGCCTGCGCTCATGGGCGCAAGCCCTCACGGTCCTGCCGGAGCTCTTCGACCGTGGCAGAAAACAAGCGGGTGCCGCTGCGCAGGCGTTCGCTCGCCAGCCAGCCCGCCACCACGCCAAGGACGAGGAACACCCCGGCGAACACGGCCAGCGGCAACAGACGGTGGGTGTCCCACAAGGCCACGGTGATCAGCATGGCCAGAAAGCCCAGGCCCAGGCTCAGGAAAGCGACGGCCACCGCGCCGTAGACCAGCAGGCCCGCGACGCGAAGGACTTCCTCCTGCGCTTCCACGCTGAGCAACTCCAGGCGCAGCTGGAGCAGCTCGAGCACTGTGGCGGTCAACCCCTTGAGGGAGGTTCCCAGGCGGGTGGGTGGCACAGACATGCCGCGCCCGTTCAACGCCGGCTGATCAGCAGGCCAACCAGCAAACCGATGCCGGCCGCCGTGCCGACCGCGCGCCAGGGGTGGTCGTGCACATAGTCGTCGGTGGCGCGGGCCATTTCGCGGGTTTTTTCCTTGATCGCATCTTCGGCGTCGTGAAGTTTGTGACGGGCCAGGCGCAGGTTTTCGTTGATGCGCTCCCTCAGCTCCACCACCTTGCCTTCGGTCTGGTGGGCCGTGGCCACCATCAACTCTTCGGCGTCGGCGATGACGCGCTGCAGGTCGGCCACCAGCTTCTCCTTGTTGGCCAGGGTGTCTTGGGTGCTCTTGCTCATGGTCGAACTCCTTTCAAAAGGCCATCCTAACAAACCCCTGCGCCGCGAGGGACATGGTCCGGCTTACCGCACCCGGCAGGTGCGGAACCGCGGGACACCCCCACGAAAAAGGGCAGCTTGCGCTGCCCTCTTCCGAATGCCCGCAGGCGATGTCTCAGGCCGGTTTGGACAGCTCGGTGTTGCGCAGGCGGATGTGCAACTCGCGCAACTGCTTTTCGTCCACCAGGCTGGGCGCCTGGGTCAGCAGGCACTGGGCGCGCTGGGTCTTGGGGAAAGCGATCACGTCACGGATCGACTCGGCACCGGTCATCAAGGTGACGATGCGGTCCAGGCCGAAGGCCAGACCTCCGTGGGGCGGTGCACCGTACTGCAGCGCGTCCAGCAGGAAACCGAACTTGACCTGCGCCTCTTCGGGCGTGATCTTGAGGGCATCGAACACTTTTTGCTGCACCGCTGCGGTGTGGATACGCACCGAACCACCACCGATTTCCCAGCCGTTGAGCACCATGTCGTAGCCCTTGGCGATGCACTTTTCGGGTGCCGTGACCATCCAGTCTTCATGGCCGTCTTTCGGCGCCGTGAACGGATGGTGCACAGCGGTCCAGCGATCCGCTTCCTCGTCATGCTCGAACATCGGAAAGTCGACCACCCACATCGGGGCCCAGCGGCTCTCGAACAGGCCGTTTTTCCTGCCCAGTTCGCTGTGGCCGATCTTCAGGCGCAGCGCGCCGATCGCGTCGTTGACCACCTTGGCCTTGTCGGCGCCAAAGAAGATGATGTCGCCGTTTTTCGCCTGGGTGCGCGAGAGGATGTCGTCCACGGCCTTGTCGTGCAGGTTCTTCACGATCGGGCTCTGCAGGCCGTCGCGTCCCTTGGCGGCATCGTTGACCTTGATCCAGGCCAGGCCCTTGGCGCCGTAGATCTTGACGAACTCGGTGTAGGCATCGATCTCGCTGCGGCTCATGTCGGCACCGCCGCGCACGCACAGCGCCACCACACGGCCACCTTTCATGGTGGCAGGGGCCGAAAACACCTTGAAGTCCACGTCACCCATCACGTCGGTGAGCTCGGTGAATTCGAGCATCACGCGCAGGTCGGGCTTGTCCGAGCCGAAGCGGTGCATGGCTTCGCTGTAGGCCATCACCGGGAACTCGCCGAGGTCCACGCCCAGGGTGTTCTGGAACACCGTCTTGATCATGCCCTGGAACATGTCGCGAATGTCTTCCTCCGTCAGGAACGAGGTCTCGATGTCGATCTGCGTGAACTCGGGCTGGCGATCGGCGCGCAGGTCTTCGTCGCGGAAGCACTTGGTGATCTGGTAGTAGCGGTCAAAGCCGGCCACCATGAGCAATTGCTTGAACAGCTGGGGCGACTGCGGCAACGCAAAGAAGTGTCCGTCGTGCACGCGGCTGGGCACCAGATAGTCGCGCGCGCCCTCGGGCGTGCTCTTGGTGAGCATGGGCGTTTCAATGTCGATGAAACCGTTGGCATCCAGGAACTTGCGCACCTCCATCGCCACGCGGTAGCGCAGCATCAGGTTGTTCTGCATGTAGGGGCGTCGCAGGTCGAGCACGCGGTGCGTGAGGCGGGTCGTCTCGCTCAGGTTCTCGTCGTCGAGCTGGAACGGGGGCGTGACCGAGGGGTTGAGCACCGTCAACTCGTGGCACAGGACCTCGATCTGTCCGCTCTTGAGCTTGTCGTTGGTGGTGCCGGCCGGTCGGGCGCGCACCAGGCCGGTGACCTGCACGCAGAATTCGTTGCGCACATCTTCAGCGGTGCTGAACATCTCGGCGCGGTCGGGGTCGCAAACCACCTGCACATAACCCTCGCGGTCGCGCAGGTCGATGAAGATCACACCACCGTGGTCGCGGCGGCGGTTGACCCAGCCGCACAGTTTCACGGTCTCGCCCAGTTGGGTCTCGGTCACCTGACCGCAGTAGTGGGTACGCATCGCCATTTCGATTCTTCTTTCAACAGGTTCGCGGGCCGGGCCCGCGGGGAAACATCAAGGGGTCTTTGGGGAGGCGCCGCTGGCCGCCGCCTGGAGATGCTGGTTTTTGGGGCCATTCGGCACGATCACGCCCATGGAAACGATGTAGGTCAGGGCTTCATCCACGCTCATCTGCAGCTCGACGCAGGCGCTTTTGCGCACCATCACGAAGTAGCCCCCGGTGGGATTGGGTGTGGTGGGCACATACACGCTGTGAAACTCGTCGAGCTCGCCGGAGCGCCCGGGCTGGGCCTGCAACTGGCGCAGCACGTCGCCAGTGGGTGAACCCGTGAGGAAGCCGATGGTCCACATGCCTTCGTGCGGCCACTCGATCAGCAGCGCCTTGCGAAACGCGTTGCCTTTCTCGGAAAACAGCGTGTCGGACACCTGCTTCACACCCGAGTAGATCGAGCGCACCACAGGAATGCGGTGCAGCAGGGCGTGCCACCAGCTCACCAGCTTGTTGCCGATGATGTTGGACGCCAGGGCACCGATGGAGAGCACCACCACCAGCGCGAACACCACACCCAGTCCCGGCACGTGAACGCCAAGGATCTGGTCGGGGTGCCAGCCGTTGGGCAGGATGCCCAGGGTCTGGTCGAGCGTGCTGACCACCCAGTCCAGCACCCAGAGCGTGATGATCAGGGGCACCAGCACGAGCAGGCCCGACAACAACCATTTGCGCAAGGACGGCATGCGGCGCGGCTCAGGAGCCCGACGGGGTGGTCGGGGTGGATGGCGCAGGTGCAGCCGCCGGTGCGGGAGCTGCGGCGGGCGCTGGTGCGGCGGCTTCACCGGCCGGCTTGGCGGGCGCAGCCGCCGGTGCTCCGTCGGCAGCGGGCGTGGCAGCCGGCTTGCTGCCTTCGCGGAAATCGGTGACGTACCAGCCCGAGCCCTTGAGCTGGAAACCGGCTGCCGTCAGTTGCTTCCTGAAACCCGGCTGGCCGCAGGACGGACACACCGTGAGCGGATCGTCGGACATTTTCTGCAGCACGTCCTTGGCATGACCGCAGGACTCGCACTTGTAGGCATAGATGGGCATGGCGTGAACCTGATGAAGAGGGGGGAGACGTCTGGCGGGGGCACTCGTCCTTCGGGCGCACCGCGTTCTGTCACGGGAAGTCGAACAAAACCGGCCATTATAAATTGAGGGCTCCCCAAGCACCCTCCCCTGCGTCGCCCCCAGGGCCGGCATCAGCCGGCGCCGGTCACCAGAGTCGCACGCGCAGCAGCACCTGCATCGCGATCAGGCCCAGCAGGAAGCCCACACCGGCGTACACGATGGCCTGCAGCAGGCGATTGGTGCGTCGCTGTTCGGCCAGCAAGCTGTCGAGTTCGCGCCGAAGCTCGTGTGGCTTGTGCTGCAGGTAGTCGTTGAGCAGGCGCGGCAGTGCCGGCAGCAGCTTGGCGTATTGGGGCGCCTCGGCCTTGAGCTGCTGCAACAGCTTCTGCGGCCCGACCTGTTCGACCATCCACTTCTCGAGGAAAGGCTTGGCGGTGTTCCACAGGTCGAGTTCGGGGTCGAGGTCACGACCAAGCCCTTCGATGTTCAACAGGGTCTTCTGCAACAGCACGAGCTGGGGCTGGATCTCCACCTGGAACCGGCGCGAGGTCTGGAACAGCCGCATCAGCACGAGGCCGAGCGAGATCTCCTTCAAGGGGCGGTCGAAATAGGGCTCACAGACCGCACGAATGGCGGATTCGAGTTCGTCCACGCGGGTGCCGGACGGCACCCAGCCCGACTCGATGTGCAACTCGGCCACGCGCTTGTAGTCGCGGCGGAAAAAGGCGGTGAAATTCTGCGCCAGGTATTCCTTGTCGAACTCGGTGAGTGTGCCGACGATGCCGAAATCGAGCGAAATGTAGCGTCCGAAAGTGGCCGGCGCCGTGCTCACCTGGATGTTGCCCGGGTGCATGTCGGCGTGAAAGAAGCCGTCGCGAAAGACCTGGGTGAAGAACAGCGTCACCCCGTCGCGCGCGAGCTTGGGTATGTCCACGCCGCGCTTGCGCAGTTCTTCCACCCGGTTGATCGGCAGGCCGTACATGCGCTCCATCACCATCACTTCGGTATGGCAGTAGTCCCAGAGCATCTCGGGGATCAACACCAGATCGAGGCCCTGCATGTTGCGGCGCAGCTGCGCTGCGTTCGAAGCCTCGCGCAACAGGTCGAGTTCGTCGTGAAGGTACTTGTCGAACTCCCCCACCACCTCGCGTGGCTTGAGGCGTTTGCCATCGGCCGACAGCCGCTCGACCCAGCCGGCCATCATGCGCATGAGGCTGAGGTCCTTGTCGATCACGGCGCCCATGTTGGGACGCAGAACCTTCACCGCCACCTCCCGCCCGCCGTGACGGCCCGCGCGCAGGGTGGCGAAGTGCACCTGGGCAATCGATGCGCTGGCCACAGGCACCTGCTCGAAGTGGCTGAACACGTCCGACAGGGGCTTGCCGAAGGCGCGCTCGATGCTGGCCACCGCCACTTCGCTGGGGAACGGCGGCACACGGTCCTGCAGGTGCGCGAGTTCGTCGGCAATGTCGGGTGGCAGCAGATCGCGGCGGGTCGAGAGCACCTGGCCGAACTTGACGAAGATCGGGCCCAGGCGCTCCAGGGCCTCACGAAGGCGTTGGCCGCGCGGGGCATCGAGGTTGCGACCAATCGAAACGATGCGGGTGAGCAGGCGGATGCCGCGACCCCGGAAACTGGAGAGCACCAGCTCGTCCAGCCCGTAGCGCAACACCACCCAGACGATGAAGGCGCCGCGAAAGAGGCGCGTCATGCGCTCGGTCCACCGTCGCGCGGTGGCACCTCGGCGTCGGACGCGCGCGCGGGAACAAAGGGCGGCCGTGGCGGAAAGCCAGCTGGCATGCGGGCCGCAAACGATTTGACGGCTTGCGAGGCCGAGCGCGCAAAACGCGCCAGGGTGTGGGCGGTGGCGTCTCCCACCACCCGGGAGAGGTCTTCCTCGACGTCCCAACGCACGTTGTCCACCAGCCAGGCCACCTCGGCCGCCAGTTGCACATCACCCTGGATGTCCACGCCCGGCTTCTGCCCGGTCAGCACGCTTTGCGCCAACTCCAGTGGTGAGGTCTGGGTGAGCGTGACGCTCAGTTCGGGCTTCGCGCCGGGCGCGCATCGCTCAAGCAGCCCTGCCGCGCTGGGCGCCAGCGTGAGGTGAAAGTCGCTCCACTGGATGCGCACCGGCTTGCCCTTCTGGCGACGCAGGCGGTCTTGTGCGGCGGGCTCCTGCATCAGGACGTGGTTGACGAACAGCACCAGGCGGTTCTGCAATTCGTCCACCACCCAGTCGGGTGGGCGGATCGAGCCCAGCAAGGACTGCAGAAAGTTCTGGGGCGGGGTGCCGGGAGCACTGGCCCCGGACGAAGAATCGGGTGGTTCATTTTTCATGACCACCCGATTTTGACGGATAAAACGCAGCGACCGATGCCTTCGACCAAGGCCCGCGTCGCGCCGGGGCCTTGTCAGGCGCGCGGCGATTACTGAAGGGCCTGCACGCCCGCCACCAGCCAGCCGCCCGAGCCACTCCTGGACCGTGTGATGTTCCAGACTTCGCGGAACGGATTGGGACCGGACGAGGCGTCTTCCCGGATCATTCCGGAAAACTCGACACTGGCCATGTACTCGTCGTCCAGTTCCTCGATGCCGAGCAGTTGGGCATCGAGCATGACGACTTCGGTCTTGTTCACGCTGTTCCCACTGGTGGCCTCGCGCTCGGCAAGCTGGCTGCGGATCTGATCGAGCATGCCGTCGGTCATCATGGCGCGCAGGCTGGGGATGTCGGAGCGGTCCCAGGCGTCCTGCAGGCTCACGAAGTTCGCCTTGGATGCCTTGAGGAAACCTTCGGCGTCGAAGCCGTCCGGCACGCCCCAGGTCTGACGGCCACCCAGGGCCGAACCGATCAGTGAACCACCCGCAGCCGCTGGCTGAAGCGAGTCGAGCGAGGCCGGTCCACTGCGCTCCCAGGGTCGGGCCGAGGCGTCGTTGCCAACGTTCTGCGGCGAATAGCCGCGCGGCGTGGCCGGGTCGAACTGGGAGTTGCCCGACTGCGTGGCCGGGCCACCGGCGCCCTGGTAGGCCAGGCCGGCGGCAGCATTGCCCGCAGCGCGCCGGCGCATGACCATGCCGATCACAGCCATGACCACCACCGCCAGCAAGGCAAACAGAAGGAACTGGGCAAAAGCCTCGCCGAAGCCGAGCGCCGATGCCAGCCAGGCCAGGCCCAGGCCTGCGGCCAGGCCGCCGACCATGGCGCCCCATGGGCGCTTGGGCGCTGCCGCCGCGGCCGGACTCGCCGTGGAGGTGGCCGGACGGGCCGCGGCGTTCTGCGTGGGCGCCGGCGTGGCCTGTGCAGGCGGCGTGGTGCTGCGCTGCTGCGTCACGTTGCCCGACTGCTTGCCCAACGAGAAACCGCCGCCCAGGCGCTTGGCCCAGACATCCTGCGAGCCCAGCGCCATCGCGCAGACCAGCATCACCGACCACAACTTGTTCATGCCCCTGTCTCCTTCAATCCCGATCAATAACCAACACCGCGGTCAGCACTTGATGCCCACATGCAGCGCCACCACACCGGCGCTGAGGTTGTGCACATCCACATGGCCGAAGCCTGCCTGGCGCATCATCTGCCGCAGGCTTTCCTGGTCCGGATGCATGCGGATGGATTCGGCGAGGTAGCGGTAGCTGTCCTCATCCCTGGCCACCCACTTCCCCAGCTTGGGCAGGATGTTGAACGAATACCAGTCATAAGCCTTTTCAAGGGGCTTGGCCACCCGGGAAAACTCCAGCACCAGCAGCTTGCCGCCTGGCTTGAGCGTGCGATGCATCTCGGCGAGGGCAAGTTCCTTGTTCGTCATGTTGCGCAGGCCGAAGGCCACCGACACGAGATCGAACGAGTCATTGGCGAACGGCAGCTTTTCGGCGTCGCACACCAAAGTGGGAAGCACCACGCCCCTGTCGAGCAGGCGGGTGCGGCCTTCCCGCAGCATCGCTTCGTTGATGTCGGTGTGAAACACGCGCCCGGCGGGGCCGACCTTTTTTGCAAACGCCAGGGACAGATCGCCCGTGCCGCCGGCGATGTCGAGCACGCGCTGACCGGGTTGCGGATTCGCCACACCGATCGTGTAGCGCTTCCAGAGCCGGTGCAGGCCGCCCGACATCAGGTCGTTCATCACGTCGTAGCTGGGTGCGACCGAGTCGAACACGCCGCGCACGCGGGAAGCCTTTTCCTGCTCGTCGACCGTCTTGAATCCGAAATGGGTGTCTGCCATGGCGGACGTCCTCAGTGGCTGCCGCAGGCGTGTCCGCCCTTTTCGGGCATCGGCGCGTCGCGCTCGATGCCTGCAGCGGCCAGCCGCGCGGTGTAGTCGGCCCACAGGTCGACTTGCCTGGAGCCCAGGAAATACAGCAGGTCCCACGAAAAGATGCCCGAGCTGTGGCCGTCGGAAAATGTGGGCTGTACCGCGTAGTTGCCCACGGGCTCCAGCGCGACGATGCCCACGTCGCGCTTTCCGGTTTGCAGGACCTCCTGCCCCGGGCCATGCCCCTGCACTTCAGCCGAGGGCGAATAAACGCGCATCAGCTCGAAAGGAATCTTGAATTCCTGACCGTCGGAAAAGCCGATCTCGAGCAGGCGCGACTGCTGGTGCAGCGTGATCGATTGCGGCGATGGGGTGTTTTTGTCGAGTCCGGCCATGGAAAGGGTCTCTGGTTGGGTTGTGGGTCAGACCAGCACGCGTTCGATGCCGCCCTCGTTGGCCTTGGCCACGTAGGTGGGCAGCCAGTCCTCGCCCAGAATCTGGCGTGCCATCTCGACCACGATGTAGTCGGCTTCAAGCAAGCCGTTGTTGAGGTCGTCGCCATACCGCGTGAGGCCCTGCAGGCAACTCGGGCACGAGGTGAGGATCTTCACGTTGGCCTGGGCGGCCACGGTGCCGGCGGCTCGCAGTGCCGCTTCGCCCTTGAGCAGCTCCTCTTCCTTGCGAAAGCGGATCTGGGTGGAGATGTCGGGCCGGGTCACGCCCAGGGTGCCGGACTCACCGCAGCAGCGTTTGCTCTCCAGCACGTTCTCGCCCACCAGCGCCTTCACCGTCTTCATCGGCTCCTGCAGCTTCATGGGGCTGTGGCAGGGGTCGTGGTAGAGATAGCCACCCTGCCCGGCCGGCAGCGTGATGCCCTTTTCAAGCAGGTATTCGTGGATGTCGATGATGCGGCAGCCCGGGAATATCTTGTCGAATTCGTAGCCCTGGAGCTGGTCGTAACAGGTGCCGCAGCTCACCACCACGGTCTTGATGTCGAGGTAATTCAGCGTGTTGGCCACGCGATGGAAGAGCACGCGGTTGTCGGTGATGATCTTCTCGGCCTTGTCGAACTGGCCACTGCCGCGCTGCGGGTAACCGCAGCACAGGTAGCCCGGCGGCAACACGGTCTGCACGCCGGCGTGCCACAGCATGGCTTGCGTGGCCAGGCCCACCTGACTGAACAGACGCTCGGAGCCGCAGCCAGGGAAATAGAACACCGCCTCGGTCTCGGCCGTGGTGCCCACCGGATTGCGGATGATGGGCACGTAGTCCTTGTCTTCAATGTCCAGCAAGGCGCGCGCGGTCTTCTTGGGCAGGCCCCCGGGCATTTTCTTGTTGATGAAGTGGATCACCTGCTCCTTGATGGGAGCCGGTCCCAGTGTGGCGGGCGGCGCACCGGTCTGTTTGCGGGCCAGGCGCTTGAAGAGGTCGTTGGCCAGGCGCTGTGCCTTGAAGCCCACGCCGACCATGGCCCCCCGCATGAACTTGATGGTTTCGGGGTTGGTGGCGTTCAGGAAGAACATGGCCACGGCATTGCCCGGTCGGAAGCTCTTCTGGCCCATCTTGCGCAACAGGTTGCGCATGTTCATGGTCACGTCGCCAAAGTCGATCTTCACCGGGCAGGGGCTCAGGCATTTGTGGCAGACCGTGCAGTGGTCCGCCACGTCTTCGAACTCTTCCCAGTGCTTGATGCTGATGCCGCGACGCGTCTGCTCTTCGTACAGGAAGGCCTCCACCAGCAGCGAGGTGGCCAGAATCTTGTTGCGCGGGCTGTAGAGCAGGTTGGCACGCGGCACGTGGGTGGCGCAGACCGGTTTGCACTTGCCGCAGCGCAGGCAGTCCTTGACCGAATCGGCAATGGCACCGATGTCGCTCTGCTGCATGATCAGGGACTCGTGTCCCATCAGGCCGAAACTCGGCGTGTAGGCGTGCGACAGATCGGCGCTGCGCAGGCTGGCGTCGCCTGCCGGACCCTGGCGCAACAACTTGCCCTTGTTGAAGCGACCCTCGGGATCAACACGCTCCTTGTACTCGGCGAAAGGGCGCAGTTCCTCATCGGTGAGGAACTCCAGCTTGGTGATGCCGATGCCGTGTTCACCCGAGATCACGCCTCCCAGGCTGCGCGCCAGCACCATGATGCGGGCCACCGCCTCGTGCGCGGTCTGGAGCATCGCGTAGTCGTCGCTGTTGACCGGCAGGTTGGTGTGCACATTGCCGTCACCGGCGTGCATGTGCAGCGCAGCCCAGACCCGGCCCTTGAGCACGCGCTTGTGGATCGCGTTGCACTCGCCCAGCACCGCGCCGAAAGCCGCGCCGGTGAAGATCTGCTGCAGCGGGGCGCGCAGCTGGGTCTTCCAGCTGGCGCGCAGCCGGTGGTCCTGCAGTTGCGGGAACAGGCCATCGACGTCGCGCAACCAGCCAGCCCACAGGGCGCGCACCTCGCGCACCAGCACCAGGGCCTGCTGCACGCGGTCCTCGAGCAGTTCGGCGCTGGGGATGTCGTTCGCGTCGTCGGTCTTGCCCAGCGGCAACTGGCCTTTGGCGAAGAAGGCTTCCAGCGCGTCAGCGAGCTGGATCTTGTTGCGCAGCGAGAGCTCGATGTTGATGCGCTCGATGCCCTCGGTGTACTCGCCCATGCGCGGCAGCGGAATCACCACGTCTTCGTTGATCTTGAAGGCGTTGGTGTGTTTGCTGATGGCCGCGGTTCGCTTGCGGTCGAGCCAGAATTTCTTGCGTGCCTCGGCGCTGATGGCCACAAAGCCCTCACCGCTGCGCGAGTTGGCCAGCCGAATGACTTCGCTGGTGGCGCGCGCCACGGCGTCGGCGTCATCACCCACGATGTCACCCACCAGCACCATCTTGGGCAGCGTGCCGCGCTTGCTCTTGGTCGCGTAGCCCACGGCCTTGAGGTACCGGTCGTCCAGATGCTCCAGGCCGGCCAGGATCGCGCCACCCGGGCGCTTCATCTCGCCGAACATGAAATCCTTGATTTCAACGATCGACGGCACGCAGTCGCGCGGGTTGCCGAAAAACTCGAGGCAGACGGTGCGCACGTGCTCCGGCATGCGATGCACCACCCAGCGCGCGCTGGTGATCAGGCCGTCGCAGCCTTCCTTCTGGATGCCGGGCAGGCCGCTCAGGAACTTGTCGGTCACGTCCTTGCCCAGACCTTCCTTGCGGAACGTCTTGCCGGGAATGACGAGCTGCTCGGTGCGAACCGGTGTCTTGCCGTCGGCCTCGAACGTCTTCAGCTCGAAGCTGGCCACCTCGGCGTCGTGGATCTTGCCCAGGTTGTGGTCGAGCCGGGTGACTTCGAGCCACTGCGCCTGGGGCGTGACCATGCGCCAGCTCAGCAGGTTGTCCAGGGCCGTGCCCCAGAGCACCGCCTTCTTGCCGCCCGCGTTCATGGCGATGTTGCCGCCGATGCAGGAGGCCTCGGCCGACGTGGGGTCCACCGCAAACACATGGCCCGCCCGCTCGGCCGCGTCGGCCACGCGTTGCGTCACCACGCCGGCTTCGGTCCAGATGGTGGGCAGGGGTTGGTCGTGGCCGGGCGCCGTCACCCATTCCACCTCGGTCATGGCTTCGAGCTTTTCGGTGTTGATCACCGCGCTCTTCCAGGTCAGCGGAATGGCGCCCCCGGTGTAGCCGGTACCGCCGCCGCGCGGAATGATGGTGAGACCGAGTTCGAAGCAGCCCTTGACCAGCCGGGCCATTTCGGTTTCGGTGTCGGGCGTGAGCACCACGAACGGGTATTCCACGCGCCAGTCGGTCGCGTCGGTGACGTGCGACACGCGCGAGAGGCCGTCGAACTTGATGTTGTCGTGCGCGGTGAGCTTGCGCAGGGCCCGGGTGGCGCGCTGGCGCAGCGAAGCCATGTCGTCGAACGAACGCGAAAAGGCATCGACAGCGCCTTTGGCGGCCTCCAGCAGTTCGGCCACCAGCCGATCGCGAGGGGCGTCGTCTTGCGGCGTGCGGCGCTTCTGCACCTCGGCCAGGCGGTGGTGCAGGGCGTCCACGAGCTGTTTGCGGCGCTTGGGGGTGTCCAGCAGGTCGTCCTGCAGGTAGGGGTTGCGCTGCACCACCCAGATGTCGCCCAGCACTTCGTACAACATGCGGGCCGAACGCCCCGTGCGCCGCTCGCCACGCAACTCGTTCAACAAGGCCCACGCCCGCTCGCCCAGCAAGCGCTGAACGATTTCGCGATCGGAAAAGGAGGTGTAGTTGTAGGGAATCTCTCGCAGGCGCGGTGCTTCGTCGGAGGCCACAGCGAAGAGCGAGAGCGGTGTGGGAGCGTTCATGGGTGTGGCAGACGCCAACGTGACAGTGGGGAGCCCGAGATGGTAACGCAGGGTCCCATACACCCACCCCTCCTATGGAAACCCCTGTTGTCACGCACGGGAAACGCCGTTGCAATCGTTTCGTCACAAAAGACACCTACCCTACGGCGTTCCGATCGTCCGATATTCAGGAGCAACCATGCAGAAACGCTTTCTTCCCCTCGCCGGCGCGTTGGCCCTCGCCTCCCTTCTCAGCGGCCCTGCCCACGCCCAGACCGAGATCCAGTGGTGGCATTCCATGGGCGGCGCGCTCGGGGAGTGGGTCAATGACCTGGCCAAGGACTACAACGCCAGCCAGACGCAATACAAGATCGTGCCGACCTTCAAGGGCAGCTACGACGAATCCATGACGGCGGCCATCGCGGCCTTCCGCTCGGGCAATGCCCCCCACATCCTGCAGGTCTTCGAGGTCGGCACCGCCACCATGATGGCCAGCAAGGGTGCGATCGTGCCGGTGGGCAAGGTCATGCAGGACGCCGGCGTGGCGTTCGATCCGGGCGCCTATGTGCCGGCAGTGGCGGGTTACTACACGGCCCCCAACGGCCAGATGTTGAGCTTCCCGTTCAACAGTTCCACTCCGGTCTTCCATTACAACAAGGACGCGTTCAAGGCCGCCGGCATGGACCCCGAGAACCCGCCCAAGACCTGGCCTGAAGTGGCCCTGGCCGCCGGCAAGCTCAAGGCCGCTGGCCACAAGTGCCCGTTCACCACCAGCTGGGTGAGCTGGACGCAGCTCGAGAGCTTCTCGGCCTGGCACAACACCGAGTTCGCCACCCTGGGCAACGGCATGCGCGGCATCAACGCCCGCCTGAACTTCAACACGCCGCTGCACGTGCGTCACATCGAGAACCTCGCCAACATGGCCAAAACCGGCCTGTTTGTCTACAAGGGCCGCGGCAATGCGGCCGACGCCACCTTTGTTTCCGGCGAGTGCGCCATGACGACCGGCTCCTCGGCGCTTTACGGCAACATCAAGCGCAACAGCAAGTTCGCCAGCGGCATCGGCACCCTGCCTTACTACCCCGACGTGGCCGGTGCACCGCAGAACACGGTGATCGGTGGCGCGAGCCTGTGGGTGATGTCGGGCAAGAAGGCGGACGAGTACAAGGGCGTGGCCCAGTTCTTTGCCCACCTGTCCAAGCCGGCCGAAGCCGCCAAGAGTCACCAGCGCACCGGCTACCTGCCGGTGACGCTGGAGTCGTTCAAATTGACCGACAACAGCGGCTTCTACAAGCAGAACCCGGGCACCGACGTGTCGGTGACGCAGATGATCCGCAAGACCACGGACAAGTCGCGCGGCATTCGCCTGGGCAACTTCGTGCAGATCCGCACCATCAACGACGAGGAGCTGGAGCAGGTCTGGGCTGGCAAGAAGTCGGCCAAGGAAGCGCTGGACTCGGCCGTGAAGCGCGGCAACGAGCAACTGGAGCGCTTCCAGAAAGCCAACAAGTCCTGATCCGTCCGCCCGGGCGACTGCCCGTGCCCCGCCCGCCCCGTTGCCGAAGCTTCCGGCCGGGGCGGGTTTTTCGTTGAATACTCTGTCCCTTTTGATGAACTGACACCCCATGGAAAAACGCGTTCGGTTCAAGTCTGCCTGGCTGCCCTGGGCCTTGATCGCCCCACAGATGGCGGTCGTGCTGGTGTTCTTTTTCTGGCCTGCCGCACAAGCGCTCTACCAGAGCCTGCTCACGCAGGACCCTTTTGGCCTGTCGACCGAATTCGTCGGCCTGGAGAATTTCCAGCGCCTGTGGGACGACGCCACCTACCTGGCCTCGTTCAAGACCACTGCGGTGTTCTCCATCCTGGTGGCCGTCGTCGGCCTGTCGATCGCGCTGCTGCTGGCGGTGTTTGCCGACCGCGTGCTCAAGGGTTCGGCGGTCTACAAGACCCTGCTCATCTGGCCCTACGCGGTGGCTCCCGTGGTGGCCGGCGTGCTGTGGTTGTTCATGTTCGCCTCGCCCATGGGTGTGGTGGCTTTTTACCTTCGGGCCGTGGGCATCGAATGGAACCACCTGCTCGACGCCGACCACGCCATGACCCTGATCGTGGCCGCGGCCGTCTGGAAGCAGATTTCGTACAACTTCCTGTTTTTCCTCGCCGGTCTGCAGTCCATCCCCAAATCGTTGATCGAAGCGGCCGCCATCGACGGTGCGGGCCCGTGGCGCCGCTTCTGGTCCATCGTCTTCCCGCTGCTTTCGCCCACCACCTTCTTCCTGCTGGTGATCAACATCGTCTACGCCTTCTTCGACACCTTCGGCATCGTGGACGCGACCACACAGGGCGGTCCGGGCAAGGACACCGCCATCCTGGTCTACAAGGTCTATTACGACGGTTTCAAGGCACTCGACATGGGCGGCTCGGCTGCGCAGTCGGTCGTGCTCATGGTGGTGGTCATCACGCTCACGGTGATCCAGTTCCGCTTCGTCGAAAAGAAAGTGCAGTACTGATGTCCTCCCCTCTGCTGTCAGGCTCCCCATGATCGAAAAACGCCCCGGCCTCACGGTCCTGTCCCACGTCGTGCTGATCATCGGCGTGTTCATCGTCGGTTTTCCGCTCTACCTCACGCTGGTGGCCTCCACCCAGACCTCCGAGCAGATCGCCCAGTCCTTTCCCATGTCGCTGGTGCCCGGCACCAACATGCTGCAGACCTACCGCACGGCCCTGTTCGGCGGTGAAACCGAGGCCGGCAGCCGAATCGCCGCGGCAGCGCCGATGATGTGGGTCAGCCTGGTGAGTGCGCTGATCATCACCATCGGCAAGATCGCGATCTCGCTGCTCTCGGCGTTCGCCATCGTCTACTTCCGCTTTCCGCTGCGAAACCTCGTGTTCTGGATGATCTTCGTCACCCTGATGCTGCCCGTCGAGGTGCGGATCGGGCCCACCTACGAGGTGGTGGCCAATCTGGGCATGCTCAACACCTACGCCGGCCTCACCGTTCCGCTGATTGCCTCGGCCACGGCCACCTTTTTGTTCCGGCAGTTTTTCCTGACCGTGCCCGACGAACTGGTGGAGGCAGCGCGCATGGACGGTGCAGGCCCGATGCGCTTCTTCAAGGACGTGCTGTTGCCGCTGTCCAGCACCTCGATCGCCGCGCTGTTCGTGATCCAGTTCATCTACGGCTGGAACCAGTACCTGTGGCCCCTGCTGGTGACGACCGACGAATCCATGTACCCGGTGGTGATGGGCATCAAGCGGCTGATCTCGGGCGATTCCTACACCGAGTGGAACGTTGTGATGGCCACCGCCATCCTGGCCATGCTGCCCCCGGCGCTGGTCGTCATGCTCATGCAGCGCTGGTTTGTCAAAGGTCTGGTGGACACTGAAAAGTAAGCCCCGTTTCATCGAACAACAACAGAGAACTCCATGGCCTCCATTTCCTTGCGCAATGTCGTCAAGCGCTACCGCACCGGCAAGACCGAACTGCAAGTCATCCACAGCGTCAACGCCGAGATCGCCGATGGCGAGTTCATCGTGATCGTCGGTCCTTCGGGTTGCGGCAAGTCCACCCTGCTGCGCATGGTGGCCGGTCTCGAGGACATCAGTGGCGGCGAAATCGCCATCGGCCCGCGGGTCGTCAACACGCTGGAGCCGGCCGAGCGCGACATCGCGATGGTCTTCCAGAACTACGCGCTCTACCCCCACATGACCGTGTTCGACAACATGGCCTACGGTCTGAAGATCAAGAAGGTGCCGATCGACGAGATCAAGCAACGCGTGGACAAGGCCGCCGGCATCCTGGAACTCGGTCACCTGCTGGCACGCAAGCCGCGCGAGCTCTCCGGCGGCCAACGCCAGCGCGTGGCCATGGGCCGCGCCATCGTGCGCCAGCCGCAGGTGTTCCTGTTCGACGAGCCGCTGTCCAACCTCGACGCCAAGCTGCGCGCCCAGACGAGGCTGGAGATCCAGAAGCTGCACCGCGAGCTCGGCATCACCTCGCTGTTCGTCACACACGACCAGGTCGAGGCCATGACCCTGGCCGAACGCATGATCGTGATGAACGCCGGCAACATGGAGCAGTTCGGCACACCCGAAGAGGTCTATTCCCGCCCCGCCACCACCTTTGTTGCCAGCTTCATCGGCTCGCCACCCATGAACCTGCTCAAGACCGCGCCGGGCGGCAGACCAGGGCAGATCCTGGGCGTGCGACCCGAGCATCTGGACATCGGCCCTGAAGGCTGGCCGTTGCTGGTGGAGACCGTGGAACTGCTCGGCGCCGAGCGCCTGGTGCATGCCCGCCTGGGTGATGAGAAGCTCATCATCCGCACCCACGAAGACCAGGGTGCACCGGTGGTGGGCAGCACCATCCACGCCCAGCCCAGGCTGGATCGCCTGCACTGGTTCGATGCCGACACAGGCCGCCGGGCATGAGCGGCGCTGCAAGCTCCACACCGCCGGGGCCTTCCGGGGTCGGGCGCACGGGGCCCGGGTTGCCATGGCCCTATCCCCGGTGGATCGCCCACCGTGGCGCCGGCAAGCTGGCTCCTGAAAACACGCTGGCCGCTTTTCGCGTCGGCGCCTCGCACGGCTACCGCATGTTCGAGTGCGACGCCAAGCTCAGCGCCGACGGGGTGGTGTTCCTGCTGCACGACGACACGCTGGATCGCACCAGCAGCGGTCATGGCGTGGGCGGAGACCATGCCTGGAGCGCCTTGAGCCAGCTGGATGCCGGTCGATGGCATTCGCGCGGCTTCGCCGGCGAGCCCCTGGCCACCCTGGAGGGCGTGTCCCGCTACTGCCAGGCAAACGCCTGCTGGCTCAACATCGAGATCAAGCCCACCCCTGGCCTGGAAGCCCAGACCGGACGGACCGTGGCAGCGGCTGCCCAGCGCCTCTGGCGCTCCCACCCGAACCAGCGTCCCCTGCTCACCTCGTTCCGGCCGGAAGCCTTGCAGGCGGCCATGGCCACCGCGCCCGAACTGCCACGCGGCCTGCTGCTCGACACCCTGTGGAACGGCTGGATGGAAATGGCGCGCTCGCTGGAGTGCGCTGCCGTGGTCTGCAACCACGCGCTGTGGGATGCAGGCCTGGTGGCCACCGCGCGGGCCAACGGCCTTCGCACACTGGCCTACACGGTCAACGACGACTGGGCTGTCCAGCGCCTGCTGCACCTCGGGCTGGACGGCATCATCACCGACCGGGTGGACCTGTTCGCGCCCGGACCCTGAATCAGCGCCCGCGCAACCACCAGGCCACCGTGCCCTGGGCCAGCACCAAGGCTCCGTAGGTGGCGATCTTGCCGTCGCGGCCAAAGTAAACCAGTCCCACCAGCAACACCACGATGCCGGCGATCCACAGCATCGACAGCTGCAGGGCGGTGCCATACCCCGGCCTCTGTTTGCGGCGCAGGCGCAGTGCTGCCCACAACAGCGCACCCACGCCAAGCGCGGGCGCCAGAAACCCCGCAAGGTGGGAGAGTACGGACACAAGTGTCATCGGAAGTTGACAGTGACATGCATAAGCGATCAATTTTATAATCCGCGCATGTCTGTCTGGACCCTCGGCATCAACCATCACACGGCTCCGCTCGATCTGCGGGGCCGTTTTGCGTTTGCGCTTGATCAGATCCAGCCCACCCTGCACGGCTACCGCCAGAGTCTGGTGCGCCAGCCCGAAGCCACCTTGCTGTCCACCTGCAACCGCACCGAGCTCTATGGCGCGGGCGATGCGTCCGCGGTGGACCCGACGCTGGACTGGCTGGCGCTGACCGGCGGCGTCAGCACGAACGTGCTGCGCGACCACGCCTACGTGCTGCGCGACGACCAGGCGGCCCGCCATGCGTTTCGCGTGGCCAGCGGCCTCGACAGCATGGTGCTGGGCGAAGCGCAGATCCTGGGGCAGATGAAAGACGCGGTGCGTGCGGCCAACGACGCCGGCGCACTGGGCAGCACTTTGCACCAGCTGTTCCAGCGCTCGTTTGCCGTGGCCAAGGAAGTGCGCAGCTCCACCGAGATCGGCGCCCACTCAATCAGCATGACCGCCGCGGCGGTGCGCCTGGCGTCCCAGCTGTTTGAGGACCTGAAGGACATCCGGGTGTTGTTCGTCGGTGCCGGCGAGATGATCGAACTCGCCGCCACCCACTTCGCTGCGAAAACCCCCAAAAGCATGGCCATTGCCAACCGCACGCTGGAGCGCGGCGAAAAGCTGGCCAACCGCTTCGGCGCCCAGGTGATCCGTCTTGCGGACGTGCCTGACCGCCTGCACGAATTCGACGCCGTCATCAGCTGCACCGCCAGCACGCTGCCCATCATCGGTCTGGGTGCGGTCGAGCGGGCACTCAAGAAGCGCCGCTACCGCCCCATGTTCATGGTCGACCTGGCCGTGCCGCGCGACATCGAGTTCGAAGTGAAGGCGCTGACCGACGTGTACCTGTACACGGTGGACGACCTGGCCACGGTGGTGCAGACCGGAAAAGAGAACCGCCAGGCCGCTGTGGCTCAGGCCGAAGTGATCATCGACGCGGGCGTGGCCAGTTTCATGAACTGGATGGATCAGCGCAACCCCGCCAACGGTGTGGTGCCCCTGATCCAGCAGATCAATGCCCAGGCAGACGCCTGGCGCGCGGCAGAAATGCACCGTGCCCGCCGCATGCTGGCCAAGGGTGAACCGGTGGAAGCCGTGCTGGAAGCCCTGTCCAGAGGCCTGACCCAGAAGATGCTGCACGGCACACTGGCCGAACTGCACAGCGGCGACCAGGCCGCACGGGCCGCCACCGCCCAGACCGTCTCCCGCCTTTTCCTGCGCGAATCCTCGGCGAAATCGCCGGATTCGCCGCGCGACCCGTAAGCCTAGCGGCTTGGGCCGGCGCTGCCATCTGCGGTGCGATGCCGCCGCGTGGCCGACCCGCCGACACCAACCCCCTTCCACCCATGAAACCCTTCGTCCGCGACTCCTTGCTGCGCCAGCGCGCCCGCCTGCACGAGCTCGACGCCCTGCTCTCTGCGCCGGACGTGGTGGACAACATGGAGCGCTTCAAGACGCTCAGTCGCGAACACGCCGAGGCGTCTGTCGTGGTGGAGGTGTTCAACCGTTTCCTGCAACGCGAGGCCGATCTGGCCTCGGCCAGCGAGATGCTCGGCGACGCCGACATGGCCGAGATGGCGCAGGAAGAGATCGACACCGCGCAGGCAGACCTGGCCCGGCTCGACACGGAGCTTCAACAGTTGTTGCTGCCCAGGGACCCCGATGACGAGCGCAATGCCTTCGTGGAGATCCGTGCCGGCACGGGTGGCGACGAATCGGCGCTGTTCGCCGGCGATCTGGCCCGCCTCTACACCCGGTACGCCGAGCGCCAGGGCTGGCAGGTCGAGTCGGTGAGCGAGTCGCCCGGCGAGCTCGGCGGCTACAAGGAGGTGGTGCTGCGCATCGCCGGCCCTGGTGCCTATGGCCGGCTTCGCTTCGAGTCGGGCGGACACCGCGTGCAGCGCGTGCCGGCGACCGAAACGCAGGGCCGCATCCACACCAGTGCAGCCACCGTGGCCGTGATGCCCGAGCCCGACGAGACCGAAGCGGTGAAGCTCAACCCGAGCGAGCTGCGCATCGACACCTACCGCGCCAGCGGCGCCGGGGGCCAGCACATCAACAAGACCGACTCGGCGGTGCGCGTGACCCATCTGCCCACCGGCATCACCGCCGAATGCCAGGACGGCCGCAGCCAGCACAGCAACAAGGCCAAGGCACTGCAGGTGCTCACTGCACGGCTGCAGGAAAAGGACCGCAGCGAGCGAGCCGCGAAGGAAGCCGCCACCCGAAAAGGTCTGATCGGCAGTGGCGACCGCAGCGACCGCATCCGCACCTACAACTTCCCGCAAGGCCGCCTGACCGACCACCGCATCAACCTCACGCTGTACAAGGTGCTGCAGGTGATGGAGGGCGATCTGGACGAGGTGATCCACGCGCTGCAGGTGGCGCGTGGTGCCGAGCTGATGGCCGAGCTGGAGAGCGGCGCATGAACACCCCGGGGCCGGCCGCGTGACGCTGAAGGACGCGCTTGGACAGGCCACCGCCGCGGGCCTGGACCGCCTGGACGCGCAGATGCTCCTGCTGCTTGCCCTGCAACGCAGTCCCCACGACCGTGCCTGGCTCAGGGCGCACGACAGTGATGCGCTGCAAGCCGATGCGCAGGCGCGCCTGGACACGCTGGTGCAGCGGCGACAGCGTGGCGAACCCATGGCTTACCTGTGCGGCCATCAGGAATTCTTCGGCTTGCAACTTCAAGTGGACCCGCGCGTGCTGGTGCCCCGCCCGGATACCGAGACCCTGGTGGACTGGGCGCTGGACCTGCTGGACGAACCGTCAGGCGCTGCCCACGTGCTGGACCTGGGCACCGGCAGCGGCGCGATCGCGCTGGCCATCGCCTCGCAGCGGCCGCAGGCAACGGTGAGTGCCACCGACGCCAGCGAAGACGCCTTGTCGGTCGCCCGCGGCAATGCCTGGCGTCTGGGACTGCCCGTGCGGTTTCACGCCGGATCGTGGCTGGACGCCGTGCCCGGGCAGCGCTTCCATCTGATCGTCAGCAACCCGCCCTATGTCGCCGAGGGCGATCCGCACCTCGCCGCCCTGACACACGAGCCCTTGACCGCACTGACAGCCGGTGCCGACGGTCTGGACGACATCCGCAGGATCGTGGCCGGCGCACCGCAGGCCTTGCTGCCTGGTGGCTGGTTGCTGATCGAGCACGGGTTTGACCAGGCTGCAGCGGTCAGGGAGCTGCTTGAGAGCACCGGCTTCGCGCCGGTGAGCAGCCGCACGGACCTTGCGGCCATCGAAAGGTGCAGCGGCGGCCAATGGCCACAACAGCGATAATGCAGGCCGTTCCCGGGTCACGTCAGACCCATTCGCAGAAGGACCTTTCAGCCATGAGCGACGCCCAAACCCGAATCGACCAACTGGTCAAATCCAACGACATCGTGCTGTTCATGAAGGGGAACGCGAGCTTTCCCATGTGCGGCTTCTCCGGCCGCGCGATCCAGATCCTCAAGGCCTGCGGCGTCGAGACCAAGACCCTCAAGACCGTGAACGTGCTGGAAGACGAGGAAGTGCGCCATGGCATCAAGGAATACAGCAACTGGCCCACGATTCCCCAGCTCTACGTCAAGGGTGAGTTCGTCGGCGGCTCCGACATCATGATGGAGATGTACCAGTCGGGTGAGCTGCAGCAGGTCATCACCGGCCAGGCCTGAGTCCCGTCGACCCGGCAGGCAGCCACCTTCGGGTGGCTTTGTCGTTTCTGGCGCTTGAAATCCGCGCGGTTTCGCACGCAACCAAGGCGAAACGGCGGTCAACGGTGTTTTCGCGGGGCTTTTCGGTCTTCATGCCGGGCACAAGTTGTGCTTGAATGAATTCGCCACCGAACCTTCAAGGAGAACCGCATGAGCTCACGCAGCCTGGTCGCTTCACCCACCCTCGGACTGCCCATCGCCCAGATGCGCAGCGTGTTCAGCGCCGACGAGGTCGAGCGCAAGCTGGCCAAGCTGCAGGCCAGCGGCAACGAGCGCGAATACGAGGGCTTGCGAAACACCTGGCAACGCATGCTGGAACGCGGTCCACAGCGCTTCGCGGTCAAACCCTCCGGCGTGCCCGACATGGCTCCGCTCTATGACCTGCTGCCCAATTTCGGGGACGTGCTGGACGACGTGAAACGCCACGTGGCCCTGAGCCAGGACAGCCGCGACAGCCTGGAGGTCACGCCCATCCTGCTGCTCGGCCCGCCCGGTGTGGGCAAGACCCACTTTGCCAGACAGCTGGCCGAGTTGCTGGGCACCAGCATGAGTCTGGTGCCCATGAGTTCCATGACGGCAGGCTGGCTGCTGTCGGGCTCATCGTCGCAGTGGAAGGGCGCCAAGCCCGGCAAGGTGTTCGAGGCGCTGGTCGATGGCCAGTACGCCAACCCGGTGATCGTGGTGGACGAGATCGACAAGGCCAGCGCCGACGCCCAGTACGACCCGCTCGGCGCGCTCTACAGCCTGCTTGAGCACGACACGGCCCAGAACTTCGTGGACGAGTTCGCCGAAGTGCCGATCGATGCCAGCCAGGTGATCTGGGTCACCACCGCCAACGACGAGCGCCACATCCCGGAACCGATCCTCAACCGAATGAACGTGTTCGAGATTGCGCCACCCACGCCCCAAGCCGCGCGCAAGATCGCAGCCCACCTCTACCGCGGCATCCTGGGTGAGCACGACTGGGGGCAACGCTTCGACCCTGAGCCTTCCGACGACGTGCTGGACCAGCTGGCGGCGATGGCACCGCGCGAAATGCGCCGGGCCCTGGTCATGGCCTTTGGCAACGCGCGGCTGGACAACCGCTACCGCGTGGAACCGGACGACCTGCCCAAGGCTGGCGCGGGCAAGACACGCATCGGATTTCTGCAATAGGCGGTCACAGTCGGACCGGGAGCGCATTCAGGCGTCGGGGTGGGCCCAGTTTTTCGCCGCTGCGTACACCGCATTCGGATACTCGGCCCGACCGCGACTGCCGTTGTACCGCCCCAGCGCCATGAAGGTGTCGCCGCGTTCGCGGTCGAGGTAGTGGCGCAGGATCACGCAGCCAAAGCGCAGGTTGGTCTGCATGTTGAAGAGTCGGCTGGGATCGCCGTCACCGATCAGGCGTGACCAGAACGGCATGATCTGCATGTAACCCCGCGCCCCCACGCGAGAGATGGCGTATTTGCGGAATGCGCTCTCCACCTGGATCAAACCCAGCACCAAAGTGGTGTCGAGACCTGCGCGGCGCGACTCGTACCAGACGGTTTGCAGGAATTCGATGCGGGTCTGGGGCTCGGTCTTTCGCCTCTGCAACCGGCCACTGCTGGCGCCAAGCCAGCGCAGGTAGGCCAGGCGCTTTTCCGTGTCGGCAAATTCAGGCACGGGAGGTGCGCTGTTGGCGATGGCGGCGCTCAAGGCACCCCGCACCGAATCGGCCAGCGGCTCCTCGAGCTGGCCGCCGGCCCGTGCCCATGGAGACACCGAGCACAGGCCCAGCGACGCCGCCCCCAACAGGCAATCCCGGCGCGTCCAGGCCAGCGTCTTCATGCGCCGAGCTTGCCCTTCAGCAAGGCAAGCACATCGGCCAGGGCCACCTGGGTGGCCGCAGCATCGCGTCGGTGCTGGTACTCCACCTGACCGGACTTCAGACCCCGGTCACCGATGGTCACGCGGTGTGGCACCCCGATCAACTCCCAGTCGGCGAACATGGCGCCCGGGCGCTCGCCACGGTCATCGAGGATCACATCGATTCCCGCAGCCACGAGGTCTGCGTGCAGCTGCTCGGCGGCCAGTTTCACCTCGGGGCTTCGGTCCATGCCGATGGGACAGACCACCACCGTGAATGGCGCCAGTGCGTCGGGCCAGATGATCCCGCGCTCGTCGTGGTTTTGTTCGATGGCCGCCGCAGGCAGCCGGGTGATGCCGATGCCGTAGCAGCCCATTTCGAAGTGGGCAGGCTTGCCGTCTTCACCCAGAAAAGTGGCATTCATCGCACGGCTGTACTTGGTGCCCAGGTAGAACACGTGGCCCACCTCGATGCCTCGCTCGATGGCCAGCACGCCCTGGCCATCGGGGGACGCATCGCCCTCCACCACATTGCGCAGATCGGCCACGGCATCGGGCTCCGGCAGGTCGCGGCCCCAGTTCACCCCGGTCATGTGGAAGTCCGCCTCGTTGGCACCGCAGATCCAGTCGCCCATCACCGCCACTTCGCGATCCACCACCAGCTTCACGGGCTTGAGCAAGCCGATCGGGCCCAGGTAGCCCGGCCGGCAACCGAAGTGCTCCTCGATTTCGGGCACGCTGGCAAACCGGAACCCGGCGTCCAGGCCCGGCACCTTGTTCACCTTGACCTCGTTCATGTCGTGATCGCCTCGCAGCAACAACAGCCAGAGCTGACTTTTCGCCATGGCACCCTCGGCGTCAAGCGTGTCGGTGGCCAGCACCAGCGACTTCACCGTGGTGGCCAGAGGCACACCCAGCAGGGCGGCCACGTCGGCGCAGGTGCTCTTGCCCGGCGTCGGCGTTCTGACCATGGCGTTGCTTGCCGCCGGACGAGCCGCGGCAGGTGCCATGGCCTCGGCCTTCTCCATGTTCGCTGCGTAGTCGCTGTTCGGGCAATAAACGATGGCGTCTTCGCCCGTGGCGGCAATCACCTGGAACTCCTCACTCAGGTCGCCGCCGATGGCACCGCTGTCGGCCGCGACCGCCCGGTAGCGAAGACCGAAGCGATCGAAAATCCGACGGTAGGCAGCGGCCATGGTCTGGTAACTGATCTGGGCTGCGGCACCACTTCGATCAAAGCTGTAAGCATCCTTCATGATGAACTCGCGCCCGCGCATCAGGCCGAAACGGGGACGGCGCTCATCGCGGAACTTGGTCTGGATCTGGTAGAAATTCTTCGGCAGCTGTTTGTAGCTGCGCAACTCCTGGCGAGCAATGTCGGTCACGACCTCCTCGCTGGTGGGCTGGACCACGAAGTCGCGGTCGTGCCGGTCCTTGATGCGCAACAGCTCGGGACCCATCTTTTCGAAGCGGCCGGTTTCCTGCCACAACTCGGCCGGCTGAACCACCGGCATGGTCAGCTCCACCGCTCCAGCGCGGTTCATCTCCTCACGAACGATGGCCTCCACCTTGTGAATCACGCGCAGGCCCATGGGCATGTAGCTGTAGATCCCGGCGCCAAGCTTCTTGATCATGCCGGCACGCGTCATGAGCTGGTGGCTCACCACTTCGGCATCGGCCGGTGCTTCCTTTTGCGTGGAGATGAAGAACTGGGAGGCTTTCATGGGCTCAGCGCCGCCCGCAGGCAGCTGGTTGGGTTCAAGAAGGGAGGGGTTGCGAGCCGATATGCGAGACAAACCGACCCGGGTGAGCCAGATTCTGGGACGTCCCGCAGCGCTCAACGCTGCAACAGGTGTGTGATCACTTCGCAACTCGCATGGCGCGATGCATAATGAAGACAGTTTAAAAATTTGGGGTTGATTATGCTTGACAGAGAAGGCTTCAGGCCCAATGTCGGCATCATTCTGCTCAACCAGCGAAACCAGGTGTTCTGGGGCAAACGCATACGCTCACACTCCTGGCAGTTTCCGCAAGGTGGCATCGACAGAGGCGAGACACCCGAGCAGGCGATGTACCGCGAGTTGCACGAAGAAGTGGGCCTGATGCCCGAGCACGTGAACATCGTCGCCCGCACACGCGACTGGTTGCGCTATGAGGTGCCGGACCGCTTCATCCGTCGGGACGCCCGCGGACACTACAAAGGCCAGAAACAGATCTGGTATCTGTTGCGCCTGGTGGCACAAGACTGGAATCTGAACCTGCGCGCCACAAGCCATCCGGAGTTCGACGCATGGCGTTGGCACGACTATTGGGTGCCCTTGGACGTGGTGGTCGAATTCAAGCGTGGTGTCTACGAGATGGCCCTCACCGAGCTGTCGCGCTACCTGCCCAGAACCGACCATCGCAACCGTTTTTTGCGTGGAGGCTCCCGACTCCGCCAGGATGAGGGTGACGAGCCGGCCCACCCGCTGTGCGCTCCCATGGGGCTGGAATTGCCACCTGGCGCCAGCTTCGACCCTGATCCGCAAAACGACGGGCGCTTCGCGAACCTCCCCTTCAAATGAACCTTGTTTTTGATTTCGGCACAACGTGCCTGAGGGTGGTCTGCTCGGCTGCCATCGTTTGTGCGATTCCTGCCCTGGTCCATGCCCAGCCAACATCCTATGAAGACAAAACCTGGACCGAATCCGCCATCGCTCCACCAGATGCGTTCAGTACCGATACGCTGCAGTCGTTCGATGTGACGAACCAGTCCACCCTGCGGTACGGCATTGATCCGGGCAGCTTGAAGGTGGGCGAGGACGGTGTGGTTCGCTATGTGATGGTCGCACGCAGTTCCAGCGGGGCCATGAATGTGTTTTTTCAGGGTATCCGCTGCGCGTCCGGCGAAACCAAGACCTATGCCCACCTGAACGACAAACGCTCATGGATCATCAGCAACAATGCTGCGTGGCAGAGCTTGTCCTTCAGCGGTCCAACGCGTCCAGCCATGATGCTGGCCCGCCAGGGTGTGTGTGAGGGTCGCACGATCACGGGCAGCCCCCAGAAAATCCTCGCGACCTTGAAGACCGATCGAGCCCACGACCGCTGACCGACCCTCGCTCTGGTGCCTTCAGCTTCGCGCCAGCACGAGGTTGTCGCGGTGGATCATTTCGGGCTCGGCCGCATAGCCGAGCAAGCGCTCGAAATCGGTGGACGACTTGCGGCACAGCAGACGGGCTTCCGAGCTTGCATAGTTCGCCAGACCCCGGGCCACCTCGACTCCTCGGCCGTCGCGCACCGCAATCACGTCTCCCCTTGAGAAGTCACCGTCCACGCCGGTCATCCCGATCGGCAGCAGGCTCTTGCCCTCACCCACGATCTTGCCCACGGCGCCGTCGTCCACGACCACGGATCCGCGCAACTGCAAATGATCCGACATCCAGCGTTTGCGGGCCTGGTGCTTCGGCGTGTGGGCGATCAGACAGGTGCCGATCGCTTCACCCTCGCACAGACGAAGCAACACCTTCGGTTCGCGTCCCCAGGCGATCACCGTCGAGGCTCCAGACCCGGCGGCCCGCTTGGCTGCGAGGATCTTGGTGATCATGCCGCCCTTGCCGATGCCGCTGCCGGCGCCGCCCGCCATGGACTCCAGTCGTGGGTCGCCGGCACGCGCCTGGTGAACAAACTTTGCCGCAGGGTCGCGCCGGGGATCGGCCGTGTACAGACCCTTCTGATCCGTGAGGATCACAAGCACGTCGGCCTCCACCAGATTGGCCACCAGAGCACCCAAGGTGTCGTTGTCGCCAAACTTGATCTCGTCATTGACGACGGTATCGTTTTCGTTGATCACGGGTACCACGCCCAGCTGCAACAAGGTCAGCAAGGTTGAACGTGCGTTGAGATACCGTTCCCGGTCGGCCAGATCGGCGTGTGTGAGCAGCACCTGCGCACTGCCCACGCCGCATTCGCGCAACTTGGATTCGTACATCTGCACCAGACCCATTTGCCCGACGGCAGCGGCGGCCTGCAGCTCGTTGATTTCTTTGGGTCGGACTGTCCAGCCCAGGCGTTTCATGCCCTCAGCCACAGCTCCGCTGCTGACCATGATGAGTTCGCGACCTTCCTGCACCAACGCAGCCAACTGCTGGCTCCACTGGCCGATGGCCTCCTCATCAAGCCCTCGGCCCTCGTTGGTCACCAGCGAGGAGCCGACCTTGACCACGATGCGGCGTGCCTCCTTCACAAGGCCGCTGGCGTTCAGCGGCGTCGAACCATTGTTGTCTGCGAGGAGCATTGGCGGCAGCATTTGAAGTGGGCTGTCAATTGGGCAAGGGCGTGTCGAAGCGTGGATCGATATCCACCGGTGCCAACGTGGCCTGGTGAACCTTGGCGATGTGTTCGTAGATCTTCTGCACCAGAAACTCGCAACCCTCTCGCGTGAGGGCTGATATTTCGAACACCGGCCCTTTGTATTTCAAGCGTTTCACGATGTCCTTGACCCTGGCCTCGCGTTCGTCCAGCGGCACCATGTCCAGTTTGTTGAGCACCAGCCATCTCGGCTTTTCAAAAAGTGCCAGGTCGTACTTCTTGAGCTCGGCGATGATGGCCTTCGCTTGAACCACAGGATCGACTGCCTCATCGAACGGCGCTGCATCCACCATGTGGAGCAGCAGCCGGGTGCGCTGCAGATGGCGCAAGAACTGGTGACCGAGTCCTGCACCTTCGGACGCGCCTTCAATCAACCCGGGCACGTCGGCGACAACGAAGCTTTTTTCCGGAGCGACCCTCACGACGCCCAGGTTGGGATGAAGCGTCGTGAAAGGGTAGTCGGCGATCTTGGGGCGCGCGTTCGATATGGCTGAAATCAGGGTTGACTTGCCGGCATTCGGCATCCCGAGCAGGCCCACATCGGCCAGCACCTTGAGCTCCAGCTTCAAGGTACGCTTTTCGCCAGCCCAGCCCGGCGTTTTCTGCCGCGGCGCTCGGTTCGTCGAGCTTTTGTAATGCATGTTGCCGAAGCCACCGTCGCCGCCTTTGGCGATGGTCACCTGTTCACCAGGCTGCAACAACTCGTGCAGCACCTCACCCGTTTCAGCGTCCGCGATGATCGTGCCCACCGGCATTTTCAGCACGATGTCACCACCCTTCACACCGAACATGTCCGATCCCTTGCCATGTTCGCCGCGCTCGGCTTCAAAGCGGCGCGTGAAACGGAAGTCCACCAGGGTGTTCAGGCTCGCATCCGCAACGGCGTAAACATGCCCGCCTCGCCCGCCATCGCCACCATCCGGCCCGCCGAACTCCTTGTACTTCTCATGCCGGAAAGATGCGCAGCCGTTGCCGCCATCGCCCGCAGCGACATCGATGGTGGCTTCATCCACAAATTTCATGACATGCTTTCCAGGGACGCATCCCCACAAGAAATCCAAAACAAAAAGCCCGCTTGGGCGGGCCTTCTGCGTAGAACGCGTCTGCACTGAACAGACTTCGCCTGGACCATCTCGCCCGGCAAGGCCTGTGCAGACCCCCGTCAAACGGGGGTGATACTGACGGTCTGGCGGTTGAGTTCGCCCTTCACAGCGAACGACACGTGGCCATCCACCGTTGCAAAAATGGTGTGGTCCTTGCCCAGGCCAACGTTGATGCCGGGGTGGAACTTGGTGCCACGTTGGCGCACGATGATCGAGCCTGCGCTGACCAGTTCGCCGCCGAAAGCCTTCACGCCAAGCATCTTGGGCTTGGAATCGCGACCGTTTCGCGTTGAGCCGCCGCCTTTTTTCTGTGCCATGTTGACTTACTCCTCAGCCTGCGATCGAGGAGATCTGCAGTTCGGTGAAATTTTGACGGTGACCCTGGCGCTTCTGGTAGTGCTTGCGACGGCGCATCTTGAAGATGTGCACTTTGTCATGCCTGCCATGGGCCAACACCGTGACCGTGACCGTTGCGCCGGTAACCAAGGGAGTGCCAACCTTGATCTCGGTGCCGTTGCCGACAGCCAAAACCTGGTCAAACACGATCTCTTGGCCCACATCCGCAGCAATCTGTTCTACTTTAATTTTTTCACCAGCAGCAACACGATACTGTTTGCCACCGGTTTTTATGACCGCGTACATATGAACCTCTTGTAAAAATTCCACGAATGGAAACCCAGTGAATCCAATTTCACTGAGCCGGCGAGTCTAGCATGCGAAGCGCCGGATCACAAGAGAACGCCTGCCGGTGGGCCTCCATGATCCGGGCGCCCCGCAGCTCATCGAAGGCAGTTGCGTGGTTTCTATAATGCCTTGAGCCAGGCATCCACCACCACCCCTCTCCCGGCCCGAACCTTGACGATCCCATTCTCCAAACCTGGCAACCCCCTCGCATTGATCCAACCGGACATGCTCCGCGTTGACCAGGTGATCCATGAGCGGCTGACCACGGAGGTGCCGCTGGTCAGGGAAATTGCCCAGTACATCATCTCGGCCGGCGGGAAACGATTGCGCCCTGCCCTGCTGCTGATGTTGAGCGGATCAATCGGCAGTCAAAGCCCTCACCGGCACACTCTGGCGGCTGTCGTTGAGTTCATCCACACCGCCACCCTGCTTCATGATGATGTGGTGGACGAGTCCACGCTTCGTCGCGGGCGTGAAACGGCCAATGAGCGCTTCGGCAATGCTGCGAGCGTTCTTGTGGGCGATTTCCTTTATTCGAGAGCGTTCCAGATGATGGTCGATGTCAGCGACATGCGCGTCATGCAGGTGCTGTCGGATGCCACCAACGTGATCGCCGAGGGTGAGGTGCAGCAACTCATGAACATGTACGACGCCTCCATTGACGAGGCGGCCTACCTTCGGGTGATTCGATCCAAGACCGCCAAGCTGTTCGAAGCCAGTGCCCGACTTGCAGCCATCCTCGCCCTCGCAGACGGACCGACCGAGGCGCTTTGTGCCAGCTACGGACAGGCGCTCGGCACTGCCTTTCAGGTGATCGACGATGTGCTGGACTACGAAGGCAGCCCCGAGGAACTGGGGAAAAATCTGGGCGATGACCTTCGGGAGGGAAAAGTGACACTGCCCATCATTTGCGCTTTGCGAAAGGGCTCTGAAGCGCAAAGGCACCTGATCAAGCAGGCCATCGAACAAGGTGATGTCGCACACCTTGAAGACATCCGGACAATCATTCTCGACACCGGTGCGCTGAAAGAGGCGAGGGCAAGCGCGGACGCTGAAGCACAGCGTGCAATCGACGCAGCCAGGCAGCTCCCCGACAATGACTACAGCGCTGCTTTGCTACAATTGGCGGCGGATTTGTTGGGGCGCCGCACCTGACTTTCCGGGCGCTGGTGCGCCGTTTTTTGGGCCCAGCGGGTCAGTCGGGGTGTAGCTTAGCCAGGTAGAGCGCTACGTTCGGGACGTAGAGGCCGGAGGTTCGAATCCTCTCACCCCGACCAGGCTGTCTTCTCAAGTCCGGTGAGATTTTTGCCCGATGAACGGGTGCCTGGATACGACCGACGAAGACGACGCAACCTTGATACAACGCCGAGTGGCGTGAATCCGCATATTCAGCACAACTTGCCTCAATAGTGAGGGGCAAGTCGTTGATTTACGATAGATTACGGGCTTATGGCGTCTGTCGAATCTGTCACTCAGGAAAGTCCGTCCATGGCCCTGCCCGGCCTGGGCCGGGCATTGGTGTCGGCCGGAAAGCTGGGGCAAAAAGCCGCCGAGGAGTTGTATCGCAAGGCTCAGAGCGGTCGTTCCAGTTTCATCGCCGAACTCACGGGTTCTGGTGCGGTGTCCGCGGCCGATCTCGCCCACACCATGTCGGCGGCGTTCTCGGCGCCCTTGCTGGACCTTGATGCCATCGATGTGCAGCGCCTTCCCAGCGGCTTGCTTGATGCAAAAATCTGCTCGGACTACCGCATCGTTGTTCTGAGCAAGCGCAACAACCGTCTGATGGTGGCAACCGCGGATCCGGCAGACCAACAGGCCGCCGAAAAGATCAAGTTCGCCACACAAATGGGAGTGGACTGGGTCATTGCCGAGTACGACAAGCTCAGCAAACTGGTGGACGCGCAGACCACCAGCGTCGCCGAAACGATGGACAACATCATCGGCGGAGACTTCGAATTCGACGAAATGGCCACAGAGACCGTGGTCACCGACGCGAACGACAAGGCGTCGGAGGTCGATGACGCACCTGTCGTCAAGTTTCTCCACAAGATGCTGATCGACGCATTCAACATGCGCGCCTCCGACCTGCATTTTGAACCGTATGAGCACAACTACCGGGTTCGATTCCGGGTGGATGGCGAACTCAGGGAGATCGCGTCCCCACCGGTCGCCATCAAGGACAAGCTGGCTTCGCGCATCAAGGTGATTTCCCGCATGGACATCTCCGAAAAGCGGGTGCCACAGGATGGCAGGATGAAGCTCAAGATTGGTCCGGATCGAGTGATCGATTTCCGGGTGAGCACATTGCCCACCCTTTTCGGCGAAAAGATCGTCATCCGTATTCTTGATCCCAGCAGTGCAAAGGTGGGTATTGACGCACTCGGCTACGAACCGGAAGAAAAGGAACGGTTGATGGCGGCCATCGGGCGGCCCTACGGGATGGTGCTTGTGACCGGTCCGACAGGTTCGGGCAAGACGGTGTCGCTCTACACCTGCCTGAACATCCTGAACAAGCCCGGCATCAACATCTCCACTGCTGAGGATCCGTCCGAGATCAACCTGCCAGGAGTGAACCAGGTCAACGTGAACGAGAAGGCCGGGCTGACCTTTGCGGCTGCCCTGAAGGCATTCTTGCGCCAGGATCCAGACGTGATCATGGTCGGCGAGATCCGCGATCTGGAAACGGCCGACATTTCCATCAAGGCGGCCCAAACCGGCCACATGGTGCTGTCGACCTTGCACACCAACGATGCGCCGACCACGCTGACCCGGATGATGAACATGGGCATTCCCACGTTCAACATCGCTTCCAGCGTGATCCTGATCACCGCACAGCGACTCGCCCGACGCCTGTGTGGCGTCTGCAAGGCCCCTTTGGATGTGCCACGCAAAGCGCTGGTCGACGCAGGCTTCAAGGCAGAGGACCTTGACGGCACATGGACCCCCTACCGACCGGTAGGCTGTTCAGCCTGCAACAACGGCTACAAGGGTCGCGTCGGCATCTACCAGGTGATGCCGATCACCGAAGAAATTCAACGAATCATCCTGCGCGGTGGCAGCGCGCTGGACATTGCCCAGCAGGCCGGCAAGGAAGGCGTCCGCACGCTGCGCGAGTCCGGCCTTCTCAAGGTGAAGCTGGGCATGACTTCGCTGGAAGAGGTGCTCAGCGTCACCAACGAGTGACGCTGAGCCAGACACACGCCCGAGAGGACACCATGGCAACCGCTGCAACCAAGAGCATCAAAGACGTCGTTTTCGAGTGGGAAGGCAAGGATCGCAACGGCAAGACAGTTCGGGGAGAAACCCGCGCCGTGGGAGAGAACCAGGTGCTGGCAGCGCTGCGCCGACAGGGCATCATCCCGAGCAAGGTGAAAAAGCGCCGCATGAGTTCGGGCAAGCGCATCAGGCCCAAGGACATCGCGATTTTCACCCGCCAACTGGCCACCATGATGAAGGCCGGCGTTCCGTTGCTGCAGGCATTTGACATTGTCGGCCGCGGCAATCCGAATCCGAGCGTGACCAAACTGCTCAACGACATCCGCACCGATGTCGAGACCGGAACCTCACTGAGCGCTGCCTTCCGAAAGAATCCGCTGTACTTTGACAGCCTTTACTGCAACCTCATCGAGGCGGGTGAAGCGGCCGGTATCCTGGAAGAGTTGCTGGACCGCCTCGCGGTCTACATGGAGAAAACCGAGGCGCTCAAGTCAAAGATCAAGTCGGCGCTGATGTACCCCATCGCGGTGGTGATCGTGGCCTTCGTGGTGGTGGCCGTCATCATGATTTTCGTGATCCCCTCGTTCAAGGAGGTGTTCTCTTCGTTCGGGGCGGACCTTCCTGCCCCCACCCTGTTCGTCATCGGGTTGAGTGAATTTTTCATCGAGTATTGGTGGCTGATCTTCGGGGGTCTCGGTGGTGGCTTCTACTTTTTCATGCAGGCATGGCGCCGCAACGAAAAAGTGCAGCGCTTCATGGACCGGATCCTGTTGAAGCTGCCGATTTTTGGCATTCTCATCGAGAAGTCGGTCATCGCTCGCTGGACGAGGACACTTTCCACCATGTTCGCAGCAGGCGTGCCGCTGGTCGAGGCACTCGACTCGGTGGGTGGGGCTTCGGGCAACTCGGTTTATGCGATCGCCACTGAACGGATCCAGCAGGAAGTGTCCACTGGAACCAGCCTGACCAACGCGATGACCAATGCCAACATCTTCCCGTCGATGGTGTTGCAGATGTGCGCGATCGGCGAGGAGTCCGGCTCTATTGACCACATGCTCGGAAAGGCCGCAGACTTTTACGAAGCGGAGGTCGACGACATGGTGGCCGGCATCTCCAGCCTCATGGAGCCCATCATCATCGTGGTGCTCGGCACGGTCATCGGGGGCATTGTCGTGTCGATGTACCTCCCCATTTTCAAGCTGGGTCAGGTGGTTTGATGCTGGGTGCGGGTGCGCCCGAGGCGGCGCTGCTTGGGCTTCTCGGTTTGCTGGTGGGCAGTTTCCTCAACGTGGTGATTCACCGCCTGCCGAAGATGATGGAACTGCACTGGGCAGCCGAGTGTGCGGACATCCATACCGATCAGCATGCGGGTGACACCCCTGCCAAGCAGGCCGTCGAGACCTTCAACCTCATGGTTCCACGGTCCCGCTGCCCCCATTGCGGTCACCAGATCCGCTGGTTCGAGAACATTCCCGTTTTCAGTTACCTCGCCTTGCGCGGAAAGTGCAGTCAATGTTCTGCGCCGATCAGCCTGCGTTACCCGGCGGTGGAACTGACGTGTGCCGCGCTGTTTGCCTGGTGCGGATGGCGTTCGGGGGTCGGCTGGGAAGCACTCGCCTGGTGCGGTTTCTCGGCCTCGGTGTTGGCGCTGGCCTGTATCGACTGGGATACCACCCTGCTGCCCGACGACATCACGCTGCCGTTGTTGTGGGCAGGCCTTTGCGCCGCCGGATTGGGTGCGACCGACGCTACCCTGACAAACGCCTTGTGGGGTGCCGTGGGCGGCTACCTGTCGCTGTGGCTGGTGTATTGGGGTTTCAAGCTGACAACCGGAAAGGAAGGCATGGGCTACGGAGACTTCAAGCTCTTTGCCGCGTTCGGTGCCTGGTTCGGTTGGCAGGCCCTGGTCCCCATCATCCTCATGGCTTCCGTCATTGGAGCGGTGATCGGCATCGGTATCAAACTCAGGGGTGAACTGCGCGAGGGCGGTTATGTCCCGTTCGGACCCTTCCTCGCGCTGGCCGGACTGACCGCCATGATTTTCGGCCCGGCGGCCATTCTGGCCGCTGTGGGCTTGTGAACACCCGGGCCCCAACGTCGCAAGTGCTTCGGCTGGGACTCACCGGAGGCATCGGCAGCGGAAAAAGCACATTGGCACGCATGCTCGGGGAGCACGGCGCGGACCTGATCGATGCGGATGCCGTTGCACGGGCCTGCACCGCCTCTGGCGGTGCCGCCATGCCGGCCATCGCAGCCACATTCGGGCAGGTGTTCATCTCTGCCGACGGTGCCCTCGACAGAGCGCGCATGCGCGAGCATGTCTTTGCACAGCCCCAGGCGCGCAAGATGCTGGAGGACATCGTTCACCCCTTGGTCGCATCAGAGATCCGACGCCTCGCTGCGCAAGCGTCTTCGAGCGTGCTGATTTTCGATGTTCCACTTCTTGTGGAGTCGCGGCACTGGCGGTGGCAGCTTGACCGGGTGCTGGTGGTCGACTGCATGCCTGCAACCCAGGTTCGCAGGGTCCAGCAGCGCAATGGCTGGGATACCGACATGATCGAAGCGGTCATGCGCAACCAGAGCTCACGCGAGCAACGTTTGGCAGCTGCGGACTGTGTGGTGTTCAACGACACGGATGATCTGGACATCCTGCAACATCTGGCCAGCGTGATGGCGAAACGCTTCGGGCTATGATGAACGCCCACCCGCTGACCCGCCCTGCGAACCCACGCTGCTGTGATCCTGTACGAATATCCATTCAACGAACGCATCCGCACTTACCTGCGACTTGAGCAATTGTTCCGGCGCATGGTCGAACTGGTGCCGCGCCAACACCCGCTGGATCACCATTTCGCCATTCAGACCATCTTCGAAATCATCGAAGTGGCGTCCAGAGCCGACATGAAGTCGGATGTGCTCAAGGACATCGAGCGGCACAAGCAGCAACTGGCGTCCTACCGCGGCAATCCCATGATCTCCGAGCAGGCGCTCAATGAAGCGATCGGTCAACTGGAGGATTGTTTCTCGCAACTCAGCGGCCTGATTGGCAAAACGGGCCAGTCATTGACCGAGAACGACTGGCTGATGAGCATCCGCAGCCGGATCGGCATTCCCGCAGGCACCTGTGAATTCGATCTGCCTGCCTATTACAACTGGCAGCATCACAGCGCTGCGCAACGGCAGGCCGACCTGCAGCGGTGGTCGGTGCCACTGGCACCCCTGGCCGAGTCGGTGGTGTTGCTGCTCAAGATGTTGCGGGATTCGGGTTCCCCTCAAAAGGTGGTCGCTCCCGGTGGCCAGTTTCAGCAAACCCTGCCCCAGGGTCGCACATTCCAGTTGCTTCGCCTGCGCATCGACCCGGGCACCGGGCTGATCCCGGAAATCAGTGGCAACCGGCTGATGTTGTCGGTTCGAATGATGCGTCAGGGCAATGACGATCGATTGCACCCCGCACAAGACGATGCTGCGTTCGAGTTGACACTCTGCGCCTGAACGAACGGCGAGACCGTCCATGTCCACGAACGCCTCCACCAGCCCATTGAAGACGGTGCGCTGCCCGGGTTGTGGCGGGCCGAGCATCTATGCGCCCAGCAACGCCTACCGCCCTTTTTGCTGCGAGCGGTGCAAGAACATGGATTTCGGCGCCTGGGCTTCGGAGAGCTTCAAGTTGCCCGAGCAGGACAGTCAGAACGATCCGGACTTCGGCGCCTCCTGACCATCCGGCGCAGCGTCAAACGGTTGGTGCACCCTGCTCCGACCGAAGCCACTCCAGTACCGGAACCGTACCGGGCAAGACCGGTGTGCAACGCACCGGCAGTTGCTCCCAGCTGAACTGCTGGCCTTCACGCATCTGAAGTTCGCCCGCCCATTCAAAGACCTTGCAGAAATGCAGGCGAACCAGGGCGTGCGGATAGTCCACCAGACTGTCGCGCCAGGAGTGGACCCGTCCGATGGTCACGCCGATCTCCTCCTGCAACTCGCGACGAAGCGCCTGCTCGACCGACTCGCCGGGCTCGAACTTGCCGCCCGGAAACTCCCAATAACCTGCGTACACCTTGCCAGATGGACGCGAGGTGAGCAGGAATCGGCCATCGGGAGCGATCAACACGCCAACGGCCACATCAATCACTCCCCGGTCCACCGGACGCACGACACCCGGCTCGGCATCCACGACGAGTGTCGGCCCGCTCATGTCCCGCAAGCGTGGGTGCCTGCGTAGTCGCGGGCAAACTGATAGGCCACCCGCCCGCTGCGAGAACCGCGCTCCAGCGCCCACACCAGCGCCTGCGGTTTCGCGGCCGCGATGTCTTCCGGAGAAACTCCAAAGGATGACAACCACTGCGCCACGATGGTGAGGTACTCGTCCTGACTGAACGGATAGAAGCTCACCCACAGACCGAAACGCTCGGACAACGAGATCTTTTCCTCCACCACCTCGCCCGGATGAACCTCTCCATCGGCGGTGTGGGTGTAGCTGAGGTTTTCCTTCATGTACTCGGGCAACAAGTGACGCCGGTTGCTGGTGGCGTAAATCAACACGTTGGGACTGGCCGCCGACACCGAGCCATCGAGGATGGACTTCAGAGCCTTGTAGCCCGGCTCTCCGTCTTCAAAACTGAGGTCATCGCAGAAAACGATGAAGCGCTCGGGGCGACCCACCACCACATCCACGATGTCGGGCAAATCCACGAGATCGGCCTTGTCGACCTCGATCAGGCGCAGGCCCCGGGAAGCGTATTCATTGAGACAGGCCCGGATCAGGGAGGACTTGCCGGTGCCCCGCGCTCCCGTGAGCAGGACGTTGTTGGCGGGCCGTCCGTTGACGAACTGCAGCGTGTTGCGCTGGATCTTCGCCTTCTGTCCGTCGATTTCCTGCAGGTCGGCCAGGCGCATGGGACCCACCTGGCGCACCGGCTCCAGCGAGCCGTGACCACTTGAGCGCTTGCGATAGCGCCAGGCCACTGATGCGGACCAGTCGGGCGCCTGCATGGGCTGCGGCAGCACCGATTCGATGCGGGCCATCAACTGTTCTGCGCGCTCCAGCAGGCGCTCGATGTGTTCGTTCATGGCACTGAAATCAGGATCTGTAATCGGCGTTGATGGTGACGTAGTCGTGGCTGAAATCACAGGTCCAGACCGTTTCCGTGGCGTCGCCACGACCCAGACCGATGCGCACCAGGATTTCTGCCTGCTTCATCACGCGCTGACCGTCTTCCTCGAGGTAGCCGGGGTGGCGGCCGCCCTGGGTCACCACGTGCACATCGCCCAGATGCAGTTCGATGCCGCTCACGTCGAGGTCGTGGATGCCCGCGTAGCCCACAGCGGCCAGGATGCGACCAAGGTTCGGATCGCTGGCGAAGAAGGCCGTCTTGACCAGGGGCGAGTGCGCCACGGCGTAGGCGGCCTGCAGGCATTCGGCCTTGGTGCGCCCGCCTTCGACCTGCACGGTGATGAATTTGGTGGCGCCTTCGCCGTCCCGAACGATGGCGTGGGCGAGGTGGCGGGCCACCTTGGTCAAACCCTCCAGAAGGGCAACGCCGGCCGGGCTGTCGAGGTCGCTGATGGGCGCATGGCCGGCCTTGCCGGTGGCCACCACCACAAAGGAATCGTTGGTGCTGGTGTCGCCGTCCACCGTGACCCGGTTGAATGAGGCGTCGGCCAGGCGGCGGGCCAGCGCGTCCATGAGGCCCGGTGCCACCGCGGCATCGGTGGCGAGGAAGCCGAGCATGGTCGCCATGTTGGGTCGGATCATGCCGGCGCCCTTGGCGATGCCGGTGGCGTTCACGGCGCGGCCGTCGATCGTCATGCGCTGGCTGAACGCCTTCGGCAAGGTGTCGGTGGTCATGATGCCCTGGGCCGCCGAGAGCCATTGCACACCACTGTCGTCTTGCGCTTGTGCCGCATCGGCGAGGGCCGCTGGCAAACCTGCCAGCAGGCGGTCGAGCGGCAGAGGCTCCATGATCACGCCCGTCGAAAAGGGCATCACCTGCTCGTGCCGCACGCCCAGCGCCAGGGCCAGGGCCGTGCAGGTCTGGCGGGCGTTCGACAGGCCGGGCTCTCCGGTTCCCGCGTTCGCGTTGCCGGTGTTGATCACCAGCGCGCGAATGCCCTTTCCTGCGGCAAGGTGCTCACGGCACACCTGCACCGGCGCCGCGGCGTAGCGGTTCTGCGTGAACACCGCGCCGACCGCGCAGCCCTCGTCCAGCAAAAAGAGCGTGAGGTCCTTGCGATTGGCCTTTCGAATGCCGGCCTGGGCCACCCCAATGCGCACACCCGCAATGGGGAGCAGGTCCACCGCCAAAGGCGTGTCGAGTTGAACGGGCATTTGAACTCCGTGAATTCAGGATGAGGCCAGTCTTGCAGGAGGCTGGGGACACCGGGGTCCCGCGCCTCAGTCGAGCTTGCCGTGGCAGTGCTTGTACTTCTTTCCGCTGCCACAGGGGCAGGGATCGTTGCGGCCGGCCCTGGGCACATCGCCCGCAGGACGCGACGTTGCGCTGGTCGGACCGACCGTCTCCACTTCGCCAGACTCGGTGGGAGCGGTATAGGTCACGTTGGCGAACTGCTCGGCCCGCTCCTCCAGCTGCTCCGCGGCCTGCGCCATCTGCTCAGCCGACTGCACGCGCACATTCATCAAGAGCCGCGTGACATCGTTCTTGACGGTGTCCAGCAGTTGACCGAACAGCACGAAAGCCTCGCGCTTGTATTCCTGCTTGGGCTGCTTTTGCGCATAGCCTCGCAAGTGAATGCCTTGGCGCAGGTAGTCCAATGCCGAAAGGTGGTCGCGCCACTGCCCATCGATGGTCTGCAACAGCACGATGCGCTCGAACTGGGTGAAGTTCTCTTCACCCACGATCTGCACCTTGCTCTCGAACGCCACCCGGGCCGCTGCCACGACACGTTCTGCAACCTCCTCGGCATCGATCGACTCGGCGTCGGACACCCAGGTCGTCACCGGCACATCGACCGCCCATTCCTCCCTGAGCACCCGCTCCAGCGTGGGCAGGTCCCACTGCTCCTCGACGCTGCCCTCGGGCACGTACTGGTGCACCAGATCGGCAAAACAGCCATCGCGCAGCGAGTCGATTTGCGCCCGCAGCGATTCGGCATCGAGAATGTCGTTGCGTTGCTGGTAGATCACCTTGCGTTGATCGTTGGACACATCGTCGTATTCAAGCAGTTGCTTGCGAATGTCGAAATTTCGGGCCTCGACCTTGCGCTGTGCGCTTTCGATGCTGCGCGTGACGATGCCCGCCTCGATGGCCTCGCCCTCAGGCATCTTCAGACGGTCCATGATGGCGCGCACCCGGTCGCCAGCGAAAATGCGCATCAGCGAATCGTCCAGGCTCAGATAGAAGCGCGACGAGCCCGGGTCGCCCTGGCGGCCGGAGCGGCCGCGCAACTGGTTGTCGATGCGGCGCGACTCGTGGCGCTCGGTGGCGATGATGCGCAAACCGCCCAACGCCTTGACCTTGTCGTGGTCGGCCTGCCAGTTCTGGCGCAGGGATTCAATGCGTGCCGCCTTGGTGGCATCGTCCAGTGATTCATCGTTCTGAACCGCGTCAACCATCTTCTCGAGGTTGCCGCCCAGCACGATGTCGGTGCCGCGCCCGGCCATGTTGGTGGCGATGGTGATGCCGCCCGGACGACCCGCCTGGATGATGATGTCGGCTTCGCGCGCATGCTGCTTGGCGTTCAGCACCTCGTGGGGCAATCCCTCCTTGACCAGCAACTCAGCGATGATTTCCGAGTTTTCGATCGACGAGGTGCCCACCAGCACCGGCTGACCCCGTTCGTGACATTCGCGGATGTCCTGGATGGCAGCGACGTACTTTTCGTTCGTCGTCTTGTAGACGCGGTCGAGCTGATCGACGCGCTTGCTCACTCGGTTCGGTGGAATCACCACCGTCTCCAGGCTGTAGATCTCCTGGAATTCATACGCCTCGGTGTCCGCCGTTCCAGTCATGCCGGCCAGCTTGGCGTAGAGGCGGAAATAGTTCTGGAACGTGATGGAGGCCAGCGTCTGGTTCTCGGGCTGGATCGCCACACCTTCCTTGGCCTCCACTGCCTGGTGCAGGCCATCGCTCCATCGCCGACCCGTCATCAAACGGCCCGTGAACTCGTCGACGATCACGATTTCGCCGTTCTGGTTCACATAGTGCTGGTCGCGGTGGTAGAGATGGTGGGCCTTGAGCGAGGTCACCAGGTTGTGCAGCAACGCGATATTGGCCGGGTCGTAAAGCGACGCGCCCTCGGGCAACAAGCCGGCCTGGCTCAGCAGTTGCTCGGCGTGTTCGTGCCCCTGCTCGGTCATGTGAATCGCGTGGGACTTTTCGTCCACCGTGAAGTCACCCGGCTTGATCACGCCCTCACCCGTGCGCACGTCGGCCTCGCCTTCCTGGCGCACCAGATGCGGAACCAGCTGCTTGATGGCCATGTAGGTCTGCGTCTGGTCCTCGGCCTGCCCGCTGATGATCAGCGGGGTGCGCGCTTCGTCAATGAGGATCGAGTCCACCTCGTCGACGATGGCGAAGTTCAGGCCGCGCTGCACGCGATCAGCCGCTTCGTAGACCATGTTGTCGCGCAGGTAGTCGAAGCCGTATTCGTTGTTCGTGCCGTAGGTGATGTCGGATCGGTAAGCCGCCTGCTTCTCATCCCGCGGAGCCTGGGGCAGATTGATGCCCACCGTCAGGCCCAGAAAGTTGTAGAGACGCCCCATCCACTGGGCATCACGACTGGCCAGGTAGTCGTTGACCGTGACCACATGCACGCCCTTGCCCGTGAGCGCGTTCAGATAGACCGGCAAGGTCGCGGTCAGGGTTTTGCCCTCACCGGTGCGCATTTCCGCCACCTTGCCGTGGTGCAGCGCAAGGCCTCCCACCAGCTGAACGTCGAAATGGCGCATCTTCATGACGCGCTTGCTGCCTTCGCGCACAACCGCAAAGGCTTCAGGCAAGAGCGCATCAAGGGTCTCGCCTTGCACTATTCGTTGCTTGAAGGCTTCGGTCTTGCCACGAAGTTCGTCATCGCTGAGCTTTTCAAACTGCGCCTCAAGACCGTTGATGCGCTCCACCGTTTTGCGGTAGGTCTTGAGCAAGCGGTCGTTGCGGCTACCAAAGAGTTTGGTGAGGAAGTTTGTGGCCATAGATACAGGACTGCGCCAGCCACCCGCAAGGTGCAGGGCAGGCAAAGGAAAGGAGGGGAGCTCTTGCGAGCCCGGAAGGCGTGGGCCCGGCGCCGCAAAGGTGCAGGCAAACACCGGACTTTCAACAGCAAAGCAGCGATTTTACCCGCCGCAGCTTCAGTGCGATCAGGGCTTGCGGGGACCCTGCACGGGGGGCTTGGAAGCGGCGATTTTTTCTCCCGCCTCGAGAAAACGCTGCGGGTTCTGAGGCACACCCGCCACCCAGACCTCGAAGTGCAGGTGGGGACCGGTCGAACGCCCGGTAGACCCCACGCTGGCTATTCTCTGGCCCCGCTTGACGATGTCGCCCTTCTTAACGAAGGTCTGGGAAGCGTGGGCGTAGCGAGTGATCAACGCGTTGCCGTGGTCGATCTCGACCATGTTGCCGTAGGCAGCGTGGTACTCCTGCACCACGACCACCCCGCCCGCCGCTGCGAGTATCGGCGTGCCGACATCGGCCGGGAAATCGAGCCCCGTGTGCAGCGCCGAGACACCCGTGATGGGATCGATGCGAAAACCAAACGGAGATCCGACCCGCACCCCAACCACCGGCTTTTCGGTGGGAATTAGTGTTTGACTGATCTTCTGATCGAACAGTCGCGACTCCACCACCGTGAGCCAGTCGACCCTGGATCCGCTGGACACTTCCACCGAGTCAAGGGCCTGCATCAGTTCCTGCATGGTGATGTTCCGGCTGGCCACCAAAGAACCGCCCGACCCCGGTGCATTCTTGAACTCTGCCGGATTCAAGCCCGCCAGGCCGGCCACGCGCTCACCGAGGGAGTCGATCTGGACCATGCGTGCCTGCATTTCGCCCAGCTTGCGGGCCATGGCGTCCAGATTGGCACGCACGTAGGCGTCTTTGGAGTCGGTGTCAACGGGATGCACCAACCGGCCGACCGACGCAAAGCCAGGCCATCCCTGGCGGACCCCTTCGAGGAAAACCCAATGGTAGGTGGCCATGGAGGCCAGCATCAACACCACGGCAGCCAACATGCCCGCACCCACCAGCTTGAAGCCACTGAGGTGAAGGGCCCGGCTTTTGGCCAGCCAGGCGTCCGTGATAATGATGTGCACTCTGAAACCTTTCCTTGCGGTGAGCCGCCAGGGCCCTTCGATTCGATTCACATGGCCACCGATCAACGACCTCGCACGCTCTTCAGCCTCGAACAGGCTGTGGGCGCCGCGCCATCGCTGGCCTTGTTGCGGGAGCGCATTCGCGAGTCCCAGAACTTCCTGGATCAGGTGCGCCACCTGATCCCGCCCGCCATGCGTCAGCAGGTGGTTGCCGGGCCTTTGCAGGAACAGGAGTGGTGCCTTCTGGTGGGCAGCGCCGCCGCCTCCACCAAACTCCGCCAGATGCTGCCGGCCATCCAACGGGTGTTGACCCAAAACGGTGCGCAGGTTAACGCAATCCGCATCAAAGTCCAAACCCCGGCGCGATGAACGCCTCCCGCCAAGGGGGCGAGTGGCGGGGAATGGTGTCTTGGTGCCGCTTGTCTGACTCGAACAGACGACCTATCGCTTACAAGGCGATTGCTCTACCAACTGAGCTAAAGCGGCCGGGGGCTTCGAAGTTTACTTGACGCGCTTGAGCTGCGGCCGGCCCGGTGAGCGGCCGGGGCCATCGGCTGGAGGCTCCGGGGGGACATCTCCCTCTTCCTGACCTTGCTCACTTGTGACCGAGCGCAGCGGGCTCCTCGAGGCTGTATCCGCAGTGGCTTCGACGCCGTCGCCCGATGGCGGCGCGTCCGACACGAGGACCGACGGTTTGACCGCCGACAGGGTCGCCGGTGCCGGTGCCGGAAACGCCATTCCCTGGCCGTTTTCGCGTGCGTAGATGGCCACCACATGGCTGATGGGAACGACGATTTCGCGCGCCACGCCGCCGAAACGCGCCTTGAACTCGATGAAGTCGTTGCCCAGCCTCAACGAGCTCGTGGCGTCGACGCCGACGTTGAGCACGATCTCGCCATTTTTCACGAACTCCATCGGCACCTGAACGGAAGCGTCCACCTGCACCGCAATGTAGGGAGAAAAACCGTTGTCTGAACACCATTCGTGCAGGGCACGAATGAGGTACGGGCGGGTGGAAGGGATGTCCGTGTCAGCAGGACTCATGGGCCATCGTCAAGGCACGGTGGAACCCGGCCGTTGGGCGCGGGCTTGCGCTCACTTGCGCATCACTTTCTCGGATGGGGTCAACGCCTCGATGTAGGCTGGGCGCGAAAAAATACGCTCGGCGTACTTGAGCAAGGGCGCTGCATTCTTGCTGAGTTCGATCCCGTAGAAGTCGAGGCGCCACAGCAGCGGGGCGATGGCCACGTCCAGCATGGAAAAGTTGTCGCCCAGCATGAACTTGTTCTTCAGGAACACCGGGGCCAGTTGGGTCAGGCGGTCGCGGATGTGTGCCCGTGCCTTTTCCAGCGCCTTCTCATTGCCCTTGGTGCTGCGCGACTCCAACATCGAGACGTGGGTGAATAGCTCCTTTTCGAAGTTCAACAGGAACAGGCGAACCCGGGCACGGTCCACTGGATCACCCGGCATCAATTGCGGGTGGGGAAAGCGCTCGTCGATGTACTCGTTGATGATGTTCGACTCGTACAGGATCAGGTCGCGTTCAACCAGGATGGGAACCTGGCCGTACGGGTTCATGACGCTGATGTCTTCCGGCTTGTTGTAGAGGTCGACATCCCTGATCTCGAAGTCCATGCCCTTCTCGAAAAGAACAAAGCGGCAACGGTGGGAATACGGGCAAGTGGTACCCGAGTACAAGACCATCATGAAGGTGTCTCCTTAAAGCAAAAAACAGTGGCTTGCATTCGTGCCATACGGACACTGCAAACCACTGCGGAACGGTCAGGCCAGCGGACAGGGCCGCCAGCCTGTTGGGATGAGATTACTTGATGTCTTTCCAGAAGGCGGCGTTCAATCGCCACGCCACCACGGTGAACGCGGCCAGGAACAACATCACCCACACGCCGATGCGGACCCGGCTGTTCTGGGCAGGCTCGGCCATCCATTGCAGATACGCCACCAGATCGCCCACGTTGTTGTCGTATTCGGCCGCGCTGAGCGTGCCGGGTTTGACAGCTGCCCAGCCCTTGAGGCGGTCCACCTCGTGGCCGTGGCTCATGACCTTTTCATAGACCGGCTTTTGCTCGCCCTGCAGCTCCCACAGAGGATTGGGCATGCCGATGTTGGGAAACGCGAGGTTGTTCCAGCCCGTTGGCTTGGTGTCGTCGCGGTAGTAGGTGCGCAGCAAGGTGTAGACGTAATCGGCGCCAGTGCCCTCGCGGCTTGAGCGTGAGCGTGCAATCAGCGTGAGGTCGGGGGGGTTCACGCCGAACCACTGCTTGGCCTGCTTGGGGTCGATCGCCGCCTTCATCGTGTCACCGATCTTGTCGGTGGCGAAGGTCAGGTTTTCGGCGATCTGCTTGTCGTTCAGCCCGATGTCGCGCAGGCGGTTGTAACGCATGAAGGCAGCCGAGTGGCAGCCCAGGCAGTAATTGACAAACAGTTTGGCGCCGTTTTGCAGGGCAGCCATGTCATTGGTGCGCTGTGGCGCCTTGTCCAGGGGAATGGAGCCACCAGCGGCCATGGCGGCGCCTGACATACCGATTGCCAGTGCGAGGCCCAAGAGGATTTTTTTCATTTGCTTGACTCTCAGAATTGGCTCGTCGTGTTCAGTGAGGCTGGAAAGTGACGCGGTCGGGCACAGGCTTGAACTCACCCAGACGGCTCCACCAGGGCATCAGCAGGAAGAACCCGAAATAGAACAAGGTGCCGACCTGCGAAACGCGCTCGCCGATGGGTGATGGCGGCAGCACACCGAGGTAGCCCAGGATCAGGAAATTGATGACGAACACGCCGTACAGCCACTTGTTCCACGTCGGCCGGTAGCGGATGGACTTCACCGGGCTGTGGTCAAGCCATGGGAGGAAGAACAGGATGATCACGGCGCCGCCCATGGCCACCACGCCCCAGAACTTGGCGTCGATGGACAACATCAGGGCCACCAGGACCAGCGCACCGATCACGATTCCACCCTTGAAGGCGGCGGAGCCCTTGGCCTTGATTGCGCCGAGCACCGCAGCGATCACGGCGATGGCCACCAGGGCGTACATCATTTCGCTGGTGATGGCGCGCAGCATCGAGTAGAACGGCGTGAAGTACCAGACCGGCGCAATGTGCAGCGGCGTGACCAGTGGGTCGGCGGGGATGAAGTTGTTGTACTCGAGGAAGTAGCCACCGAATTCGGGCGCAAAGAAGATGATCGCGGAGAAGATCATCAGGAAAACCGACACGCCCAGCACGTCGTGCACCGTGTAGTACGGATGGAAAGGAATGCCATCGAGCGGGATGCCCCGGGCATCTTTCTTCGCCTTGATCTCCACACCGTCCGGGTTGTTGGAGCCCACCTCGTGCAAGGCAATGATGTGTGCCACCACCAGACCCAGCAGGACCAGCGGCACGGCAATCACGTGGAAGCTGAAGAAGCGGTTGAGAGTGGCATCGCCCACAACGAAGTCGCCGCGAATGAGCAGTGCGAGGTCGGGGCCGACAAAGGGAATGGCGGCGAACAGGTTCACGATCACCTGGGCACCCCAGTAGGACATCTGGCCCCATGGGAGCAGGTAGCCCATGAAAGCTTCGGCCATCAGGCACAGGAAAATCGCGCAACCGAACACCCAGACCAGCTCGCGTGGCTTGCGGTAGCTGCCGTAGATCAGGCCGCGAAACATGTGGAGATACACGACCACGAAGAACGCAGAGGCGCCGGTGGAGTGCATGTAGCGGATCAACCAGCCCCAGGGGACATCACGCATGATGTATTCGACCGACGCGAACGCCAGCGCCGCATCAGGCTTGTAATGCATCACCAGAAAAATACCGGTGACGATCTGGATCACGAGCACGAGCAGCGCGAGGGAACCGAAGAAATACCAGAAGTTGAAGTTCTTGGGCGCGTAGTACTCGGCGAGGTGCTCGTTGTAGAGCTTCGAAAGCGGAAACCGGTTGTCGATCCAGTTCAGCGTCTTCTCGCCGATCGGGGCATTGGGGGAAACTTCTTTGAATTCAGCCATGGGTTGCCTCTGTTTGGCGTTGTCTGATGTCGCTTGGAACCGCTTCGGCTCAGGCCTGCTTGTCTTCGCCGACCAACAACATGGTGTCTGACATGTAGAAGTGCGGGGGCACCTCCAGGTTGTCCGGCGCCGGTTTGTTCTTGAACACGCGACCGGCGAGATCAAACGTGGAGCCATGGCAGGCACACAGGAAACCGCCTTGCCAGTTGTCGGGCAACGAGGGCTGCGGGCCCGGTGTGAGCCTGTCGCCAGGCGAGCAGCCCAGGTGGGTGCAGATGCCCACCGTCACCAGAATCTCGGGCTTGATCGAGCGGTGGTGATTCCTTGCGTACTCGGGCGTGGGAACCGCAGTGCGGGTGGACTCGGGGTCGGCCAGCTCACCGGCGAGCTTTTCAAGCTCGGCCAGCTGCTCTGGCGTGCGACGCATGATCCACACGGGCTTGCCCCGCCATTCCACAACAATCTTTTCGCCCGGCAGGATGCCCGAGACATCGACTTCGACCGCCGCGCCTGCGGCCTTGGCACGCTCGGATGGCTGAAACGTGCTCACGAATGGCACGGAGACGGCGGCTGCCCCCACGCCACCCATGGCGCAAGAGGTGATCAGCCAGGTACGGCGGCTGCTGTTGGCAGGCGCTTGGGCGGTAGCTTCACTCATGGAACTCTTTCTACGAGACTTCAGGAAGGTGCATCAGGGTCAACCCGGCATTGTACTGGAGCACTTGCACCTGCCTGTGCTTGCCTGGGTGCTGGACTGGGCTATTGAGGACATTGCCTTTGGGTGAACGATGCGCCTTGTCGCGGCCCGTTCAGGAAACCCCGCAACGCTGTGTGAGAATCCTCCCGCTCGTTCCTGCGCGGTTGCAACGGGCAGTCCAGCCAACCATCCTGAACGGAGAACAAGATGAGCGTGATGAAGGAATTCAAGGAATTTGCCGTCAAGGGCAATGTGATCGATCTCGCCGTGGGCGTGATCATCGGAGGCGCTTTCGGCAAGATCGTCTCGTCCATGGTGGAAGACGTGATCATGCCGCTGGTGGGCTCGATCTTCGGCAATCTGGACTTCACCAATCTCTATCTGGCCCTGGGCAAGGTTCCCGAAGGTACCGCCCCCACGCTGGCCGCCCTCAAGGCGGCGGGCGTGCCCACGCTGGCGTACGGCAACTTCATCACCGTGGCCATCAATTTCACCATCCTGGCCTTCATCATCTTCATCATGGTGAAACAGATCAACCGCCTCAAGCGCGAGGCCCCGCCAGAGGCGCCCGCCCCGGTGGTGACGCCCGAAGACGTGATGCTGTTGCGCGAGATCCGCGACAGCCTCAAGAAGTAGGGCCCGCTGCCAGGGCCGCGTCGATCGCTGCCAGCAGGCTGCTGGCGCTGGCGCGTCCCGTGCCGGCAATGTCAAACGCGGTCCCGTGATCGGGGCTGGTGCGCACAAAGGGAAGTCCCAATGTGGTGTTCACGCCCTCGTCGAGTCCCAACAGCTTGACGGGGATCAGGCCTTGGTCGTGGTACATCGCGACAACCACATCAAATTCACCTTGCCGGGCCCGCATGAAAACGGTGTCCGGCGCATGAGGGCCACTGGCTTCGATGCCTTCCCGCCTGGCGTCTGCCACGGCCGGAGCAATGATGTCCCGGTCTTCCCACCCGAACAGCCCGCCCTCCCCGGCATGGGGGTTCAGGCCGGCCACTGCGATGCGTGGGCGTGCCGTGCCGGTTCGTCGGCAATGCGCTTGCGTGATCCGGACCGTCTGCAACACCTGCTCGAGGGTCACGGCATCCAGCGCCTTGCGCAACGACAGGTGAATGCTCACCAGCACCGTGCTGAGACCGGGGCAACTGAGCATCATGCGCACTGGCAGGGCAGACACGGGCACGCCGAGGTGGGCGGCGCTGAGCGACTGCAACATCTCGGTGTGCCCGGGGTGGGCCACGCCCGCCGCGGCCAGGGCCTCCTTGTGGATCGGCGCAGTCACCACGGCGCGCGCCCGCCCCTGCAAAGCGGCCTGCGCTGCCCATTCGATGCAGTCAGCAGCGGCACGTCCGGCCTGCGGGCTGATGCGCCCGATCTCCACCGGCGCGGCCAGGCGACAGGCCTGCACCACAGCCATGCACCCCGACGGAACGGCTGCCAGATCCTCGATGTCGTCAATCTCTGCCACGGTCAACGGAAGAGCCCCCGTTGTCACCAGGCGCGCAGCCGATGCCAGCGTGGATGCATCACCCACCACCACGATCTGCGTTCGCAATCCGGGCCGCTCACAGAGGGCTCTGGCGATGATCTCCGGGCCAATGCCGGCAGGGTCACCCATCGTCAGCGCGATCGGTTGGCTCCGGCTTCCGGTGTGAGGGGAATGACTCATCGGCGTTCAGGCCGGGTTGTCGATGTCGATGAACACATGCTCGAGACCGAGTTGAGCCGCCACATGCGCGCCCACGGCAGCAACCCCGTAGCGCTCGGACGCGTGGTGACCGCAGGCGATGTAGGCCACTCCACATTCGCGCGCATAGTGGGCCTGCGGCTCTGAAATCTCGCCGGTGATGAAAACGTCTGCGCCGGCTGCAATGGCGGCCTCGAAATAGCCCTGGGCACCACCGGTGCACATCGCCACATGCTGCACTGGTCGATCGGGATCGGCCACCAGCGTGACGCTCCGACCCAGTTGCGCCGCCACGTGTTCGGCCAGTTCGGCGGCCGACGCTGAGGGCCGGCTCCCCATGAAACCGAGGGCCTGCTCACCGAAACGCCCACGCTCATCGGTATAGACGGTCACCCCCAGGCGGCATGCAAGCTGGGCATTGTTGCCCAGCTCGGCATGCGCATCCAGCGGCAGGTGGTAGGCGAGCAGATTGATGTCATGGGCCAGCAGACGGCTCAGGCGCTGCTTCATCCAGCCCGTGACACGGCCATCCTGCCCGCGCCAGAACAGGCCGTGGTGGACCAGCAGGGCGTCGGCCCCCTCGGCAATCGCCGCGTCGATCAATGCGCGGCTCGCCGTCACACCGCTGACCAGCTTGCGCACGCCCGCACGCCCTTCGACCTGCAGGCCGTTGGGACCGTGGTCCTTGAACCGGGCGGGCTGGAGCAACTGGTCGAGTGCCTGCGTGAGGGACTCGCGCGACACTGCAGGCGTCAAGGTGAGGTCGTTGGGCATGGGGTGAGCTTGGTCGCGGAGCGCAGCAGGAGTGGCCCATTCTGACATCTGGCCCGTTTTGCGCCCGGGCGAGGAGCGCACCACGGGCTTGAACACCGCCTGCCCGAACCCATTTGCGGGAGAATGCATGCCTCAGCCGACGCCTTGTTCCGTGCAGCGCCGAGCCCAACCCCTACCCAGCCCCCCATGAAACGACTCTGGCTCCTGTTCGCCCAAACCGTCACCGTGCTGGTGGCTGCCCTGTTCGTGGTGGCGACCCTACAGCCACAGTGGCTCGGTCGCTCGGCCTCCGTGGCATCAGTGGTGCCGGTGCTGGAAGCTGTCTCACCGGGCGCAGCGCCCACCATGGTGGAGAGTGCGGCCAGCTTTCGCAGCGCCGCGCGCGCCGCCTCTCCTGCGGTGGTGAGCATCAACACCAGCAAGGCTGCGGTCAGCGGCGCCCAGAGCGCAGACCCCTGGTTTCGCTTCTTTTTCGGCGACCAGGCCCAGAGCCAGCCGCAAACCGGCCTGGGCTCCGGTGTGATCGTGAGTCCCGCGGGCTACGTTCTCACGAACAACCACGTGATTGAAGAAGCGGATGAAATCGAGGTGATCCTCAATGACGGGCGCAAGAGCGCGGCCAAGGTGATCGGCACCGACCCTGAAACCGATCTGGCCATCCTGAAGATCGAGCTCGCCGGCCTGCCTGTGATCACGCTGGGAAACTCGGACGCACTCGAGATCGGTGATCAGGTGCTGGCCATCGGCAATCCGTTTGGCGTGGGACAAACCGTCACCAGCGGGATCGTCAGCGCACTCGGCCGCACGCAACTGGGCATCAACACCTTCGAAAACTTCATTCAGACCGACGCCGCCATCAACCCCGGCAATTCGGGCGGTGCGTTGGTTGATATCAACGGGCACCTGATGGGCATCAACACGGCCATCTACTCGCGCTCGGGCGGCTCGATGGGCATCGGATTCGCCATTCCCACTTCGACCGCGCGCAACGTGCTGGACGCCATCGTTCGAGACGGCCAGGTCACGCGCGGCTGGATCGGCGTCGAGCCGCAGGACCTCACGCCCGAACTGGCAGAGAGCTTCGGGCTCGAGCCGGGAGCGGGTGTGGTGATCACGGGCGTGCTGCAAAACGGTCCTGCCGCTCAGGCCGGCATTCGCCCGGGTGACGTCATCACGGCAGTGGCCGGAATGCCTGTGGCCAGCGTGCCTCAATTGCTCTCGGCAGTGGCCGCGCTCCAGCCAGGCACGGCATCGCCGCTGGACGTCACCCGTCGCGATGGCAAATTGCAGATTCAGGTCACCCCCGGGCGCCGCAACGTCGCACGCCAGGCAACCGCGCGCTGAACCAGATCAGGACGCCGACTCTTTCTCGGCGGCCTCGGCTTCCGTGGGCGCGGAGGCCTTGACGAACCACTGAGAACCCCAGATTCCGATTTCATACAGGATGCACATGGGCACCGCGAGTGCCAGCTGGGAAATCACGTCCGGTGGCGTGACCACCGCTGCAATCACAAAGGCCACCACGATGAAGTAGCCGCGGAATTCCTTGAGCTTTTGCACCGTGACCATGTTCATCTTCACCAGCAGGACCACCACGATGGGCACCTGGAAGGCCAGTCCGAAGGCCAGGTACAGCGAGAGGATGGCTTCGACATAGGACGCGATGTCGGGTGTGGCAGCCACGCTGGCGGGCGTGAACTGCTGAATGAAGCCGAACATCTTGTCCAGCACGAAGAACTGCACGAAACCAATGCCCACATACGCCAGCAAGCTGCCCAGCACGATCAGCGGAATGGCGAAACGCTTTTCGTGGCTGTACAGCCCGGGTGCCACGAAAGCCCACACCTGGTACATCCACCAGGGCAGCGACAGCAGCAGCGCCGCCATGGCCAGCACCTTGATCGGCACAAAGAACGGCGAGAAAACGCCCACCGCAATCAGCTTGGCGTCCGGGGGCATGTGGGCACGGATGGGCACCGCGATCAGGTCGATCAACCCGCTCGGGCCAGGCCAGAATGCCAGCAGGCCCATGCAGATCGCCAGGCCGATCACGCCATAGAGCAGCCTGTTGCGCAGCTCCATGAGGTGCTGCACAAACGGTTGTTCTGAACCGGCGAGTTCGTCGGTGGTTTTTTCGGTGTCTGACATCAGCGGGGAGCGGAAGAGGAGCGAGGCCGGAATCGGGCCACGCGGGCCGCACCGGATTGGGTGCGGGTGCGCACACCGGTGCGGGCCTTGAACCACTGGGGCATGGCTTTCTGCTTGAGCCGCCAGTTCTTTTTCGGGTGCTTGTAGACCGGGGGCTCGAACGAGCCCAGGGTGTCGCTGGATCCGTACGAGCCGCTGCTGCCGTCGAGTCCGGCGGTGGCTTCAGACCAGGACTTCTCAAAGTCGGTCGCGCTGCTTTGCACCGACTGTTCGACGTCACGGGCCGCGCTGGTCACCGAGTCCTTCATCTTCTTGAGCTCTTCGAGCTCCATGGAGCGACTCACCTCGGATTTGACATCGGCCACATAGCGCTGCGCCTTCCCCAGCAAGGCACCCACCGTGCGTGCGACACGCGGGAGTTTCTCGGGACCGATGACGATCAGCGCCACCGCCCCGATGAGGGCGAGTTTGGAAATGCCCAGATCAATCATGTATTGGCCATCCTGCGGGCGGGTTCTGGCTCGGTCCGAGCCTGGGGGCGGGCGCTCGGGCAGCGATGGTGGTCACCGCAGCGCCAATGGAGGAATTCAGCTTTTCTGCTTGGCTTCGACGTCGATGGCATTCTTGTCAGCACGGGTTTCCTGGGTCACCTGGCCCGGGGCCGCACCATTGGCATCGGCGGGGTTTTGGCCCCCTTCCTTGATGCCGTCCTTGAAGCCCTTGACTGCGCCGCCAAGGTCGGAGCCGATGTTTTTGAGTTTCTTCGTGCCGAAGACCATCACCACGATGAGCAGCACGATGAGCCAGTGCCAGATAGAAAACGAACCCATGGTTTACTCCAGATATTGAGGAATGGCGCAGTGCGCTGTGGGTGGGATTCTAAGCCCGGACAGGAGTTCAAGCCCCTTGCGCGGTCAATCGCGCGCAACGGGCCGGCAAGCCTGCAGCCACGTGGACTGCCGTCAGCCGCGCAACCAGGGTCGCGGGCCGCCCATGACATGCACATGGAGGTGCTGAACCTCCTGCCCGCCCTCGGTACCGGTGTTGCACACCATGCGAAACCCCCCTTCGGGATATGGGTTGCAGCCCTGCTCCAGGGCCAGCCGGGGTGCGAGCACCATCATGCGCCCCATGAGTCGCTCGTGCTCAGGCTCCAGTTGGGCCATTGAAGCAAGGTGCTGTTTGGGCACCAGCAAAAAATGGACGGGTGCCCAAGGGTGGATGTCGTGAAAAGCAAAAAGGTCCTCGTCCTCGTAGACTTTTCGGGACGGAATCTTTCCCGCGATGATCTTGCAGAAGAGGCAGTTGGGGTCGTGTGCTGTCATGGCATTGAAGCATTCAGTCCGGCATGGCGAGGCTGGCGTTCATTCGAACCATGCCCTTGACAATGCGGTAGAGGAACCAGATGGAAATGAGCCCCCAGGCGATCCAGCCCGGGATGAAGAACAGCAGCCACAGGGGAAGGGTCACCAGATACAGCACGGCGGCCCAGATCACGGTGCGAATGCGCCAGGCGAAATGGCTGGCCTGCCAGGTCCCGTCGGCATCGCCTTTTTTCACCAGATCGATGACCAGCGCCACGATCAGCAGGGCCACGCCCGGCTGGGTGGCGGGCAGCACGGCACCCACGGCCACGATGAGGTGAAGGATGTAACTGAACCAGCCCACGCTCTTGAGAGACTGGGCCCGCTCGCTGTCGATCGGCTCGACGTCGGTGATCTCGCTCATGGCGGTGTCCTTTCAGTGGTCTTCGGGTCCGGGGGCTGCCTCGCGCGCCAGCACCTTGCGCATGGCTTTCTCTTCCAGGCCGCTCAAGCCCTCGCGCCGCACCAGTTCGCTCACCACATCAGCAGGGCCGAGGTTGTAATGCGCCAGTGCGATCATGCAATGGAACCAGAGGTCTGCGGTTTCGTTCACCAGCTTCTGCGGATCGCCGCCGTGGTCCAGATCCTTGGCGGCCATCACGGCCTCGGTGGCTTCTTCGCCGATTTTCTTGAGGAAGCTGTCGGGCCCTTTGTGGAGCAGCCGGGCCACATAACTCTTCTCAGGATCGCCCCCGTTGGCAGGCTTGCGGCTTTCGATCACGGCGGCCAGGCGCGTGAGGTCGTCGGTGGGGTTCATCGCTGGCTCACTTGTAGATCGATTCAGGGTCTTTGAGCACGGGTTCGACGGATTGCCACTGGTCCTTGTCCAGACGCTGGTGGAAGCAGCTGTGCCGCCCGGTGTGACACGCAATGCCGGGCTCGTGCCCGAGCTGTGTGACCTTGAGCAGCACCACGTCGTTGTCGCAGTCCAGGCGCATGTCGTGCACCGTCTGGACATGGCCCGACTCTTCGCCCTTGAACCACAAGCGGTTGCGCGAGCGGCTGAAATACACGGCGCGGCCCAGCTCGGCGGTCTTCTGCAACGCCTCGCGGTTCATCCAGGCCAACATGAGCACGTCGCCCGTGACCTGCTCTTGCGCGATCACGGGCACGAGGCCCTGCGCGTCCCATTTCACATCGTCCAACCAGTTCATTCGAGGAATCTACCATGGGCATTTGCACGGTCCAGGGACGCAGGCAACAAAGCCGCTACGATGAAGCCGGTTCTGACAAGACCGACACCACCCAGAAGCTTGCCACTGCGCGGCCCCGCGCACAGGAACCACCATGAAAATCCGCACACTGCTTCTCATTCTTTTCATCCTGTTGGTCGCAGGCTTCGTGGCGCTCAACTTCGCACAGATCCTGCAACCCACCGCCTTGAATTTCGGCTTCACCGAAGTGCAGGCTCCGCTGGGATTGGTGCTGCTTGCCATGCTCGCCGTGGTGCTGATCGTGTTTCTCGCCGCGCTGGTCTACCAGCAGACCACGCACATGATGGAGGTGCGCCGCGTCACCCGCGAAGCCACCGAGCAACGCAACCTCGCCGACAAGGCCGAGTCTTCGCGCTTCACCGAGCTGCGAACCTATCTGCAGGCCGAGATGCAGGCGACCGCCGCGCGGGAAATCGACCTGGCTGAAAAGCTGCACCTGAAGGTGGACCGCCTTCAGCTCGCCATGACCGAAGTGATCGAGCAGAACGGCAACGGCCTGAGTGCCAGCCTGGGCGAACTGGAAGACCGCCTGGAGCGGCAGTTCCAGCCTCGCAGCGATCGCGGCTGAGGCCGTCCACTCAGAGCCGTACCGGAATCCCGCGCTCGGCCATGCGTGCCTTGGCCTGGGCCACGGTGAACTCTCCGTAGTGGAAGATGCTGGCCGCCAGCACGGCGTCGGCACCCCCTTGCTGCACGCCATCGGCCAGGTGGTCGAGCGTGCCCACCCCGCCGGAGGCGATCACCGGCACATCCACCGCATCGGCCACGGCGCGGGTCAGGGCCAGGTCAAAACCGGACTTGGTGCCGTCGCGGTCCATGCTGGTGAGCAGGATCTCGCCAGCGCCGTGTTCGGCCATCTGCCGGGCCCAGCTCACGGCATCCAGGCCGGTGTTCTTGCGACCGCCATGGCTGTAGACGTCCCAGCCCTCTCCCCGCAAGGCGAGGTCTTCACCATGGCGTCGCTTGGCGTCGATGGCCACCACAATGCACTGCGAACCGTATTTGGCCGACGCGTCGCGGATCACCTGCGGATGGGCGATGGCGGCCGAGTTGAAGCTGGTCTTGTCGGCGCCTGCATTGAGCAAACGGCGCACGTCCTCGACCGTGCGCACCCCGCCACCGACCGTCAGCGGGATGAAGACCTGGGAAGCGACCGCCTCGATGATGTGCAGGATCAGGTCGCGGCCGTCGGAAGTGGCCGTGATGTCGAGGAAGGTGAGTTCATCGGCTCCCTGCTCGTTGTAACGGGCTGCGATCTCCACCGGATCCCCGGCGTCGCGCAACTCGACGAAGTTGACACCCTTGACGACGCGACCGCCGGTCACGTCGAGACAGGGAATGATGCGTTTGGCGAGCATGTCAGGCCGCAGCGCCAGGCTGCGCTCTTTCGAGGAGCGGTGAAGTCAGGGTGTGAGCCGCCTGGCTGCGGACCCTGCTAGCCATTGAGGTCATCGGCCAACAGCTGCGCGGCCTCGAAATCAAGGTCTCCGCTGTAGATGGAACGCCCGCAGATCACGCCCTCCACGCCTTCATCTTCGACCGCGCAGAGCGCGCGAATGTCTTCGAGATTGGACAGTCCTCCCGATGCGATGACCGGGATCGAGAGGGCCTGTGCCAGCTTGACCGTGGCTTCGATGTTGATGCCCGAGAGCATGCCGTCGCGCCCGATGTCGGTGTAGATCACCCCCTCGACGCCGTAGTCCTCGAACTTCTTGGCCAGATCCACCACCTCGTGGCCGGTGAGCTTGCTCCAGCCGTCGGTGGCCACCTTGCCGTCCTTGGCGTCCAGACCAACGATGATGTGGCCGCCGAAGGCCGTGCAGGCATCCTGCAGGAAACCAGGGTTCTTCACCGCAGCCGTGCCGATGATCACGTATCGCAGACCAGCGTCGAGGTAGCGTTCGATGGTGTCGAGGTCCCGGATCCCGCCGCCAAGCTGCACATCCACCTCGGAGCCCACTTCTTTGAGGATGGCCCGAATCGCCTGCTCGTTCTTCGGCTTGCCGGCGAAGGCCCCGTTCAGGTCCACCAGGTGCACGCGGCGCGCGCCCTTGTCGACCCAGCTGCGCGCGATGGCCGCCGGGTCCTCGCCGAACACGGTGGATTGGTCCATGTCGCCCTGTTTGAGGCGAACACACTGGCCGTCTTTCAGATCAATGGCAGGAATCAGCAGCATGATGGTTTGAGGAAAGGCCTAGGGGTTCCAGGAGAGGAAGTTGCGGTAAAGCGCCAGCCCCTGGTCGGCGCTTTTTTCGGGGTGAAACTGGGTGGCAAAGATGTTGTCCCGGGCGATCGCAGCAGCGAAGCGGCCTCCATAGTCGGCTTCGCCCACGCAGTGCGAGGCCTGTGCAGGCCGAGCATAAAAGCTGTGCACGAAATAAAAATAGGAGCCATCCCTGATACCGGCCCACAGCGGGTGCACCGGGCGGCCGAGGTCGTGGAACACCGGATTCCAGCCCATCTGGGGCACCTTGAAACGGCTGCCATCGGCCTGCAGTCGGCCTTCAAGCCGAAACCGCACCACCTCGCCAGGGATCAGGCCCAGGCCGTCGGTCGGCCCTTCTTCGCTGCGGTCGAGCAGCATCTGCATGCCCACACAGACACCGAACAGCGGTTTGTTGGCGGCGGCGTGCAACACGGCGTCTTTCAGGCCGGAGGCGGCGAGCTCGTTCATGCAGTCGGCCATGTGGCCTTGACCGGGCAGCACCACACGGTCGGCGTCCAGCACGTCTTGCGCGCGCGAGGTGACCAGCACCTCGACGTCTTCGCTGCGCGCCACATGCTGCACGGCTTGCGACACGGAGCGCAGGTTGCCGCTGCCGTAGTCCACCACGGCGACTGTCTTGCGTTTCATGGCCGGGGAAGGGTTACAACGAACCTTTGGTCGAGGGAATCACGTCGCCCATGCGCGGATCGCGCTCCAGCGCCATGCGCAGGGCGCGCGCAAATGCCTTGAACACGGTTTCGGCCTGATGGTGGGCGTTCTCGCCGTGCAGGTTGTCGATGTGCAGGGTGACACCCGCGTGGTTGACGAAGCCCTGGAAGAATTCAAATGCGAGCTGGGTGTCGAAGCCGCCGACCATGCCGCTTTTGAACGGCACGCGCATGTGCAGGCCCGGACGGCCGGAGAAGTCGATGACGACGCGCGAGAGCGCTTCATCGAGGGGAACATAAGCGTGCCCGTAGCGGCGAATGCCCTTTTTGTCGCCCACCGCCTGCGCAAAGGCCTGGCCGAGCGTGATGCCCACGTCTTCCACCGTGTGGTGGCCGTCGATGTGCAGGTCGCCCACGGCGTTGATCTCGAGGTCGATCAAGCCATGGCGGGCAATCTGGTCGAGCATGTGGTCAAAAAAGCCGATGCCGGTGACCAGGGTGGCGGCACCGGTGCCGTCGAGGTTCACACGCACGCCGATCTGCGTTTCCGAGGTGTTGCGTTGCACGAACGCGACGCGGTCAAAGGGTCCTGCGGGGGCGGATGCGGAAGGCGTGGAGGTCATGGAGGGGTCTGAAGGGCGCGGATCAGCAGGGCATTCTCCGACGGTGTGCCCACCGTCAGCCGCAGACAGTGAGTCAGCAGTGGGTGCATTCTAGAAACATTCTTCACCAGAATGCCCTGGGCCTTGAGCTTGTCAAAACAACGTTGCGCATCAGGCACACGCACCAGCACCATGTTGGCCTGGCTGGGGAAGGCTTGAAAGCCCGGTATCCGGTGCAAGGCCTCGAGCAAGACCGCACGCTGCTCGCAGATCTGCAACGCCTGCTGCGCGAACACTTCGGCATGCTCGAGCGCGAACAGCGCGCACTCGGCATTGAGCACGCTCACGTTGTAGGGCGGGCGCAGCTTGTCGATTTCCTGCACCAGTGCCTGTGGCCCGAGCATGTAGCCCAGGCGCACGCCGGCCAGGCCGAACTTGGAGAGCGTGCGCATGAGCAGCACATTGGCATTGGCCAACGGATCCGAACGGATCTCGTCGATCCAGCTGCTGCTGGAGAACGGCTGGTAGGCCTCGTCCATCACCACCAGGCCGCCGAAACTGCCCGCCTCGGCGATCAGGCGGCGAATGGTGTCGGCACTCCACAGGTTGGCCGTGGGGTTGTTGGGATAGGCGATGTAGGTGATGGCGGGCTTGTGCTCACGCATCGCAGCCAGCATGGCGGTCTCATCGAGTTCGAAGTCGGTCGTGAGCGGCACACCCACAAACTTCAAACCCTGCAGCTGCGCGCTCATGGCATACATCACAAAACCCGGCAACGGCGCCAGCACGGTCGCACCCGGCAGGTCGCAGGCCAGGGTCAGCAGCGAAATCAGTTCGTCCGAACCATTGCCGAGCATCAGGCTGCAGCCGGCGGGCAGGTCCACGTAGCGGGCCAGCGCGACCTTCAGATCGTCGATGCGCGGGCCAGGGTAGCGGTTCACCGCCACGGCGCCCAGGCGGGTACCGAGCGCAGCCTGCAACCCGGGCGGCAATGCGAACGGGTTTTCCATCGCGTCGAGTTTGACCATGCCGGCAGCGTCCTGCACCGCGTAGGCATGCATGGACTGCACGTCCTGGCGGATCACGCCCAGTGGATTCACGCTCATCGGAAAACCTCCGTGCTGCGCGCTGCGGTGCGAGCCGGCTTGGGGCGACCCGGCGCGGCGCTCAAAGGGCACCTCGCATCGGTGGCACCTTGTCCAGGCGCATCTCGGCGGCTCGGGCATGGGCTTGAAGGCCTTCGCCGTAAGCCATCTCGGCGGCAATGAGGCCCAGACTCTGTGCGCCGGCCTGGCTCACCTCGATCAGGCTGCTGCGCTTCTGGAAGTCGTACACGCCCAGCGGCGAGCTGAAGCGTGCCGTGCCGCTGGTGGGCAGCACGTGGTTGGGTCCGGCGCAGTAGTCACCCAGGCTTTCGCTGGTGTAAGCCCCCAGGAAAATGGCGCCGGCATGTTTGAGCAGCGGCTCCCAGCGGTGCGGCTCGCTGCTCGACACTTCGAGGTGCTCGGGCGCGATGCGGTTGCTGATGGCGCAGGCCTCTTCCATGCTGCGTGTGTGGATCAGGGCCCCGCGGAAGTTGAGGCTCCGGGCGATGATGGCTGCACGCGGCAGGGTCGGCAGCAGGCGGTCGATGGCGGCCTGCACCGCCTCGATGTAGGCGGCATCGGGGCACAGCAGGATGCTCTGCGCCAGTTCGTCGTGCTCGGCCTGGCTGAACAGGTCCATCGCCACCCACTCGGCCGGCGTGCTGCCATCGGCCAGCACCAGGATCTCGCTCGGACCCGCGATCATGTCGATGCCCACGATGCCGAACACGCGCTTCTTGGCACTGGCCACGTAGGCGTTGCCCGGCCCGGTGATCTTGTCGACCTTGGGCACGGTGGCCGTGCCGTAGGCGAGTGCGGCCACAGCCTGCGCGCCGCCGATGGTGAAGGCCCGGGTGACGCCGGCCACATGCGCAGCTGCCAGCACCAGCGGGTTCTTCTCGCCGCGGGGCGTGGGCACCACCATGATGATTTCGGCCACACCGGCCACATGGGCGGGAATCGCATTCATCAACACGCTCGACGGATACGCGGCCTTGCCGCCGGGCACGTAGATGCCCACACGGTCCAGCGGCGTGACCTTCTGGCCCAGCAGCGTGCCGTCTTCGTCCCGGTAGCTCCAGCTCTCGCCACCGGCCTTTTTCTGTGCTTCGTGATAACTGCGCACCCGTCGGGCCGCGGCTTGCAGGGCGTTGCGCTGCGCATCGGGCAAACCGTCGAAGGCGGCCAGGAGCTCGGCCTGGGTGAGCTCCAGTTGGTCAAGGTTCGACACATCAAGGCCATCAAAACGGGCTGTGTATTCCAGCACCGCCGCATCGCCACGCGATTTCACGTCCTGCAGGATGCCGGACACCCGCTCTTCGATCGCACCATCGGTCTCGGCCGACCAGTGCAGCCGGGCGGCAAACTGCGCCTCGAAGTCTGCAGCGGAGGTGGACAGGCGGGCGGGACGGGCGTTGAAGGTCATGCGCGGGAGCTTTGTTCGATAGCCTGGGCGAAGGCATTGATGATCGGGCGGATGGCCGCCTGCTTGAGCTTGAGCGAGGCCTGGTTGACCACCAGGCGCGCGCTGATGTCCATGATGCGTTCGACTTCGACCAGATGGTTGGCCTTGAGCGTGTTGCCGGTGGACACCAGGTCGACGATGGCGTCGGCCAGACCGGTGAGCGGGGCGAGCTCCATGCTTCCGTAGAGCTTGATCAGGTCCACGTGCACGCCCTTGCCGGCAAAGAATTCACGGGCGATCTGCGTGTACTTGGTGGCCACCTTCAGGCGAGAGCCCTGGCGCACCGCCGATGCGTAATCGAAATCCGCGCGCACGGCCACGCTGACGCGGCAGCGTGAGATGTTGAGATCGAGCGGCTGGTACAGGCCCTGGCCACCGTGTTCGATCAAGGTGTCCTTGCCGGTCACGCCCAGGTCGGCGCCACCGTGCTCCACGTAGGTCGGCACGTCGCTGGCGCGCACCAGCACCACCCGTACCTGCGGGTTGCTGGTGGCAAGGATCAGCTTGCGCGACTTCTCGGGGTCTTCGAGCACCTCGATGCCCGCGGCCTTGAGCAGCGGCAAGGTCTCGTCGAAGATGCGGCCTTTGGACAGGGCGAGGGTGATCATGGCGACTCCCGCCGGGCGGCCCCGAGGGAGGCGCGCGCCCCCTTGGGAGGCAGTGAACGGAATGAACGTGGGGGCAGTTTCATTTCACCCTCTCGATGTCGGCGCCGATGCCGCGCAGTTTTTCTTCCATCTGGTCGTAGCCCCGGTCGAGGTGGTAGATCCGGTCGACGACGGTTTCACCGTCGGCCACCAGGCCGGCGATCACCAGGCTGGCCGAAGCCCGCAGGTCGGTGGCCATGACGGTGGCGCCCGACAGCCGCTGGATGCCCTCCACCACGGCGACCTTGCCATCGGTCTGGATGCGTGCGCCCAGGCGCACCAGCTCGTTGACATGCATGAACCGGTTTTCAAAGATGGTCTCGGTCACCTTGCTCGTGCCTTCGGCGATGCAGTTGAGCACCATGAACTGCGCCTGCATGTCGGTGGGGAAGCCCGGGTACTCGGTGGTGCGAAAGCTCTGGGCCTTCAGGCGGCCCGTGGCCCGCACACGGATGAAATCGCCACCGCTGTCCTTGCCGGCTTCGATGTCGGCGCCGGCCTCGTGCAGCTTGTCGATCACCGCATCGAGGTGGTCGGCCCGGCCATGGCGCAAGACCACGTCACCACCGGTCGCGGCCACCGCGCACAGAAACGTGCCGGTCTCGATGCGGTCGGCCACCACCTGGTGGGTGCAGCCGTGCAGACGGTCCACGCCCTGGATGTGGATGCGGCTGGTGCCATGGCCTTCGATCTTCGCGCCCATGGCGATCAGCATCTGGGCCAGATCGCCGATCTCGGGTTCCTGGGCCGCGTTCTCCAGCAGCGTCTCGCCTTCGGCCAGTGCCGCGGCCATCAGGAAATTCTCGGTGCCGGTGACGGTCACCATGTCGGTGGCGATGCGCGCGCCGTGCAGGCGCGTCTTGCCCGCAGGCAGCCTGGCGACCATGTAGCCGTGCTCGACCACGATCTCGGCCCCCATCGACTGCATGCCCTTGATGTGCTGGTCCACCGGGCGCGACCCGATGGCGCAGCCGCCCGGCAGCGAGACGCGGGCGTGGCCGAAGCGCGCCAGCAGCGGTCCGAGCACCAGCACGGAGGCGCGCATGGTCTTGACCAGCTCGTACGGTGCGACGGCCTGGATCGGGTCGGCCGCCTGCAGCGTGATGCCGCCCCGCTCGCCGTGGGTCTGCGTCTGTACCCCCATGTTGTCGAGCAGCTGGCGCATGGTGGCCACGTCGCGCAGGCGCGGCAGGTTGTTCAGCGTCACCGGGTCTTCGGTGAGCAATGCGGCGCACAACTCGGGCAATGCGGCGTTCTTGGCGCCCGAGATGGTCACCTCGCCCTGCAGGGTCCGGCCGCCGGTGATTCGGAGTTTGTCCATGCCTGGCGATCTGTTCAGGGTTGGGCCGCCCACTCGGCGGGTGTGTAGGTCTTCATCGACAAGGCGTGCACCTCGTCGCTCTGGATGCGCTCACCCAGCGTGCCGTAGACGGCCTGGTGGCGCTTGATCAGGCGCAGCCCTTCAAACGCCGGCGAGACGATCACGGCGGCCCAGTGGCGCCCGTCACCGGTGACTTCGAGGTGTTCGCACGGCAGGCCGGCGGCGATGAGCGATTGCAGTTGTTCAGCGGTCATGTCGTGTTTCAGTGACGGATTTTGTAGCCGGTCTTGAGCAGGTGCAGCGCGATGGCACTCACCACGGTCAACGCACCGCCGACCAGGCCCAGGCTGATCCAGGGCGAGACGTCGCTCACGCCGAAAAAGCCATAGCGAAAGCCGTCGATCATGTAGAAGAACGGGTTGAGGTGGCTCACCGTCTGCCAGAACTCGGGCAGGGAGTGAATCGAGTAGAACACGCCCGAGAGGAAGGTCATGGGCACGATGATGAAGTTCTGGAATGCCGCCATCTGATCGAACTTTTCGGCCCAGAGCCCAGCGATCAGCCCGAGCGCGCCGAGCAATGCAGCACCCATGAAACCAAAGGCAAGTATCCACAGCGGTGCGACCAGGGAAGGCTGCGCGAACCACCAGGTGACCGCCATCACCCCGGCGCCCACGGCCAGCCCGCGCACGATGGAAGAGCCGACATAGGCCACGAACCAGGCGCGGTGGGACAGCGGCGTGAGCAGCAGGAACACCAGGTTGCCCATGATCTTGCTCTGCACCAACGAGGACGAGCTGTTGGCAAAGGCGTTTTGCAGCACGCTCATCATGACCAGGCCGGGCAACAGAAAGGCGGTGTAGCTCACCGAGTCGTAGACCTGCACCCGGTCTTCGAGCACGTGACCAAAGATCATCAGGTAGAGGATGGCGGTGATCACCGGCGCGGCCACGGTCTGGAAGCCGACCTTCCAGAAGCGCAGCACTTCCTTGTAGAAAAGGGTCTGCCAGCCCGTCATGCCGGTCCCGCCCCCACGCTCGTCACAGGGTGTGCTGCGCTGCCCGCCGGGGGGGCTGAACCGGCCTGGAGCGGCCCGGTGGCGGGCCGTGCTCCAGCCCCGGTCAGGTCCAGGAACACGTCTTCGAGATCGGCCTTGCGAATCTCGATGTCTTCAGGAACCACACCGGCCTCGCGCAAGCGCGTCAGGATGCGTTCGACCGCCAGCGCGTCGTTGGCCGGCAGCTGCACCACGCGACCGGTGATGCGTGCCTGCACGGCCAGCTCGGGCGGCAGCGCTCTGTCGCTCTTGAAGCGCAACACGTTGGATGCCGCGCGCGACAGCAGCGCAGACGTCGATTCGAGAGCCACCACCCTGCCCTGCTTGAGCATGGCGATGCGCCCGCACAGCGCCTCGGCTTCTTCAAGATAGTGGGTGGTCAGCAGCACGGTGCTGCCCAGTCGCTTGTTGAGATCGGAGATGAATTGCCACAGGGTCTGGCGCAACTCCACGTCCACGCCGGCGGTGGGTTCGTCGAGCACGATCACCGGCGGCTTGTGAACCAGGGCCTGAGCAATCAGCACCCGTCGCTTCATGCCGCCCGAGAGCTGGCGCATGTTGGCATTGGCCTTGTCTGTGAGGCCCAGACCTTCAAGCAGTTCGTCGATCCATGCATCGTTGCGCTGGATGCCGAAATAGCCGGACTGGATGCGCAGCGCCTCGCGCACATTGAAAAAAGGGTCGAACACGAGTTCCTGGGGCACCACGCCCAACTGGCGGCGCGCGGCCTGGTAATCGGTCTGCACGTCGCTGCCGTGCACCAGCACGCGGCCCTCGGTGGCGCGGGCCAGACCGGCCAGGATGCTGATCAGCGTGGTCTTGCCCGCGCCGTTGGGCCCGAGCAGACCGAAAAACTCCCCGGCCTCGACGTCGAACGACACCGACTGCAGTGCCTGCACGGCGCCGCGCGAAGACGGATAGAGTTTGGAAACGTTTTGGAAGGAAACTGCGGGCATGCGCGGGTGACAACACGGAGGCCGGCGGCACACAGGACATCTGTCGGCCGCCGGGCAACCGCGTATTTTAGGCCCGCCAGGGTGTCCGCACTGCGGGCAGGTCAAGCCCGGGGCCCGAAGGCAAGGTGACCGCCCTTCAGGGCGCGAGCAGCTCGCCCACGCCGTACAGACCCATGAGGTCCTCCAGACGGCGCGGCCAGTGGGTCACCTGCAGGGTTTTGCCATCGGCGCGCAGCAGCCGGCGCAGTTCGAGCAGCACCGCCACCGCCGACGAATCGAACACGCGAAGCTGGCTGGCATCGACGACCACCACGGGGCCGGCCTGCAGTTCGAGCGCCAGCTTGAGGTCCACAAGGGTCTTGCCCGCTTCAGCCAGCGTGATCTCGACCGGCAGCGCCGCCGCGGGTGCGGCCATGGTCTGGGTGCTTGTCACGGGGTCAGCTGGTTTTGGCCACGTTGGACTTGTTGCGCTGCACCAGCGAGGCAATCAACCCGTCGATCCCCTTGGCGCTGATTTCCTGCGCAAACTGGGTGCGGTAGGTTTCTACCAGCCAGACGCCGAGCACGTTGATGTCGTAGATCTTCCAGCCACCAGCGGTCTTCTCCAGGCGGTAGTCCAGCTGGATCGGGTCGCCCTTGCCGCGCACTTCGGAACGCACGATCACCTCGGTGTCTTCAGGCTTGGAGCGCATCGGCTTGAAGGTCACGGTCTGGTCTTTCACCTCGCCGAGTGCACCGGAATAGGTGCGCACCAGGAGTATCTTGAATTCGTCCTGGAGCTGCTTTTGCTGCTCGGGGGTGGCCTGACGCCAGAAACGGCCCACGGCCGCAGAGGTCATGCGGTTGAAATTCACGCTGGGCAGGATCTTGGCGTCCACCAGGGCCACGATCCGGTTCACGTCGCCCGCCTGGATGGCGGGGTCTGCCTTCACCGACGCCAGCACGTCGCTGGAGATGCGCTTGACGAGCGCATCGGGTGCCTCGTCCTGCGCCATGGCGGGCAAGGACATCGCTGCGGCGGTGATCACGAGGGCAGAGAGCCAGGAGCGGCGTTTCATCATGGTTGTTTTCCTTTTGAGGGCAATGGCCCGGCTGCAGAAGATGCAGCGTAAGTCATCAGAGCCGCAGAAACATGAAGCAGTTCCACTGCAGACGTTGCGAGACGTATCGGCGCCTCACTGCTCGCCGTCACCCAGGCCGATGCCTTTGTCGATCAGGTCATCGATCTGGCTTTGACGACGGTTGAGATAAAAATCGCGGGTGAAGCTGTATTTGTCGAGCGCGGCCTCTTCCAGCACCGACGAAGCGCGCAGCAGGCCGGCCCGGGTGTCGACCACGCGCAGGGCGGTCAGAGAGTTGCGGGCCGACCTGTCGTTCAGGCCCGACACCGGGTCCACGCTCATGTCCACCAGCAAACCGGTGCCGTCGCGCACCGATGACGGACCGAAGATCGGCAGCACCAGGTAAGCGCCGGACGGCGCACCCCACCGACCCAGGGTCTGTCCGAAATCAAGGCGGGTGCGCGGAATGCCGACTTCGGTGGCGATGTCGAGCAGACCTCCCAGGCCAAGCACGGTGTTGACACTGAACCGCATCAGGTTTTCGGTGGCTTCGCGTGGCCGCAGCTGGAACGCCGCATTCGCCGACGACCAGAGGTCGCCGATGTTGCTGAAGAAATTGTTCACGCCGGTCTGCACCGGGCTGGGCGTGACATCCTTGTACGCCGTGGCCACGGGCTTCAGAACCGCCGTGTCCACCGCGTCATTGAAACGGTACACGCCTCGATTCAAGGGCTCGAGCGGGTCACGCGGGTTGGCGTCGGGACCGGTTGCACAGCCGGTGAGCACGGCCAGCGCCAGGGCACTGACCAACACGGTCGGTGACCGGGCTGGCGTGGAAAGATGGTGTGTCATGTTGAACCCCCTGGGCAGTTCGCCCGAATTGTTGTTGCCGCAATGCCCAGCATTCTTGTCGCGTTGCGGCGTCTTGTCCCGACGCGGCGCCAAAAGCCCCGTCGGGCCTACTCGGCGGGCTTGGGGTCGGCGCCATCAGCCGCCCGGCTGAACAGGAACTGGCTGATCAGGTTTTCCAGAATCACCGCCGACTGGGTCTGCGTGATCACCGCGCCGTCGGTGATGTTCTCCAGCGCGCCACCGGGCTCGATGCCGATGTACTGCTCGCCCAGCAGCCCGGTGGTGAGGATCTTCAGCGAACTGTCCTTGGGAAACGCATAGCGGGATTCCAGCGCCAGCGTGATGTTGGCCTGGAATGTCGTGTCGTCAAAGGTGATGGACTCCACACGTCCCACCACCACGCCGGCACTGCGCACGGCGGCCTTGGGCTTGACGCCGCCGGCATTGTCGAAACGGCCCACCACCTGGTAGGTTTTTTCGAAGTTCAGGCTCAGCAGGTTGGCCGACTGCAGGGCGAGGAACAGGAGCGCGGCCGCCCCGATCAGCACGAACAGGCCGACCCAGATGTCGTTTTTTGAAGTTTGCATGGTGGTCTCCACTGGAGGATGTGGCTGTCGGGTTCTCAGATGCTGAACATCGTGGCGGTGAGGATGAAGTCCAGTGCCAGCACGGTCAGCGACGCCATCACCACGGTGCGGGTGGTGGCGCGCGAAACGCCTTCCGGGGTGGGGTGCGCACTGTAGCCCTGGAGCAAGGCGATGAAGGTGACGGCAAATCCGAACACCACGCTCTTGACGACGCCATTGCCCACATCGGCCCAGACGTCGACGCCTGCCTGCATCTGGCTCCAGAAGGCACCACCATCCAGACCGAGCATGAGCACGCCGACGACCCAGCCGCCGATCACGCCGACCGCGCTGAAGATGGCAGCGAGCAGGGGCATCACGATCACGCCGGCCCAGAACCGGGGGGCCAGCACGCGGCGCACCGGATCGACCGCCATCATTTCCATGGCACTGAGTTGCTCGCCCGCCTTCATGAGGCCGATTTCGGCCGTGAGCGATGTGCCGGCTCGCCCGGCAAACAGCAGTGCCGTGATCACCGGCCCCAGCTCACGCACCAGTGAGAGCGTGACCAGCAGTCCCAGGGCTTCGGTGGCACCGTAGATGCGCAGCGTGTAGTAGCCCTGCAGACCCAGCACGAAACCGACGAACAGGCCGGAGACCCCGATGATGGCCAGCGAATGGTTGCCCAGAAAGTGGATCTGGTCGCGCAGGAGCACCGGACGACGCAGGGCAGCGCCCACCAGCAGCAGCAGCCGGGCCATCAGACGCGTGCCGGTGCCGATGTCGATGACCTGGCGGCGCACCGTCAGGCCCAGCCGGGCCAGCCACGCGGCCGTCATGTGTGCTCCTGGTGGTCGGCCAGCTTGCCGTTGCCGAAGTCTTCTTCGAGACTGGGGCCTGGATGATGAAAGCGCACCGGGCCATCGGGCAAGGCATTGACGAACTGTTTGACCAGCGGATCCTCGCTCTGGCGCACCTCGTCCGGTGTCCCCTGCGCGGCGATCCGGCCGTTGGCCAGCACGATGACCCGGTCGGCGATGTGAAACGTTTCGTCCAGATCGTGCGAGACCACGATGCTGGTGAGCCCCATGGCGTCGTTGAGCTGGCGGATCAGGCGTGCGGCGGTGCCCAGCGAAATCGGATCCAGACCGGCGAAGGGTTCGTCGTACATCACCAGCTCGGGGTCGAGCGCAATCGCGCGCGCCAGCGCCACGCGCCTGGCCATGCCGCCGGACAGCTCGCTGGGCATGAGATCGCGCGCGCCGCGAAGGCCCACCGCGTTGAGCTTCATCAGCACGATGTCGCGCACCAGAGCGTCCGGCAGCTGGGTGTGTTCGCGCAGCGGGAAGGCCACGTTGTCGAACACGCTCATGTCGGTGAACAGGGCGCCAAACTGGAACAGCATGCCCATGCGCCGGCGCGCGCCATACAGGGCTTCGGCGCGCATGGTGGTGATGTCCTGCCCATCGAACAGGGTCTGGCCCTGGCGGGCGCGGATCTGCCCCCCGATGAGGCGCAACACGGTGGTCTTGCCACCGCCGGACGCGCCCATGAGCGCCGTGACCTTGCCGCGGGGCACGGTCAGCGTGACGTTGTCGAGGATGGCGCGCTCACCGTAACCGAAGGTCAGGTTGCGCAATTCGACCAGTGGAGGTGGGTTTTCGATGGGCATCAAACAAAAACCGGGCAGTGGGTGCCCGGGTTTTGAATGATAAGGGATTCGGGGTAAACCCGACTTCAGTCGGGCCGCACCGGATTCAACGCGGCAGGTCGGAGAAGCCCATCAGGAATTCGTCGACCGAGCGCGCGGCCTGGCGGCCCTCCCGGATCGCCCACACCACCAGGCTCTGGCCACGGCGCATGTCGCCAGCGGCGAACACCTTGGGCACGTTGGTGGCATAACCGCCGGTGAACTCGGTGCTGGCCTTGGCGTTGCCACGGCCATCCTTGTCCACACCGAAGGCGTCGAGGATGCTCGCCACCGGGTTCACGAAACCCATGGCCAGCAGAACCAGGTCGGCCTTGTATTCCTTTTCGGTGCCTGGAATCTCCACCAGCTTGCCATCCTTCATTTCGACATGCACCGTGGTCAGGCCGGTGACCTTGCCCTTTTCACCCTTGAACGCCTTGGTGGAAATGGCGAACTCGCGCTGCAGGATGCCCTTCTCGGCGCTTTCGTCGTGGCTGGAGCTGGTGCGCAGCTTCAGCGGCCAGTAGGGCCACACCAGGGGCTTGTTTTCATGCTCGGGTGGCTGCGGCATGACTTCGAACTGGGTGACGCTCACGGCGCCGTGCCGGGTGCTCGTGCCCACGCAGTCGGAGCCGGTGTCGCCGCCGCCGATCACGATCACGTGCTTGCCGTCGGCGCGCAACTGGCCTTTGAGCTTGTCGCCGGCATTGACCTTGTTTTGCTGTGGCAGGAACTCCATCGCAAAGTGCACACCCTCGAGCTCGCGGCCAGGCACCGGCAGATCCCGGCTCTGTTCGGAACCACCGGTGAGCAGCACGGCGTCGAATGCCTGGTGCAGTTGCTCGGGTGTGATCGTCTCCCGGGCCCAGTTGGTGACCTTGCTGTCCTTGGGCAGCGTGCCGACCATCACACCGGTGCGGAACACCACGCCCTCGGCCTCCATCTGCGCCACGCGGCGATCGATGTGGATCTTTTCCATCTTGAAGTCGGGAATGCCGTAGCGCAACAGGCCGCCCACGCGGTCGTTCTTCTCGAACAGCGTCACGTCGTGGCCGGCGCGCGCGAGCTGCTGTGCCGCGGCCATGCCGGCCGGGCCGGAGCCGACCACGGCCACCTTTTTTCCGGTCTTGTGGCGCGGCGGCTGCGGCTGCACCCAGCCCTCGGCCCATGCGCGGTCGATGATGGCGTGTTCGATCGACTTGATGCCCACCGCGTCGTCGTTCACATTGAGCGTGCAGGCGGCCTCGCAAGGCGCGGGGCAAATGCGCCCGGTGAATTCAGGGAAGTTGTTGGTGCTGTGCAGAACCGTGATGGCGTTCTTCCAGTCGCCCTGGTACACGAGGTCGTTGAAGTCGGGAATGATGTTGTTGACCGGGCAACCGCTGTTGCAGAATGGCGTGCCGCAGTCCATGCAGCGCGCCGCCTGCACCTTGGCCTGCTGGTCATCAAGACCGATGACGAATTCCTTGTAGTGCTTCAGGCGCTCAGGCACGGGCTTGTAGCCCTCTTCCAGGCGCTCGTATTCCATGAAGCCGGTGACTTTTCCCATGATGCGTGTCCTTCGAAAACGTTGGCTTACTTGGCGGCGGCGGTGGCTTTTTTCGCCGTGGCCTGGGCCTTGGTGGTCACTTCAGCGGCGTTCTTGCGGGCGTGGATTTCACCCAGTGCGCGCTTGTACTCGTTGGGGAACACCTTCACGAACCTGTCGCGCGACTGCGCCCAGGTGTCGAGCAGTTCGCGGGCGCGCTTGCTGCCGGTCCAGCGGTTGTGCTCTTCCAGCAGTTTCTTCAACTGCGCTTCGTCGCTCTGGCCTCGGTGCCAGACAGCGCGGTCCACGGTGGCTTCCTGCTCGGCGGCCGACAAGACCTTTTCCATACTGACCATGGCCGTGTTGCAGCGCTTGGCAAACTGGCCGTCTTCATCAAAGACATAGGCCACGCCGCCGCTCATGCCGGCAGCAAAGTTTCGCCCGGTCTTGCCCAGCACGACCGCTGTTCCGCCGGTCATGTATTCACAACCGTGGTCGCCCGTGCCTTCCACCACCGCAGTGGCCCCTGACAGGCGCACCGCGAAGCGCTCACCCGCCACGCCACTGAAGAAGGCTTCACCGGTCGTTGCACCGTACATCACGGTGTTGCCCACGATGATGTTGCGCGAGGCTTCACCGCGGAAGTCGATGCTGGGGCGCACCACCACGCGCCCACCCGACAAACCTTTGCCGGTGTAGTCGTTGGCGTCCCCGATCAGGTACAGGGTGATGCCCTTGGCCAGGAAGGCGCCGAACGACTGACCGCCCGTGCCTTCAAGCTGAATGCGGATGGTGTCGTCCGGCAGGCCTTCAGGATGCAGCTTGGTGAGTGCGCCCGAGAGCATGGCGCCCACCGAGCGGTTGACGTTGCGTGCCACTTCGATGAACTGCACCCGCTCACCCTTGTCGAGTGCCGCGCGCGACTTGGCGATCAACACGTTGTCCAGCGCCTTGTCGAGGCCGTGTTCCTGCTCCTGCGTGTGCAGGCGCGGCACGTCTGCCGGCACGTTCGGCAGCGCCAGCAGGCGGCTGAAGTCGAGGCCGCGTGCTTTCCAGTGCTCGATGCCCTGCTTCGTGTCCAGCAGGTCGGCGCGTCCGATCAGGTCGTCGAACTTGCGGATGCCCAGCTGCGCCATGATCTGGCGAACTTCTTCAGCGATGAAGAAAAAGTAATTCACCACGTGCTCGGGCTTGCCGCTGAATTTCTTGCGCAGCGCCGGGTCTTGCGTGGCCACGCCCACCGGGCAGGTGTTGAGGTGGCACTTGCGCATCATGATGCAGCCCTCGACCACCAGCGGCGCGGTGGCAAAGCCGAACTCGTCGGCACCGAGCAGCGCGCCGATGGCCACATCGCGGCCGGTCTTCATCTGGCCGTCGGCCTGCACGCGGATGCGGCTGCGCAGGCGGTTGAGCACCAGCGTCTGCTGCGTTTCGGCCAGACCGATTTCCCACGGGCTGCCGGCATGCTTGATGGACGACCAGGGTGACGCACCGGTGCCGCCGTCGTGACCGGCGATCACCACATGGTCGGCCTTGCACTTGGCCACGCCCGCGGCGATGGTGCCCACGCCGATCTCGGAGACCAGCTTGACGCTGATGCTCGAGTGAGGAGCCACGTTCTTCAGATCGTGGATCAGCTGCGCGAGGTCTTCGATGGAGTAGATGTCGTGGTGCGGCGGCGGGCTGATCAAACCCACGCCAGGCACGCTGTGCCGCAGTTTTCCAATGTAGTCGCTGACCTTGCCGCCGGGCAGTTGCCCGCCTTCGCCGGGCTTGGCGCCCTGCGCCATCTTGATCTGGATCTGGTCGGCGCTGTTGAGGTATTCGGCCGTGACACCGAAGCGGCCCGAAGCCACCTGCTTGATCTTCGAGCGCATGGAGTCGCCGGCCTGCAGTTCGTAATCGACTTCAAAGGTGTCCTTGCCCAGCAGGTCGGACATGGTCTGGCCCTGCTTGATCGGGATGCCCTTGAGCTCGTTGCGGTAGCGCAGCGCGTCCTCGCCACCTTCGCCGGTGTTGCTCTTGCCGCCGATGCGGTTCATGGCCACGGCCAGCGTGGCGTGGGCCTCGGTGGAGATGGATCCGAGCGACATGGCACCGGTGGCGAAGCGCTTGACGATCTCCTTGGCCGGCTCGACCTCGTCGATCGGAATCGCCTTGCTCGGGTCGATCCTGAACTCGAACAGGCCGCGCAGCGTCATGTGGCGACGGCTCTGATCGTTGATCAGCTGTGCGTATTCCTTGTAGGTGTTCCAGTTGTTGGAGCGGGTGCTGTGCTGCAGCTTGGCGATCGCATCAGGCGTCCACATGTGCTCTTCGCCACGGACGCGCCAGGCGTATTCGCCACCGGCGTCCAGCATGGTCGCGAGCACCGGGTCGTCGCCGAAGGCCGCCTTGTGCATGCGGATGCTTTCCTCGGCGATCTCGAACACGCCGATGCCGCCGACCCGGCTGGCCGTGCCGGTGAAGTACTTCTCGACGGTGGCGCTGTTGAGACCGATGGCCTCGAACAACTGGGCACCGCAGTACGACATGTAGGTCGACACGCCCATCTTGGACATGATCTTGGACAGACCCTTGCCGATGGCCTTGACGTAATGGTAGATCGCCTTGTCGGCGCTCAGGTCGCCCGGCAGGCCCTTGTGGATCGCGGTCAGCGTCTCCATGGCCAGATAGGGGTGCACGGCTTCGGCGCCGTAACCCGCGAGCACGGCGAAGTGGTGCACTTCGCGCGCCGTGCCGGTTTCCACCACCAGACCGGCGGTGGTGCGCAGCCCTTCACGCACCAGGTGCTGGTGGATGGCGGAGAGGGCCAGCAGCGCGGGAATCGCAATCTGCGTGGCGCTGATGGCGCGGTCACTGATGATCAGGATGTTCTTGCCGCTCTTGATCGCGTCCACCGCGCCGGCACACAACGAAGCCAGCTTGGCTTCGACACCCTCACGTCCCCAGGCGGCAGGGTAGGTGATGTCCAGCGTGTGGCTGCGGAACTTGCCCTGGGTGGCCGATTCAATGTCGCGCAGCTTGGCCATGTCGGCGAAGTCCAGCACCGGCTGGCTCACTTCCAGCCGCATCGGCGGGTTCACCTGGTTGATGTCGAGCAGGTTGGGCTTGGGGCCGATGAAGGACACCAGCGACATCACGATGGCTTCGCGGATCGGATCGATCGGCGGGTTGGTCACCTGCGCAAACAACTGCTTGAAGTAGTTGTAGAGCGGCTTGTTCTTGTCGGAGAGCACGGCCAGCGGGCTGTCGTTGCCCATGGAGCCGATGCCTTCTTCGCCGTTGGCGGCCATCGGGCTCATCAGGAACTTGAGGTCTTCCTGCGTGTAGCCGAACGCCTGCTGGCGGTCCAGCAACTCGGGCGTGACGCTCTCCATGCCGCCGGTTTGCGGCTCGGTGGCAGCGATGCGCTGCTCCAGCGCCGATTCACCGGCCACCGGGGTGTCCACATCGTCGAGGCGGATGCGCAGGTTGTCGATCCACTGCTTGTAAGGCTTGTTGTTGGCGAGGTTGGCCTTGAGTTCCTCGTCGTCGATCATCCTGCCCTGCTCCAGATCGATCAGGAACATCTTGCCGGGCTGCAGGCGCCACTTGCGCACGATTTTGTTTTCGGGCACGGGCAGCACACCCGATTCGGAGCCCATGATCACGAAGTCGTCGTCGGTGATGCAGTAGCGCGAAGGACGCAGGCCGTTGCGGTCCAGCGTGGCGCCGATCTGGCGACCGTCGGTGAACACGATGGATGCCGGGCCATCCCATGGCTCCATCATTGCCGCGTGGTATTCGTAGAAGGCCTTGCGGCGCTCGTCCATGGTGGTGTGCTGCTCCCAGGGCTCGGGGATCATCATCATCACGGCATGAGCCAGCGGGTAGCCGGCCATGGTCAGCAACTCGAGGCAGTTGTCGAAGGTGGCGGTGTCGGACTGGCTGGCGAAGCTGATCGGGTAGAGCTTCTGCAGGTCGGCGCCCAGCACGGGCGACGACATGACACCTTCGCGCGCCTTCATCCAGTTGTAGTTGCCCTTGACGGTGTTGATCTCTCCGTTGTGCGCCACGTAGCGGTAGGGGTGGGCCAGTGGCCACTCTGGAAAGGTGTTGGTGGAAAAGCGCTGGTGCACCAGGCCCAACGCAGACACGCAACGTTCGTCCTGCAGGTCGCGGAAGTAGGTGCCCACCTGGTCGGCCAGCAACAGGCCTTTGTAGACCACCGTGCGGCTGCTCATGCTGACCACGTAATACTCTTTGCTGTGGGTGAGCTTGAGGCGCTGGATCGCTCCACTGGCCGTCTTGCGGATCACATACAGCTTGCGCTCCAGGGCGTCCTGAACGATCACGTCGTTGCCGCGGCCGATGAAAACCTGGCGGATCACCGGCTCCTTGGCGCGCACGGTGGGCGACATCGGCATGTCGAGGTTCACGGGCACATTGCGCCAGCCCAGCAGCACCTGGCCTTCGGCGGCAATGGCACGCTCCATTTCCTGCTCACAGGCCAGGCGGCTGGCGTGCTCCTTGGGCATGAAGATCATGCCCACGCCGTACTCACCAGCGGGCGGCAGCGTCACCCCCTGGGCGGCCATCTCCTCGCGGTACAGCGCATCGGGCAGCTGGATCAACAGCCCCGCGCCGTCTCCCATGAGCTTGTCGGCGCCGACGGCACCCCGGTGGTCGAGGTTTTCAAGGATCTTCAAACCCTGCTGCACGATGCCGTGGCTCTTCTCGCCCTTGATGTGCGCCACGAAGCCCACGCCGCAGGCGTCGTGCTCGTTGGCCGGGTCGTACAGGCCGTGTTGCTGGAGGTGCTGCTGCTCGGCTGCCGTGGTCATGGCGCTTCCTTCTCGGTTCGTGGGCGTTGATGCAAATGGCGATTGCGGAGCATATTGCATCGCAACAACAATGCCAACCTGATTAATCGGGGTCAGATTCCAATTGATCAAAGGCATCATCCACACATCATTAAATAGGGACGGATCAAATCGCCGTCCCCCACCCTCACAGGCAGATCCTTTCAATCCTCGCGTCGTGCAGCGCCGGCAGGTCGGCCCGCCCTGGCCTTGGTGATGCGGCGGGACGTCTGTTTTTGCAGCCCGCCGAAGAAGTCGGCATCGCCCAGCGCCCAGCCGCGCAGCGCGGACTGCGTGATGGCGTCCTGCTGGTCCATGGGCAAGCCTGCACGCACCCATTCGGTGTAGGCAGCTTCCCGGGCAAATGGCGTGTTGCCCAGACCCCAGTACAGCGGATGGGGCGTCAGTCGCCGGTCATGGGCTTGCCCGATGAAATGGCGGTGGCTTGACCAGGCGTACTGCCGGGGGTCGTTGACCAGGCCGGCGCGCACGGGGTTCAGATCGATGTAGGCCATGCAGGCGAGCAAATGACGGTCGGCCTGGATCAGGGTGGACTTGTACCGCCCTTCCCACAAGGTGCCCGTGCGTTGGTGCAGATCATTGAAGTAACGCACGTAGCGTCGCCCGACCGCCTGCATCATCAAGGGAACGCCCTCCCCGGTCTCGGGTGTGAGAAGCAGGTGAAAGTGGTTGTCCATCAGCACGTAGGCATTGATGGCCACCTGGTGTTTTCTGGCGTTTTCGCCCACCAGATCGAGCAGCACTTCGCGATCGGCATCGGTTTTCACGATGGGCTGGCGGTTGTTGCCGCGCTGGATCACATGGTGAGGGTAGCCGGCAACGGTGAGACGGGGCAAACGGGCCATGGCGGTGTTGCAGGTAGGGTGCAGCCGAGGGCGGCAAGATCGGAACAAGACCCCACTCGGGTGACGGGCCTTGATTAAAACCCACGACTCAGGTGCGGCGGCGCCACACGGCCTGCAGGCGCCCGGCCAGCAGCAGGCCCAGCAACGAAGAAGCGCCTGTGACCCACCAGGTGGACTGCCACCCTCCGGCCTGCGTGGCCACCCAGGCCACGAGCGGAGGACCGGTGAACTGCCCCAGGGCAGAAAACTGCTGCATCCAGCCGACAGTGGTGGAGACGGTGTCCTCGCCCGGCGCCAGCACCACCGCGAGGCTGAACAAGGTGCCTGGGATCAGGCCGCCCACGCCCGAGAACACCAGCACGGCGAGGTATTGTGCAACCGGGTGTCCCGACGCACCAAAGGCGATCACCGAACCGAGACCCATGGCACCGAAGCCCCAGGCGAGCAGCACGCCTGGGCGCACACCGCGCGCCAGCAACCGTCCCGCGCCGATGTTGCCCGCCATGTTGATGCCGGCCGCGAGCGCACTGAGTCCGCCCACCGCCGCAGCGACATGACCGGCTTGCGCGTAAATGGTCGGCAGAAACCCGATGACCGCCAGCCACTGACCCGAGTAGAGCAAGAACGCGAGCGCCACCCACCAGGGGGCTGGAGCGGCAAGCGTTCTTTTGAGGCGCTGGCCCCAGGCGGCGGCTGGCAGCGACTTCGCTGCCACCGACAGTGCATCGGGCGCCACGCTGCGAGCCAGGAGCACGGCCGAACACAGGGACAACACCGACAAGGCCACCCACGCTCCGCGCCAGCCAACTTGACCCATGAGTGCCCCACCCATCAACAGGGCCAGTGCCGTGCCCAAGGGCATGTAGGCTCCCCACCAGCCCAGGGCGCGGGACAGCGTGGGGGCGTGCAGCACGCGCCGTCGCAACAGGCCCGGCGCAGGCAGGACAGCGAGCAGGAATCCAACCCCCTCGACCACGCGGGACAGCAGCAGCAGTGGCGTGCCGGGCGCCAGCGCCCCCATGGCACTGCCAGCCGACAACAGCAGCAGGCCGGTCAACATCACCCGCCTCGGTCCCAAGCGATCGGCCATGAGTCCGACCGCCAGCCCGAGGGTCATGCCGGCCAGTTGAACCAGAGACAGCAGAAAGCCGGCCTGCACCAGCGTCAGCGACAGGGCGTCGCGCAGCACAGGGATGGCCACAGGCAGCTTGCCGATGTGCAAGGCGCAGGTGACACCCACTGCAAAAACGACGACGGCGGTCCGCCGGGAGGCCGAAGGGTCGCGCTCGGTCATGGCAGTCCGGAGCGAAGTCCGCTCAGGGAAAGACCGCCGCCCCGAACAGGCGTTCGTGTTCGCGGATGGCAAACCGGTCGGTCATGCCTGCGATGTAATCGGCCACCGCTCGCGCATGCTGCGAGCTGCGGCCGTGGGCTTCGGGGAGTTCCTGCGGGGCGGTCATGTAGCGCTCGAACAGGTCGCTCACCACCCGCTGTGCCCGGCCGGTCGTCTCCATCACCTGCGGATGCCGGTAGAGGTTGCGCAGGAGAAAGGTCTTGAGGACCTGGGAGCGTTCGCGCATGCCCGGCGAGAACGCCACCAGTGGCGGCAGGCGACGTGGCGCATCGGCATCGACCAGGGCATGCCGGCCCATCTGCAGCCGGGTGTGGTCGATCACGTCGTAAACCTGATCGCTGAGCATCAACCGGATGGACTCGAACAGCAGGCGCCGGCCCGAAAGCGAGGGATGGGTCGTCACTGCCTGCTGGCGGTAGTGCCGGAACAGCGGAACGTCGTCGAGTTGCTCCAGCGTGAGCAGACCGGAGCGAACGCCGTCATCGATGTCGTGCGCGTTGTAGGCGATTTCGTCGGCCAGGTTGCACAACTGAGCCTCGAGGCTCGGAGAACCGCCGTGAATGAAGCGCGCGGCCACCCCATGCGGTTCAAGGCGCTCCAGGCGCTCGGCATTGGCGCGAGAGCAATGCTTGAGGATGCCTTCACGGGTTTCGAAACACAGGTTCAAGCCATCGAAAGCGGGGTATCGCTCCTCCAGCTCATCAACCACTCGCAAGCTCTGCAGGTTGTGCTCGAATCCCCCCCCGTCCAGCCCGTGCACGCTGGGCGAGAGCGCCTGCATGCAGGCATTCAAGGCGTCCTGACCGGCGTGGCCGAAGGGCGTGTGGCCCAGGTCATGCGCCAGCGCAATGGCCTCCACCAGATCTTCGTTGAGCTGCAGCGACCTCGCGATACTGCGCCCGAGTTGGGCCACCTCCAGCGAATGCGTCAGGCGCGTTCGAAACAGGTCACCCTCGTGGTTGAGGAAGACCTGCGTTTTGTAGACCAGCCGGCGAAACGCGGTGGAGTGGATCACGCGATCGCGGTCCCGCTGAAAGGCCGTGCGCGTGGGCGCTTCACTTTCCGGGTGTCGGCGGCCGCGGCTGCGCGCGGGGTCACTCGCATACGCTGCCAGAGTCTGCACCGAGCGCTGGACACCCGGCTGCATCAGGGCCGCACGCTCTCGGCAATCACCTGCGCCACCAGTGCGTCGGGGGCGCTTCGCACCACCGCATGACCGGGTCGGTCGATCACGACGAACTTGATCTCTCCTGCCTCCGACTTTTTGTCCACACTCATCAACGCGAGGTAGCGACCCAGGTTGTCCTGTGCATCGATCACCGGTGCCACCGTGGGCAACCCCGAGGCCTTCACCAAACGCGTGAGTCGCTCGACAAAGGCCGCATCGACCCCGCCCAACAGCTCGGAGAGCCGCGCCGCCATCACCATGCCGCAACCCACGGCCTCGCCGTGCAGCCAGGCACCGTAGCCCATGCCCGCCTCGATGGCGTGGCCAAAGGTATGACCGAAATTCAGAATGGCCCGCAGCCCTGACTCGCGTTCGTCCTGTCCAACCACCCAGGACTTGATTTCGCAGCTGCGCTTGACAGCGTGCGCCAGCGCGCCGGGTTCTCTCGCCATGAGGGCGTCGATATGCGCTTCGATCCAGTCAAGGAAGTCCATGTCTGCGATCGGGCCGTACTTGATGACCTCGGCCAACCCTGCGCTGAGTTCGCGCGCGGGCAGGGTGTTCAGGGTGTCGAGATCGCACACCACCCTCTGAGGCTGGTAGAAGGCCCCGATCATGTTCTTGCCCAGCGGGTGGTTGATGGCCGTCTTTCCACCAACCGACGAATCCACCTGAGCCAGCAGCGTGGTGGGTACCTGCACGAACGGAACACCACGCATGTAGCTCGCTGCCGCAAAGCCGGTCATGTCACCGACCACGCCACCACCTAGCGCAAACAGCACCGTCTTGCGGTCACAACCATGGGACAGCAGTGCATCGAAGATCAGGTTCAGCGACTCCCAGGACTTGTGGGACTCGCCGTCGGGCAGGCAGACGGTGTGAACGACGGCGTAGCGCGAGGAAATGGCCCGCTGGAGACGCGCTGCGTAAAGAGGAAACACCGTCTCGTTGGTCACGATCATGGCGCTGTGGGCGGCCGGAAGCTGGGCGTAGCTGGCGAGGGCATCGAGCAGCCCCGATCCAATATCGATCGCGTAGCTTCGGTCGCCGAGTTCTATGCTCACTCGATGGTGCAGGGGCAAGTTGGCTTGAGACGTCATGGGCACCGAGTTTATGCCTTGACTGAAACGCCACCGCCTCCGGCAATCAGCGCTCTGGATCGGTCGCGCCGGAGGCAGACGGAACCTCACCCCGGGAAGGGACGATCCCTGCGAGTTCCAGCTGCATCAGGATCATGCTCACCAACATGGCGACCGACGGGCGCCCCGTCTCGATCACAAAGTGAGCGGTTTGGCGGTACAGCGGATCGCGCACCGCATAAAGATCCCGCAATCGCTGCAATGGGTCGGCGACCTGAAGCAGCGGCCGGTTCCGATCGTGTCGCAAGCGCCGAAACACCTCTTCAGGCGACGATCGCAGGTAGACAACCGTACCGCGGCGATGAAGATGGTCGCGGTTTTCGGCACGAAGCACCGAGCCTCCACCTGTCGACAGCACACAGGTTGCACCGGCGGTCAACTCGTCTATCACCGACGCTTCGAGATCCCGAAAACGATCCTCGCCCTCACGTTCGAAAAACTCTCGGATCGAACAGCCCAGCCGCTGTTCGATCACGTGATCGGAGTCGAAGAACGGGAGTGAAACGCGTCGCGCGAGTTGTCGACCCACGGTCGACTTGCCAGAGCCGGGCAAGCCGATCAGGAAACAGGAAGTTGCGCTCAATTGATCGCGGATCGACCCAGCACACGCGGCGTGATGAAGATGAGCAATTCCGACTTGTTGTTGATTCGCTCGCGCGACTTGAACAGATTGCCGACGCCTGGCAGATCACCCAGCAAGGGCACCTTGTTCACCTGATCCCGCTCAGTTTGCTCGAAGATGCCACCGATCACGACCGTTCCGCCGTTTTCCACCAGCACCTGGGTCTGAACGTGTTTGGTGTTGATCGCAATGCCATCGGGCGTCGATTCACCACGGCTGTCCTTGTTGATGTCGAGGTCCAGAATGATGTTGCCCTCTGGCGTGATCTGCGGCGTGACTTCCAGCTTCAGGTTGGCCTTGCGGAACGCGATGGCAGTGGCGCCGCTGGAGGTCGCCGTCTGGTAAGGAAACTCGGTTCCCTGTTCGATCAGTGCCTTGACCTGGTCGGCCGTGACCACTCGAGGGCTGGAGACGATGCGGCCCTTGCCGTCGGATTCCAGTGCAGAAATTTCTAGACTCAGGAACCGAGAGGCGTTGGGACTGAACAGCGACAAGGCGTAGGAGGCAGCCAGGGCAGTGCCGGGATTGGCGGGCAGACTGACGAAAGGCTGCGAGGCTTGTGTTGGACCGGTTGAAACAGCGCCGTAGGTTGAGCCGAAATTGCCCTGCACCTGATTGCCGTTGACCGAACCGACGCCAAACCCTCGCACGCCCCCACCCAAACGCACGCCCAGCGACTTGCCAAAGCTGTCGTCGGCTTCCACGATGCGGGCCTCGATGATCACCTGACGGATTGGAATGTCCAGCTTGGCGATCAACTCCTGAACCTGCTGCAACTTGGACGGAATGTCGGTGACGAACAGCTGGTTCGTCCGGGGTTCGGAAATCACGCTGCCACGATCGGACAGGATGCGGGCATTGCTCCCGCCGCTGGAGCCCCCGCTGCCCGAGGAGGTCAGCTGCGTGGCAATGTCGACCGCCTTCGCATAGTTCATCTGGAAACCTTGCGTGCGCAAGGACTCCAGGCTCTCGGTGGAGGCACGTGCTTCGAGATCCTGCTTCTCCCGCGCAGCGATTTCATCCTTCGGAGCGATCCACAACACATTGCCCGACTTGCGCATGCCGAGGCCTTTGGCCTGCAGGATGATGTCAAGAGCCTGGTCCCATGGGACATCTTTCAGGCGCAGGGTGACCGAACCGGTGACAGAGTCAGAGGTCACCACGTTGAAGTTGGTGAAGTCGGCAATGACCTGCAACAGTGAGCGGACCTCGATGTTCTGGAAATTGAGAGAGAGCTTTTCGCCGTTGTAGCCAGGGCCCTGCGTCAGCTTGCTGGAGTCGATCTTCTGTTCGCGAATCTCGAGCACAAACTGGTTGTCGCTTTGGTAGGCCGAATGTTCCCAGTTGCCCGTGGGCGCGACCACCATGCGGACACGGTCGCCCGTCTGGGACGTGGTCACGCTTTGAACAGGTGTGCCGAAGTCGCTCACATCCAGGCGGCGACGCAGGCCTTCAGGCAGAGAGGTCTTCAGAAACTCAACCACCAGGTTCTGCCCTTGTTGCCGGATGTCGACACCCACCTGATTGTTGGCCAACTCCACGACCACGCGACCTGCATTGCCCACCCCGCGGCGGAAGTCGATGTCGCGCAACGAGGTCACATCGCGGTTGCGGTTCTCGGCAAATGCGGATGGCGGAGCCGTGACCGCAGTGACCACTTCGGAGCGCTGCAGCACCACCAAAAGCGTATTGCCCTCAATCTTCGTCTCGTATGACGCAGCCTGCTTCAAGTTGATCACCACACGCGTGCGGTCGCCGGCTTGAACCACGTTGGCTGACCTCAAGTTGCCTTCATTGATGTCGACCGTGCTGCGGCCAATGGCGTTGGCCACACCAGGAAAGTCCAGTGCAATGCGCGCGGGCGCCTGGATGGTGAACCCGGTGGGAACCGCGGCAAGCGGCTGCGCTGTGTTGATGCGAATGACTTCGACACCGCCTTGGACACCACCCGTCAGCGACTGAATGGCATTTTGCGCTTGCGCCCACACGGTCGTGAGTGCCATGGACGCCACGACGACGCCTTTGAGCAAGCCCCACTGCACGGATGACACCAAGGCTGCCTTGTTTGGCTTGTTCATTTAGAAGATCCCTCTTGTAACTGCAACGCTGCGGGACGCTCGGTCCACTCCCCACCAGAATCCTGCACGATCTCGCGCAAGGTCACCTCGGTTTCGGAGATTCGCGTGACCCGCCCGTAGTTCTGCCCCAGGTAGTTGCCCGGCCTCACCTGATACAGCAAGTTGTCGACCTTGACGAGCGCCACCAACTGGCCTTCGCGGTTCAGGCTGCCCACCATGGACATGGTGTCCAGCGGATAGGCCTCCAGAGGCTGTTTGCGCCGGCTGAGCTCCGGCTCGATCAGTGCAGCGTTGGCCACGGGAGTCGACTGGCTGCCGCGCAGCACGCTGGTGAGCTTTTCGCTGCTGAAAGGGGGCGTCAGGCGTTCACCCAGGTAGGCTTGCGGTTCGAATTTTGTTGGCGCTGGAATGGGCTGGACAGAGGGCTTGATGTTGTTGCGCTCGGTCTGCATCCAGGCTTGCAGTTCGTCCTGACCAGATGAGGTGCAGGCCGACAACAAGGTGAAGGCAACGATGCCCAGAAACAGCTTGGTACTGGGAGACGGCATCACTTCTTGGCTCCCTGTGCCTTCTGTTGGAGGGCAATCTCTTCCTGATCCAGGTAACGGAAGGTTTTGGCAATGCAGTCCATCGTCAGAATGCCTTCACGGTTTGCCACAGGGGTCAATGTCAGGTTGTTGAGGGTCACGATTCGGGACAGGTTTGCAATATCAGCGGCAAACAGTCCGATGTCGTGATAAGAACCCGTCACCCGGACTGAAATGGGTAGCTCGGCGTAGTACTCTTTCACGCTGACCTGACCGGGACGAAACAACTCGAACTGAAGACTGCGACCCAGGCCAGCCTGGTTGATGTCCGACAACAGCGCATCCATCTCCGCCTTGCTGGGCAGTTGCTTCTCCAACTGGGTGACGTACTGCTGCACCTGCTCCAGCTGCTTGCGCAACGCGTCGAGATTCACCGCCTGGATTGCCTTTTTCTTGTAGTCCTCTCGGAGCTGTTGCTCGCGCGCCTTTTCGGCGATCAACTCTTCGTCAGAGTCTTTCAACCAGGCAAACCACAGCCCGGCGATAACGGCCACACAAACGGCGACAAACAGCAGGTTGCGTGGCAATCCAGGCCACTGGGAAGGATCGTTGGGATCCAGTCCGGTGAACTGGCTCTTGAGTTTTTCCTGGACTCCCTTGAAGTCCACATTGATGCTGGGCGATTTGGCCATGGTGGTACGCCTTTTGATCAAACCTTGCCCACCGCGGCAGGGGCGCCGGCTGGACTGGTGGGGGCGCCTCCGGGGGCGGCCGGGCGTTTCAATGCCACTCGCATGGAGAAGTTGTACACCCTGCGCGGATCGCGTGGCGTCACCACCAGGTTGGCAGAAATGATTTCAATCAACTCTGGTCGGGCGAGCCAGGGACTGCTGTTGGCGAGGTTTCGCAAGAGGTCGGACACACGTTCCTGGGACTGCGCGACACCCAACAACAAAACGCTTTGACCCTCTTGCTTCATCGACCGGAGGTAGATGCCGTCAGGCAACTGAGCCACCAGTTCATCAAGCAGATGCACCGGGATGTTTCGATCGCCCTGCAGGTCTTCCACGGCGGTCTGACGCGCTCTCAGCGAAGCAATTTCCCTCTGCAAACCGGCAATGTCCTTGATTTCCGCGTCGAGACGGGTGATTTCCGCCTGGAGAAAGGCGTTTCTATCCTGCTGAGCAGAAATCTGGCCTTGATACCAAGTGAATACGGCGCCGCAAACAACGCCCCCCAACAACGCGGACAGGCCGAGCTGAGTGAAGAACTGGTCTTTTTGTCGCTTGCGAGCGGCCTCGCGGTGCGGCAGCAGGTTGATCAAGATCATTGGAAGAACCTCCTCAAGGCCAGCCCGGTGGAGGTCAAATAGGAAGGCGCTTCGCGAGAGATCTTGCGGGCCTGGATGGATGAGGCCATCTCCATGGCATCGAAGGGATTGATGACCATGCAGGCAAACGACGTCTGGTGGGTCACGGCCTCCGTCAGCCCGGGCAGCGCTGCGCTGCCTCCGGCCAGCAGAATGTGGTCGACCTTGTTGTAAGGGGTGCTGGTGAAGAAGAATTGCAAAGCCCGGCCAACCTCTTGAGCCATGCTTTCAATGAACGGATCCAGCACGGCAGAGCGGTAATCATCAGGAAGATCCCCGGACCGCTTCTTGGCTTCGGCCTCGTCGGCTGAGAAACCGTATTGGCGAACGATCAACTGCGTCAGTTGGGCTCCGCCGAAGGCCTGATCCCGCTCGTAAAGGACGTCGTCATTGCGCATCACCTGCATGCTGGTGGTAAGCGCACCCACCTCGAACAGGGCCACCAGTGAATCGATGCCTTGGTTTGGCAGCGTCTCGATCACCCGTCCAGCTGCCATTCGCGAGGCATAGGATTCGACGTCCATGATGACCGGCTTGAGTCCAGCTGCCTCGGCAAGACCCTGGCGGTCCGACACTTTTTCCTTGCGCGAAGCGGCTATCAATACCTCAACGTCGCCGACGGAGTTGGCACTGGGGCCGATCACGCAGAAGTCCAGACTCACTTCGTCGAGCGAAAAAGGGATGTACTGATTGGCCTCCGACTCGACCTGGGCTTCAAGTTCCTTGTCGGACAGGCCCCCGGGGAGGATGATTTTTTTGGTGATCACCGCCGATGCGGGCAAGGCCAGCGCAACGTTTTTGGTCTTGCTGCCGCTTTTGCGAACCACTCGGCGCACTGCCTCGGCGACCTCGTCGAATTTCTCGATGTTGCCATCGGTGATCCAGCCGCGTTCCAGCGGCTCCATGGCGCAGCGCTCCAAAACCAGATCACCAGAACGGTTGCGGGAGAGTTCAACCAGCTTGACGCTGGATGAACTCACGTCAATGCCCAACATGGGCGCCGGCTCCCGGCTGAATAACGACCCCAATGAGATCAAGGTGACCCCCCGATATGATGACGCCCGTGGGCACCAGACTTAAGAATTCACTTGAATGCTAGCAGCAAGCTCTTTGTCCAGCAAAGAAATTTTGTCTTTGCGACAATTCGAAACGTTGTCAAAACCACACGTAGGAAGACGGGTTGCCAAGCTTGTCACGACCGCCTGCGCAGCGGACTGCACAACAACTCACAATATGTCGACGCTGGTGGTTCTGTCCGCCGAGCGCCGTTTTTATAATCGGTGTCCGTGGCCCCGATCGACTGCATGCCCAACCAAGATTCCACCTCCTCCTCGCCCAACGCAAACCCAGTATCTGCGGGCCGCGCGGCACTGTTCTGGGTGGGACGCTTGGTGGTGGCTGTGGCCGGACTGGCGGCAGCAGGTGTTGTAAGCGTGCTGATGGCGGTGGGCATCGCGCTGGCGGTGGCCTATCCCAATCTCCCTGATGTGGCCGGATTGGCCGACTACCGTCCCAAGCTGCCATTGCGGGTCCTGGCCGCCGACGGTCAGTTGATTGGCGAGTTTGGCGAAGAGCGCCGCAACCTGCTGACGATCAACGAGATTCCCGAGGTGATGAAGAACGCCGTTCTTGCCATCGAAGATGCTCGTTTCTTTGAGCACAACGGTGTGGACTATCGAGGGATGATCCGGGCCGCCCTGGCCAACCTTCGCCAGGCGAAAAGCCAGGGGGCGTCGACCATCACGATGCAGGTCGCACGCAACGTCTACCTGTCGGCCGAAAAGAGCTACACACGCAAAATCTACGAAGTGTTGCTGACCTTCAAGCTGGAGCACATGCTCACGAAGGAGCAGATCCTCGAGATCTACATGAACCAGATCTTTCTGGGCCAGCGGGCCTATGGGTTTTCCTCGGCGGCTCAGGTTTATTTTGGCAAGGCGCTGCAGGATGTGACCATTGCCGAAGCCGCGATGCTGGCCGGTCTGCCGCAGGCGCCCTCTGCCTACAATCCCGTCCGAAACCCGCGGCGTGCACGCGCCCGCCAGTTGCACATCATCGATCGCATGGTCGAAAACGGCTTCATCACAGCCGAACAGGCCGGACAAGCCAAATCGGAGGAACTCAAGCTGCGTCCCGTGGGCAACGCGGTGCAGGTGCATGCCGAGTTCGTGGCCGAAATGGTTCGCCAATCCATCGTGTCCCAGTACGGTGAAGAGGCCTACACGCGGGGGCTGGTGGTCACCACCTCACTCAAGAGTGCAGAGCAGGAAGCTGCCTACAGGGCGGTGCGCCAGGGCGTGTTGGAGTACGAGCGCCGCCAGTTCTACCGCGGCCCTGAACTGTTCATCGATCTGCCGACCGACAAGGCCTCCCTCGACGAAGCTGTCGACGATGCACTTGCCGAACGACCCGACAACGACGACCTGCTATCGGCAGTGGTGCTTGAGGCAGGTCCGCGCCGCGTGCTGGCCGTGCGCCAGGACGGAGAGCCCTTCGAGATCACCGGCGAGGGCCTCAAACCGGTTCAGTCGGGTTTGTCCGACAAGGCGGGCCCCAACATCAAGATCCGGCCAGGTGCCGTGATCCGGGTGGTGCAGACCGCCAACAAGTCGTGGCGCATCACGCAGTTGCCCGAGGTTGAATCAGCCTTCGTTGCCATGGATCCCCGGACCGGCAAGGTCATCGCGCTGGTCGGCGGATTTGATTTCCAGAAGAGCAAGTTCAATCACGTGACGCAGGCCTGGCGCCAGCCAGGCTCGAGCTTCAAGCCCTTCATTTACTCGGCCGCGCTTGAGAAGGGGCTGACCCCGATGACCGTGGTCAACGACGCACCGCTTTTCTACAGCGCCGATGCGACCGGAGGCAAACCCTGGGAGCCGAAGAACTACGACGGGCAGTTCGAAGGCCCGATGTCGGTTCGCCGGGCGCTGGCCAAGTCCAAAAACATGGTCTCCATTCGTGTGCTGCAACTGGTGGGCACCCAGAGTGCACAGCAGTGGGTGGGACGCTTTGGCTTCGATACCGAAAAGCATCCGCCCTACCTCACCATGGCTCTGGGCGCCGGCTCGGTCACGCCGCTGCAGATGGCGGTCGGCTATGGCGTGTTCGCCAACGGCGGATATCGCGTGGCACCAACCCTGATCACTCGGGTTGCCGACCACAAGGGCAAGGTGATCTACGAGGCTCCCGAGGTCAGTCTCACCGACGCGGAACGCGTCATCGAGCCCCGCAACGCCTTCGTCATGAACAGCCTCCTGCAGGAAATCACCCGCTCTGGCACGGCTGCGCGCGCACAAGCCACGCTGAAACGAACCGATCTCTATGGAAAGACGGGCACCACCAACGATTCGGTGGACGCGTGGTTCGTTGGTTACCAGCCCACGCTGGTGGCAGCAGCCTGGGTGGGGTACGACACGCCTCGCAACCTGGGCAGCCGCGAAACCGGGGGCGGGCTGAGCCTGCCGATCTGGATCTCCTTCATGTCACAGGCGCTCAAGGATGTCCCGGTGGCTCCCTACACCCCTCCCTCGGGCGTGATCAACGTGGGCGGCGAGTGGTACTTCGAGGAATTTGGCCCAGGCAATGGCGTGCATGGTCTGGGGCTTCAAGACCCCTGGCCAGGCGCCGTGCCGTCCGTGATGGAGCCGGGTGTTTCGCAGGGAGTGCCCGAGCCGCAGGTGGACGACCGGCGAAGCATTCTCGATCTCTTCAGGAACTGAAGATCAGCTGTTGGCCAGACTGTTCGGAGGCAGATCGGGACAACTGATCGAAAAATTCCCCTTGTCCCTTGGTGTCCATCCAGGCGACACCATCGTGCCGATAGTGAAAGCCGCCTGCACGCGCGGCCAGCCAGACTTCCTGAAGGGGCTTCTGCAGATTGACAATGATCTGGCTGCCATTGGAAAACGTCATCGTGATCATCCCGCCCACGCGCTGGTTGTCGACGTCGGCATCGCTGGTGTCGTTGATGCGATCACAGGCCAGCTCGATGGTCCGCAGCAGCCCTTCGGCGAGGTCTTGGTACTCGGTGTCGGTCATTACAATGGGTGGATGTTGAGAACGACACGCATTCTAGGACGTCGCCATTCACTCACTCGGGGCATGGCGATGGCGTTGGGCGTCTTCATGCTGTCGGCGTGCGGGCAAAAAGGCCCGCTGTACCTTCCCACCGCATCGCCAACCCCGGTCGTTGTGAACCCCGCTGCGACGAACGCGGCAACACAGAGCGACCCGACCCCGCGTTGATCCCCTTTGCAGGCGGGCCATCACCGAGCGGCCAACCAGTCACAACGCATTCCGCCATTTCCAGCATGTCATCCCTGCCCGGCCAGCCCCCCATGAACCTGCCACCCTTCATCTCTTACCATGCGGGCGATCTCGTGATGGAAGGCGTCTCCCTCAAACAACTGGCGATGGAGCACGGAACACCCTTGTTCGTGTACAGCCGCGCTGCCATGCTGGGAGCGCTCGCCGCCTACCAGCGCGGACTCGCGGGGCGCTCGCACCAGATCTGCTACGCCATGAAGGCGAACTCCACCCTGGCCATCCTGCAAACGCTGGTGCGCGCGGGTTGCGGGCTGGACATCGTCTCTGGCGGTGAACTCGAGCGCGCGCTGGCAGCCGGTGTCGAGCCGGGCAAGGTGATCTTTTCCGGCGTTGGCAAGACGCGCAGCGAGATGCAACGTGCACTCGAAGTCGGCATCGGCTGCTTCAACGTTGAAAGTCGGGCCGAGCTCGACGTGCTCGACGATGTGGCTCGGGGCATGGGCCTGCGCGCGCCGGTGAGCGTGCGCGTCAATCCCAATGTGGATGCCCGGACCCATCCCTACATCTCCACGGGACTCAAGGACAACAAGTTCGGCATTGCGCACGAAGACGTGTTGGCGACCTACCGGCACGCGGCTGCTTGCGCCGGATTGCGGGTCGTGGGCATCGACTGCCACATCGGTTCGCAGATCACGCAGACAGGGCCCTACCTGGATGCCATGGACCGCATGCTCGACCTGGTGCAGAACATCGAAGCCGCTGGCGTGAGGATCGAGCACATTGACTTTGGCGGTGGCCTGGGGATCGATTACCACGGTGATGAGCCTCCCCAAGCAGACGATCTGTGGCATCAACTGTTGAAGCGACTGGACGCACGGGGTTATGGCCAGCGCAAGATCTACATTGAGCCAGGCCGCTCGCTGGTGGGCAATGCCGGCGTCTGCCTCACCGAGGTGCTGTACTGCAAGCCTGGTGAGCAGAAGAACTTCCTCATCGTCGACGCGGCCATGAACGACCTGCCTCGCCCCGCGATGTACCAGGCCTACCATCGCATCGTCGAGGTATCTCCCCGCAACGCCGCACCGCTGACCTGGGATGTGGTCGGCCCGGTGTGCGAGAGCGGCGACTGGCTCGGGCGTGACCGGGCTCTGGCCGCGCAATCGGGCGATCTGCTGGCCGTGCTGTCGGCCGGCGCCTATTGCATGAGCATGGCCAGCAACTACAACACGCGCGGACGGGCTGCCGAGGTGCTGGTGGATGGAGACACTGCCACGCTGATCAGGGCACGCGAGTCGGCTGCAGACCAGTTGCGCCTGGAAAGCCTGCTGCCGTCAGTCTGAGCCCAGGGGTCAGGCGATACGCGGCTTCGCCAGCCGCCGCCACAGGCGCCAACCCAGCAATACCGCCAGGGCTGCGGCGTAGACCGCCACCTCGACAAAGTCGTTCTTGCCACTGCGCATCCAGTAAAAGTGCAGGACAGCCAGCCCGGCAACGATGTAAACCGCTCGGTGGAGCATCTGCCACCGTCGGGCGCCAAGGGCGCGGATGGCGCGGTTGAACGACGTGGCGGCCAAAGCCAGCAGAAGCAACCAACCCAGAAAGCCGACCAGGATGAACGGTCGCTTGACCACATCGTCGACGATGCCCGGCAGGCTGAAGGCCATGTCGAACCATGCGTAGGCCAGCAGGTGCATGCAGGCGTAGAAAAAGACAAACAACCCCAGCATGCGCCGCAGCCGCGCCAGAGCCACCCAGCCCGTCACGGTGCGCAACGGGGTGATGGCCAGGACCAGCACCAACCCGCGAAGGGTCCAGTCCCCCAGCGAACGGATCAGTGCCTCGGCCGGGTTGGCGCCCAGCTGGTCGGACAACGCCGCCCAGACCAGCCAGGCGAAGGGAAGCAGGGCCAGAGCAAAGCCAACCGGCTTGGCAGCCCGGTGGGCGAGCCAGCGGTTGATGCGCGAGCCGGTGACGCGCGAACCCGCCGGCACCCCTGAAGCGCGGCGAGCGATGGAATCCATCAGAAGAACTTGCGCAGATCCATGCCCGCGTACAACTGACCGACCTGTGGCTCATAGCCGTTGAACATCTGCGTCTGACGGCGTTTGGCAAACAAACCGCCTTCTTCCCCGATACGGCGCTCGGTCGCCTGGCTCCAGCGGGGATGCGAGACCTGCGGGTTGACGTTCGAATAGAAGCCGTATTCCTGAGGCGCCGCACGGTTCCATGCCGTGCGCGGCTCCTTCTCGGTGAAGCGGATCTTCACGATCGACTTGCCGCTCTTGAACCCGTACTTCCACGGCACGACCAGGCGCACCGGGGCCCCGTTCTGGTTGGGAAGGAGTTCGCCATACATGCCGAAGGTCAACAAGGTGAGGGGATGCATGGCCTCGTCAAGCCTCAAGCCTTCCACGTAAGGCCACTCCAGCACGTTCGAGTTCAGCCCCGGCATCTGTTTGTTGTCCGCCAGCGTCACGAACTCGACGAACTTGGCACTGCCTTGCGGCTGTACCTGCTTGATCAACTCGGCCATCGAATAGCCGACCCAGGGCACCACCATGGACCAACCTTCGACGCAACGCAGTCTGTAGATGCGTTCTTCCATCGGGCTGAGTTTGAGCAGCGTGTCGAGGTCAAAAGTGCCGGGTTTGTTCACCAGGCCTTCAACAGCCACCGTCCAGGGACGTGTCTTCAGCGACTTGGCATAAACGGCCGGGTCGGCCTTGTCGGTGCTGAACTCGTAGTAGTTGTTGTAGGTGCTGGCATCGTCGTACGAGGTCAGCTTCTCCACCGTCGTCGCGCCGGCCACGCTGGACGCCTTGCCCGGCAGCGGCAGCCGCTTGCCTGGCCTGGGTGTCGGGCCAGCAGGCTGTGCCCGGGCATCCCGGCTGGTCACCGAAGCCACTCCACCCAGCGCCGCTGCGGTGAATGCGCTGCGCTGCAGCCACTGCCGGCGGTTCTGGTACGCCGCACGGGGTGTGATGTCGCCAGGGAAGGGGTGGTTGAAGCCGTCTTGGCCGGTGCGGATGATCATGGGGCGTTCCTGCTGAAGCAACGCCCCGCGCAGAGGATGCCGCGCGGGACTTGGGGTCAGTCGTCTGACAGCCGGCATTCTTGCAAGTTCCGGCACGGGCCGCACCGACCCGTCCGCTTGACCCCGCGCTGGGGCTCAGAGTTCGCCGTAGCTGTGCAATCCGGAGAGGAACATGTTCACGCCCAAGAACGCGAAGGTGGTGATCGCCAGACCCACCAGCGCCCACCACGCCGCCACCGTGCCGCGCAGGCCCTTCATGAGGCGCATGTGCAGCCAGGCCGCGTAGTTCAGCCAGACGATCAGCGCCCAGGTTTCTTTCGGATCCCAGCTCCAGTAGCCCCCCCATGCCTCGGCTGCCCACAGGGCGCCGAGCACGGTGGCGATGGTGAAGAAGGCGAAGCCCACGGCGATGGCCTTGTACATCACGTCGTCCAGCACCTCGAAGCTCGGCAGGCGCTCGGCGATGCGCTTGCGACCGAACATGATGGTGGCCACGATGAGCACCGAAACGCCGAAGTAGACAAACCAGTAGCTGCCACCCTTCTCGGCGGCCGACTGGCGGAACACGATGGGCTCCAGGCACAACACCAGACCCAGGATCCACAGCGGCGCGAGCTTGTACCAGCGCGTCTCGTTCGCACTCTGCTTGATGAGGTAGGCGAAGGCCAGCATGGCTGCAATGGCAAAGGTGCCGTAGCCGATGAAGTTCGCGGGCACATGGACCTTCATCCACCAGCTCTGCAGCGCAGGCACCAGCGGCTGGATTTCATGGGCTTCGCGCACGATCGTGTACCAGAGCAGGAAGCCCACCGCGGCACTCACCACCAGCATCACAAACGCGCCCATGCGGCGGGTCTTGTACACGTCTTCGTAATACAGATAGAAAGCTGCCGTCATCCAGCAGAACAACACGAAGACCTCGTACAGGTTGCTCACCGGAATGTGGCCGATGTCGGGACCGATCTGATGGCTCTCGTACCAGCGCACCATGGTGCCAATGAGCGCCAGCGTCACCGCCACCCAGGCCAGGCGTGAACCCAGCACCTCGAAGGTCTCACCCGCGCGGGTGAGCATGCCGACCCAGTAGAACGTCGTGCTCATGAAGAACAACAAGCTCATCCACAGAATCGCCGACTGGCTGGAGATGAAGTACTTCAGCATGAACACCTGATCGGCGCGAGCGAGGTCTGCCGTGCCGGCCGGTGTCTGGTAGAGCCAGATCGCGAGCAAGGCGAATGCCGCCACAGCGACCGACAGCATTCGCAGCGGTCGCCAGAACCAACCCAGCCAGATCAGGGACGGTGCGGTCCCCGCAAGAATGGATTTCTCATAGAAGTCCATGGCCGGGCCGTACAGCGCAAATGCAATGGCCGTGCCCGCCACGATCAGTGCAGCAAAAAGCCAGTCCCACACATTGCGGCGCGCAAAGTAGCCCGGCTGCAGGCCTTGGCCGCCCCGGTCCTTTTTCAGTTCGATGGTCTGGTTCGCGGTGGCGGTATTCATGCAGGCACCTTCAACAGTTGGGTCTTCAAAAGCTCGAATTCGCGGTCTGCTTCCATCGTCTTGCGGTTGGACGACAGGGCCATGCTGGCCTGCGAGGCCTGCTCACCCGACGGTGAAAGCCAGACCCAGAGTCGGCGCTCGCGCACGTACAGCATGGCAAAAACGCCGATGATCAGCAACAGGCAGCCCAGATAGACGATGTTCTGGCCGGGCGCACGCGCCACCTGGAACACGCTCGCCTGCACGTGGGTGAAGTCCTTGAGCTGGAAAGTCATGGGCGCGGGATAGAAAAACGTGTCGCTCAGGCTGATCACGGCCTGCGTCATGAACTGCTGGGTGGAATCGTCGCGCGCCAGCGGCGCGAGGTTGGCGCGCTCGCGGCTGACCTGCAGCAACTCGAACAAGGTGCCGTTGAGGATTCGCACCAGCACTTCGCTGGCGCGCTCGCGCTCGGCCTGCGGCACATTGGCCTCGAGGAAATTCGACACCGCCTGCAAGCCTCCCTGCACCAGCGGCTGGGTGGTTGCGACGCCACTCACGTCTGCCACCGGCGTGACCTGGGTTGCACGTTCAGATCCGGCAAACAAGCCAAGCGCTCGCGTGGCCGAAGCCATCAACGCCTCGGCGAGTTCCGGGCGCCCGTCCTCGACCGCCGACACCGCGTAGCGGCGCACGGCGAGCTCGCGCATTTCCGGGTCGTCGAGCGCGGCGCGCAGGCGCACGAAGCCGTCCATGTTGTCGTTCTCGTCCACCGGGATGCGCAAATAACGGAACGGCTCCGACGGCGTTTCGCGCAGTCCCAGCAAGTACACACGCGCACCTTCGATGTCCATCGGCAGCATGTAGTTGTGGTACTCCACCGCCTGGCCAGCGGCATCACGCAGCTTGTAGGTGATGCTGGGGCCCACGTTGCGCAGGGTTTTTTCGGTGGCCGTCTTGTGGCCGCTGCCCAGGCGGCTCTCGATCGAGCTGCGCAGATCGACCTTGCGCACATCGACACCAGCGGCGGGATTCACGCCGGCAAAGTTCTCGACGTTGATCGTGCGCAGGCCGGTGTATTCAAGCACCAGCTTGTCGTCGCCGTTGCTCAGCGCAGTTGAACTGCCGATCGTGCCCTCGATCTCGAAGGGGCGGGTCGGGCGGTTCAGCGGAACGGCCTGCAACTTCACCCGCGATCCGCCGTCGTCAAAGCTCGACTGGTAGATGTTGATGCCGCGGTGGCTGGCCGGGTGATTCACTTCGACGCGGGCTTCCTTCTTTTCACCAGTCTCGAAATCGGTGATCACGATGTCGCTGGCAAAGAGCTTGGGCATGCCGGTGTCGTAGTACTCCACGATGAACTTCTTGAGCTCGACCGAGAAGGGCAGGTCTTGCAGCAACACCCCGTCGGGCTGCGCCAGGATGGCGGTACTCGCGGTGGTGCCTTCCGTCACGAGCAAGTTGGCCCGGAAGGTCGGGTTGCTGGCCGACAGCCGGTGCTGCGCCGGCACATCGGCAATCAGCCCTCCCCCGGTGAAGGACGACTTGCCGTTGAACCATGTCTGTGCGCGCACCATCAGGTCGCCGTCGAGCAGGCCACCGATGCAGACCAGCACGATGGCACTGTGGGCGGCCAGGTAGCCGACCTTGTTGGCGGCACCGGTCTTGGCGGCCACCATCCAGCCCTGGCCCTGAGGCGTCTCACGCGACTGCAGCTTGACCTTCCAGCCCGAACCCAGCAAGGTCTGGCCGATGCGGTTGGCCGCGGCCTGGGGCGTTTCACCCAGCGAACTCTCGGCGCGGTGCGGGAAAGCCTTGAGGCTTTGCTCGCGGATGTTTTCCTTGTAGGCCTTGAAGTCAGCGAATATCTTGGGCGTGTTGCGGGCGATGCACAGGCTCGTGCTCACCACCAGAAAGGCCAGGATCAGCAGAAACCACCAGGCGCTGTACACCGAAAACAAGCTGGCACTGGCGAACACGTCGGCCCAGAAAGGGCCGAACTGGTTGACGTAGTTGTTGACCGGCTCATGTTGCTTGACGACCGTCCCGATCACCGAAGCGATGCAGATCACGGTGAGCAGCGAAATCGAGAACCGCATCGAAGACAGCAATTCCACCGTCTCGCTGACGATGCGCGAGCCGGTTCGAAGCTGCAGGCCTTGGGTGGAAACGGTCATGGAAAGAATGGAAGAACGGTTCAACAAAAAGGGCGGCTCCGGTGATCCCGGAACGCGCCCTGTTCTGATGTGTTTTTTTGCTGGCGGTTCACCGCCAAGTGGCTTTATCGCATTGTGCCGGCAAATATTAACGTTGGCTTATATCCCAGCCTCGCGCCAAGGGCAAGGCTCTGCCGGATCTTCTCAACGCAGTCCGGCGATGTAGTCGGCAACCGCCTTGATTTCGCGGTCGTTCATCTTGGCTGCAACACCGGTCATTTGTGCATTGTTGGCACGGGTGCCGTCGCGAAAGTGCCTGAGCTGCGTCTCGGTGTACTCGGCGTGCTGACCCGAGAGGCGGGGGTACTGGGCTGGAATGCCGGCACCGTTGGGACTGTGGCAGGCGGCACACGCTGCAATCTGACGGTCGGGAATGCCACCGCGGTAGATGCGTTCACCGAGGGTCACCAGCTCCTTGTCGGTGGCTGCACCCGGCGTGGCTCTCTGGGACGCGAGCCAGAAGCCGATGTTGCGCATGTCTTCGTCCGACAGGGTCGATGCCATGCCCTTCATGATGGCATTGTCCCGCTTGCCCGACTTGTACTCCTGCAACTGCTTGATCAGGTACTCGGGGTGTTGCTGGGCCAGCTTGGGGTTCACCGGCGTGGTGGAGTTGCCGTCGGCCGCGTGACAGGCCACGCAGGCCTGACCAAACACCGCAGCGCCCCTGGCCAGGTCGGGTTTGACCGCCTGCGCCTGAACACTGAACGACAAAGCCGCGGCAGCGGCGGCGCAAAGAAGGGAAACGGGCAATTTCATGACGGGACGGGCGTCGGATGCGACGTGTTCGGGTTGAAGAATTTCGCGGGATGTCTGCTCACAGCCAATCGATTTTACAATGCAGTCTCGGGAAACCCCCTCAATGACCCAGAACCACACTCCAGCCAACACCCCCGTTTCTCCGTCCGCGGACGCCCAGAGCCCCCAAGCCCGGACCCCCTACGCTGGAAAACCCGCCGATCCGCTGCCCCCCGATCTCAAGATCGCACACGGCTGGTTGCACACCGCCCGGTTTCTCACCACCGCCCCCCAACTCGAGCACCTGCCCGCGCTGGAGGTGCCAGAGGTGGCGTTCGTGGGCCGCTCCAACGCCGGCAAATCCACCTGCATCAATACCCTGACGCAGCAAAAGCGGCTGGCGTTTGCCTCCAAGACACCCGGGCGCACGCAAAGCATCAACCTCTTTTCGCTCGGCAAGCAGGGCATCACCGACGCCGTGCTGGCCGACCTGCCCGGCTACGGCTATGCGGCGGTGCCGCGGGAAGCCAAGTTGCGCTGGCAGCGCGTGATGGGCAATTACCTGCTCACGCGCGAGAACCTCAAGGGTGTGGTGCTGCTGATCGACCCGCGACTGGGTCTCACCGAGCTGGACGAAATCCTGCTGGAGGTGATTCGCCCACGCGTCGAGGCGGGCCTCAAATTCCTCGTGCTGCTCACCAAGTCCGACAAGCTCAACCACGCGGAGGCACAAAAGGCGCTGTCGATTGCGCGACTGCAATCGGGCGGTGGTGAGGCGAGACTCTTTTCTGCCTTGAAGAAGAAAGGGCTGGACGAGGTCGCCCTGATGTTGTGGCGCTGGACGCACGATGGCAGCGCACCTGTGAGGGCCCCCGCCAACCTGCCGGCAGACCAGCCCGAAGACGAGCCCCCCGCTCTCGATTGACCGTGTGCGGGCCATGGAGAGAGCCCCGATGATCGAAACCTTCCATCAGACCCTGCCGCATGGCATCACCCTGAGTTGCCGCGCCGCAGGCACACCCGGGCGGCCGGTGCTGCTGTTCCTGCACGGCTTTCCAGAAGCCGCCTTTGTCTGGGACCACCTGCTCGAGCACTTTGCACGACCCGAACACGGCGGCTACCGCTGCGTGGCACCCAATCTGCGCGGCTTCGAGCAGTCCAGCGCGCCCACCGACGTGGCCGCCTACCGAGCCAAGCCGCTGGTGCAGGACCTGTCCGCGCTGATCGACGCCATCACGTCGAACAGCCCCACGCCAGGTCAGCTCGCCGGTCTGGTGGCGCACGACTGGGGCGGCGCGCTCGCCTGGAGCGTTGCGGCGCAGTGGCCAGGCGCGCTTCGCCAGCTCGTCATCGTCAATGCGCCCCATCCCGCCGCTTTCCAGCGCGAACTGGCGAACTCGCCGACGCAGCAGGCATCGAGCGCCTACATGAACTTCCTCGCTCGCCCGGACGCACCGGCCTTGCTGGCGGAAAACGATTTCGCGCGCCTGTGGCCCTTCTTCACCAACATGGCCGCCGACAGTGGTCCGATGGCCTGGCTTGATGACGCCACGCGCGACCGCTACCGGTCGGTCTGGCGCCAGGGACTGCACGGCCCCTGCGCCTATTACGCAGCGTCCCCCTTGCGACCACCCACTCCGGGCGACCCGGGCGCCGCAGCCGTGCAGCTGCCGCGCGAACGTGTCATGGTGCACGTGCCCACGCTGGTGGTCTGGGGCCTGGGTGACACGGCCCTGCCCGAGACCTTGCTGGACGGACTGGACGGGTTCGTGCCCGAGCTGCGCATCGAACGGGTGCCCGGCGCCACCCACTGGATCGTGCATGAACAACCGCAGCACGTGGCCGCCCTGATCGAAGGCTTTCTCACACCCTGAGCGGGGGCGCTCAAAGGCCGGCGTAGAAGGAAGGCTCGCCGCCGGGCCGTGTCTTGAAGCGCTTGTGCACCCAGTAGTACTGCTCGGGCGCCATCCGGATGAATTCCTCGAGACAGGTGTTCATCATGGCCGTGTCGGCCTCCACATCACCGCTCGGATAGTCGACCCATGGCGAATGCACTTTCACTTCGTACCCGCTCGGTGTGAGACGGCTGACCACCGGCACCACACGCGCCCTGGCCATGCGCGCAAAGCGCGAGAGCGATGTGATGGTGGCGGTCTGCACCCCGAAAAACGGAACGAAGACCGAATCCCGTGTGCCGTAATCCATGTCGGGCAGCAGGTACAACGGCAGGCCCTGGCGCAAGGCCGCCACCAGCGGCTTGAGTCCCTGGCGCATCGCCACGATGTGCGGTTCACCGAAGCGTTGCCGACCCTGCGACATCCAGCGGTCGACATCGGCGTTGAGCTGCTCGGCATAAATGCCGCAAAAGCGCCGCTCGAGGTGGGCGGTCAGTGCGGTCCAGCCGGCATCCATGCCCACGAAGTGCGGCGCGAACAACACCGTGGGTTCGTTGCCGGCCAGCGCCTGAAGGTCACCGGTGAGGGTCAGCCGGCGGCGGATGGTGGCATCGCTGGCCTCCCACAACCAGCTGCGGTCCAGCCATGCCTGGGCGAAGAAAACGAAGTGGCGGCGCACGGCGCGGTTGCGCTCGGTCGTGCCTTGCTCAGGAAAGCACACGCCCCAGTTGGTGCGCGCGATGCGCCGGCGGCGCCCCGCCACCGCGTGCAGCACATGGCCCAGCAGCCAGCCCAGGGCCCGCACCCATGAAAGGGGCAGGCGCGCGAGCAATCGCATGAAGACGAGCCCCAGGCGGTTGGTGATGCCACCGGGCGGCAACTGGTGTTCGGAGGCGGGAAGCTGGGGCATCAGCGGGCAGGCGGCGGGGACTTGTAACGGTCGTACGACCAGAGGTACTGGGCGGGGCATTCTCGCACCAGCGTCTCCATGGCCTGGTTGATCTGGCCGGCAGCCTTGGCCGGGTCGCTGTCCAGGGGGCCGAACGGCCTCACATGCACCAGATAACCCCGGCCCCAGCTCAGTCGCTCGCCCCAGCTGAGCAGCACCTGTGTGTTGCCGCCTTGTGCCAGCCGCGCAGACAGCGTCATGGTGTAGGCATCGCGTCCGAAAAAGGGTGCCCACACGCCCTGCCCTTGCGGCGGCACCTGGTCGGGCAACAGGCCCACCGCGTCGCCCACCTTCAGCGCCTTGATGAGTTGCTTGACGCCCGCCAGGGTGGTGGGAGCCGCGTGCAGGCCCGGGCGCCGACGGGCAGCCGCCACCAGTTCGCGCAACGCGGCCTGGCGCGCCGGGCGAAACAGCACCGTCATGGGGTGGCGGGCACCGAAGCGCTGCGCATAGGCCTGGGCGGTGATCTCGAAGCAGCCCAGGTGGGGGGTGAGGAACAACACACCGGCGCCGTCCGCCTGCGCTGACTCGATGTGGGCTGCACCCTCCCAGCCCACGCGCACCGGCCGGCCCAGCCACAACCTCGGCAGTTCGGCCACCAGCTTGCCCGCCTCGCCCACCGACGCCCAGATGACGCGCGTGGGGCAATGTGCCAGTCTGGCGTGGGCGAGGAGGCGGCGGCGGTAACGGGAGGACAACAGGAAGCTGACCCAGCCCAGCAGCCAGCCCAGCGCATGCAGCACCGGCAGCGGGAACAGGCTCAGCACACGAAAGAGGAAGTGGACCAACGCAGCCAATGAGGTCGGGGGATGACCCCGGGCACAAGTTGTTCGGAAGACAGGCGGGGCATGGGGCTTGATCTAGAATCCGCCCATCGCCGAGTTACTGAACTAATTGCGGGGCGATTCATAAATTCCGCTAAAGCGTTCGCCGAACTCTGACAGACCGGCAACGCCGATCAACCAACTTGGAGTTTAACCATGGCGAACGACTTTCTTTTCACCTCCGAATCCGTCTCTGAAGGCCACCCCGACAAGGTGGCGGACCAGATTTCCGACGCGATCCTCGACGCGATCTTCACCCAGGACCCGCGCAGCCGCGTGGCGGCCGAGACACTGTGCAACACCGGACTGGTGGTGCTGGCCGGCGAGATCACGACCAACGCGCACGTCGACTACATCCAGGTCGCGCGCGACACCTTGAAGCGCATCGGCTACGACAACACCGAGTACGGCATCGACTACAAGGGCTGCGCGGTGCTGGTGGCCTACGACAAACAGAGCAACGACATTGCCCAGGGCGTGGACCACGCCAGCGACGACCACCTCAACACCGGCGCTGGCGACCAGGGTCTGATGTTCGGCTACGCCTGCGACGAGACGCCCGAACTGATGCCCGCGCCCATCTACTACGCGCACCGGCTGGTCGAGCGCCAGGCGCAGCTTCGCAAGGACGGCCGCCTGCCATTCCTGCGCCCCGATGCCAAGAGCCAGGTGACCATGCGCTATGTGGACGGCAAGCCGCACAGCATCGACACCGTGGTGCTGTCGACGCAGCACAGCCCCGACCAGAGCGAAACCTCCACCAAGATGAAGGCCTCGTTCAATGAAGCCATCATCGAAGAGATCATCAAGCCCGTGCTGCCCAAGGAATGGCTGCAGAACACCCGCTACCTGATCAACCCCACCGGCCGATTCGTCATTGGCGGTCCGCAGGGCGACTGTGGTCTGACGGGTCGAAAGATCATCGTTGACACCTACGGTGGCGCCTGCCCGCACGGCGGTGGCGCGTTCTCCGGCAAGGACCCGTCCAAGGTTGACCGCTCAGCGGCCTATGCCGCCCGTTACGTGGCCAAGAACATCGTGGCCGCCGGGCTGGCCAAGCAGTGCCAGATCCAGGTGGCCTACGCCATCGGCGTGGCCCGCCCGATGAACGTGACGGTTTACACGGAAGGCACCGGCGTGATTCCCGACGAGCAGATCGCCGCGCTGGTCAATGAACACTTTGATCTGCGTCCCAAAGGCATCATCCAGATGCTCGACCTGCTGCGCCCGATCTACACCAAGACCGCTGCCTACGGCCACTTCGGCCGCGAAGAGCCCGAGTTCACCTGGGAGCGCACCGACCGTGCCGCCGCCCTGAAGAAGGCTGCCGGAATGTAAGCCTTCACTTACGGTGATGTTCGGAAAGCCCCGGCGCTCCAGCCCCGGGGCTTTTTTTCGCGTCGAACGGACCGCATCGCCACCCTGTCCGGTGGTCGAACACGGCTGAATTTTTGGCGCTGCCGTCCGATAAGGAAGTACGAGCAATGTTTTGCCACGACCCGAACCGACCTGGAGCCCTCCCATGGACACCTCTGCACCGACCACTGAGCAGCAGCTGGCCCCCATCGCCGATGAACTGCTGGCCGCCCTGAACGCCGCCCGCTCCCTGTACGACAACGCGCCTTGCGGTCTGCTCGCACTGGACGCCAACCTGCGCTGCGTCAACATCAACCAGACCCTGCTCGACTGGCTGGGTACCGACCGGAACGAGGTGGTGATGTTCAGAAAGCTCACCGATCTGACCGCGCCCGCGTCGCGCAGTGCGGCGTCCATGCACGTGGAACAACTGCTGATCAGCGGGCGCACGGAGCCGCTCACACTCATGCTGCGTCGCGCCAACGGCGACTTGCTGCAGGCCAGGCTCACGTCCACCGCCGTTTTTGATGCGGAAGGTCAGTTCCTGCACACCAGCACCATGGTGGCCGATCTCGGCAACGTGCCGGCCGGCCACGTCACCGACGCACCGCAAGACGCCATCCTGCGCAGCATCACCAACCGCATTCCAGCCCGCCTGGCCTACTACGACAAGAACCTGGTCTGCCGCTTCGCCAACCAGGCGCACGCCCAGCGCTACGGCAAGGCGCCCGAAGAGATGGTGGGCTCGCACCTGAGCGACGTGGTGCGCCCCGAGGTCTTGCCCGAGATCATGCCGCGGGTGGCGGCCACGCTCAGCGGCAAGGCACAGAATTTCGAAGCCGAACGCATGGGAGCGGACGGCGCAAAGAACTATTTCGACATTCACTACATTCCCGACGTGCAGGCCGGTGAAGTCGAAGGGCTGTTCATCGAACTGCACGACATCACGGAGCGACGGCGCACCGAAGAGTTCGTGCTGCACGCCAACCAGGACCTGGAGGACCGCGTGCGGGAACGCTCCGAAGAACTGTTCGCCAGCGAGCAGCGCTACCGCCTGATGGTCGACGCCATCCAGGACTACTGCATCTATTTCGTGGACGACACCGGCGCGGTGACGGAATGGACTGAAAGCGCCCAGCGCCTGCACGGCCACCAGCGCTCGCAGATCGTCGGGCAGTCGTACGAGACGCTCATGTGCAGCGACAACGCGGGCGAAGACGAGGTCGACCCGGGCCAGGTGCTGCGCCTGGCCAAGGACCACGGCCAATGGGAATCACGTGGCTGGCGCCTGCGTGAGGACGGCTCGCGCTTCTGGGCGCACACCGTGCTCACCGCGCTGCGCAACGAAGCCGGTGAATTGCAGGGCCTCTCAAGCATCACGCGCGACATGACCGCGGCCAAGAGCCTGGAGGACGTGATGAACGACCTCAACCGCGAGCTGGAGAAGCGCGTGGCCGAACGCACGCAACAGCTGGTGGCGGCGAACAAGGATCTGGACGTGTTCTCGCACATGGTCTCGCACGACTTGCGCGCGCCGCTGCGCCATATCGCCAGCTTCGTGAGCCTGCTGCAAGAGCAAACCGGCGAGTCCACCGACAACCTTGCCCGCCAATACCAGACCTCGATCGCCAAGGCGGCCAAGCGCATGAGCCTGATGATCGAAGGCCTGCTCGAATACGCGCGGCTGGGTCGCGTGGCGCTGGACTCCCAACCTGTGCCACTGGCTCCCTTGCTGCAGGGCGTCGTCGCCCACCTGAAACAGGAACACCCGGACCGCTCCATCGAATGGACGATCGATCCGGAACTGCCGATGGTCCGCGGCGATGCCATGCTGCTGGCACAGGCCTGGGGCAACCTGCTCGACAACGCGGTGAAGTACACCGCCAAGCGCAACGACGCCGTCATCAAGGTCGGCTGGAAGGTCAACCCCATGGGAGGACGCACGTTCTTTGTCAGCGACAACGGGGCCGGCTTCGACCTGGAGAAGGCGCACAACCTGTTCGTGATGTTCCAGCGACAGCACCACTCGATGGACTTCGAGGGCACCGGCACCGGCCTGGCCCTGGCGCAACGCATCATCGACCGGCACGGTGGTCGCATCTGGTCAGAAACCGCGCCCGGTGCAGGCTGCACTTTCTACTTCACCCTGCCGCTGGAGCAACTCGACCCCGACTTGGCGTTTCCGGAATCGTCGATGGCCGAACTCACGGTCTGAGCCACGCTCACGGGCGGGTGCGCCGCCGCCGCCGATAATTCGCGGGTGAATTCTTCCACCCTCTTCTCGCTGCACGGTCGCGTGGCGCTGGTCACCGGCGCCAGCCGCGGGCTCGGCCTGTCGATGGCCTGCGCGCTTGCCGCGCACGGCGCCCAGGTCTGGCTCAACGGCCGCGATGCCGACAGCCTCAGACATGCTGTCGGACAGGTCCGCGCTGCCGCCGAGGCCACCGCCGGCGACGCTCAGGCATTGCCGTTCGATGTGACCGACGAAGGTGCAGCGACCGCTGCCGTGTCGCGCATGCTGGGCGAAAGCGGCCGGCTGGACATCCTCATCAACAACGTCGGCCAGCGCCGCCGGCAGCCGCTGGACGAACTGCCTGCCCAGGCCCTGCGCGATCTGCTCGAGGCCAATCTGGTGTCGGCATGGCACCTCTGCCGCGAAGCCGCGCGGCCCATGCGCGCGCAAGGACACGGCCGCATCATCAACGTGACCTCGATCGCCGGGCCGATTGCCCGCGCCGGCGATGCCGCCTACACCACCAGCAAAGGCGCGCTGGCCGCCCTGACCCGCGCGCTGGCGGCCGAACTCGGCCCGCACGGCATCAACGTCAATGCCATCGCCCCGGGCTTCTTCGCCACCGAGGCCAACGCGGGAATGGTCGAGGACGAGTCAACGCAGGCCTGGCTGAAACAGCGCACCTCGCTCGGCCGCTGGGGCCGGCCCGACGAGATCGGCGCAGCGGCGGTGTTCCTGGCCTCACCTGCCTCCAGCTACATCACCGGACAGACGCTGGTGGTCGATGGCGGCTACCTGGCCCACTTCTGAGCCTGACAGTCGCGCCCGGGCGCGCCGACCTGCACGCGATGCCACCCCGGCCACCCGGCCGACACGGGCCCGCGTGAACAAATCACCTATCCTCAGGACGATGTCGCTGTACCGAACGCTCATCTGGCTCAAGGCCGCCGAAAACCGCCTCTGGGTCAAGCCTGCCGCCGGCAGCGTGGTCGCCGTGGTGATCGCCCTGCTGGCGGCGGTGGGCAACCGTCTCATTCCCGCCGGCCTGCTGCCCGATATCGAGCGTGGCACGCTCGACAGCCTGCTGGGCGTGATCGCATCGAGCATGCTCGCGGTGGCCACCTTTTCCTTGTCGATCATGGTGGCCGCGTTCTCTTCTGCCGCCGTGGGCGCCTCTCCCCGGGCCATCGAACTGGTGGCCGGTGACGCCGACACGCAGAACGCCATCACCACGTTCATCTCTGCCTTCATCTACGCGATCATCGCCAACACGGCGCTGGGTCTGGGGCTGTATGGCAGCACCGGTCGCTTCATCCTGTTCATCTGCACCATGGGCGTGCTGCTGTATTTGATAGTGACGCTGATTCGATGGGTCAAGACGCTCTCGGTGCTGGGGCGCATGGAAAACACGCTGTCCAAGCTCGAGAAGGTGGCGATGCGCGCCATGAGCGCCCACCGCCGGTCACCAGGCATGGGGGCGCGCCTGGCGCAAACCACCCCGCCGCAGGGCCTCGCGGTGCACGCCGGCAAGGTTGGCTATGTGCGCCACATCGACATGCAGTCGCTTCAGCAACGGGCGGTCGAATCCGGGGTGGAGGTGCATCTGCGCGTGCGCCCGGGGCAGCTCGTCCACCCCGGGACCGTTCTGGCCATCGTCGACGGTGCTCCTGGCCTGGACGCCCCGCTCGAGCTCGACGCCCTGCGCAACGCGTTCGTGTTGGGCAACGGACGCAGTTTCGACCAGGACCCGCGCTTCGGCATGATCGTCCTGTGCGAGGTGGCACAACGTGCGCTGTCGCCCGCTGTCAACGACCCGGGCACCGCGATCGCCGCCATGAACACCATCACCCGGGTGCTCGTCGATGCCAGAAGCGACAGTGAGAGTGAGGCGCCCGAAGCCAGCTACGACCGGCTGACACTGGTGCCGCTGGACCCGGCGGATTTGATCCACCAGGCCTTCGACCCGATCGCCCGGGACGGTGCCGCGGTTCCCGAAGTCCAGCTGCGCATGCAAAAGCTGCTCGCGATCATCGCCGAGGGTTGCGGCGGTGCCCTGGCAGACGCCGCCCGCAGGCAGGCGGCGACCAGCCTGCAGCGCGCCTTGCAGGCGATGGTGCTGGAAGGGGACAAGTCGCACCTGAGCGAACAGCACAATGCCCTGTTTCCGCCACCGGCCCAGCCGGCCTGAAACGTCGGACCTTGACGTGCGGCCGCACCGTCGGCGCAGTGCTGGATTGAAAAAATGCCCGTCCGACCTTGTATTGACCCCGGCTCGCCCTTATCATTAGCACTCGCTGGAGTTGAGTGCTAACAAGCTTCGCTCCAAGTGATCGACGGCGCCAGCCCGGCCCTGCGCCGGCACCGTCGGCCTCAACCTTTTCCTTTCTGTTCCATATCCAGGAGATGCAATGAACCTTCGTCCTCTCGGCGATCGCGTGATCGTCAAGCGCATTGACAGCGAAACCAAAACCGCTTCCGGCATCGTCATCCCCGACGCCGCCGCAGAGAAGCCCGACCAGGGCGAGATCCTCGCGGTCGGTCCTGGCAAGAAAAACGACAAAGGCGAACTCGCCGCCATGAACGTCAAGGTCGGCGACCGCGTTCTGTTCGGCAAGTACAGCGGCCAGACCGTCAAGGTCGACGGCAATGAACTGCTGGTGATGAAAGAAGACGACCTGTTTGCAGTCGTTGAGAAGTAAATCTTCTCTTTTCATTCCTTTTAACTGAATTCCGGAGAAATCAACATGGCAGCAAAAGACGTCATTTTCGGCGGCGAAGCCCGCGCACGCATGGTCGAGGGTGTGAACATCCTGGCCAACGCCGTCAAGGTCACCCTGGGTCCCAAAGGCCGCAACGTGGTGCTCGAGCGCTCGTTCGGCGCCCCCACCGTGACCAAGGACGGTGTGTCCGTGGCCAAGGAAATCGAACTGAAGGACAAGCTTCAGAACATGGGCGCGCAAATGGTCAAGGAAGTCGCTTCCAAGACCTCCGACAACGCCGGTGACGGCACCACCACCGCGACCGTGCTGGCCCAGGCCATCGTGCGCGAAGGCATGAAGTACGTGGCCGCCGGCATGAATCCGATGGACCTGAAGCGCGGCATCGACAAGGCCGTGACGGCCCTGACCGCCGAGCTGAAGAAGGCCTCCAAGGCCACCACCACCTCCAAGGAAATCGCCCAGGTGGGTTCGATTTCGGCCAACTCCGACGAGACCATCGGCAAGATCATTGCCGATGCCATGGACAAAGTGGGCAAAGAAGGCGTGATCACCGTGGAAGACGGCAAGTCGCTGGACTCCGAACTCGAAGTGGTCGAGGGCATGCAGTTCGACCGCGGCTACCTGTCGCCCTACTTCATCAACAACCCCGAGAAGCAAGCCGCGCTGCTGGACAACCCTTTCGTGCTCCTGTACGACAAGAAGGTCTCCAACATCCGTGACCTGCTGCCCACGCTGGAGCAAGTCGCCAAGGCCGGCCGTCCGCTGCTGATCATTGCCGAGGACGTCGAAGGCGAAGCCCTGGCGACCCTGGTGGTCAACACCATCCGCGGCATCCTGAAAGTGGTGGCTGTGAAGGCTCCTGGCTTCGGCGACCGCCGCAAGGCCATGCTGGAAGACATCGCCATCCTGACCGGCGGCAAAGTGATCGCTGAAGAAGTCGGCATGACGCTGGAAAAAGTGACGCTGGCCGACCTGGGTTCGGCCAAGCGCATCGAAGTCAGCAAGGAAAACACCATCATCATCGACGGCGCTGGCGCTGCGGCCGACATCGAAGCCCGCGTGAAGCAAGTGCGCGTGCAGATCGAGGAAGCCACTTCCGACTACGACCGTGAAAAGCTGCAAGAGCGCGTGGCCAAGCTGGCCGGCGGTGTTGCCGTGATCAAGGTCGGCGCTGCCACCGAAGTCGAGATGAAGGAAAAGAAAGCCCGCGTGGAAGACGCCCTGCACGCCACGCGCGCTGCGGTGGAAGAAGGCATCGTCGCCGGTGGTGGCGTGGCCCTGCTGCGCGCCCGTCAGGCCGCAGGCACCATCAAGGGTGACAACCCCGACCAGGACGCCGGCATCAAGCTGGTGCTCAAGGCCATCGAAGCGCCCCTGCGCGAAATCGTGGCCAACGCCGGTGGCGAGCCATCGGTGGTGGTCAACGCCATCCTGGCCGGCAAAGGCAACTACGGCTTCAACGCGGCCAACGACACCTACGGCGACATGATCGAAATGGGCATTCTGGACCCAACGAAAGTGACCCGCACCGCGCTGCAGAACGCCGCTTCGGTGTCCAGCCTGATGCTGACCACGGAAGCCATGGTTGCCGAGTCCCCGAAGGACGACGCACCTGCCGGCGGCATGGGTGGTGGCGGAATGGGCATGGGCGACATGGGCGGCATGGGCATGTAATTGCTCCTTGCCTGAGACGCCATGCCGGCGTTGCAAGGGCTTGACGTGGCGCTGCCACTGTCCACGCCCTTGCGCTTTGGCCTGGCGGCTCATGCTGCGTCGGAATGCATCACTGCAGCCTGACAGGAAACCCAAGAAAAAACCCCGCGAGGCAACTCGTGGGGTTTTTTCATTCTGTCGTCAGTTTTCGGTCTTTCGCCCGCCCAAAGCGTGGGTGCCCGGGTGGGCCGGACGGCGATTTGCTGACGCGAAGCGGCTGATGAGCCGTCCGGCCTGCCCGGGCACCCACGCGCTCCAGGCCAAAGCAAACAAGCTCAGCGCATCAGGGCTTCAAGCTTGATCGTGTCGGCCACGAATGCACGAATACCCTCGGAGAGCTTCTCTGTTGCCATCGCATCCTCATTGAGGGCGAAGCGGAAACCGGCTTCGTCGTGGGTCACGAACGGAATGTCCATGCCCTTCGCGACTTGCGCATCCAGTGCGCGGGCAAGCGGCGCCTCGCTGGCAGCCAGCTGGGCCAGCAGTTCGGGGCTGATGGTCAGCAGGTCGCAACCGGCCAGCGCCGTGATCTGACCCACGTTGCGAAAGCTCGCGCCCATCACCTCGGTTTGGATGCCGTGCTTCTTGTAGAACTCGTAGATGCTGCGCACCGAGCGCACACCCGGATCGTTGGCGCCAGCCATCGCAGCCTCGTCCCAGGCTGCACCCGCCGACTTCCTGTACCAGTCGTAAATGCGTCCCACGAACGGGGAAATGAGCTGGACCTGCGCCTGCCCGCAGGCCACCGCCTGGGCAAACGAAAACAACAGCGTCAGATTGGTGTGGATGCCGTCGCGCTCCAGGCGGGCAGCGGCCTGGATGCCTTCCCAGGTCGAGGCGATCTTGATGAGCACGCGGTCGACATGCACACCTTCGCCCTGGTAGAGATCGATGATGCGGCGCGCGCGGGTGACCGTGGCCTCGGTGTCGAAGCTCAGGCGGGCATCGACCTCGGTCGACACACGGCCGGGGATCAGCTGGAGGATCTCGCAGCCAAAACGCACCAGCAAGCGGTTTGCCACCTCGTCCGGCCCCTGGGCGCCGTAGCGGGTCACCGCATCCTTGAGCATGTGCGCGTATTCGGGCTTTTGCACCGCCTTCAGGATCAGCGAGGGATTGGTGGTGGCATCTTGCGGGGCAAACGCCGCGATCTGCTTGAAGTCGCCGGTGTCGGCCACCACGGTGGTGAATTGTTTGAGGGCATCGAGCTGGTTCATGGGTGCGATTATCGAACACCCTTGGTAATAAAATTTCACCCTGTCATGTAACCAGGTGCCCGCCATGCTCGACCGGATCAAAGCCTCACTGCCTTCACTGGCGCCTGCCGAGCAGCGCGTGGGCAAGCTCGTGCTGCTGGACCCGCGCACCTTCGCCGGTTTGCCTGTGAGCGAACTGGCCGAACGCGCACACGTGAGCAAACCCACCGTGGTTCGCTTTTGCCGCAGCATGGGTTACGACGGTTTGTCCGACTTCAAGCTCAAGCTCGCGGGCACCGTGAGCGAAGGCGTGCCCTTCATCCACCGCAGTGTGGACATGGACGACAAGACCAGCGACGTGCTGGTCAAGGTGATCGACAACACCGTGGCTGCATTCCTGAAGTACCGCAACGACGCGTCGAGCCATGCCATCGAGAGGGCGGTGGACGCGCTGGTGGCGACCTACAAACACAAGGGCCGCATCGAGTTCTACGGCGCAGGCAACTCCGGCATCGTGGCCCAGGATGCCCAGCACAAGTTCTTCCGGCTGGGCATCAATGCCATCGCCTACAGCGACGGTCACATGCAGGTGATGAGCGCCTCGCTGCTCGGGCCCGGCGACTGTGCGGTGATCGTCTCCAACTCCGGCCGCACCCGCGACCTCATGGACGCGGCCGACATCGCGCGCAAACACGGCGCCACGGTGATCACCATCACCACCAGCGGCACGCCGCTGGCGCAGGCCGGCCACGTTCACCTCTCGGCCGACCACCCTGAGGGCTACGACCGCTACAGCCCCATGACCTCGCGCCTGATGCACCTGATGGTGATCGACATCGTGGCCACCTGCCTGGCACTGCGCATCGGCGGCGCCAAGCTGCAGCCGCTGCTCAAGGAAATGAAGAACAACCTGCGCAGCAAACGCTACGCCTGATTCTCCCGGGCAGCGTCACGGAGCAGGCGTGAACGACTTGAGTTCACTGACGGTGTCGTTCCAGAGTTGACCGCCCCGGTAATCCTTGTATTCCGACTTGACGAAGCGCCCGATGGCCGGGGCAAACCACTGCACCTGTGCGACACGGAAGGAGCCGGACCAGGAGACGCCCGTGATCCAGCCGGCCGATTCGATCTTGAAGGCATCGAATTCCCCGGCCGGCGTCTTCACTTTTTCACGGGCCACCACCTTGACTTCCAGGTCGCCCTTGCTCTTGCTGGTTACGCCCTCGGCGAGGTAGCCGGATTTCCAGCTCTCGCCCACCGTCAATGGAAACTTGACGCCGACGATCGGCGGATCGAAGCGGGTTGCAGTCGTGCCAGAGACAGCGACTGCCCAATCTGCCGTGAGAACGCCCTCGATTTCGGGCGGATTGAGACCGGGACGGGCATGCTTGCTCTTGATCTGGGTCTGATCAACCGATGCGACGGTCACCGTCTCTTCGAACACGCGCTTGTCGGCGCGCTGGTTGACCATGTAGACCGCCACGTCCCCCACCTTCGGCACCGGCTTGCTGCTGCCGTCGGCTTGTGCCCACGCGCTGGCGGACACCCACAAACACAACGATCCCAACCAACAAAGACGCTTGCTCATGCTGTTCTCCTGTCGTTGCGCTCGGCGCCAGCCCACCACGGACCGTGCATACCGCTCGCCAACCGCCACGCAGGTTAAGAGAAATGCGTCGCCGGGGCACTCCCCCAATTTGGGGATGGGCTCAACTCAGAGTCGGCCTTCTTCAACCGCGTGGCAGGCGATGCGGATGCCACCCAGGGTCAGCAGGCTCGGGCGCTCGTTGCGACACCGGTCGTTGGCGTGCGGGCAGCGCGGGTTGAAGGCACAGCCGGTGGGCGGGTTCAGGGGGTTGGGCACTTCACCGGACACCGGCGTGCGGGCGCGCCCGGTGTCGTGCATCTTCGGAATGGCGTCCAGCAGCATGCGCGTGTAAGGGTGGCGCGGACTGTCGAACAGGGTGTGCTTGGGCGCAAGCTCCACCAGTCGGCCGAGGTACATCACGCCGACCTGGTCGCTCACGTGTCGCACCACAGCCAGGTTGTGGCTGATGAAGAGATAGGTCAGACCCTGCTGCCGCTGCAGGTCTTTCATGATGTTGAGCACCTGCGCCTGCACGCTCACATCCAGCGCGCTGGTGGGCTCGTCGCAGACCAGGAATTCGGGCTGGGTGGCCAGGGCGCGCGCAATCGAAATGCGCTGTCGCTGTCCACCGCTGAACTGGTGCGGGTACTTCACACGGTCCAGCGGCGAGAGGCCAACCGACTTCAGCAATTCGTCCACCCGGTCGCGCAATCCGGCCGGATCGGTCACGATTTCGTGCTCGCGCAGCGGCTCGGCAATGATGTCCTCCACCCGCCAGCGCGGGTTGAGGCTGGCGTACGGATCCTGAAAGATCATCTGGATGCGCCGGCGCAGCTTGCGTCCTTCGGGCGTCTTGAAGGCGGCGTGCGCGTCCTGCCCGTCGAATTCGAAGCCCCCGCGCGTGGGCTCGTACAAGCCCACCAGCAGCCGCGCCACGGTGCTCTTGCCGCAGCCCGATTCGCCCACCAGCGCCAGAGTCTGCCCGCGGGGGATGTCGAAGGACACACCATCGACCGCGCGCAGCAACTGGCGCGGCTGTCGCTCGATCACCCGGTTGAGCCACGGAGCGGAAACGTCGAAGGTCTTGGCCAGATCGGTGGCGCGCACGAGCGGCGCGGCGGTGGCGGCCTCGGCAGTGGCGGCAGAAACGGCAGCGCGCGTGCGGGCGGTGTCCGACTGGGTCGACTGGGCCTGCACGGCCCGCTCGAACATGTCGGCGCTCATGCTGCCACCCCCGACTGGGCGTGCAGCCAGCAGGCAGCTCGCGTGGCGCCAGCCACCAGCAGGTCCGGACGGTCCACGTGGCAACGGTCGAACACCTTCTCGCAACGCGGGTTGTAGGCGCAGCCCGCCGGAATCGCATTGAGGCGCGGCATCGCACCGTCGATCTGGTGCAGCCGTTCACGGTCCATGCCCATGTCGGGAATGCAGGCCATCAGGCCCGCGGTGTAGGGATGGGCCGGGTGGTTGATGACTTCGTGCACCGGGCCAATCTCGGCGATGCGCCCGGCATACATCACCGCCACACGGTCGCAGGTCTCGGCGATCACGCCCATGTCGTGGGTGATCAGCATCACCGCTGCTCCGCGCTGTTTGCAGATCGTCTTGAGCAAAGTGATGATCTGCGCCTGGATGGACACGTCCAGCGCGGTGGTGGGCTCGTCTGCCACGATGAGCTGAGGCTCGGCGGCCAGCGCCAGTGCGATCACCACCCGCTGGCGCATGCCGCCGCTGAACTGGTGCGGATAGTGGTCGATGCGCTGTTCGGCGGCCGGGATGCCGGTGTCCTTGAGCAGGTCGATGGCACGCTTGCGCGCCTCGGCCTGGGTGACGGGCAGGTGCGTGGTGATGGTTTCGATCAGCTGGCGACCCACGGAATACAGCGGGTTGAGCGAGGTCAGCGGGTCCTGGAAGATCGCGCCGATCTTTCGTCCACGCACCTTGCGCAGCTCCTCGTGCGGCAGGTTGTCGATGCGCCGGCCGTGCAGCAGGATCTCGCCCGAGGCCACACGCCCCGGTGGCTCGAGCAGGCCGATGATGGATGCCCCCGTGAGCGATTTGCCCGCGCCGGATTCGCCCACCACGCCGAGAATTTCGCCCGGTGCGATGTCGAAGGAAATGTCGTCGAGCGCGCGCAGCGTGCCGCGGCGGCCGGGGAATTCGACAACCAGATTTTTGACTTGAAGAAGGCTCATCTTGGATTAACGCAGGCGAGGATTGAGTGCATCGCGCAGCCAGTCGCCGAGCAAGTTCACACTGAGTGCGATCAGCACCAGCATGGCGCCGGGGAAGATGGTGATCCACCACTCGCCGGAGAACAAATAGTCGTTGCCCACGCGGATCAGCGTGCCCAGCGACGGTGAGGTGGGCGGTGCGCCCACACCCAGAAAGGACAACGTGGCCTCGGTGATGATGGCGGTGGCCACCTGGATGGTGGCCAACACCAGCACCGGGCCCATGACGTTGGGGAGCACATGGCTGCGCATGATGCGCAGTGGTGCAACCCCGGTCACGCGGGCGGCCTGCACGTATTCCTTGTTGCGCTCCACCAGCGTGGAGCCCCGCACAGTGCGCGCGTACTGCACCCAGCCGGTGAGGGTGATCGAAATGATCAGGACGCCGAAGGCCAGCGCTTCGTGCGCGTTGGGAAACAGGGCGCGTCCCACACCGGCGATCAGCAGGGCCACCAGGATGGCGGGAAAAGACAACATCACGTCGCACAGGCGCATGAGCACACTGTCGACCCACCCGCCCAGGAAGCCGGCGGCCAGGCCAAAGGACACGCCGATGATCACCGACAGCACCACCGAGGCAAAACCCACCGCCAGAGAGATGCGTGCGCCATACATCAGCGCCGACAGGATGTCGCGGCCCTGGTCGTCGGTGCCCAGCAGGAAGTTGCGCGAACCCTCGGGACTCCATGCCGGCGGCAGGCGGGCGTTGGACAGCTCGAGCGTGGCGAGATCGAAGGGGTTGTGCGGCGCCACCCACGGCGCGAACACCGCGCAAAAGATGCAGATGAACGCAATCACCGCCGCCACGATGGCGGTGGGTGAGTTGCGAAAGCTGTGACCGACATCGCTGTCGACCCAGCGGTGCAGAAGTGAGGTCAACGGAAAGTCCTTGGAAATGCGACGAGGAAAGGGAGCGCCCAACCAGAGCTCGCGAGGGTCCGGCTCCGCCGGCCCCAGCGTGCGTCCCCCCACCGGGGGGAAGACGCCGAAGGCGGCGCAGGGGGGGCTTCTACTTCACCGACATGTAGCGAAACGGCATGGAGTTGTCGGCGAACTGGACCAGCTGCACATTGCTGGCCACGCCCCAGGCGAGCGCCTGCTGGTGCAGGGGCAGATGGCCGATGTCATCGGCGTGCAGCTTGAAGGCTTCGCGGATCAAGGCATCGCGCTTGGTCTTGTCGGTTTCAGACTGGATTTGCACGGTCAGCTCATCCACCTTGGGGTTGCAGTAGGAGCCCAGGTTGAACTGGCCGCTGCCTTTGTCATCGGCGCAGCGCATCAGGGCGTTCAGTGCGTTGTGGGAGTCGTAGGTGCCCGGTGTCCATCCGAGCATGTAGAAGCTGGTGTCCCGCTTGAGGATCTTGGGGAAATAGGTTCCCTTGGTCTCGGCCTGCAGGTTGATCTTCACACCAACTCGGGCGAGGCTCACCGCCACCGCCTGGCAGATCGCCCCGTCGTTCACATAACGGTCGTTCGGGCAGTTCATCGCCACTTCGAATCCATTGGGGTAGCCTGCATCAGCCAGCAGCTTTTTTGCTGCGTCGGGGTCGTACGGCAGGCGCGTGTTCATCGACTCGTCGAAACCATTGATGCCAGGGCCCACCATCAGTGCGGTGGGCTTGGATGCGCCGCGCATCACGGTGCGCTGGATGCCGTTGATGTCGATGGCCTGGTAGAAGGCCTGACGCACGCGCTTGTCCTTGAAGGGGTTCTTTCCCTTGACGTTGGAAAACAGCAGCTCGTCGCGTTTCTGGTCCATGCCGAGGAAGATGGTGCGCAGCTCGGGGCCCTGCATCACCTTGCTCTTGCCGCTGGCGTTGATGCGCGCCACGTCCTGCAGCGGCACCGGCTCGATCACGTCGACCTGGCCCGACAGCAAGGCCGCCACGCGGGTGGAATCGTTGCCGATGGGCGTGTATTCCACGTTGATCACATTGCCTTCGATCTTTCCCCAGTAGTTGCCGTTGCGCACGAAGCTGGTCTTGATGTTGGGCTGGCGCTCACGCAGGCGAAACGGTCCGGTGCCATTGGCCCGGAACGATGCAGCGTTCTCGATGCCCTTGCGCCGGTCCACCGGACGCGTGGCCTGGTTTTCCTCGGACCACTTCTTGTTCATGATGAACAGCAGCGACAGCACATCGGGCAGGATGGGAAACGGCCCCTTGGTCTCGATCTCGACCGCGAAGTCGTTGACCTTGCGGATCTCCTTCACGTCGTTGGTGTAGCTCTTCATGTCCGAACCCTCACCCGAGGCCCGGGCAAAGCTGAACAGCACATCGTCAGCGGTGAACGGCGCGCCGTCATGGAATGTCACACCCTTGCGCAATTCGAAGCGCCAGACGCTTGGCGAGGTCTGCTTCCAGCTCGTGGCCAGTGCGGGCACGAGGCGAAGGTTCCGGTCGCGTCCCACCAGAGGCTCGTACACGTTGTTGGTCACGCTGAGCTGCAACGATTCGTTGAGCGAGTGCGGATCCATGGACAGCGCATCGCCCTGATTGCCGATGCGGATGGTCTGGGCTTGGGTCGAACCCATGGCGAGCACAGCGGCCATCACCAAGCCCGTCGTGAATGTCTTGTGGTACTTCATGCGTCGCTCCTTGCGTGGTTGGAAAACTTGGCCATCGGTGCCGTTGGCTTGACGTGCGTTTCGGCCAGGGGCATGCCGTGCTCGATGAGGCCGGCGTGCAAGGCTGCACCCAGAGGCAACACCTCGTCGTTGAAATCGTAACGGCTGTTGTGCAGGTAGCAGCCACCCATGCCACTCTCGAGCCCTTGCCCCAGGCGGAGATAGGCACCAGGCTTGACCTGCAACATGAAAGAGAAATCCTCGGCCCCCATGCTGGGGTCCATGTTGCGGTCGACGTGATCGTGGCCCAGCAGCTTTTGCGCCACGTCGGCGGCAAAGCGGGCCTCTTCCGCGCTGTTGATGGTGGCCGGGTAGATGCGTTCGTATTTCACGTGGGCGGCCGCACCCAGGCCAAGCGCCACCCCCGAACACACTTCCTGCAGGCGCTGTTCGATCATGTTCTGCACGGCGGGGTTGAAGGTCCGCACCGTGCCCACCAGCGTGGCCTTGCCCGGCATCACGCTGAACGCCCCCATGTCGCCGGCCTGCATGGCACAGATGCTGATGACGGCACTGTCGATGGCCCGCACGTTGCGCGAAACGATGCTCTGCACCGCGGTGATGATGTGGGCCGAAACCAGCACCGGGTCCACCGTCTGGTAGGGATGCGCTCCGTGGCCTCCCTTGCCGGTGATCTCGATGGTGATGCGGTCGGCAGACGCCATCATGGGTCCGGGGTTCACCCCCACCGTGCCGGGCTTCATCTGTGGCCAGTTGTGCATGCCGAAGACCGACTGCACCGGGAATCGGTCGAACAGCCCGTCCTCGATCATGGCCTTGGCGCCCGCGAAACCTTCTTCACCAGGCTGGAATATCAGCACCGCCGTGCCGTCGAACTGGCGCGTCTCGGCCAGATAACGCGCCGCGCCAACCAGCATTGTGGTGTGTCCGTCGTGACCGCAGCCGTGCATCATCCCCGGCCTGGTGGATCGCCACGCAAAGTCGTTGTGTTCGGTCATGGGCAGGGCGTCCATGTCGGCGCGCAATCCGATCATGCGACCGCTGGCACGGTGTTGACCATGGATGACCGCGACCACGCCGGTCTTGCCGATCCCGGTGTGGATTTCGTCCACTCCGCAGACCTTGAGCGACTCCACCACGCGCTGGGCGGTGTAATGCTCCTCGAAACCGATTTCGGGGTGGGCGTGCAGGTCTCGCCGCAAAGCGGTGAGCTCGGGGTGAAAAGCCGCGATGTGGGCAAACGCGCGGCCGTGGGCCTTGATGCGGGAAGTCAGCATGTCGGTTGCAATCAATGGCCGCCAGATTTTTCAACGCGCAGACGTGGATCGACGGCGAAGTACAGCAGGTCCACGATCAGGTTGATCACCACAAAGATGAGGGCAATCAGGCACAGGTAGGCGGCCATCACCGGGATATCGGCAAAGGTGACTGCCTGAATGAACAGCAAGCCCATGCCTGGCCACTGGAACACGGTCTCGGTGATGATGGCAAAGGCGATCAGGCCACCGAGCTGGAGTCCCGTGATGGTCATCACCGGCACCAGGGTGTTTTTCAGGGCGTGGCCGAAGTGAACGGCGCGATCAGTGAGTCCCCGGGCGCGGGCGAACTTGATGTAGTCGGTGCGCAGCACCTCCAGCATTTCGGCGCGCACCAGACGCATGATCAGCGTGAGCTGGAAGATCGCCAGTGTGATCGCTGGCAAGGTGATGTGTTGCCAGCCCTTGACCGTGAGCAGTCCGGTGGTCCACCACCCGATCTGCGTCACCTCGCCCCGACCGAAGCTGGGGAACCAGCCCAGGTTCACGGCGAACACCAGGATCAGCAAGATGCCGATGAGAAAAGTGGGCAGCGACACGCCGAGCAGGGACACGGTCATGAACAGCTGGCTCACGAAGGTGCCACGCTTGAGTGCGGCGTACACCCCCATGGGAATGCCCACCGCCAGCGCCAGCACCGCGGCCACGCCTGCGAGCTCCAGGGTTGCCGGCAGGCGCTCGCCGATCAGCCGCGAGACCTTGGCCCCCTGGCGCAAGCTCAGACCGAATTCGCCCTGCACCGCGTTGGCCAGAAAGTGCCAGAACTGGACAAAGAACGGCTGATCCAGCCCGAGGTCGGCGCGCAGTTCACGAATCTGTTCGGCCGTGGCGTCTTGCCCCAGCAGGAACACGACCGGGTCACCCACGTACTGGAACAACATGAACGCGATCAGCGCAACGCTGACCATGACGATCACAGCTTGCGCCAGACGCCGAAGAATGAATGCAAACATCGTGGGTAAAAAAGAAGAGAGGGTCGCACGCGGTTGTGCGCGACCCTCTGCCGATCGGCTGAAATCAGTTTACCTTGATCAGGCGCCAGTCCAGCCGGTTGTCGGCGCGGTGCACCACGTCGATGTTCTTCTTCATGGCCCATGGAATGACCTGGTTGTGCAGCGGGATGTGCGCCACATCTTCGTTCTGCAAGGCCAGGGCCTTGGTCAGCAACTCGGTGCGCAGCTTCAGGTTGGTTTCCTTTTTGGTGCGCTCCACCAGGGCGTCCATTTGCGGGTTGCTGTAACGCCCCACGTTGTAGTTGCCATCACCGCCTGCGCCCACGGAGCGCACCAGCGACTGAAGGCTGTAGAGCGCATCGAAGGTCGGCACGCCCCAGCCCAGCATGTAAATGCTCGCCTCGTAGCGCTGGATCATCGGGAAGTAGGTCACCAGCGGCAAGGTGCGCAGCTTGGCCTTGACGCCGATGCGCGCCCACATGGCCGTGACGGCCTGGCAGATTTGCTCGTCATTGATGTAGCGGTTGTTCGGGCAGGCGAAGTCCACTTCGAAGCCGTCCTTGTAGCCGGCATCGGCCAGCAGCTTTTGCGCGGCGGCCACATCAAACGGGTGACGCTTGTGCACCGCTTCCGTCCAGCCATTGACCTGAGGGGCCACCAGCGCACCGGTGGGCTGACCCAGACCGCGCAAGGTCACGCGGGCAATGGTGTTCATGTCGATCGCCTGGTACAGCGCCTTGCGCACGCGCTGGTCCTTCAAAGGGTTCTTGCCCTTGATGTTGCTGCCTGGCAGCTCGTTGCGGAACTGGTCCATGCCAAAGAAGATCGTGCGGTTTTCGATACCGTCGACAACCTTCAGGTTGCCCTCGGCGCGCACGCGCGGCAGGTCTTGCGGGCTGGGGTCGAGCACCAGGTCCACCTCGCCCGAGAGCAGAGCGGCCATGCGCGTGGCGACCGCCTTCACCGGCGTGTAGACCACCTCGGTCACGTTGCCTTCGGACTTGCCCCACCAGTTCGGGTTGCGCGTGAGCACCAGTTTCTGGTCAGGCTGCCACTCTTTCAGCACGAACGGCCCTGTGCCGTTGGCGTTGCGGTGCGCAAAGTTTTCGTCCTGTGTCTTGATGTCTTTGGGTGCCGTCGAGTTGTTCTTCTCGGCCCAGGCCTTGCTCATCATGCGCAACTCGGTGAGCTGGTTCAACAGCACCGGGTTCGGGTCCTTGGTGAAGATGTCGATGGTGTTGGCATCCACCTTGACCACCTTGTCGATGCCTTGGGCATAGATGCCGAAGTTCGAGGTCTTGGACATCGCGCGCTCGATCGAGAACACGGCATCGTCTGCCGAGAACGTGGAGCCGTCGTGAAACTTCACGCCGGTGCGCAGATTGAGACGCAACTGGGTCGGCGTGACCTGCTTCCAGGCGGTGGCCAGGATCGGCTCGGGCTTGAATGTCTTGCTGTTGTAGTACACGAGCGACTCGTACACCGATGCATGAATGCCGTTGGCCAGCGCGTTGTTCTGCGAGTGGATGTCCCATGTCGGGATGTCGCTGGCGCTGGTCCATTTGAAGGTCTTGGCATGCAGGCCACCTGCGGCCAACGAGAGCGCCACCGTCAAGGCGGCAAGGTGCATGGAAGGGATGCTGGAATTCATGGAGAAACCCTGGGAGTGAACACGATGCTGGACTATGCAACAAACGTTCCCGCATGCCATCCGGGAGTAACCCGCATCACGGCGGAACCGCTGCGTCGCCTCAAGGCACGGCTGCCGCGACTTCGAGATTCAGTGCGCCGTACCACGCGGTGAGCGCACTGCGCGTGTTGTCGGTGTCCGTCATCAACGCCACCACACGCAGGGGCCCGGGCTCTTCGCCAAAAACCTGGCGAAAGTCCGCCTGCACATCGCGCACGTGGTCCCGCCACACACCGATGTCCCGCGTGCCGCTGTCGAGCACCAGTTTGCGGATGCGGTCGGTTCTCGGATTCACCACGACGGTGCCCGGCAATTCATGGCTGCCCCACACATAGATCAAGGTGGCGAAGGGCAATTCTTCGCCTGTGAGCAAGCGGCTCATTTCGGAGAGCCGGTGCGTCCTGGCAGACCAGCGCGTGCGGTCTCCCTCGAACGCCAGGACGACGCCCACCGGCGAATCCGAGGCGTCTGCGGCCGAAAGATCGGCGCCCGCCGGCAGCGCATCCACTTTCCACGAAAAGGCAAAGCGCCCAGGCTTGCCCAATGTCGGCTCGAAACGGCGACGCAGGATGCTCACCGAGTTGTCTGCCTTCACCCGCAAGGCGGTTCGATCCAACACCACCACCGTTTCGAACGGAACATGTCGCTTGCCCGGCAGGGCGAAGGATTGCCACCCCAAGGCACTCGGCGGCGTGGTCAACAACCGCTGTGCCGTTGGCTGCCAAGCCTCGGGGGCGAGGTGCCCGTGCGCGGGGTCGTCAGGCTCGACGACCACGCTTCCCGTCGAACAAGCCGCCAGCCCCAGCGTGAGCACCAGCCATGGCAGCCAAATCAAAGGCAGCGACCGGCGCACACGAACCGCAACAGCAGTGAACGGGGAGCGTTGAGGCATGTTGCAAACCAGTCATTAAAGACTCATCGGTATCGATGAATGAAAATTTATTAGTATTTTTGATCTACATTTCGAACCGGGACCCGCCATCGGGTTTCCGCGACAGGAGCCAGGCTTTTGCACCAACTGCCTGCATCTGTCGCGCTCCACCTCATCCAAACGGAGGACATCATGTTCAAGAAAATCATGGCCAGCCTGCTGGCATTCTTCGCTGCCATCAGCCTGGCTGCCGTGGACATCAACAAAGCCACAGTGGCCGATCTTGACAGCATCAAAGGGATCGGTCCGAGCACATCGACCAAGATCCTGGAGGAACGCAAGATCGCACCGTTCAAGGACTGGACCGACTTGATCCGGAGAGTACCCGGCATCGGTGACAAGCGCGCGGCCAAACTGTCGTCAGAGGGTCTCAACGTGAACGGTCAAGCCTTCAAACCCATGGACAAGCCGGTTGCCCAGAAGAAGCCCGCAGACACAAAGCCCGCTGCAGCGAGCAAATGAGCTGAAAGCTTGGGCCCATGAAAAAAGCCACCCGGCAGGCCGGGTGGCTTTTTGTCAAGCAGACTCAGGAGGAATCAGCTCAGAAGGCGTGGCGAACACCCACGCCCCAGATGCTGATGTCGTTGGTCTTGACGCCAGCGCCATCTTTCCAATCTGCCGACGTGAAGGCACCGTAAACGGTCGTGCGCTTGGACAGGGCATAGGTCGCGCCGAGGCCGAAACCGTCACGCTTGTTGCTGCCACCAGCGGTGTTGTCCTTCGAAGTGGCATAGCCGGCAGACAGCACCAAAGCACTGCTCAATGGCACGTTCACGCCCACGGCGTACTCGTTCGTTTTGACAGCACCAACTTTCTTGTTGCCATAGGTCGCGAGCAGTTGAACCATGCCGAGGTCATACGAAGCGTTCGCACGGATGTACTCTGGGTTCGCCACACCAGCGGTGGTGCCTTCGTCTTGGTATGCCAGGCCTGCATAGATCGGGCCACCAGCATATTTGACGTGGAAGGCGAGCACTTCGGCGTCGCCGTTGACGGTCTCGTCCAGTGCATACGACACCGAACCACTGATGCCGCCGAAGTCAGGCGACGTGTACTTGAAACCGTTGTTCGGGTTGGCGGAGTAATCGCGGCCGCTGAGCATCACAGCGTATTCGGGAGCGAAGTCCGAGGCGCCGAAGACGCTGTGTGCACCCGCTTCAATGTCGTCGTAGGAGGTCCACATTTTTCCCACAGTCACTTCACCGAAGCCACCTGCGAAACCAACAAAGGACTGGCGATTGAAACTCAGACCACCTGCGGTACCCGTGTCGACCGTCAGACCGGCTTCCAGGCCGAACACTGCGGACAGGCCACCACCGAGATCTTCCGTGCCCTTGAAGCCGAGACGGCTGGAGGACAGGCCACCGGATTCGACAACACCGGTTGACGACGTCTGGGTAACGACCGTGCCGCCGGTGTCTTTCTGGCTACCAACCCACACATCGGCGATGCCGTAGATGGTCACGGAAGACTGCGCGCTTGCGGCGGATGCAAATGCACCCAAAACGGCCAAAGCAACTAGCGATTTTTTCATGAGATTTCCTTTGAGTGGTTGAAGCGGGAAGAATGTGTCAAACGAATGAACAACATGGATGATAGGCATTGCATCGAAAGAACCACGGGTAATCCCTCACAAAAAAGTTCACCTCGGGGCATTTCGTTGCAAGCCCACAACATGCATCCGGCGTATCCAGCACGCAATATCTGGGCCTTGAGAAACGTTTTTGAGACGAAAAGACGAAAAAGAGAGCCACCGCTTTCGCGGTGGCTCTCTTGAGACTGAACCGAAGCGGACGGAGTCCGCAGACGATTTAGAAGGTGTGGCGCACGCCGATTTCGTAGCCGGTGCGCTTGGTGAACGCGACCACGCCAGCATCGGCAGTGATGCGCGCGAAGTTGGCGTTGATCGAGGTGCGCTTGCTCAGGTTGTAGGTGTAACCAATGGCGAACTGCTTGCCGTCACCCACGGTGTCCACGTCGGTCACCACATACGAAGCGCGCAGCAGGCCTGGGCCCACGGGAGCGGTCAGACCAACCAGCAGGTTGGACACGTCATTGCCACCGGTGCGGCTAGCGACGGTGTACTGGAACATTGGCTTGACAAAGCCCATGTCGTACGAAACGCCGATGTTGCTGCGCTTTGGATTGTTGCCAACAGCGGCAGTGCCTTCGTAGCCGGTGGCCACGGCAACGTTCAAGGGACCAGCGCTGTAACCAATGCGCAGACCTGCGGTGTCGCTGGCGCTGTTGCCGGCTGCCACTTCTTTAAGGCCGTACTGGAACTGGCCATACAGGCCGCCCATGGCAGGCAGGAAGTAACCAATGGTGTTGTTCGAACGAACAGCAGTCACACCTGCGGGGCCGGTTGCGGCGCCGTAGGCGGTACCGAACATGCTGATCGAGGTACCGAGGCCGTTGGTGCCGAACGGATCGAACACGGTGTGGTTCCAGAAGGTCGGAACGTAGTCACGGCCCAGGCGCAACTCACCAAAGCCGCCCATCAGGCTGACCGTGCTGCGGCGCTGGAATTGGAGGCCAGCAGAGGTGCCGACGTCGCCAGCGATGTCACCTTCGAGGTGAAAACCGGCCTTCAGGCCACCGCCGAGATCTTCAACGCCGCGGAAGCCCAGGGCGCTGGAAGAAATCAGGTTGTTCGTCAGTTCGGTGAGCGACACGCCGTCGGTCTTGGTCTGGCGAACACCCATGTCGATGTTGCCGAACAGGGTCACCGACGATTGAGCGAAAGCTGCGCTGGTGGCTGCCACGGCGGCCAATGCGATCAGGGTCTTTTTCATGGAAAGGTTCTCCAAGGGTTGAATAAGGACTGGTGGTCTGTGCCGCCGAGCCGACCTCCATTTGGGGGCTGAGTGGATTGCATCAGAAAGCCGGGAGGGGCGCCACGTTCAGAGCCGCATTTCTGCCCTGCGGTGGTGCTTGTGTTGCACCACCGCGACGCACTCAGTGCTAACCCTTAGAAGAACAGCCCCTGTTGTCGGGCTCAGCCAAGCGGCGATGTCCTCACCCGTGGTCTTGCTGTCTGAGCCATCTCAAACAGATGCGCCGGCGAACGTGGCAGCATTGACACCTTGTTTTTTGATAGCGACTCCATCATGACCACCGCCACCGACGCCTTGATCAATGCCGCGGACTCGGCTTTGAGGACCTTGTTCGTACCACCGCGAGCCTCTCGGGAGTGCGCCACGCTGCCCGAGCGGGCGAACGACCAGGAACTCAGTGACGCGGACAGGCACCTGTCTGGTGCCCTGATGCGCGTGAACCATGTGGGTGAGGTCTGTGCGCAGGCGTTGTACACCGCGCAGGCACTCAGCGCACGCTGGCCGCGTGGCTCTTCCCGGCCGAATCTGCCTCTGGCCACTCAGCTGGAAGCCGCCTGCAAGGAAGAGACCGATCACCTGGCCTGGACGCAGACGAGACTCGACGAGCTCGGGGCGAGGGCTTCGCTGCTGAATCCGCTGTGGTACGCCGGGGCCTTTGGCCTGGGGCTGATCGCAGGGCGCCTGGGACCTGCAGTGAGTCTGGGCTTCGTGGTGGAAACCGAAAGGCAGGTCGAAGCGCACCTGGCCGAGCACATGGAGCGCCTGCCGGCGGGTGACCAGGCGTCACGCGCCATCGTGGCCCAGATGAAACAGGACGAGGCCCGACACGCGCGCGAGGCGCAAGCGGCAGGCGCGGTTGAGCTGCCTGCACCCGTGAAGGGCCTGATGAGAATCGCAGCCAAGCTCATGACGACGGTGGCGCACCGCATCTGAGCACCTGGCGTGGCTCAGGCCTCGAGCACTTCGAAGCTGGTGGTGATGGCCGCCGTCTTGCCCAGCATGATGCTGGCCGAACAGTATTTCTCGTGACTCATGGCAATGGCCCGCTCCACCGCAGCCGGCGCGATCGCCTTGCCGCTGACCGTGAAGTGCATGTGGATTTTGGTGAAGACCTTCGGATCGGACTCGGCGCGCTCCGTTTCGAGCTTCACACTGCAACCGCGCACATCGTGACGGCCACGCTTGAGGATGAGCACCACGTCATAGGCGGTGCAACCACCGGTGCCGGCCAGCACGGTTTCCATCGGGCGTGCGGCCATGTTGGCACCGCCGTTTTCAGGTTTGGCAGGGTCGGGTGCGCCGTCCATGCTGATCACATGACCGCTGCCGGTTTCGGCCACAAAACCCATGTGGGAGCGGGTGCCGGTCGCGCCGGTCCAGGTGACGGTGCATTCCATGGAGGACGTCCTGTGTTGACAAGGATGGGTGACTTGGGGAGGGCGCACTAAAGAGCACGAAAAAACCACGGCGCATGTTGCGTCGCAACATGGCTTGGATATACTGGCGGCATTGTATGCAAGGTTGTCTCCTCTACCCTCCCTGGGTGGATTCAAGCCCGGACCGGTTCTGCCAGTCCGGGCTTTTTTTCGCCCCGATATGATGAGGTTGGAGAACATCTGAATGACTGCTCGCGCCGCCTCGACCAAAACACAGCCTTCCGTTTCACCCGTCACCACCCTGGGGCCGGCCGACTACCTCAAGAAAATACTGACTGCCCGTGTGTACGACGTGGCTGTGGAATCGGCTCTGGAGCCGGCGCGCAACCTCAGCGAACGGCTGCACAACACGGTGCTGCTCAAGCGCGAAGACCAGCAACCGGTGTTCAGCTTCAAGCTGCGTGGTGCCTACAACAAGATGGCCCACCTCACGCCCGAGCAGCTCAAAAACGGGGTGATTTGCGCCTCGGCCGGCAACCATGCACAGGGCGTGGCGCTGAGCGGGCGCAAGCTGGGCACCCGGGCGGTGATCGTCATGCCGACGACCACGCCCCAGGTCAAGATCGACGCGGTGCGCGGCTTTGGCGGCGAGGTGGTGTTGCACGGCGAGAGCTACTCGGACGCCTACACCCATGCGGTGAAACTGCAGAAAAAGCAGGGGCTCACTTTCGTTCATCCTTTTGACGATCCGGACGTGATTGCTGGTCAGGGAACCATTGCCATGGAAATCCTGCGCCAGTTGCAAAGCCTGGGGTCCGACCACCTCGATGCCGTGTTCGTGGCCATTGGCGGAGGCGGTCTGATCTCGGGCGTGGCCAACTACATCAAGGCGGTGCGGCCCGAGATCAAGGTGATCGGCGTGCAGATGAACGACTCGGACGCGATGATCCGGTCGGTGCGCGAAGGCGAACGCACCACGCTGGCCGACGTGGGTCTTTTTTCCGACGGCACCGCCGTCAAGCTGGTGGGCGAAGAGACCTTTCGCATCGCGCGCGAACTGGTGGACGAGTTCATCAGCGTGGACACGGACGCGGTGTGTGCGGCCATCAAGGACGTGTTCGTTGACACGCGCAGCATCGTCGAGCCAGCCGGCGCGCTGTCGGTGGCAGCCATCAAACAGTACGTGGCCACCCACAAGACGCGGGGGCAGACCTATGCGGCCATCCTGTGCGGCGCCAACATGAACTTTGACCGCCTGCGTTTTGTGGCCGAACGTGCCGAAGTGGGCGAGGAACGGGAGGCGCTGCTGGCGGTGACGATTCCCGAGGAACGTGGCAGCTTTCGCCGCTTCTGCGAACTGATCGGCGACCTGCCGGGTGGCCCGCGCAACGTGACCGAGTTCAACTACCGGATTCACGACGGCAGCAAGGCCCACGTGTTCGTGGGTCTGACCACCCAGGGCAAGGGCGAGTCCACCAAGATTGTCAAAAACCTGATCAAACACGGCTTCCAGACACTGGACCTCACCCACGACGACCTGGCCAAGGAGCACATCCGCCACATGGTGGGGGGGCATTCACCCCTGGCACAGGACGAGCGCGTGTTGCGCTTCGTTTTTCCGGAGCGGCCGGGCGCGCTGCTCAAGTTCCTGAGCCTGATGCGTCCCGGCTGGAACATCAGCCTGTTCCACTACCGCAACCAGGGCGCCGACTACGGTCGCATTCTGGTGGGACTGCAGGTGCCGGCCAAGGATCACAAGGCCTTCGACAAGTTTCTGGCCACCCTCGGATACCCCTGCGTGGAGGAGACCAGCAACCCGGTTTACCGTCTGTTCCTGCAGAGTTGAACCCGATCCGCAGTGCCATGACCAGAGACCCCGTTTTCTCACCACTGTCCAGGCGGTCGGCCGCGCTGCCGGCGACGCTCAGGCTGCCCACCATCACAGCCACCACAGACACCCTGCTGGAGTTCGCACTGCGCCAGCGACTCTCGCCCGGCAGTGCGCCCGAGCACGCCCTGGGCCGGATGGAAACCCTGGTGTTGCAACTCGCCCGCGTACAAAACGGCATGTCGATCGAGTTCGACCTGCTGGCCTTCGACTCTCCGCAACTGGTGGTGTTCGCGGCCGATCACGGCATCGCCGACGAAGGCATGTCGCCGATGGCGCCGACGATGACCGAGCAGATGGTGATGCAACTGCTTCGCGGTCAGGCACCCGTCAATGCGCTGGCTGCGCTGCACGGTTTCGAACTCACCGTGGTGGATGCCGGCATGGCCAAGCCGATCGTGCCGCCCCGTGAGCTCAGACCGCATGGAACGCTGCTGGTGCGCAAGATCGGCTACGGCACACGCAACCTGCTGCTCGTACCGGCGATGTCCACGGCACAGGCGGTGTCGGCGGTCCATGCCGGCATGGACGTGGTCCGCCATCTGCCGGGCAACGTGATTGCGATCGGTGATGTCGGTGTTGCCAACGCGGTGAGTGCAGCCCTGCTGCTGTCTCGCCTGTGCGGCGTGCCGCTGGTGGACGCGTTCGGTCACGACGACGCCGATGGCGCACGTCTGGACGACACGCAGCATGTGAAGCGGGTCGAGAAACTCTCGACGGCAGCGGCCAGACACCGCAGCGCGGTCGGGCCCTTCGAGGCGCTGGCCGCGCTTGGCGGTTATGAAATCGCCATGATGGCCGGCGCCATGCTGCAGGCTGCCAGCGAGCGCGCGTGGTGCTGGTGGATGGTTTCGTGTCGGGTGCGGCCGCCCTGGTGGCGCGCGGACTGTGCCCGAATGTGGTCGATTACCTGGTGTTCACCCACCGCGCCGCAGACGCCGGCCACCGCCTGCTGTTGATCCACATGCAGTCCCAGCCGCTGCTCGACATGGGTCTGCGCATTGGTCAGGGAACAGGCGCCTTGCTGGCCTGGCCGATGCTGCTGGCCGCGCAAAGCCTGCTGGAGCGCTAGGGCCTCAGCGTTCGTAGTCCAGCTTCACGCGCTGTTGCAGCGTGCGCAGCACCCGCAGGGTTTCCTTGAGGATGCGCCGGTCGATGTCGTTGAGGTGGTTGACCGCGATCCGGTTGGCGTTGCCACCCACCGCGGTGCCGTCGAGCTGGGCACGCAGCCTCAACATTTGCAGGAATTCGAAGCCCCCCACCCAGGCCTGGTGCTCCGGTTCGGGCACGCCGAGCAGCGGGCCCACGGCCTCGAACCGCTCGCGCGTGCCGGTGGCAACCACCCCTTTGGACAGCGCGTACAGGCGAGCCACGTCCACGAAGATGGCCGTGCCCTGCAGCTTGAGATCGAGCGTGTCGAGTCCATCCATGGCGGTGGTGTCGATCTGGCCGAGCCAGTTCAGCGGAGCGCTCTGCGACAACCCGTTGAGCGCCATCTGCCGCAGGAACCGCGGGTTGCCCTGAGCGTGCCGGGTGACGGACGCACGCAGCCGATCGGCCAGCGTGGCCTGACCCACCAGGCTTCGAAAGTCGAAATAGATGCTGGCGTTGAGCAGGTCTTTGGGCGTGCCCCGGTCGATCCAGTCGGCAAAACGCCGTTCCCATTCGCCCAGGGTGAGGCAGCAATCCGGGTTGCTGGCCATGATGTTGCCCTTGCACAGCGGATAGCCGCAGACATCGAGCGCCTCGTTCACTTCACGCGCGAACGCCAGCCAGCGCTGTTTGTCGGGCACCGGGGCGCCGGGAGGCTCCGCCAGGATCAGCGCGTTGTCCTGGTCGGTGGCAATGGTCTGTTCGCTGCGGCCTTCCGAGCCCAGCGCGATCCAGCTGCAGGCATTCAGATCAAGGCCGTGTTTCTCCGCCGTGATCTCGACCAGCCGTGAGGTCAACACGTCGTTCAGGTGGCTGATCAGTGCGGTGAGTTGCTGGGCCTGCACGCCCTGACCGAGCAGTGCGCGCGCCAGGCGGCGGATCTCCTGCGACCCGGCCTGCAAGCCCTGCACATCGGGCGCGTTGCGCAGGCCGCTGCTCACCTGTTTCAGGCTCAGCCGCTGCAGGGCAAACAGGTCGCGCTCCGACACCAGGCCCACCGCGCGCTTGTCGCGCGTCACCGGCACGTGGCGAATGCCATGACTGGACATGAGCAGCGCGGCGTCCTGAGCGGTGTGCAGGTGCGTGAGGGTCAGCACCGGGTGTGCCATCACCTCGCCGATCGGGGTGGACAGCGGCAACCGGGGCAAGGTGATTCGCGCCAGGATGTCGGAGCGGGTGAGGATGCCGACCGGCACGTCCGCTGCATCGACCACCAGCATGGAGCCGATGCGCAGCGCCTGCATGCGGGTCAGCGCGTCCTCCAAAGAGGTGTCTGCCAGGCAGGTTTCGGGTGCCTGGCGGCACAGCTGGGCCAGAGGAGTCTCCAGCGACTGTTCGGCCAGTGTCCGGGAGGCATAGGCCACCTGCAGGGCCGAGCGCGAGAGTTCGAGAAAGCGCAGGATGCGCCGGTTGAGAAAGTCGCCGAACACGGCACTGGCCTCGGCCAGTTTCTGCATGGCGTCGGCCGGCAGCGCCAGCACGGTGCTGTCTTCGGTGGCGCTGTAGCGGGTCGTCACCGCGCGCCGCGCGAGCACGGCGCTCACGGGAAAAAGCTCACCGGCTTCGTACTGGAAGGCGCCACCGGCCAGGTCGGACAGGCCCCGGCGGCCGGTGATCGCGCCGCTGCGGATGAAATAGAGCTCAGCCACAGGTCCGTCTTCCGGCCGCACCACCACCTCGCCCGCGACGAAACTCCGCTCGCGCGACGCCGCCACGAAGGCCTGCACGTGGGCGGGTGACATGTCGGAAAACGGTGGATGACGCCGCAGCTCGCTGCAGAGCTCTGCCGCAGAGGTTGCAACAAGCCGGACGGCCATGGGCGCGGGCCGATCGGGGTCAGGACGGCGCGGGCGCGCTCTCGGGCAAGGTCAGCTCGACCGTGGCCGGCCCGTCCATGGATGCGCCCAGGCGCGCCGAGCGCCTGGACACCGCCTGCAGCACAAGACCGCCTTCGAGCGAAGCGCCCACCCGGTAGGGACGTGGTGGCTGACCATTGACACCAATCAGCGCAGCGCCCCCGGCAGCACTCGCGTCGACCACGCCGAGCAGGTTGTACTGGGTACCCGTGGCTGCCGGCGCCGTGGGTGACGACGCCGCCAGCGGCTGCGCGCCCAGCACGCGGGCCACGGCGAGCGAGTCGACCTGGATCAAGGAAGGCGTTGCCACCGGCAGGGGCGTGACGGGTGAACGGCCCAGCGCCTGCAACACCCAGTAACCGGCACTCAGGCCCGCAGCCAGCCACAAAACACCGGCGACCAATGCCGGCCCGCGCCGGCTGGTGTTTTGCAGCGCTGCCGGGCTTTCCATCAGGAAACCGGAGTGACCGAACGCAGGTGCCTTTTTCATGCCCCGGATTATGATCGACCACGCCCTGCGCACAAGGTGGGGCAACCGGCCTGTGCATCCGCTTGTCAGGTCTGGCCATCACATCAGCGTTCGGGAGTTCGAAATGTCATTCCTCAGCATCCAGCCGCGCGCGAGCCTGTCTCGCATCCGCCAGCCCTGGCGTCTCCTGCAGCGGGGTTTCACACTGATCGAACTGATGGTGGTGCTGGTCATCATCGGCGTGCTGGCCGCGCTGATCGTGCCCAACGTGCTGGACCGCGCCGACGATGCCAGGGTGACCGCGGCCAAGACCGATGTGAACAACCTCATGCAGGCGCTCAAGCTCTACCGCCTCGACAACCAGCGCTACCCCACCGGCGAACAAGGGCTCAACGCCCTGGTGGCCAAGCCCACCACCGGCCCGATCCCGCCCAACTGGCGCCCCTATCTCGACAAGCTGCCGGCCGACCCCTGGAGCCGCCCCTACCAGTACCTCAACCCCGGACTCAAGGGCGAGGTCGATGTGCTGTCGCTCGGTGCCGACGGACAGCCCGGCGGCGAAAACCGAGACGCCGACGTGGGCAGCTGGCAATGAGGGGAGTGCCCCCACGCTCCACCGCTGTGCGGGTCGCTGCCCCCCGAGGGGGCTGTTGCGCTCTCCGGCTTCTGTGAGCAGACCCCATGCGACGCAACTTGGGCTTCACCCTGATCGAACTCATGGTGGTGGTGGCCTTGGTGGCGCTGGCCACGGCCGGGGTGACCTTGTCCTTGCGCGACGATGGTTCCACACGGCTGGAGCGAGAAGCCTTGCGCCTGTCGGCATTGATCGAGTCGGCGCGCGCGCAATCGCGCACCAGCGGCCTGCCGGTGATCTGGCGCAGCCTGCCGCAGGGCTTTGAATTTGTCGGGCTGCCGCCGCTGCGCAGTGGTGCGCCCTCGCGCGACAGCCTGATCGGGCCCCGCAGCTGGATCAGCCCCGACACCCTGGCCCAGGTGATCCAGCCCCCGGGCGCCTTGACCCTGGTGCTGGGGCCCGAGCCGCTCATTGCCGCGCAGCGTGTGGTGCTGCAGCAAGGCGACCGGCGCCTGACCCTGGCCACCGACGGCATCTCGGCCTTTGCCGTCGTGCCCGACGCACCGTGAAAGCGCCACGCGGCTTCACGCTGATCGAGGTGCTGGTGGCGCTGGCGGTGATCGCGATCACCCTGGCCGCCGGACTGCAGGCCACCGGCGCGCTCACGCGGGCGGCCGTGCGCCAGAGCGACCAATGGCTGGCGCAGCTGTGCGCCGAAAACGAACTCACCCGTCTGCGCCTGCAGCGGCAGCTGCCCGCCACGGGCGACAGCGACATGGCCTGTGAACAGGCCGGCCGGCAGCTGCGCGTGCGCCTGGCGGTGCTGCCCACGCCCAATCCCAACTTCCGCCGCATCGATGCGGTGGTGGAAGGCGATGTGGACGGCAATTCGGTGCGTTTGCTGACGCTTTCCACCGTGATCGGCCGCTACTGACATGCCCATGCGCCCACACCCTTCGCCGCGCGGCCGCCGCTGGACGACACGAGTGGCCCGCGGCTTCACGCTGATCGAACTGCTCGTCGCCATTTCCGTCATGGCCATGCTGGCCCTGCTGAGCTGGCGCTCCATCGACGGCATGACGCGAACACAGTCCATCACGCAGGAACGCTCCGACGGGCTGCTGCGCCTGCAATCCGCGGTGGGCCAATGGATCGCCGATCTGGATGCGGTGCTCGACACCGGCGAAGTCTCGCCGGTGGACTTCAACGGACAGACGATGCGCCTCACGCGGCGCGACAGCAGCGAATCGGGCCTGGACAGCCGTGGCGTGCGGGTGGTGGCCTGGGCCATGAAGCCCTCGCCGGCTGGCGGCCAGTGGACGCGCTGGCAGTCGGGGCCGCTGCGACAACGCGACGAACTCGCCCGGGCCTGGCAACGCGCTGCCGACTGGGGCCGCGGCGCCGGACCGGCGCCAGTGAACACCGTCAACCAGGGCGCGGACAGCGCACTGGCCATCATCGCGATCGACCAGTGGCAAATCTTCTATCACCGGGGAGAAACCTGGGGCAACCCCCTGTCCTCGCTGGGCACCGAAGTCGCCGACCCGGGCGGGGCCGCCACCAGCGGCATGCCCAACGGCGTGCGCCTGCAACTCACCGTCTCCGGCGGACAGGGCCTGAGCGGCACCCTGCTGCGCGACTGGGTGCGCCCCAACCTGGAGGCCGGGAGATGAAGGAATGGCCCCCACGCTGCGCCGCTGCGCGGCTCGCTGCCCCCCAAGGGGGCGGTCTCGCCTGGGGGCGGCCCGGCGGCGAGACAGGGCCCCCACGCTCCACCGCTGCGCGGCTCGCAGCGCGCGGAAAGAGCCAGCGCGGCGCGGCACTGCTGCTGGCGATGCTCACCGTGACCCTGGTGGCCACGCTCGCGTCGGCCGCCTTGTGGCAACAATGGCGCTCCACCGAGGTCGAGCAGGCCGAGCGCCAGCGGGTGCAGGCGGGCTGGATCCTCACAGGGGCGCTCGACTGGGCCCGGCTGATCCTGCGCGAGGACGCCCGAAGCAACCAGACCAGCGGCAACTCCGACCACCTGGGTGAACCCTGGGCTTTGCCGCTGGAGGAAGCGCGGCTGTCCAGCTTTCTGGCCGCCGACAAGAACAACAACACCGACGACACCCTGGAGGCCTTTCTCTCGGGCGAGATGATCGACTTGCAGTCGCGCCTGAATTTCACCAACCTCGTGCGAACCATTGGCGGCGGCGCCACGGCCAGGGCAGAAACCTCCGAAGCCGACCTCAACGCCTTCACCCGCCTCTTCGAGCAGCTTGGCCTGCCGGTGGTGGAACTCACCAATGCGGTGGACGAGCTGAGAAACACCACACAGCAAGGTCTGACCGATCCCCTGCCCTCACGCACCGCGCTGCTGCCCCGCAAGCTGTCGCACCTCGGCTGGCTGGGCATCAGCCGCGCGAGCCTGGCCGCGCTGGAGCCCCATGTCACCGTGCTGCCCGAACGCTCCAGCCTGAACCTCAACACCGCCAGTCCGCAGGCCATCCACGCCAGCCTGCCGGGCCTGGACATGGCGCAGGCGCGCCAGGTGGTGGCGGCGCGGGAACGCAATCCGTTCAAGAACCTCGGCGATGTGAGCCAGGCGGTGCCGGCCACCGCGGGCAAGCTCAACGACGATGCCCACGGCACGCGCAGCCGCTATTTCGAGGTGCGCGGACGTCTTCGGCTGGAGAACGCCGTCATCGAAGAACGCTCGCTGGTCGTGCGCAACAACCTCGATGTGCGGGTGAGCTGGCGCGAGCGCTTTGCCCGGCCATGAGACCGATGTTGACGTGCGGCCCCAACAACGGCCCGTGCTGGAGCCGCAACTTTTTGACTGCCCGTCACACAGGCTCTCTAGAATGGTGCGACCCGGGCCCCGCGCCCTGCCCCACACCCTGACGTGCTGATCCTCACCCCAGCGGACTTTTCCGTCTCGACCCCCACACCCGCCTCGGCCCTGTTCGACTGGGCTTCTTCGGGCAATGGCCAGCAGATCAACGACGTCGGCCAGAGCGCCGCGTCCTTGCTGCCGCGAGACGAGGAGGTGGTGCTGGTGCTGCCCCCGCGAACCGTGTCCTGGCACCGCGTCGCCCTGCCCAAGGTCGCCTCGACGCGCCTGCGGGCCGCGCTCGAAGGCCTGCTTGAAGACCGCCTGCTGGCCGACGTGGGCGAGCTGCATTTCGCCCTCGAGCCCGGCGGCAAGTCCGGCCAGGCGGTGTGGGTTGCGGTCTGCCACAAGACCTGGTTGCGCAGCTGGCTGCAGATCCTTGAAGGTGCCGGCCGACCGGTCACGCGCATCGTGCCCTCGATGTGGCCGCTGGTGCAGTCCGAAGCCCAGGTGGCCTCGGCGGGCGCCTCGCGCAGTTTCGAGCTCGACATTCCCTCCACCATCCACTGGGCACACGGCGAGACCGGTGAGGCCTGGCTGGGCAGTTCCAGCGTGCTGGGCGTGAGCTGCACGCCGCTGCTGGAGGCCGCCAGCGGCGCCGGCGGCAGTGCCAGCGTGGCCGCCATCACCGCCCTCATGCCCCCTTCGCCCGAAGCGCCGATGGAGGCCGAATACGACATCTGGCTGGCCGACCCGGGCGTGTCCGCCCTGGCCGAGCGGGTGCTGGGCCGGCGCTTCGAACTGGTCGCCCAGCCGCAATGGCTGCTGCGCTGCTCGCAATCCGAGTGGAACCTGGCGCAGTTCGACCTCAGCCTCTCTGCCAACGCCCGCCGCGGCCAGCGCTTGCGTCGCAGCTTTCGCCAATGGCGCAGCGCGCCGGCCTGGCGACCGGCCCGTTGGGGCCTGGCAGCCCTGGTGGGCGTGCAGCTGGTCGGCCTCAACGCCGCCGCGTGGAGCGAGAACAGCGCCCTGCAAGCCAAACAGGCTGCCGTGCGCCAGACCTTGCAGCAGACCTTTCCCCAGGTCACCCTGGTGCTGGACGCCCCGGTGCAGATGGAGCGCGAGCTCAGTCGCCTGCAGCAGGCCGCCGGCGCCTTGTCGGTGGGCGATCTCGAAACCCTGCTGGGGGCGATCGCGCAGGCCTCAGGTGGGGAGAGCTACATGCCCGGCTCGGTCAACCACACGCCGGGTGACGGCCGTTTCGCCGGCTGGCGCGCCACCGAAGACCAGTTGCGCGCGCTGCAGCAAACCCTCGAGAGAGCGGGCTGGCGCGCGCGTTTCGACGGCAACGAACTGGCCATCGGGCCACCCGCCCCCTGAGCACCATGGCCACCCTTCAACGCTCCGCCCAGGCGGCCTCATCCCTGTCCCGCCTCACGACTCCGCTGACGACGGCACTCGACCGGCTCTCACCCCGCGAGCGCAAGGCGGTGTTGATCGCGCTCTGGACCATCGGCCTGGGCCTGCTCTGGTGGGTGGCGATTGCGCCTGCCCTGACCACGTTGCGCGAAGCGCCCGCGCGCCATGCGCGGCTGGACGCCCAGCTCGGGCAGATGCAGCGCATGGCGGCCACGGCCAATGCCCTGCGCTCGGAGACTGCGGCCCAGCCGCCCGGGCGCGACGAGATCCTGCGCGCACTCGAAGCGGCCACCACATCGCTGGGCACCACCGCACAACTGTCGGTGCTGGGCGACAGGGCCACCGTCACCCTGCGCGGCACGCCACCCGCTGCGCTGGCCCAGTGGCTGGCCCAAGTGCGCATCAATGCCCGGCTGCTGCCGCTGGAAACCCAACTCACACGCGACCCCGCCAGCAGCGGCTGGAACGGCACCGTGGTGCTGTCCGGCCCGGGCCTGGCCGGCGGCTGATTCATGAACGCTCGCTGGCCCTCTCGCCTGGCCTGGGCCGGCGCCCTGCTCGGTCTCCTGGGCGCACTGCTCGTGTTTGCTCCGGCGCGCTGGCTGGCGCAGGGCATCACCTCGGCCACCGCCGACCAGCTCCAGCTCGTCAACGCGCGCGGCACGGTCTGGCGGGGCCAGGCCGACCTCATGTTCACCGGTGGCCAGGGCAGCCAGACCCGCACCACCCTGCCCCAGGGCGTCCGGTGGCGGCTCTGGCCCACGCTGGTCTCGGGCGTGCCCTCCCTGGCGCTTGAACTGAATGCACCCTGCTGCACCTTGCAGCCGATCGCGCTGACCGCCCGCCCAAGTCTGGGCGGCGGCGAAGTTCGGCTGGCGGCCTTCAGCAGCCAATGGCCGGCCGAACTGCTGACGGGACTGGGAACGCCGTGGAACACGCTGCGCATGGAAGGCCAGCTCAGCCTGCAGACCGACGGCCTGACCCTGCGCTGGGACAGCGGGCGCGGCAGCCTGCAGGGCGCGCTGGCGGTGGAGGCGCAGGATCTCGCCTCGCGCCTGTCGACGCTGCGCCCACTGGGCAGTTACCGCATGGACGTGCGGGCCGAGGCCGACGGCAACACCACCACCCTGGTGCTGCAGACGCTGCGCGGACGCCTGCAGCTGCAGGGCCAGGGTCAGTGGGTCGGCGGGCGCCTGCGCTTTCAGGGCGTGGCCGAGGCTGCGCCCGACAGCGAGGCAGCGCTCAACAACCTGCTCAACATCATCGGACGCCGGCAAGGCCCGCGCTCGCTGCTGAACATCGGTTGACATCTCGATGTGTTCCAGCCCCCCACTTACCTTTACGATCGCGCCATGAACCCGAACCTCAACCGCGCCGCCCCCGCCCGGCCCCTGCGCCCCGGGCAGCCAGGCCACGGCAAGGCACTGACCGCACTTGCACTGGCCTCGCTGCTGCTGCTCGGCCTGTGGGCCGGCGCACCCGTGCATGCACAGAACCAGAAAACCGAGCCCGTCACCCTGAACTTCGTGGCGGCCGACATCGAGTCGGTGGCACGCACCATGGCCACCATCACCGGCCGCAACGTCGTGGTCGACCCGCGCGTCAAGGGCACCGTGAACCTGGCCACCGAACGCCCGGTGTCGCCCACCGCCGCACTCAACCAGTTTGCCGCCGTGCTGCGCCTGCAGGGTTTCTCCATCGTCGACACCGGGGGGCTCTACAAGATCGTGCCCGAGGCCGACGCCAAGCTGCAGGGCAATGTGGTCAACGCGGGTTCGGTGAACGCGCTGCCCACCTCCAACCAGGTCGTCACGCAGATCTTCCGGCTCAACCACGAGTCGGCCAACAACCTCGTGCCGGTGTTGCGCCCCCTGATCGGGCCCAACAACACGATCAACGTGAATCCCGGCAACAACTCGCTGGTGATCACCGACTACGCCGACAACCTGCAACGCATCGGCCGCATCATCACCGCGCTGGACGTGGCGGGTGCCACCGACGTGGAAGTGATTCCGCTGCAACACGCGGTGGCGGCCGATCTCGCCGGCCTGGTGTCGCGCCTGATCGATCCGGCGGTGACGGCGGGCGGCCCCGGCGCGACCGATGCCTCCTACAGGACCACCCTGATCGCCGAACCGCGCAGCAACAGCCTCGTGTTGCGCGCAGCGAACCCGGCGCGTCTGGCGCTGGTGCGCAACCTCGTGGCCCGGCTCGACCAGCCCTCGTCGGCCAACGTCAGCGGCAACATCCATGTCGTGTATCTGAAAAACGCGGACGCCGTCTCCCTGGCCGCCACCCTGCGGGCAGCGATGGCGGGTGAATCGGCCGCCTCCGGCAGCAACGGTGGCACCGTCAGAGCGGTCCGCCCGGCCGGCGCAGCCGGTGGCAACCCGTCCAGCGCCCCGGTGTCGGCCAGTGCACAGCCGTCCACCGGTGGCCAGATCCAGGCCGACCCGGCCACCAACTCGCTCATCATCACCGCGCCCGAGCCGCAATACCGCCAACTTCGTGCCGTGATCGACCAGCTCGACTCGCGCCGTGCGCAGGTGTATGTGGAAAGCCTGATCGCCGAGGTCAACGCCGACAAGGCCAGCGAGTTCGGCATCCAGTGGCAGGGCGCCCTGGGCAACTCGGGCGACCGGCTCATCGGCCTGCTCGGCACCAATTTCGGCACCGGCGGGCGCAACATCGTGGACCTCGCCCAAGGCAACAGCGCGCCGGCCTCCGGCCTGAACTTCGGCCTGGCCCGCCAGACCAATGGCGTCTACGTACTGGGTTTCCTCGCGCGCTTCCTGCAGGAAAGTGGCGAAGGCAACATCCTGTCCACGCCCAACCTGCTGACGCTGGACAACGAAGAAGCCAAGATCGTGATCGGCCAGAACGTGCCCTTCGTCACCGGCCAGTTCACCAACACCGGCAGCAACGAGGGCTCGGTCAACCCGTTCCAGACCATCGAACGCAAGGACGTGGGTCTGACGCTGCGCGTGAAGCCGCAGATCAGCGAGAACGGCACCATCAAGATGACCATCTACCAGGAGGTCAGCAGTGTGCAGGCGTCCTCCGTCAATTCCACTTCCGGACTGATCACCAACAAACGAACGATCGAGTCCACCGTGCTGGTCGACGACGGCGCCATCGTGGTGCTCGGCGGCCTGCTGCAGGACGAATACTCCGGCAACCAGGAAAAGGTGCCCGGCCTCGGGGACGTGCCCCTGTTCGGCAACCTCTTCAAGAGCGAAACCCGTTCGCGCCGCAAGACCAACCTCATGGTGTTCCTGCGGCCGGTGGTCGTGCGCGATTCCCGTGCCACCACCAGCCTGGCACTCGACCGTTACGAACTCATGCGTTCGGTCCAGCAGGACGCCCAGCCCAGGCCCAGCAGCGTGCTCGGCATCAACGAGTCGCCGATCATGCCGGCGCCGCAGTCGCCGGGTTCGATGTCGCTCACGCCACAGGCGCCTTCGCTGGCCAATCCCCAGTCGTCACCGCCATTGATCCCGCCCGCGGTGCCGCTGCCTCCCACCACTCCCGCGCAGTGAGGCCCGGGCCGTGAAGTACCCGCTGCCCTACGCCTTCGCGCGCGAACACCTCTGGCTGATCGAGGACGACGGCGCCACCCAGACCTTGATCGGCAGCAGCACGCCCGCCCCCGACGCCGCCGGCCAGACCCGCCGCCTCTCGGCCCTGTCGGAGATCCTTCGCTGCCATGCGGTGCAGGGCCTGCACTGGGAAGACGGAGACAGTCTCAAGCAGCGCATCAGCGTGGCCTATTCGCAAGGCGAATCGAGCGCGGCCGCCGTGGTGAGCGAGGTGCAGGGCGATGCCGACCTGAGCCGAATGATGCAGGAGCTGCCAGCCATCGAAGACCTGCTGGAAACGGCCGACGACGCGCCCATCATCCGCATGCTCAACGCCCTGCTCACGCAGGCCGCGCGCGATGGCGCCAGCGACATCCACATCGAACCGTTCGAGCGCACCTCCAGCGTGCGCTTTCGCGTGGACGGCACGCTGCGCGAGGTGGTGCAGCCCAACCGAGCGCTGCACGCCGCCCTCATTTCGCGGCTGAAGATCATGGCCGAGCTCGACATTTCCGAGAAACGCCTGCCGCAGGACGGCCGCATCTCGTTGCGCATCGGCACACGGGCGGTGGACGTGCGCGTCTCCACCCTGCCCAGCGCGCACGGCGAGCGCGCGGTGCTGCGCCTGCTCGACAAGAGCGAGAGCAAGCTCAGCCTGGAATCGGTCGGCATGCAGGGCGACGTGCTGGCGCGTTTTCGCAAGCTCATCGGCCAGCCGCACGGCATCATCCTGGTGACCGGGCCCACCGGATCGGGCAAGACCACCACGCTGTACGCCGGCCTGCAGCGCCTGGACGCCAGCACGCAGAACATCATGACGGTCGAAGACCCGATCGAATACGAGCTGCCGGGCGTGGGACAGACGCAGGTGAACGCGCGCATCGACCTCACGTTTGCCAAAGCCTTGCGCGCCATCCTGAGGCAAGACCCCGACGTGATCATGATCGGCGAGATCCGCGACTTCGAGACCGCGCAGATCGCCATCCAGGCCTCGCTCACCGGTCACCTGGTGCTGGCCACGCTGCACACCAACGACGCGCCCAGCGCCGTGACCCGCCTGACCGACATGGGCGTTGAGCCATTCCTGCTGAGTTCCTCGCTGCTCGGTGTGCTGGCGCAGCGCCTGGTGCGCAAGCTCTGCCTGCACTGCCGCCGCCAGGACGACAAGGGGCTGTGGCACCCGGTGGGCTGTGAGCACTGCAACCACAGCGGCTACAAGGGCCGCACCGGCATCTATGAGCTGCTGGTGGCCGACGACAAGATCCGTGCACTGATCCACAACCGCGCCGCCGAAAGCAAGATCTTCGTGGCCGCGGAGGCGGCAGGCCTGCAGTCGATGCGCTCCGACGGGCAGCGGCTGATCGAAGCGGGGATCACGTCGCCAGAAGAAGTCATGTCGGTCACTCGCGACTAGAAGATGAGGCCCCCACGCTCACCGCTTCGCGGGTCGCTGCCCCAGGAAGGGCAAGGGCCCCGGTCAATGCCGGGTCCGGGGGCTGTTCCGCCTTGGGGCGGCCCGGCGACAGAACCTTGACCTGACATGCCCGCCTACACCTTCGAAGCGCTGGACGCCCAGGGCGCCACCCAGAAAGGCCTGATCGACGCGGACACCGCCCGCTCGGCGCGCAGCATGTTGCGCGCCCGTGCGCTGGTGCCCTTGCTGGTGGAGCCCGCCACTGGCGGCGGCACCAACGTCAAGGGCAGCGGGCTCAATGTGACGCTCTGGGGCGGACGCGTGTTCAGCGCCACCTCGCTGGCGGTCTGGACGCGGCAGATCGCCGGGCTGGTGGCCGCCGGGCTGCCGCTGGAGCGCGCGCTCTCGGCGCTGACCGAGGAGGCTGAAGACGACAAGCAGCGCAACCTCATGGCCTCGCTGCGCTCGGAAGTCAACGCGGGCGCTCCGTTCGCCCAGGCGCTGGCGCAGCACCCGCGCGAGTTTTCATCCATCTACACCTCGGTGATCGCCGCCGGCGAACAAAGCGGCTTGCTGGGCACGGTGCTGGAGCGGCTGGCGGACGACCTGGAAGCGCGCGAAGCCCTGAAGAACAAGCTGGTCGCCGCATCGCTCTACCCCGCCATCGTCACCCTCGTGGCCATCGTGATCGTGGTGTTTCTGGTGTCCTACGTGGTGCCGCAAGTGGCCAGCGTGTTCGCCGGCAGCAAACGCGCCCTGCCCTTGCTCACGGTGATCATGCTCGGCCTGAGCGATGTCGTGCGCAGCCATGGCTGGTTGATGCTGGGTGCACTGGTGCTGGGCAGCGGCGCGCTGGTGATGGCGCGGCGCAACGAAGCGCTGCGACTGCGCATGGACGCGGCCTGGCTGCGTCTGCCGCTGGTGGGGCGGCTCGCGCGCGGTTTCAACGCCGCCCGGTTTGCCGCCACGCTGGCCATGCTGGCCGCCGCCGGCGTGCCGATCCTGCGGGCGCTGCAGACCGCCGCCGAAACGCTCAACAACCAGGCCATGCGGGCCGACGCACTCGATGCGCTGGTGCTGGTGCGCGAGGGCGCGCCACTGGCGTCCGCCCTGGCCAGCAAGAAGCGCTTTCCACCGCTGGTCTCGATGTTTGCCCGCCTGGGCGAGCAGACCGGCCAGTTGCCCGCCATGCTGGACCGCGCCGCCGAGCAACTGGGTGCCGAGGTGCAGCGCCGCGCCATGCACATGGCCACCATCCTGGAGCCGCTGCTGATCGTGGGCATGGGTCTGGTGGTGATGCTGATCGTGCTGGCGGTGCTGATGCCGATCATTCAGTTGAATCAACTGGTCAGCTGAACATGGGTGTCACCCTCGAAGGCAAACTCGTCGTTGCCATTTCTTCCCGTGCCCTGTTCGATTTCGAGGAAGAGAACCGGCTGTTTGAAACCGGTGACGACCGGGCTTACATGAAGCTGCAGCTGGAGCGGCTGGACACACCCGCCCTGCCTGGCGTGGCGTTTTCGCTGGTGCACAAGCTGCTCGCCTTCAACGACGCGCACGCGCAGCGGGTGGAGGTGGTGATCCTCTCGCGCAACGACCCGGTCTCGGGCATGCGTGTGTTCCGCTCGGCCAAGCACTACGGCCTGCCGATCCAGCGCGGCAGCTTCACGCGCGGCCAGCCGCCATGGCGCTACCTGCGCCCGCTGCGCGCCAACCTCTTCCTCTCCACCCACCTGGCCGACGTGCGCGCCGCGCTCGATGCCGGCGTGCCGGCCGCACAGGTGTATCCGCACTCGGTGCACGCCAGCGATGCGCACCCGCACGAGGTGCGCATCGCCTTCGACGGTGACGCCGTGCTGTTCTCCGACGAGGCCGAGCGCGTCTACCAGTCGCACGGCCTGTCGGCATTTCAGGAACACGAGGCGACCAAGGCCGGCACACCGCTGGCGGGCGGCCCGTTCAAGCCCCTGCTCGAAGCCCTGCACCGCCTGCAGAGCGAAGGCACGCCACTCATGCGGGTGCGCACCGCGCTGGTCACCGCGCGCAGCGCCCCCGCCCATGAGCGGGCGATCCGCACGCTGATGAACTGGAACATCGAGGTCGACGAAGCCATGTTCCTCGGCGGCCTGCCCAAGGGCGAGTTCCTGCGCGAATTCGAGCCCGACTTTTTCTTCGATGACCAGACGGGCCACATCGAGTCCGCATCGCTGCATGTCCCCGCCGGCCATGTCGCCAGCGGCATCTCCAATCCCTGACTCCCAACCTCGAGGTCACCATGACTCTGAGCGACAAGTTCCAGAGCTTTCGCGTGTTCGCACGCAAGGTGGGCCGCCTGACCGTGCCCTACTTCCAGTCGGAAGAAAAATGGAAGGCCCGCCTGTTGCTGGCAGCCATCGTGGCGCTCAACCTCGGCTCGGTCTACATGCTGGTGCTGCTCAACGAGTGGAACCGCGTGTTCTACGACGCGCTGCAGAACAAGGACGCCGCCGTGTTCTGGCGCGAGCTCGGCCGCTTCACCTACCTTGCGTTCGGGTTCATCATCATCGCGGTCTACCGCTTCTACCTCACGCAACTGCTCGAGATGCGCTGGCGCGCCTGGATGACCGGGCACTACCTCGACCGCTGGCTCGCCAACAAGGCCTTCTACCAGCTGGAGCTCACGCGCTTTGCCCAAGGCGAAGACGCGCCGCCCGACAACCCCGACCAGCGCATCGCCGAGGACATGAACATGTTCACCAGCTACACGGTGAGCCTGACCATGGGTCTGCTCAACGCGGTGGTCACGCTGGTGAGTTTTGTCGGCATCCTGTGGGTGCTCTCCGGCAGCTTCGCCTTCTCAGTCAACGGCAGCGACTACACCATTCCCGGCTTCATGGTGTGGATGGCGGTGCTCTACTGCCTGCTGGGCAGCATTGCCACCCACTACATCGGCCGCCCGCAGATCGCGCTCAACTTCAAGCAGCAGCGCTACGAAGCCGACTTTCGCCACCACCTGGTGCGGGTGCGCGAGTACAGCGAGTCGATCGCGCTCGACAAGGGCGAACCGGTGGAGCGCCAGCAGCTCGGCCTGCGCTTTGCCGACGTGCTCTCCAACTACTTCAAGCTCATCAATGCGCAGAAGCGCCTGACCTGGTTCACCGTGGGCTTCGGCCAGGCCGCCGTGGTGTTCCCCTTTGTCGTGGCAGCGCCGCGGTTTTTCAGCGGCGCCATCCAGCTCGGTGAACTGATCCAGATCTCGTCCGCCTTCGGCCGCGTGCAGGATTCACTGTCATGGTTCGTCGACAACTACAGCAGCCTGGCCGCCTGGCGCGCCACCACCGACCGCATCACCAGCTTCGAAGAAAGCTTCCAGGCGCTTCAGGCGCCCCAGGAAGCCACCGCCGCCCAGACCAACACCCAGGACGCCCTGGCCATCGACGACCTGCGGCTCTCGCTGCCCGGCGGCGTGGCGCTGCTGGCGGTGCACGGCCTGCAGGTCTCGCCGGGCGACACGGTGCTGGTCAAGGGCCCGTCGGGCAGCGGCAAGTCGACCCTGTTCCGGGGCCTGGCGGGCATCTGGCCCTGGGCCGAGCGCAGCCTGCGCACACCGGCGGGTTTTGCCGGGCAGGTGATGTTCCTGCCGCAGCGCCCCTACTTCCCGCAGGGCTCGCTGCGCGACGCCCTGGCCTATCCCGAACCGGCCGACCGCTACAGCGATGCCGACCTGCAACAGGCCTTGCGGGAAGCCTTGCTGCCCGCGCTGGCCGAGCGGCTCGATGAACTCGACACCTGGGGCCAGAAGCTCTCGGGCGGTGAACAACAGCGCCTGGCCATTGCCCGCGCCCTGCTCAAGAAACCGCGCTGGCTGTTCGTGGACGAAGCCACCAGCGCGCTCGACGAAGCGGCCGAAGCCACGCTGTATGCGCGGCTGCAGGCGCTGGTGAAAGAGAGCAACGGCGCGCTGGTGTCCATCGCGCACCGGCCCGGGGTGGCGGCGTTTCACCAGACGCAGTGGACGCTGGTGGACGGCCAGGCCGGCGGATCGCGCTGGCGTCTGGCGGCCAGCTGAGCCACGCGCCCGGCGCGGCCTTCAGAGCCGCCGGCGCATGAAGGTGCTGTGCGGGTCTTCGGTGTAGCCGGCGAACGGCTCGCACACCTCGAAACCGAACGACGCGTAGAGCTTGCGTGCCGGCGCGAAGGGCTCGTTCGAACCGGTCTCTAGCCAGAGGGTGTGCCAGCCGCTGGCCCGGGCCTGGTCCACCAGGTGGGTGAGCAGGGTGCGCGCCACACCCTGGCGCTGGTGGCGCGCGGCGGTGCGCATCGACTTGATCTCGCCTTCGCCCGCACCCAGCGCCATGAGCGCGCCGCAACCGAGCAGTTCGTTGCCCCGCCAGGCGCCCCAGAAGCGGATGTGCGGCTGGCGCAGCGCGTCCAGATCGAGCGCGTGCACGCTGCCGGGCGGCGAGCTGGCGCGCATGTGCGCCAGGTGTTCCTCGAGCAGGGCCAGCACCTCGGGGCCGCGCAGGTCGTCCAGGCGGATCTGCATCACGGTGTCACCTCCATGGGATGGAATCCCCTCCAGCCCCGCGCGCGCAACTCGCAAGCCGGGCAGCTGCCACACCCGTAGCCCCAGGCATGCCGGTGCTCGCGGTCACCCAGGTAGCAGGTGTGGCTGTGTTCCACGATCAGGTCCACCAGCGTCTGGCCGCCCAGGGTTTCGGCCAGGCGCCAGGTGGCGGCCTTGTCGATCCACATGAGCGGTGTGTCGATCAGGAAGCGGTGGTCCATGCCGAGCGACAGCGCGACCTGCAACGCCTTCATGGTGTCGTCGCGGCAGTCGGGGTAGCCTGAAAAATCGGTTTCGCACACGCCGGTGACGATGACCTGGATGCCGCGGCGGTAGGCCAGCGCCGCAGCGAGCGTGAGGAACAGCAGGTTGCGGCCAGGCACGAAGGTGTTGGGCAGGCCGCTGGCTTCCATGCGAAAGGCCATGTCGCGCGTGAGCGAGGTGTCGCTGACCTTGCCGAGCACCGCGAGGTCGAGCATGTGGTCTTCGCCCAGGCGTTCGGCCCAGTGGGGAAAGCGCTCGCGCAGTTCGCGCAGCACCACCTGGCGGGCCTGAAGTTCCACATGGTGGCGCTGGCCGTAGTCGAAGCCCAGGGTCTCCACGCGCGGGAAGCGCTCGAGCGCCTGCGCCAGGCAGGTGGTGGAATCCTGCCCGCCCGAGAACAGCACCAGGGCGCTGGTGTGGTGGGGGGTGTTGTGGGAGGTGGCAGCGGATGCGGTGGTCATGGGGCGAGATCGTAGCGCGCCGCCCTCACCCCGGACCTCTCCCACCGGGAGAGGGAGCCAAAGCCTCTCCCTCAGACCATGCGTTCCGAACGCACGCCCGCGTGATCACGGCTCGTGGCCAGCATGCGGATCAGCGCGCGGTTGGCTTCTTCGAGGCTCACGCCGTTGCGTTCGCACACGGTGGCCAGGCGGTGCAGCTGGCCCGGCTCGCCCTGGGCGCGGGCCACGTCGAGCAGCGGGTGGTAAGGCCCGTCGTGGCGCAGCACCGCATCAAACAGGCGGCCCGACAGCGGCAGCTTGTGCAGCAGCTCGGCCAGCGGCGCTTGCAGCAGTTTGTCGAGCTGGGCAAACAGCGCCGTGGTGTAGACCTCCAGCCGCAGGTTGTCCTCGGAGCCCGTGGCCAGCAGGTGCTGCGCCAGGCGCGAGCGCATGACCATGGCCGCGCGCACCGGCTGCAGGTCGTTGTCGGGTTCGCTGCCGGGCGCCTGCTCGAACAGCCAGCGGCCCAGTTCGCGAAAGCCCAGCATCATGAGCGCATGGCGCAGCGAGCCGATTTCATGGCGGCCGCCGTACGCGGCCGAGTTCACCAGCAGCAGGATGCGGTAGACCAGCACCGGGTCCTGGCGCACCAAACGCTCCAGGCGTTCGAGCGAGCAGTCGTCGTTGATGGCCTGCAGGATCTGGCGGATCACACGCGGATCGCATGAAACGGGGTGGTGGCGGTGCGCCAGCAGCACATCGGCGTCGGGCCAGCCGAGCAGGCCCCAGGCACCGGCGTCGTCGAGCAGGTGGCGCGCCAGGGTCCGGGTCTGCACGCCCTGGTACAGCTGCCCGGGCAGCAGGCCCTCGCTGCGCCCGTGCAGACCGGGTGTGGACTGGGCCTGCAGGATCTCGCTGGCCTGCGCCGGGCTGAGCTGCAACAGGTTGCGCACATCGAAGCCGGGCGCCGGGCGCTCACGCAAGGTGGCCAGGTCGGTGCGGCGGATCAGGCGGTGCCCGCGCCGGCTGGCCACCGACAGGGCGGCCAGGGTCTCGGGCGCTTCGAACAGCGCAGCGGGCACTTCCAGCCAGGTGTTGTGCACCGGCGGGCAGGCCAGCGCCTGTTGCAACAGGTGGGGCGAGGCGATGGAGATGACGAGGACCGGCGCACTGTCGGGCCAGTCGTCGCCCAGGGCCTGCATGAGGTGGGCGGCGTCCACCGCGGCCGCGTGGATGGGGTGCACACACAGGCGCACCGCCGCGAGCTGGCGTTCGCGGTTCCACACCGGCTCGTAGCCGAGCGCGAGGCTGTCCAGGACCGTGTGACTCAACATGTGGGACAGCCTGTCAATTGATCATCTGGAACAGCGACAGGCGCTGCACCTGGGCGTAGGACTTGAGCGCGGCCTCCAGGCCGAGCTGCTGGGTCTGGAAGTCCGAAATGCCCTTGACCAGGTCCAGGTCTTCCAGCCGCGATTGTTCGGTCTTGAGGTCGACCGAGCGGTCTTCGAGCAAGGTGTCGAGCGAGTCCGCGCGGTTGAGCCACTCACCGGCCCGGCCACGGGCGAGCAACACGCGGTCGTGCCCGGCGTCGAGCTCGGTCATGGTGCGGGCCAGTTCCTGGGTGCGGTGGGCGCTGTCGTTGGCGCCGGTGTAGCGCAGCGCACTCACCGCGTCCTGCACCACGCTGAAAATGTCGGTCCTGCCGGCGGGCACCAGGTTGATCCGGTCGCCGGCGGCGGGTGGACCGCTCATCTGCAGCGACTGGCCATCGAACGCGATCGTCATGCCCGAGGTGTAAGGCACACCGGTCTGGCCGGGCATCGGGTTGCTGGCCGCCGTGATGAGGTTTGTCACGGTGTACTGCATGACACCCGCCACATCGGCGAAGTCGATGCGGTAGTCGGCCCCGGTGAGCGCACCCGGGTTGGTCACTTCGCCCACACTGGTGCTCACGCCGCCGGTGTTGGACGGATCGAGGCTGAGCGTGAAGCTGCCGTTGCCTTCGGGCACCCGCATCCAGATCGCGTTGCCGTCCAGCGTCTGCGGCAGCGAGGTGTTGCCGGCGGCGGCCTGGCCGCGCTGGCCTTCGAACTGCACGCCGTTGCCGCTGGCGCTGTACAGATCGACAAACGGGGTGGCCGCGCCACCGAGTCCGCCGAACAGCGTGCGCCCGGCGTTGTCCTTCAGGTTGGCCACGCCGATGAGTTGTTCGCGCAAGCCCTCGAGCTGGCGCGCGATGTCTTCGCGCTCGCTCGGACCGAAGGTCGCGTTGCCCGCGCTCACCAGCAACTCGCGCACCTTCTGGATCAGCTCGCCCGATTCGGCCAGGCCGCTTTCGGCCTGCTGCAGGCTGGTGCGCGCGGTCTCCAGCGAGCGCAGGTCGGACTGCGTGCGCGAGAGGCGGTTCTGCGCGGTCTCCGACAAGGTGGCGGCGACCGGGTCGTCGCTGGGTTTGAGCACGCGTTTGCCGGTGGCCAGGTTTTCCTGCATCTGGGCGAGTTCGGCCTGTCGGCGCGCGAGCAGGCTCACGGTGTTGTCGTAGCTGTTGGCGGTGGAGACTCGCATGGGGTTTCCTCAAACGATCAGGCTTCGGCTTGCCAGCGAACGGCGCGCGAGCCGGGCTTCGTCCAGGGGCAACGAGGGTCCGACTCCGCCGGCCCAAGATGCCGTCCCCTTCCAGGCCGAAGGCGCCAGAGAGGGGGAAGCCGCGCAGCGGCGCAGGGGGTGTTTCATATCAGCGACCCACAGTGGCCAGCAGGCTGTCGAACGTGCTCTGCGCCACCTGCAGGAACTTCGCCGAGGCCTGGTAGGCCTGCTGGTACTGCAGCAGGCGCGCGGCTTCTTCGTCGAGGTTCACGCCCGACACGTTGGTGCGGGCCGTCTCGGCGGTGGTAGCGATCTGGCCGGAGAAATCGGCGGCGAACTTCGCGCCCTGCACACGCGTGCCGACGTCGGAGAACAGGCTCACATACCCATCGGCCAGGGGCACGCCTTCGAACGTGGGGCGGTCGTGCAGCGCCAGCACGGCGCTGGCGTTGCCGGCGTTCTGCGCGGTGGAGCCGGGCGGCGCGGCGGCGATGTCGAAGCGGTCGCCGGGGCTGGGACTGCCACGCAGCGTCAGGCTCCAGCCGTTGAGCACGATCGGCTGACCCGGTGCGAAGTTCCAGGTGGCGGGTGGGCCGGGGTTGTCGGGTGGCGGGTTGGCGGGGTCCATCACGCCGGACACTTCGAACGTGCCGTTGGCCTGGAAGGTCAGGCTCACCGGGTTGGTGAGGCTGGCCGAACCGGACGAGGCGTACAGGCTTTCCACACTCAGACCGCCCGAGTTGGCCAGTGCCGGCGTCACCAGCACCGGGCTGGCCGCAGCCAGGCGGTCGGGCGAACCGATGGCCAGCTGCAGGTTGCGTGCGGCAGCCTCGAACGGCCGGACCAGGATGCGGTCGCCGGCGGCGCCGGCGCCGGCATCGATGTTGAAGGTCAGGCCATCCTTGACGAAGCTGGTCCCGGGTGCCGGGACGCTCGCGTCACCGTCGGACAGGCGCACCACGCTCACCCCTGCGGCCGAAAAACGCAGCTCGTAGTCCGAAGCCATGAGCGCGGTCGGGTCGCTGACGCTGGCACTCACCACCGCGTTGCCGGTGTTGGTGGGGGCGGGCAGACCGGTCGCGGCGGCGGGCGGAATGAAAAAGTCCTGACCCGGGTTGCCCTGCAGGTCGATACCCAGCCGATGCTGGTCGTTCACCGAGGTGGCCGAGGCCAGTGCCATGCGACCCAGCAGGTTCTGCACACCCACCAGATCGGTGTTGAGAAAATTCATCAGGCCCGAGAGCCCACCGCCGCCCAGCGTGCTGTCGGGCAGGGGTGTGCTCACACTGCCCTGCACGAACGACACACCGATGCGCGAGTTGTCGGTGGCATCGCGCGTGACGGCGAGCTGGCTGGCACGCTGGCCCAGCAGCAGCGGCTGGCTGCCGGCCACGAACACGCTCACCGCGCCGTCCTTGTCGAAGATCGTGCTGGTCTGGATGTGCTGGCTGAGCTCGCCGAGCATCTGGTCGCGCTGGTCGAACAGGTCGTTGGGTGTGTGCTCGCCACCGGCAGACTCGACGATCCGCTGGTTGATCTTGGCCAGGTCCTGCGCCAGGCCGTTGATCACATCCACCGTGCCCTGCACCTGCTGCTGTGTGCTGCGCGAGAGCGCGTCGAGCTGGCCGGCGGTGTTGCGCAGGCGGCTGGCGAACTCTTCGCCCTTGGCGATCACCACCACGCGTGCGGTGAGGTTGTTGGGTGCGGACGCCACATCGTTCCAGGCATTGAGCGTGTCGTTGAGCGCAGCGCCCAGACCGGATGCACCGAGCGGAAACGCGCTTTCCAGCGCCTGCAGGCGCGAGTAGCGAACCGAGTCGGCGGCCGCCACCGACGCCGTGAGCTGCGCCTCGCGCGTGAGATAGGCGTTGTGCGAACGCTCCACCGTGGCCATGTCCACACCCTTGCCGATGTAGCCATTCCCGAAAGCCTGCGCACCGGCGGTGGTGAGCTGCACGCTCTGACGCGAGTAGCCCGCCGTGTTGACGTTGGCGATGTTGTGGCCGATGACCTGCAGGGCCGCGAGATTCGTGGTGAGGGCGCGGGCGCCGATGTTGAGCGATGACATGGTGGTGAGGTCCTCAGCCCTGAGCGCGTTGCAGGCTCAGCGTGGTGTTGATCGCGCGGCTGAGCTTGGCGGCGTATTGGGGGTCGGTGGCGTAGCCGGCCTTTTGCAGGCCGGTGGCAAAGCCCTGCACCGAGCCGAGCTGGTCCATCACCTTGTCGTAGCGCGGGCTGTTGCCGATCAGGCTGGCGTAGTCGCGGAACGAGTCGGCGTACGAGTCGTAGGCGCGGAACTTCGCGGTGACCTTGCGCGGCTCGCCGTTGATGTATTCGGTGGTGGTGATTTCGGCGACCTTGCCCTTCCAGCCGCCAGTGGCCTTGATGCCGAAGAGGTTGTGCGACGGCGTTCCGTCGGCGTGGCGGATCTCGCTCTTGCCCCAGCCGGTCTCGTGCCCGGCCTGGCCGATCATGAAACTGGCCGGAATGCCCGACTCGCGCGCCACCACGGCGGCGGCCTGGCTGTGCTGGTCGACAAACCCCGCCTGGCGCCCGCCGGCGCTGGCGCGGCCCACGGTGCTGATCTCGCCGGCCGAAGGCAGTGCGCTCTGCGCACCGGCCGCGTCCGGGGCACTGGTCTGCATCTGGCGGGCGAGCTGGCGCTCGATGGCCTCGGACAGGCCACCGGGCAGGCCCGAGAGCTGGACCGCGAACTGCTGGTCGAGCAGGTCGGTTCCCAGGTCGGCGCCCTCGCCTTCCATCAGCCCCGACTTCTGCGTGGCCTCGCGCATGCTCTTGATGAGTTCGCGCATGAACAGCGATTCGAACTGTTTGGCCGCTTCCTTGAGCGCGGCCTTGTCGTTGCCATCCTTGCCCGCGCCGTACCGCAGCGCTTTGAGCGCCGTCGGGTCGGCCGCGAGGCCGGCGTTGGAGAGGGACCGGGTCGGGTTCATGGCCGGACTGGACCTTGCAAGGGCTTCGACAGGCTCAGCCCGAACGGAGGGGAGCTCAGCCCGGAGGGCGAAAACGCGCGTTCAGAAATACCGCGCAACCGGCTCCGCCGGGGCGCAGGTATTGCCCCCTGGAGGGGGGATGCGGCTACACGCAGTGAGCAAGCGACGGGGGGGTTCATATGACCTCCAGTTCGGCGTTCATCGCGCCAGACGCCTTGATGGCTTGCAGGATGGCCAGCAGGTCCTGGGGCGTTGCGCCCAGTGAATTGAGGGCGCGCACCACGTCGGCGAGCTGCGGCGCGGTGTCGAGCGTGATCAGCGAGCCCTTGTCCTGGCTGATCTGGATGTTGGCCTGCTCGGTCACCACGGTCTGGCCGCCGGTGGACAAGGCGTTGGGCTGGCTGATCACCGGGGTGGAGCTGATGCTCACCGAGAGGTTGCCGTGCGAGACCGCGCAGGCGCCCAGGCTCACCGCCTGGTTCATCACGATGGAGCCGGTGCGCGAATTGATGATCACGCGGGCCGTCGGCACGGCAGCGTCCAGGCGGATCTCTTCGACGCGGGCGAGGAAACTCACGCGCGCGCCGGGGTCGGCGGGCGCCTGCAGGCGCACCACGCGGCCGTCGATCGCGCTGGCCACGCCGGCGCCCATGGTGCGGTTGATCGCGTCGGTCACGCGGCTGGCGGTCTGGAAGTCGCTCGAGTTCAAACCGAGGTCGATGGTCTCGCCCAGGGCGAACGGGGTGGCCACCGCACGTTCCACCTGCGCGCCACCGGGCACACGGCCCGCGCTCAGGTGGTTGATCTGCACCTTGCTGCCACCGGCCGACGCACCTGCACCACCCACCAGCAGGTTGCCCTGGGCCAGCGCGTAGATTTCACCGTCGGCTCCCTTGAGAGGCGTGGTGATGAGCGTGCCGCCGCGCAGCGATTTGGAATTGCCGATGGAAGACACCGTCACGTCGATGGTCTGGCCGGGCTGGGCGAAGGCCGGCAGCTGCGCCGTGACCAGCACCGCCGCCACGTTCTTCAGCTGCATGTTCGCACCCGGCGGCAGCGACAGGCCGAGCTGCTGCAGGTAGTTGTTCATGCTCTGCGCGGTGTAGGGCATCTGCGTGGTCTGGTCGCCCGTGCCGTCCAGCCCCACCACCAGGCCGTAGCCGGTGAGCTGGTTGCTGCGCACACCCTGCACCGCCGCGATCTCCTTGATGCGGATCGACTGCGCGGCGGCCGGCCAGAGTGTCAGCACTCCGCACAAAACCACCAGGCAGCGAAAGAAGCGGTCGATTTTCATTTCATGATTCCAACTGATCCGGAGCAAAAGGTAGCCATCCAGGGGCGCCGCGGAACCGCCCTTCGACAAGCTCAGGACGGGCCACCAGCGCCGCCCCCTTGAGGGGGTCGCACGCAGTGCGGCGGGGGTGCTTCATGTTCGCAGAGGTCAAAAGGGGATAACGCTCAAAAAGAACCGCGCCAACCAGCCAATTGCCATCGCTTCACCCTGCGCACCGCGCCCGCGCGACTCCACGCGCACGTTGGCCATCTGGGTCGAGGCCACGGTGTTGCCGGGCTGGATCAGCTTGGGGTCGACCGTGCCCGAGAAGCGCAGCACGTCCACGTTCTGGTTCACGCCGATCTGCTTCTCGCCCACCACCACCAGGTGGCCGTTGGGCAGCACTTCCTGCACGGTCGTGGTGATCGAGCCCGAGAAGTTGTTGTTGTTGAGGTTCCTGCCGTCGCCGGCGAAGCTGTTTTCAGACTGCGCGCCCAGCGTGAGCTTGTCGAGCAGCGGCGCCTTGAGGAAGGGAAAGCCCGAGACGCTGCCCGAGATATCGCCGCTGCGGTCGATCGAGGCCGACGAGGTCTGACTCGCGTTCAGCCGCTCGGTGATCTGCACCGTGAGCGTGTCGCCGGGCCGGCGGGCACGCGGGTCTTCGAATGCAGGCCGATAGCTGGCCGCCTGGAACAGGCTGCCACTGGGCACGGCATTGACCGCGGCGGGTGGCACCGCCTGCGCGTAACGCACCGGCTGCACCGGCTCCAGGTCCACCTTGGAACTCATGGTTTCGCAACCGCTGGCGAGCACGGCCAGCAAAAGCCATGCAGACAGGAAAACAGGGCGAGTGCGCATGATGGGCCTTGGTGGATGAAGGGGTGGCGTGAGTGGCCTGGTCCAGAAGAGACGCGGGGGTGCCTTACATCTGGCTCAGGCGCTGCAGCATCTGGTCGGAGGTTTGAATCGCCTTCGAATTCATCTCGTAGGCGCGCTGGGTCTGGATCATGGTCACCAGCTCCTGCACCACGTTGACGTTGGAGGTTTCCACCATGCCCTGCATCACCGTGCCCAGACCGGCCGAGCCCGGCGCTCCGGTGATCGGGTTGCCCGAGGCCAGGCTTTCGGCAAACAGGTTCTGGCCCAGCGGCTCCAGGCCGGCCGAGTTGATGAAGTTGGCCAGTTCGATGTTGCCCACCTGTTGCGGCACGGGGTTGCCCGGCAGCTTGGCGGTGACCACACCGTCGCTGGAGACCGTGATGCTTTGCGACTCGGCCGGCAGTGTGATGCCGGCGGTGAGCGGGTAGCCGCTGGAGGTGACCATGCGGCCCTGTGCATCGAGCTGGAAGCTGCCGTCGCGGGTGTAGCCGGTGGTGCCATCGGGCATCTGCACCTGGAAGAACCCTCCGCCGTTGACGGCCAGGTCGAGCGCGTTGCCCGACTGCTGCAGGCTGCCCTGCGTGAAGTTGCGCGAGGTGGCCACGGTGCGCACCCCCAGGCCCACCTGCAGCCCGGTGGGCAGCTCGGCCTGCTCGGCCGTGTTGGCACCCACCTGGCGCAGGTTCTGGTACATCAGGTCCTCGAACACGGCGGTGGCGCGTTTGAAGCCGTTGGTGGACACGTTGGCCAGGTTGTTCGAAATCACGTCCAGCTGCGTCTGTTGCGCCTGCATGCCGGTCTTGGAAATCATCAGTGAATTGATCATGGTGTGCTCCGCAAAGGAAAGTGATCAGCCATTGAGACTGAGGAGTTGGGCTGCCGTCTTGTCGTTGGTTTCGCCGTTCTGCAGCATGCGCATCTGCACCTCGAACTGGCGGGCCACGGCGATCATTCCGACCATGGCTTCCATCGGGTTCACGTTGGAACCCTCGAGCGCGCCGTCCTGCAGGCGGGCCACATCGCTGGCGGGCAGCGGGTCGCCCTGCGGGCCGCGGAACAGGCCGTCTTCACCGCGCTGCAGGCGGTTGTCTTCGTCGGGCAGCACCATCTTGAGCTTGCCGACCTGCTGCGAAGGCTGGTTGCCCACGCGGGTGCTCACCGTGCCGTCGGCGGCAATGTCCACCCGGGCGCCTTCGGGCACCACGATCGGACCACCATCGCCCAGCATGGGCAGGCCCTGGCTGTTGACCAGCGAGCCGTCGGGGTTGACCTCGAGCGCGCCGGCGCGGGTGTAGGCCTCGGTGCCATCGAGCCCCTGCACCGCAAAGTAAGCGTTGCCGCGCGCGGCCACGTCGAGGTTGCGGCCGGTGGAGGTGATGGCACCCGGGGTGTCGGAATGGCCGGCGGTGGCTTCCAGGGCGAACACGCGGGTGCTGGCACCGTCGCCACGGATGGGCACGGCGCGAAAGGTCGAGAGCTCGGCGCGAAAACCCGGCGTGGACACGTTGGCCAGGTTGTTGGCCAGCACCTGCTGCCGATGCTGGGCGGCGTTGGCGCCGGTCATCGCGGTGTAGATCAGACGGTCCATGAAGAGCTCCTTGAATGGCGGACGCCGGTGCGTGCGAGGTGGCTTCGACAAGAGGCATCGCCGCGCCTGAAAGGCCTTCGTCCAGGGGCACCGCGGAACCGGCTTTGCCGGGCCGCTGGTGCCGCCCCCTTGAGGGGGTCGCGCGAAGCGCGGCGGGGGTGTTTCATGTCCTCACCGCATGTTCAGCAGCGTGCTCAAGACCTGGTCTTGCGTCTTGATCGTCTGGGCGTTGGCCTGGTAGGCGCGCTGCGCGGTCATCATGTTCACCAGCTCGGCCGTGAGGTCGACGTTGGAGTCTTCCAGCGCACCGGAGCGCAGCACGCCGAAGTTGCCCGCGCCGGGCTCGCCGCGCAGCGGATCGCCCGAGGCGAAGGTGGACTGCCAGATGCCGTTGCTGCCGGGCGCCAGGCCCTGCGCGTTGCGGAAGTTCACCAGCGCGATCTGGCCGGCGGCGCGCGACTCACCGTTGGAGTAGCGGCCGGTGACGACACCGTTCTCGTCGATCTTCAGGCTGGTGAGCTCGCCCGGGCGGTAACCGTCCTGGTCGAGGTTGGTCACGGCGAACGAGGTGCCGAACTGCGTGACGTCGGTCAGGTCCAGCGTGGCGTTGAACGTGCCGTTGGCCGAGGTGAGTGCCACCGTGGGCGCCGGTGTGATCGAGGCCGGGTTGAGCGTGCCGTCGGCGTTGAAGTTGAGCGCAAACGACGGGCTGGCGGTGGTGGGCGCGGTGCCGTCGCCGCTGGTGTAGACGGTCCAGGTGTTGGCCGCGGTCTTGCGAAAGGCCATGGCCACCGGCACTTCCACGCCCTGCGCGTCGAACGCCACCAGCGAGGTGCCGTAGGTGGCCAGCGGGGTGTTCGGCGTGACGGCGTTCCAGACGTCGGCGCGGGTGTCGAGGTTGAACTCGGCGGTGATGGCGGTGGTCTGCTGGGCCGGGATCGGGCCGCCGGTGGGCAAGGAGAGCGGCTCGGTGTCGAAGCTCAGGCGGTTGCCGTCGGCATCGGTCGGGTAGCCCATGAGGTTGCTGCCGTCGTTGGTGACGACATTGCCTTCGCGGTCGAGCTTGAACATGCCGGCACGCGTGTAGGCGGCCGAGCCGTTGGGCTGGGTGAGTTCGAAGAAGCCGTTGCCGTTGATCGCCACGTCGAGCTCGTTGCCGGTGACGCTGATGTTGCCCTGCGTGAAGCTCTGCGCCACCGCGGCCACCGCCACACCGATGCCGGTGGCGGTGCCACCCGAGGCATTGACCGAACTGGCGTAGATCTCGGCGAACTCGGCGCGGGAACTCTTCATGCCCACGGTGTTGGAGTTGGCGATGTTGTGGCCGATCACGTCGAGGTTGCGGCTGGCGGCGTTGAGGCCGGAGAGTCCTTGCTGGAATGCCATGGTCTTGTCCTTGGAGGTGTGGGGGTCGGTTACAGGAAGGTGGCGACCTGGTCGTAGCCCAGGGTGCTGCCGTCCTGCAGTTGCAGGTTCATGGCGCCGTTGGAAAAGCCCACGGAGGTCACGGTCTGGCGGCTGTAAGTGGTGGCGGTGACGGGCTGGCCGCCGTCGGCGGCATTGACCCGGAAGCTCGCCACCTGGGTGGGGTCGATGCCGGTGCCATCCCAGTTGAACGAGTGCTGGCCGGCAGTCAGGGCGCCGAAGTCGAGCGTGTCGAGCACCTGCCCGTTCCTGCCGATCACATCGACCGTCACGCTGCCGGCATTGGCGCCCAGGCGCATCGCGCCCTTGCCCACGCTGCCGTCAAAGCCGAGCGTGTTGCCTTCGACCAGCGCTTCGCGCCCGATCAGCGAGGTGCCCTGCAGCGACTGAATGGAGCCGAACTGCGCGGCCATGCCCTTGAGCGTGGCGTTGAGTTCCTGGATGCCGCTGACCGTGTTGATCTGCGCCATCTGGGTCGTCATCTGCGCGTTGTCCATCGGATTCATCGGATCCTGGTTGTTGAGCTGCGCCACCAGGAGCTTGAGGAACCGGTCTTGCGACGCCTCCGGGTCCATGTTGTTTCGGGCGGCGGTGCCGGTGGTGCTGCCCACGGCGGTGCCGAGGCCGGAGGTGTCGATGGGAGTGGCGAACATGGTGTGTGCTTTCTTTACTGGCCCATCTGCAGCGTCTTGAGCAGCAGCGACTTGGCCGTGTTCATGACCTCGACGTTGTTCTGGTATGAACGCGAGGCCGAGATCATGTTGACCATCTCCTCCACCGGGTTCACGTTGGAATGGTTCACATAGCCTTCGGCGTCGGCGCTGGGGTGCGAGGGGTTGTGCACCCGCCGACCGGGCTCCTGGCTCTCGGTGATGGTCTGCACCTTCACACCGGCGTTGCCCGCGCCACCCATGGGCATGGTCTGGAACTGGATGTGGCGCGCCTTGTAGGCCTGACCGTCCGGCCCGGCCACGGCGTCTGCATTGGCCAGGTTGCTGGCCACCACGTTGAGACGCTGCGACTGCGCACTGACCGCACTGCCCGAGACACCGAAGATGGAAAACATCGACATGGAAAATTCCCTTCAAGTCATTGGCCGGTGATGGCGCTGAGCATCGTTTTCACGTTGGAATTGATGAACCGCAGCGTCGACTCGTAGCGCACGCTGTTGTCCACGAAGCTGGCGCGCTCCCGGTCGAGGTCGACCGAGTTGCCGTCCTGGCTGGGCTGGGTCTGCACCGTGTAGGCCAGCTTCGGGTTGTGTGCGCTCTGGGTGCCCAGATGCATGTGGCCGGCGCTGGTCAGGCTGACATCGGCACGGGCCGCTCCGCCTGCGACGTTCTTGAGCGCAGCCGCGAAGTCGAAGTCGCGTGCGATGTAGCCGGGGGTGTCGGCGTTGGCGATGTTGCTCGCAATGACCTGCTGGCGCTGTGAGCGCAGCAGCAGGGCGTTGGCATGGAAGTCCAGCCGGGCGGTCATCTGTTCGAGCATGTTCACCTCTGGGCAAGGGTTGTGGGGCGGTGGTCGGGCCATCCTCGGAGGGCACGGACACCGGGGCGTTGGACGAATTATGGAAATCTTGAGCTTCTTCAATGGCCGGAACAAAGCCCCCTTGGGCCGCCTTTTCCCGGCTTTCCCAGGCCGCGCAGCGACCTACAGTGCAGGCCATGCCAACGCTGAACACCCCCTTTGTTTCCTGCCTGACAGCGCGCCTGCGGCGCCGGCTGGCGTTGCTCGCCGTGCTGCTGGGTGTCTGCAACGCCCACGCCGGGGAGAGCGCCGCGCTGGAGAAGATGGCTCACGACTTCGTGACGCCGGCCGTGGCGCAGGCGATGCCGCAGGACGGCAGCTCGCCGCTGCGTGCCGAGGTGGTGATGGGCTCGCTCGATGCGCGCCTGCGGCTCGCTCCCTGCAACCGGGTCGAGCCCCACCTGCCCAGGGGCTCCCGGCTGTGGGGCCGCAGCCGCATCGGTTTGCGCTGTGTGGACGGTCCCACACGCTGGAACGTCTATGTGCCGGTCACCGTCAAGGCCTGGGGACCGGCCTGGGTGCTCAAGCGCGCCGTGGCCGCGGGCGACACCCTGACTCAAGAAGATGCCGATCTGGCCGAAATCGATTGGGCCGAGCAGCGATCCAGTGTGCTGGCCCTGCCCGAGCGCTGGGTGGGTCAACTCGCGGCCTTTGCGCTCACGCCGGGCCTGGCCCTGCGCGAGAGCATGGTGCGTGCGCCGCAGGCCTTTGCCCCGGGCAGCCAGGTGCGGGTCAGCGGGCGCGGCGGCGGCTTCAGCGTTTCGGCCACCGGGCAGGCGCTCACCGCCGGCATGGTGGGTGAAACCGCCCGCGTCAAGCTGCCGGGCGGGCGCGTGGTCACCGGCGTGGTGCGCGATGCGCAGACGGTCGACCTGGCGCTCTGAAACCGGGCCGGGGGCACAGACGGCCGGATTTTCGTGACGAACGCCACATCTGAATCGCTAAAGTTCTCCAGACGAGGGCCGATACAGTCAGGACAAGGCCCCGACTTCGGGGTTTGGAGCGTGACATGAAAGTCGATTCATCACCGGATTCCTACATTGGTTCTGTGGCTGGTGGCCCCCAGAAGGCCACCGCGCCGGCGGCGGCCGAAGCGGGCGCAGCGGCCTCGGCCGCCAGTGCCACGGCCAAGCCGGCAGCGGGCGTGACCGTGACGCTGTCGTCTTCCACCACCGAAGCCCGCGCGGTCTCGGGGGGCAGCGAGGTGTTCAACGCCGGCAAGGTCGAAGCCATGAAGCAGGCGATCGCCAGCGGCACCTTCCAGGTCAACGCCGAAGCGATCGCCGACAAGATGCTGTCCAACGCGGCCGAGATGCTCGGCGGCACACGCAACTGATCCACGATCCACCCACAGGGCCTCACATGAGCACCACCTCGACCAACTGCCACCCCTGGATCGGCTCGCTGCAGGTGGAGCTCGATGCGCTGGAAGCCGCCCTGCTGCGGGGCGACGCGCCCGCGGTGGAGCTGGCCAGTGCGGCCATGCAGCAAGTGCTGCTGCAAGCCCCGCCCGTCATCGCGCTGGGTGAGCCGGGCAGCGAACAGCAACAGGCCCTGTTGTCGGCGGCCGAACGCTTCTCCCGCCTGCGCCAGGCTGTGCTGCGCGCCAATGCGCACAGCCAGCGCGCCGTGACCAGCCTGCTGCCCCAGCACGCGCAGCAACCCACCTATGGCCGCCCGCTCGGCGCGCAGGGTGGTGCCGGTCGGGGTTACCTCTCGGCCTGAGCAGCGCCACCTTCGCCCGCAAAAAAACCGGCCAAGGCCGGTTTTTTCTCGTCCGTCGCGGGCCTCAGCCCTTCTTTGCGCCGAAGCGGTGCTCGATCTCGCCAACGATGCCGCGACGGAACATCAGCACGCAGACCACGAAGGTCACGCCCATGATGATCGAGACCATGGAGCCCAGGCCCGAGAGGTAGTTCTGCATGGTGACGATCACGGCCGCACCGACCGAGGGGCCCAGGATGGTGCCCATGCCGCCGAGCAGCGTCATCAGCACCACCTCGCCCGACATCTGCCATCCCACGTCGGTGAGTGTGGCGATGCCGAAGGCGATCGACTTGGTGGCACCGGCAAGACCGGCGATGGTCCCCGAGAGCACAAAGGCCACCAGCTTGTAGCGGTCGACGTTGTAGCCCAGCGAGAGCGCCCGGGGTTCGTTCTCGCGCACCGACTTCAGCACCTGGCCGAACGGCGAATGGATGATGCGGTAGATGAGCGCGAAGGCGGCGACAAAGATCGCTGCCACGAAGTAGTACATCACCGTGTCGTTGCCCAGATCGATCAGGCCGAACAGCCTGCCGCGCGGAATGCTCTGGATGCCGTCCTCGGCGTAGGTGAACGGCGCCTGCACACAGATGAAATAGATCATCTGCGCCAGCGCGAGCGTGACCATGGCGAAGTAGATGCCCTGGCGGCGCACCGCCAGCCAGCCGGTGACCAGGCCGATAAAGGCCGCGCTCAGCGTGCCCGCCAGAATCGCCAGCTCGGGCGTGAGGCCCCACACCTTGGCCGCGTGGCCGGCGACGTAGGCCGCGAAGCCGAAGAACATGGCGTGACCGAACGAGAGCAGGCCGGTGAAACCGATCAGCAGGTTGAACGCAGAGGCGAACAGCGCAAAACACAGCACCTTCATGAGGAAGATGGGGTAGCCCACGAAGGGGGCGACGAGCAGTGCCAGGAACAGCACCAGATAAACGTTGCGGGTGGCTTTGGACATTATTTCTCCCGGCCGAACAGACCTGCCGGACGGATCATCAGCACGATGACCATGATGATGAAGACCACGGTCGAGGAGATTTCTGCGTAGAACACCTTGGTGAGGCCTTCGATGAGACCGAGCGCCAGACCGGTGAGGATGGAGCCCAGGATGGAGCCCATGCCGCCGATCACGACCACGGCGAACACCACGATGATGATGTTGGAGCCCATCAGCGGACTCACCTGGTAGATCGGCGCGGCCATCACCCCGGCCAGACCCGCCAGGCCCACGCCGAAGGCATAGGTGAGTGTCACCATCAGCGGCACGTTGATGCCGAAGGCGCGCACCATGTTGGGGTTCTCGGTGCCGGCGCGCAGATAGGCGCCCAGCCTGGTTTTCTCGATCACGTACCAGGTGAACAGGCACAGGAAGATGGAGACGAACACCACCCAGGCGCGGTACTTGGGCAGGTACATGAAGCCCAGGTCGAACACGCCGCGGAAGATCTCGGGCAACTCGTAGGGTTGGCCGGACGAACCGTAGAACTCGCGGAATGCACCCTCGAACACCAGCGCCAGGCCGAAGGTGAGCAGCAGGCCGTAGAGGTGGTCGAGCTGCTGCAGGCGGCGCAGCATGGTCATCTCGATCAGGGCGCCGATGGCGCCCACCCCGATGGGGGCGAGCAGCAGGGCGAACCAGTAGTTCACACCCGCGTAATTGAGCAGCATCCACGCAAAGAAGGCGCCCACCATGTAGAGGGCACCGTGCGCGAAGTTGACGATGTTGAGCATGCCGAAGATCACGGCCAGGCCCAGCGAGAGAATCGCGTAAAACGAGCCGTTGACCAGGCCCAGCATGAGTTGCCCCATGAAGGCCGCGGTCGGCACACCAAATATTTCAGTCATTGCAGTCCGGTGAAAAGGGGCGGGCCGTGAATCACGGCCCGCCCGGTCGGCTCAGTTCAGCTCAGTCCAGGTTCACTTCTTCACGCCGGGGCACTGGCTCTGCGCGATCGGCAAGAAGGCGTCCGTGCCTTTGATGGTGCCCTTGAGGTTGTAGTAGTCCCATGTGCCCTTGGACTCCGACGGCTTCTTGACCTGGAACAGGTACATGTCGTGCACCATGCGGCCGTCTTCGCGGATCACGCCGCCCTTGGCAAACATGTCGTTGATCGGCGTGGCCTTCATTTTGGCCATCACGGTGGCGGTGTCGTCGGTGCCGGCGGCCTTCACGGCATTGAGGTAATGCATGGTCGAGGAATAGACCGAAGCGTGGTTGGAGTTCGGCTTGCGGCCGTTCATGACCTTGCTGTACTTGTCGGCCCAGGCGCGGGTCTCGGGGCTCAGGTCCCAGTACCAGGCTTCGGTGAGGTACAGGCCTTGCGCCGTGGGCAGGCCGATGGCGTGCACGTCGGTGATCAGCATCAGCAGCGCGGCCAGGCTCTGCTTCTTGGTCAGGCCGAACTCGGCCGCGGCCTTGATGCTGCTGACCGTGTCGCCGCCGGCGTTGGCCAGGCCCACAACCTTCGCACCGGAGGTTTGCGCCTGCAGCAGGAAGGACGAGAAGTCACCGGTGGACAGCGGGTGGCGCACGGCGCCCATCACCTTGCCGCCGGCGGCCTTCACCACGTCGCTGGTGTCCTTTTCCAGCGAGTGACCGAAAGCGTAGTCGGCGGTCAGGAAGTACCAGCTGTCACCACCGTCCTTCACGATGGCCTTGCCCACCACGTTGGACAGGGCGATGGTGTCCATCAGGTAGTGAATGCCGGTGGCGGGCGCGCAGTCGGCGTTGGTCAGGCGGGCCGAAGCGGCGCCGGTGGTGATGGTGATCTTGTTCTTTTCCTTGCCGAGCGCCTGCACGGCCAGCGCCACGGCGGAGTTCAGGTTTTCCACCGAGATGTCCACGCCGTCGCGGTCGAACCAGCCCTGGGCCACGTTCTTGGCGATGTCGGGCTTGTTCTGGTGGTCGGCGCTGATCACCTCGATCGGCTTGCCGAACATGGTGCCGCCGAAGTCGGCCACCGCCATGCGGGCAGCGGCCACGGCACCGGGGCCGCCGTAGTCGGCGTACAGGCCCGACATGTCGGTGAGCACACCGATCTTCACCGCATCTCCGGTGAGCTTGCCCTGCTGGGCAACGGCGAGCGATGCCCCGCCGGCCAGCACGGTGGCCATGGCGGCGGTCACGGCGGTCGAAATCAGTTTGCGTTTCATGGTGAAGTCTCCTCTTGGTGGAAGGGCGTCAGACGCCCAGATACTCATTGAGCATGTCGGACTTGCTCTCGAGCTCGTTCTTGTTGACCGTGGCCACGATCTGGCCGTGCTCGATCACGTAGTGGCGGTCGGCCAGCGGCGCGGCAAACCGGAAGTTCTGTTCGACCATGACGATGGTCAGCCCCTTGGCCTTGAGCGCACGGATCACGCGCCCCAGGGTCTGCACGATCACCGGCGCGAGGCCCTCGGTGATTTCGTCGAGCAGCAGGATGCGTGCGCCCGAGCGCAGGATGCGCGCCATCGCCAGCATCTGCTGTTCACCGCCCGAGAGCCGCGTGCCCTGGCTGTGGCGGCGCTCCTTGAGGTTGGGAAACATCTCGTAGATCGCATCCACGCTCATGCCGCCCTCGCCCACCTTGGGCGGCAGCATCAGGTTTTCCTCGCAGCTCAGCGACGAGAAGATGCCGCGCTCCTCGGGGCAATAGCCCAGGCCCAGGCGCGCGATTTTGTTGGTCGGCATCTGGATGGTTTCCACGCCGTCGATCTGGATCGATCCGGTGCGCTTGCCCACCAGGCCAAGAATGGACTTGACGGTGGTGGTGCGGCCCGCACCGTTGCGACCCAGCAGCGTGACCAGCTCACCTTCGCGAATCTCGAAGTTGATGCCGTGCAACACGTGCGATTCGCCGTACCAGGTGTGGAGGTCGGTGACCTTCAGCAGGACTTTGCTCATCGAGAAACCTCCGCGCTGCGCACGGCGGTGCGCGCTGGCTTGGGGCGGCCCGGCGCTGCGCTCATTGTGTTTCCTCCACCGTGCCGACATAGGCTTCGAGCACCCGCGGGTCTTTCGACACGGTTTCGTACGGGCCCTCGGCGAGCACCGAACCGCGCGCCAGCACCGTGATGGTGTCGGAGAGGTTGGCGATCACGTTCATGTTGTGCTCCACCATGAGCACGGTGCGGTTGGCGGCCACCTTGCGGATCAGTTCGACCACCCGGCCCACGTCTTCGTGGCCCATGCCCTGCGTGGGTTCGTCCAGCAGCATCAGTTCGGGGTCCAGCGCCAGCGTGGTGGCGATCTCCAGCGCGCGCTTGCGGCCGTAGGGCAGCTCCACCGTCTGCGTCTGCGCGAAGCTGCCCAGGTCGACCTGCTCCAGCAGCGCCATGGCTTCGTCGTTGAGCGCATACAGGCTGGACTCGGGCTTCCAGAAATGAAAGCTGGTGCCCAGCTTGCGCTGCAGGCCGATGCGCACGTTCTCCAGCACGGTGAGGTGCGGAAACACCGCCGAGATCTGGAACGACCGCACCATGCCCGTGCGCGCCACCTCGGCCGCCTTGTGGCTGGTGATGTCTTCGCCCTTGTAGAAGATCTTGCCCGAGGTCACGGGCAGGAACTTGGTCAACAGGTTGAACATCGTGGTCTTGCCGGCACCGTTGGGCCCGATCAACGCGTGGATCGAGCCCCGCCGGACCTTCAGGTTGACCTTGTCAACCGCGACAAAACCCTTGAACTCCCGGGTGAGTTCACGCGTTTCGAGAATGTAGTCGGTGCTCATGAATGTCGATCTCCCGCAAGGAGCCGCAGGCCAAGGGCCGGCGGGCGAGCTGGAAATCCGGTCTCCTGTGTCTCTTGATGGCGGCCTTCGGAAACGAGCGACCGAAGGCTGTCTGCTCCGCGCGATTGTTAGCGAACTAACGAATTTCGCGACCTAGGGAATTCACTCCCGTCGAGTCGCACGCATGACAACACAACCGGCAACAGCACGGCTGCGCTGTCGACGCACCGCCTTCATCAGTTGACACGCCCGATCTGTCGAACCACCTTGAGCATGGTGCCGGCGTCTTCCTTGACGAAGCGGTCGAACTCCGGCGCGTCCTGGAACTGGAACGAGGTGCCGGCGGTGGTCATGACCTGGATGGTGCGTTCGTCGCGGGTGGCGGCACGCGCCGCCTCGCGCAGCTTGCTCACCACATCGGGCGGGGTGCCGGCCGGCACGAAGATGCCCGACCACTGCGAGTAGCTGATCGGCACGCCGAGTTCCTTGAAACTCGGCACATCGGGCAGCAGGGCCAGGCGGCCTTCGCCCCAGTGCGCGAGCGCCCGCATCTTGCCGGCCTTGATCTGGCCCGCCACGCTGGCCGGACCGCTGGCCACGGCATCGATCTGGCCGCTGAGCAGGCCCAGCAGGGCCGGGCCGGCGCCGGTGTAGGGCACGTGCAGCATGAAGGTGGATGTGGCCGACTTCAGCTGCTCCATCGGCACGTGCATGGTGCCGTAGTTGCCCGACGAACCGAAAGAAATGCGGCTCGGATTGGCCTTGGCATGGGCGATGAAGTCGGCGTAGGTCTTCCAGGGGCTGTCGGCACGCACCACCAGCACGGTCGGGTCGGCCGTGATGCGGGCGATCGGCAGCAACTGGTTCAACTCGAACATCGGAGGGCGGTTGAGGATCTTGTCGGCCTCGGGCAGCACCACCACCGAGGACAGGGCCATCAACATCGTGTAGCCATCGGGCGCGGCCTTGGCCACCTGCGCCATGCCGATGCCTCCGCCGGCGCCGGCGCGGTTGACCACCACCACCGTCTGGTTGAGGTGCTTGCCCATGGCCTCGGCCACCGGGCGACCCACGGTGTCGGCCACACCGCCGGGCGGGAACGGCACCACCATGCTGATCGGCTTGCTCGGGTAGGCGTCTTGCGCCAGTGCAGACACGGCGGCGGTGCTGGCCACGGTGGCGGCCGCGACGGCCAGGCAGAGGCGTTTGAAATGTCGGTTCATGCGGGTGATCTCCTGTTGTGAAAGTTCAGACGAAGGCGTTCTGCAGGCTGCCGATGCCGTCGATCTCGATGCGCACCACGTCGCCCTTGCGCAGGAACACGGGGGGCTTGAGGCCCATGCCCACGCCGGCCGGCGTGCCCGTGGCGATCACGTCGCCAGGGTAGAGCGTGATGCCGCGCGAGATGGTCTCGATCAGCGTGGGAATGTCGAAGATCAGGTCTTCGGTGCGGCCGTCCTGGCGCAGCGTGTCGTTGACCCAGCAACGCACCCGCGTGTGCTGCCCGTCGAGCTCGTCGGCGGTCACGATCCATGGCCCCATCGGGCAGAAGGTGTCGAAGCTCTTGCCCATGTCCCATTGCTGGTGGCGCATCTGCACGTCGCGCGCGGTCACGTCGTTGACGATGGTGTAGCCGTACACATGCTTCATCGCGTCGCCGCGCGCGATGTTCTTGCCACCCACGCCGATGATCACGGCCAGTTCGGCCTCGTAGTCGATCTGCTCCGACACCGCCGCGCCCGGCAACACCACATCGGCGCCGTCGGCGATCACGCACTCGGGTACCTTGGTGAACACGATCGGCCAGGTGGCGGGGTTGGCGTTGTTGTCCTTGAACACCGAGGTCTGCAGTTCCTTGGCGTGCTCGTGGTAGTTGCGCCCCACGCACCACAGGTTGCGCCGGGGCATCGGCAAGGGTGCCTCCAGCCGCACCGCCTTCAGGGGCAGCGCCTCACCCACCAGCGCCGGCAGGGCATCGCCCCGGGCCGCGGCTTCGATCAGCGGCAAGGCACCGCGGGCCGCCTGCGCGGGGTCCAGCGCAAAGACCGTGACGCCCTGGCCATCGGCTGCGATCTGCCCGACCCGGCGCTGACCTTCATGAACAAACGTGGCAATGCGCACAGACACTCCTTGGAATAAATACCATTAAATACCAATAGGTACCAGAAAGAACCGATGTTAGACCAGCCAGCGAGCGATCCACAGCGGGTTTTCACCGATGCCCGGGGCCGCTGCCGGGCCGGCACTCATTGGTCTGCTTTGGTATATTGGTGGCCACCATGAGCATCTCGACCTCCCTGCGCGAAACCATCCTGACCCAGCTGCAGGCCGGGCACTGGAAGGCCGGTGACCGCCTGCCCACCGAGCGGGAGCTGGCCGAAGGTTACGGCGTGAGCCGCACCACCGTGCGCCGCGCGCTGGCGGACCTGAAGCAGCAGGGCCTGATCGAGCAGACCGTGGGCAGCGGCACCTTTGTCGCGCAACAGGCCACCAGCCCATGGCAGCAGGACTCTGCTCAGCACACCAGCCCGGCCGAGCTGATGGAGGCGCGTCTGGCGCTGGAGCCGGCCATCATCGATCTGGTGGTGCGCAATGCCACCACCGCCGACTTCACCCGCATGCTGTCGTGCTGCACCAGCGCCGAGCAGGCCACCAGCCTGGAAGCGTTCGAGCACTGGGACGCTGAACTGCACGAAGCCATTGCCGACGCCGCGCACAACAGCTTTGTGTCCAGCGTGTTCAAGCTCATGAAACAGGTGCGCGCCCAGGGCGACTGGGGGCAGCTGAAGAAGAAAAGCGTCACGCCCGAGCGCCGCCTGGCCTACCAGCGCGAACACCGCCAGCTGGTGGACGCCCTGCGCGACCGCGACGCCGTCCGCGCCAAGGCCGGCACGCTGGAGCACCTGCTGCATGTGCGGCACAACCTGCTCGGACACTGACTGCCTACAATTCAGCGTCTCCCGGCCCGTCATCGAGACGGCCGATTCCCGGCGACCTCCGCCAATCGCCCCGCCGTCTCTGCCGCGCCGGCTGCCCCCGGGCCGCTCGGCTCCAGGACAAGCACCGAACCCATGAAATCTTTCCAGCAGGACTGGTTGTCCAACGTCCGCGGCGACTTGCTCGCCGGTCTCGTCGTCGCACTGGCCCTCATCCCGGAGGCCATTGCCTTCTCCATCATTGCCGGGGTAGACCCCAAGGTGGGGCTCTACGCCTCGTTCTGCATTGCGGTGGTGATCGCCTTCACCGGCGGGCGCCCGGGCATGATCTCGGCCGCCACCGGTGCCATGGCGCTGGTGATGGTCACGCTGGTGAAGGACCACGGCCTGCAATACCTGCTGGCCGCCACCGTGCTCACCGGCGTGCTGCAGATCATCGCGGGCTGGGTGCGCCTGGGCGTGCTGATGCGTTTTGTCTCGCGCTCGGTGGTCACCGGCTTCGTCAATGCACTGGCGATCCTGATCTTCATGGCGCAACTGCCCGAGCTCACCAACGTGACCTGGCACGTCTACGCCATGACCGCTGCGGGTCTGGTCATCATCTACGGCTTTCCGTACATCACCAAAGCCATTCCGTCACCGCTGGTGACCATCGTGGTGCTGACCGGCGTGGCGCTCTACCTGAACCTGGACGTCCGCACCGTGTCCGACATGGGCGAGCTGCCCGACAGCCTGCCGTTCTTCCTGATCCCGCAGATCCCGTTCACCCTGGAAACGCTGCTGATCATCTTCCCGTACTCGCTCACGCTCATGGTGGTGGGCCTGCTCGAATCGCTCATGACGGCCACCATCGTGGACGACCTGACCGACACCAAAAGCGACAAGAACCGCGAATGCGTGGGCCAGGGCGTGGCCAACATCACCAGTGGCTTCATCGGTGGCATGGCGGGCTGCGCCATGATCGGTCAGTCCATCATCAACATCAAGTCGGGCGGACGCGGGCGCCTGTCCACCTTGTCGGCGGGCATCTTTCTGCTGCTCATGGTGGTGTTCCTCGGCGACTGGGTCGGCCGGATCCCCATGGCCGCGCTGGTGGCCGTCATGATCATGGTCTCCATCGGTACCTTCAACTGGGCCTCGCTCAAGGGCCTGCGCGACCACCCGCGCAGCTCCAGCGTCGTCATGCTGGCCACCGTCGCCGTGACCGTGGCCACGCACGACCTGGCCAAGGGTGTGCTGGTGGGCGTGCTGCTCTCGGGCTTCTTCTTTGCACACAAGGTGGGCCAGATCCTGCGCGTGCAGTCGCGCGCTGAAGACGACGGCCGCACCCGCACCTACCAGATCCTGGGTCAGGTGTTCTTTGCGTCGGCCGACCGTTTCACCAACTCGTTTGACTACAAGGAAGTGGTGGACAAGGTGCGCATCGACGTGAGCCGCGCGCATTTCTGGGACATCACGGCCGTGAGTTCTCTCGACAAGGTGGTGTTGAAGTTCCGCCGCGAAGGCACCGAGGTGGAGGTGGTGGGCCTGAACCAGGCCAGCGCGACGCTGGTGGACAAGTTCGGTGTGCACGACAAGGACGGCGCTGACGACATGCTCACGGGTCACTGACATGGACAGCATGAACATGAGCCTGGACAACAAGGTGCTTGCCTGCGTGGACCGGTCCCCCTACGCCGACCACGTGACCGACGCCGCCGCCTGGGCCGCGCTGCGCCTGGGCGCACCGCTGGAGCTGCTGCATGTGATCGACCGCCAGCAAGGCATCGCGCCGGTCACCGACCACAGCGGTGCCATCGGCGTGAACGCGCAGGAGAACCTGCTCAACCAGCTGACCGAAGACGAAGCCAGCGTGGCGGTTCGCGAACGCGAGCAGGGCCGCTTGTTCCTCAACCGCTTGCGCCTGCGCGCCCAGGCCAGCGGCGTGGCCGCGCCCGACATGCGCCAGCGCCACGGATCGCTGGTGGAAACGCTCACCGAGCAGCAGGTCGACGTGCGCCTGGTGGTCATGGGCCGGCGTGGTGAATCGTCCACCACCACGCTGCGCGACCTCGGCCGCAACGTGGAGCGCGTGGTGCGCGCCATGGAGCGCCCCATCCTCACCGTGACCGACAACTTCACACCGCCAGCCCGGGTGCTGATCGCCTTTGACGGCGGCTCGGCCTCCCGCCACGGTGTGGAGATGGTGGCCGCCAGCCCGCTCTTCAAAGGCATCCCCTGCCACCTGCTGATGGTCGGCAAGGAGGGCCGTGGCGAGGCTTCAAAACAACTGCAGGTGGCGCAGGCTGCACTGATGGCCTCCGGCATCGACACGTCCGCGGCCCAGGTGATGGGCGACCCGGAAACCGCCGTGGCGCGCTACATCGACGAGCAGCGCATCGACATGCTGGTGATGGGCGCGTACACGCACTCGCCGCTGCGCAGCCTGTTCATGGGCAGCCGCACGAGTGAACTGCTGCGCTCGGCCAGGGTGCCCACCCTGCTGCTTCGCTGAGCCAATACCCGACTCGGGTGTAACGTCGCCCCATGCCCGCCAACTACGCCCGCTACCTGATCGGCACCCAGCGCACCGCCGAATCCAACCGGGAGCTCGGCTTCGTGCTGGCCTTCGTCGCCGGTGCCATCAACGCCGGCGGCTTCCTGGCGGTGAAGCAATACACCTCGCACGTCACCGGCATGGTGTCCTCGCTGGCAGACAACCTGGCGCTGGGCCAGCTCGGCCTGGTGGTGGACGCTGCCGTGGGCGTGCTGTCCTTCCTGCTCGGCGCCATGTGCTGCGCCATCATGGTCAACTTTGCAAGGCGCCGCCAGCTCTCAAGCGAATACGCCCTGCCGCTGCTGCTGGAAGCGGCACTCATCCTGTGTTTCGGGCTGATGGGTGCCCGGCTGTCCACCTTCGAGGGGCTGCTGATTCCCTTCACCGTGGTGCTGCTGTGTTTCATCATGGGACTGCAGAACGCCATTGCCACCAAGCTCTCCAGCGCGGTGATCCGCACCACCCACATGACCGGCATCGTGACCGACCTGGGCATCGAACTGGGCAAGCTCGTCTACTGGAACGGCAAGGGCGACCACCCCTTGAAGGTGCGCGCCGACCGGCAGCGCATGGCGGTGCTGGGCGGGCTGCTGGCGGCCTTCACGGTCGGTGGCGTCGCCGGCGCCTACGGCTTCAAGCAGGTGGGCTACGGATTCACCGTGCCGCTGGCCCTGCTGCTGGCGGTGCTGGCTCTGGTTCCCACGGTGGACGACCTGCTGCGCCACCGAAAGGCCGGGCCGTGACAAGGTATTGCAACCCGGGTCCAATGAACGCATGAAATACCTGCACACCATGGTCCGCGTGACCGATCTCGAAGCCTCCCTGAAGTTCTACCGCGACGCCCTCGGCCTGGAGGTGGTGCGCATCCGGGAGGTGCCGCAAGGCCGCTTCACGCTGGCCTTTCTGGCCGCACCCGGCGACCACAGCGCACAGGTCGAACTCACCCACAACTGGGACCCGGAGAGCTACACCGGCGGCCGCAACTTCGGCCACCTCGCCTACCTCGTGGACGACATCTACGCCACCTGCGAGCGCCTGCAGGCGCACGGCGTGAGCATCCTGCGCCCACCGCGTGACGGCCACATGGCCTTCGTGCGTTCGCCCGACAACATCTCGATCGAGCTGCTGCAAAAGGGCGACCCCCTGCCGCCGAGCCCGCCCTGGGTGGACATGGCCAACAGCGGCAGCTGGTGAGGCCTGCAGCCCCACCCTGAACCCGCGCAGCCAGCGCAAAGACAAGGCCCGCCGGGCGTCCAGTGACGCCCGGCGGGCCTTGTCGTTGGGGGCCGGGTGCCTGTCAGGCCGGCGTGCGCCGCTGCCAGCAGAACCGGGGCAGGCCGATGCGCACCGCCCCGCTGCCGTTCCAGTCGGGCTCAAGCCCGGCCTCGCGCAGCGCCTCGCAGATCGTCTGGCCGATGGCGATCTCGTCTTCGTCTTCGACGCTGTCGCTGTCGATGGGGCCAAAGGCCAGGAACAGGCCTTCGTCGTCGAGCGCGCGGTCGATGTCCTGCGTGTGGAAGAAGCAGAAGCCCTTGTAGCGGTCTTGCTCCACCCCCGAGGCATCGAGCGCCTCACCCACGCAGCGGACACCATCGCGCAGGCTGTCGCCGGTGCATTGCAGGGCGCAGATGCCCAACACATGCAGCCGGGCAAAAACACGGTCGAGCCGGTCGCAGTCGGTGGTCAGCGGCCAGCCGGCTTCGGAGGTGCGTTTCTCCGAAAAGGTTTCTGCGGCCACGGCACTGACCTTGTCGATGTCGAACAGGAAACCGTCGGTGGCGCGCCGTTCGATCAACGCGTCGATGTCGGCGGGAGAATCAAATCCACGCCAGATGGCGTTCACCACCTCGACCAGCATGTCTTCGGTGGCTTCATCGGTGGCGCCTTCGATCACGTCATCGAGGCTGTCGTGGCTGGGGCTGCTGGGCGTGGCGTGTTTGTGGTCGGTCATGGTGCGGCGGCGTCGAGGGTTGCTGAGCGAGGTCCCCGACGGCGGTGCCCGTGTGTCAGCCGCTGTCCGGAGCCGCCGCCGATGCTAGCCACACCCCTGCTCTCTCACCAGTGCCCGTTGCCCTGCGCCAACGGCTACTGCGCCCGCGGTATTGCGCACGGTTCAGCCGAGCGCCGCGCCGCTGCGTGCGGCCGCTTCAGTGCTCGCGCAGTTTTGCGCGCAGCCGCGCAATCGACTGGCTGTGCAGCTGGCAGATGCGCGATTCGGTCACGCCGAGCACGGCGGCGATTTCCTTCAGGTTCATGTCGTGCTCGTAATACATGCTCATGATCTGCTGCTCGCGCTCGGGCAACACGTTGATGGCGGCCACCAGCGCGGTGCGCATGCGGTGGTCCTGCAACCTGGCCGAAGGATCGGCTTCGCTGTCGCCCATGTGGCGGTCGAGAAAACCGTCTTCATCGTCACCGTTGCCGCTGATGTCCTCGAGGTACACCAGCTGCGTGCCACGCACCTTGGCCAGCAGGTGCTGGTAGTCGGCCAGGGGCATGCCGAGCTCGGCGGCGATCTCGGATTCCTTGGGCACGCGCTGCAGTTTCTGCTGCAGCCGACTCACGGCCTGCTCGATGTCTTTCTGGCTCTTGCGCGAACCGCGCGACATCCAGTCGCCCTCGCGCAGCTCGTCGATCATGGCGCCACGGATGCGCTGGCTGGCAAAGGTCTCGAACTGCACGCCCTGCGTGGGCTCGAAGCGCGCGATGGCTTCGGTCAGGCCGATCATGCCGACCTGGATCAGGTCGTCGAGTTCCACGCTGGGAGGCAGCTTGGCGATCATGTGGTGGGCGAGCCGCCGCACCAGCGGGCTGTATTTGCGCAGCTGGTCGTCGCGGTTGAGCGTGCCTTTGGCGGTGTACATCTTCAGCTCCAGAGGGGTGTCGTCGGGGTGCCGCGAACCAGGCCGTGGTACCCGTGCGGGCCGGCGTCGGCCGGTGAGGTGATGGCGCTGGCCTGGGCACGGTGGCCCCAGGTGTGCGCAGGCCAGCTCTCCAGCTTCAGGCCGAGGTGGCGTGACGCACAGTCGGTGACCGAGGTCACCAGCGGCTGCAGCGCCTGCGCACCACCGGCGGCCAGGGGTGCCAGCACGGGCGCCAGGCCCGCGCTGTGCAGCAACTTGACGGCGCCGTAGGCATCGATGCTGGCCTGCGGCTGGTCGATCAGCGGCACCATCGCGCGGGCGTTCAAGCCCGGCAGCAGGCCGGCCAGCGCGAAGGCCGGCGCATACAGCAGCACGATCACGCCGGGTGCGAACGGCGCCAGCAGGCGGGCCAGCGCCACCGGCGCGCCAGCGGCGTGGGTGGTTTCCTGGAGGGCCTGCAGGCCGCGCGCGCCGGGCATCACCAGCCAGTCGGCGAGGTCGTTGGGGTGTTCAAGGTGCCCGATGGAGGGGTCTTGCAAGGCGCGCAGCAGGCCGAGGTGGTTGCCGCTGTCGCGCTGGAAACCGGTGGACTCGTTGGCGGTGCCGTCCACGATGACGACGCAGCGCCCCTGGTTGGCGAGGCAGCCGGCCAGCATGTACAGCCACTCGTGGCCGCGCGACGGTTGCGCCGGGCTGGCCAGGGGCAGCAAGGCGGCACCACCGCTGCGGCTCTCGCCGCGCAGTCCGGCGGCCTGATCGAAGCCGTGTTCAAACATGAGAGGCCCCCAGGTTCACGCCATGGGTGCTGGTGGGGGCGAAGTAGACGCCCATGTCGGTGGCGACCGGGTCGAAGGCCGACTTGCCGGCCGTGCCCATGGACATGCGCACCAGCGCCTGGGCATCGGGGTTCTGCCAGTCTTCGGGCACGCGCTGGCCGTTGGCCACGCCGTGCAAGCTCACCTGGTGGCGGATCAGTGCGTCCAGCGCCGGGCCGAGCTTCACGGCTTCGTCCACCTTGGAGAGCACCACACCGTGCAGCGAGCTGGCCTTGAACGAGGTCAGCGTCTCGTCGAGCGTGTCGCCTTGCGAGCCGGCGTTGAGCACCAGCGTCTTCTTGACCTTGGGCATGTCCAGCACATCGAGCATGTCCTGGATGCGCTGGTCGCGCTGGCCCAGGCCGGCGGTGTCGATGATCACCAGGCGCTTGCCCGAGAGCAGGTTGAGCAGGTCCTTCAGCGCAGCGCGGTCGTGCGCCAGGTGGGCCACCACACCGAGCATGCGGCCGTAGGCGCGCAGCTGTTCGTAGCCCGAGACGCGGTAGGTGTCGAGCGTGATCATGCCCACGCTCGCAGCACCGTATTGCTTGACGCACTGGGCAGCGAGCTTGGCCGCGGTGGTGGTCTTGCCCACGCCGGTGGCGCCGATCAGCGAGACCACGCCGCCTTCGTCGCACAGCCCGGCAGAGGGCGCGCTCACCTTGAGGTTGCGCGTGATCACGTCCATGAGCCAGCGAAAGGCCTCGGGCGCGCCGGCGTCTGTCGGGACACGGTCGAGCACGGCACGGGCCATCGCGGGCGAGTAGCCGGCGCGGATCATCTTGAGCATCAGGTTCGACTGGATCGGGTTCTGCTTGGACGAACCGAGCCAGGCCAGCGTGTTGAAGCGCTCTTCGATCATGTCCTTGAGCGCGGAGAGCTCGACCGCCATGCGGCTGTCGTCCTTGCTGGCGAAGCGCACCGAAGGCTGCGAGTCTTCCCAGGCCGGCTCGGCCTCGTCGCGGGTGCGGATGGGCTGCTGGCCCAGGCGGCTGCCGAACACGGCGTGCGCCGGCTGGTTGAAACGCTGCACCGGCACCTCGATCGGCTCGGCCGCGGGCTGCACGCGGGGCACGGGGCGAACCGCAGCGGCCTGCACCGGTGCGGCCAGCGGGGCGCGGGGCTGCGCCGCTGCTGGCGGGGTGGTCTCGGCGGGCTCGGGCGCCTGCATCATTTCGCGGCGCTTGCGCAGCATGCGTTCACGCACGTATTCCTGGAACGACAGCGTGCTCATGGCCAGCGCTTCGGTGTCGCCCTCGACCGACTCGGGCTGTGCCTGCGTGTGCGTGGCGGCGGGCCTGGCACGGGCCGGTGCCGGCCGCGTCGCGACCGGTGCCGGCGTGGCGTTGTCGGCCAGCGAAGCCAGGCTCTCCTCGGCCGCGGCCATCACCTCGAAGCCCTCGGCGCTGGAGCGGGTCGAGAGAATCACCGCGCTGTCGCCAAAGGCCATGCGGGCCTTGGCCATGGCTTCGCGGGAGGTGGGAGCAAGAAAGCGCTGGATGTTCATGATGCAAGTTCTCCAAGAATCGGGCCGATGCGGATCAGGTGGGTTTCAGGAATTTCGCTGTGTGCCAGCACCTGCAGGCGCGGTGCGGCGCGGCGCAGCAGGCGGGCCATGGCGGTGCGGATGGCGTCGGGCACCAGCAGGCAGGCGGGCACGCCCTTCTCTTCCTGCTTGTTGGCGATGTCGGAGGCGGACTTGCTGAGCATGTCGGCCACGCCGGGGTCGAGCGCGCCGTTGGCAGCGCCGCTCAGGGCCTGCATCAGCAGGCGCTCCAGACCGGGCTCGATGGCGATCACCTCGAGCTCCTTCACCGGGCCGTAGATCTGCTGCACGATGGCCGGTGCCAGCGCCATGCGCACGCGGCGGGCCAGTTCCTGCGGGTCGGTGGTGGCAACAGCGTGTTCGGCGATCGCTTCGATGATGGTCCGGATGTCGCGCACATGCACCGACTCTTCCAGCAGCAGCTGCAGCACTTTCTGGAAGGAAGCGACAGAGATCATCTTGGGCACGACTTCTTCGATCAGTTTGGGGGCCAGCTTGGTGACGTGTTCAACCAGGTCCTGGGTCTCCGTCCGGCTGAGCAACCTGGCTGCCTGGACTTGCATCAAGTGTGAAAGATGCGTCGCCAGCACGGTCTCGGAATCAACCACGGTAAAACCGGCCATCTGCGCGTTTTCACGCTGCTTGTCATCGATCCAGTGCGCGGGCAGGCCGAACGCCGGGTCGGTGGTCGGGGTGCCGATGAGCGGGGTGCCCAGGCCGCCCGGGTCGATGGCCAGGAACATGCCGGGAAACACCTCGCCCTCGCCCACCACCACGCCGCGCAGGGTGATGCGGTAGGCGCTCGGACGCAGTTCCAGGTTGTCGCGCACGTGCACCGCCGGCGGCAGAAAGCCGACCTCCTGCGCGAACTTCTTGCGCACGCCCTTGATGCGGGTCAGCAGATCGCCCTGGCGCGTCTTGTCCACCATGGCGATCAGTCGGTAGCCCAGCTCCAGGCCGAGCAGGTCCACCGGTTGCAGGTCGTCCCAGGTGGCTTCGCCGTCGCTCTGCACGGCGGGTGCTTCGGGCTCGGCCACGGGCCGGGCGTCGACCCGGGTGCGCCACCAGGCCAGGGCGCCGAAGATGGCCGCAAAGCTCAGGAACACGGTGTGCGGCATGCCGGGAATCACGCCCAGCAGCAACATGACCGCCGCCACGATGCCGAGCACCTTGGAGGAGATGAACATCTGCTGCATCACCTGTGCGCCCAGGTCTTCGTCCTTGCCCACGCGCGAGACCACCATGGCCGCGGCCACCGAGATCAGCAGCGAGGGAATCTGTGCCACCAGCGCGTCGCCCACCGCCAGCAGGATGTAGGTGCTGGCCGCTTCGCTGGCCGACAGGCCGTGCTGCATCAGACCCACCGCGAAGCCGCCGATGATGTTGATGATCAGGATCAGGATGCCGGCGATCGCGTCGCCCCGCACGAACTTGGAGGCGCCGTCCATGGAGCCGAAGAACTCGGCCTCGTCGCCGACTTCCTGGCGCCGCTTCTTGGCCTGTTTCTCGTCGATCAGGCCGGCGTTGAGGTCGGCATCGATCGCCATCTGCTTGCCGGGCATCGCGTCCAGCGTGAAGCGGGCCGACACCTCGGCAATGCGCTCGGAGCCCTTGGTGATCACGATGAAGTTGATCACCACCAGGATCACGAACACCACGAACCCGACCGCGAAGTTGCCGCCGATCAGGAAGTGGCCGAAGGCCTCGATCACCGCACCGGCCGCACCCGGCCCGGTGTGGCCTTCGAGCAGCACGACACGGGTGGAGGCCACGTTCAGGGACAGGCGCAGCAGCGTGGTGAGCAGCAGCACGGTGGGAAACACCGAGAAGTCCAGCGGCCGCTTCATGTAGGCCGCCACCATCATCACCACCAGGGCGAGCGCGATGTTGAGCGTGAAGAAGGTGTCGAGCAGCCAGGGCGGCAGCGGCAACACCATCATCGACAGCACCGCGATCACCAGCATCGGAGCGGCCAGACCGCCGGCCCAGGCCGCGTTGCGGTTGAGCCATTGCTGCAGGGGCGCGAGCAGGTTCATTCGGAGTCCTTCGTGGCGGATTTCTTGAAGTGCGGGTCGAGCTCGGGCGGCACCTGCGGCGTGGGCATGTCGCCGGGCATGGCGCCCTGGCCTTTCATGGCGGCCTTGAGCTGGTACACGTAGGCCAGCACCTGGGCCACGGCGGTGTACAGGGCAGAGGGCACCTCGCCGTCGAGCTCGGCGTGGGCGTAGAGCGCACGCGCCAGCATGGGCGACTGCAGCACCGGCACGTTGTGTGCCTTGGCCACGTCGCGGATCTTCAGCGCGATCAGGTCGGCGCCCTTGGCCACCACGCGCGGCGCGTTCATGGAGGCATCGTCGTAGCGGATCGCCACCGCGTAGTGGGTCGGGTTCATCACCACCAGGTCGGCCCTGGGCACCGCGCCCACGCTGTTGCGCTGGGCCATTTCGCGCTGGCGCGCGCGGCGTTGCGACTTCACGTGCGGATCGCCCTCGGCTTCCTTGTGCTCCTGCTTCACTTCCTGCAGCGACATCTTGAGTTGCTGGGCATGCAGGTATTTCTGCAAGGGCACGTCGAGGACGGCGAAGAAGGTCACCACCGCGAGCAGCAGGCCCACACCTGTCATGAGCCAGCTGGCGAGCTGGCCGATGCCGGACTCCAGGGGCTGCATCACCAGCGTGGCAAACAGCTCGGCGTGGGCACCGATGAACTGCCAGGCCACCAGGCCCACCACGACCGTGATGCCGAACAGCTTGGCGGTGTCGGCCAGTTGCTGTTTGGAGAACAGGCGGCCGATGCCCTTGAGCGGATTCAGGCGGCCGAGGTCGGGCATGAGCGGCTTGCTGCTCAAGGCATAGCTGCCGGCGGCCACCGTGGCGGCGATGGCCACCGCGAGCACCAGCACGCCCAGCGGCAGGTAGAGCATGAGGCCCTGCGAGAAGCCGTCCACCAGGCGCTGCAGCATCTGGTCGGGTTGCCGCACGGACACGTTGTCGAAACGCAGCTGGCTTTGCAGCGTGGTGCGCAGCTTCTCGAAACCCATGGGGGCGAGCGCGAGCAAGAGCAGCGAGCCGCCGCCCAGCACCGTGAGGTTGGACAGGTCCTTGGAACGCGGCACCTGGCCGTCCGTGCGCGCCTTTTTCAGGCGTTGCGCGGTGGCGGGCAGGTTCTTGTCTTGACTGGAGGTATCCATGGAGCGGGCTCACGTGATCGGTGAATCCGATTCTGGAATCCGCTGGGGAAAACTAAAGCGCGATAAGGCTCGGTGAACGGGTGCTTTTCTCGGATGCGCCTCTTCGGGCTCGTGGCGCCTGGGCGCGCTGCTCCGCGAATGTCCTCCGGCGGCTGGAGCCGCCTCCCCCTTGACTTCGCTGCGCAGCGCACCCAGCCGCCCCAAGCTTGCGGGCTTGGTGGGCTTGCGTGGCTACGGGGTCCGGGCTTGGGGATTAGAAGCCCAGCGAGGCGAGCAGGTCGTCCACCTGCTTCTGGTCGTTGACCACATCGGTGCGGCCTTCGGCGTCGACCACCGGGCCGGCCAGTTCGTAGGCCTGGTCCTGGCCGGGCTGGCCCGAGGGAGCCGACTGCAGCAACAGGCTGAGCAGTTGTTCTTCTATCGTTCCTGCGAGCTGCACCACGCGGGCGATCACCTGGCCGGTGAGGTCGTGGAAATCCTGCGCCATCATGATGTCGGTCAGGCGCGCATCGGTCTGCTCGCTGGTCTTGACGATGTCGTTCGTCCATTCCATCAGTTCGGGCATGGCCTTGGCCAGCGCCGGCACGCGCGAGATGGTGTCGGCCAGCTGGCGGCCGCGCTCGGCGATCAGGCCCTGCTCGGTCTTGCCCAGCTCCACATGGTTGAGCACCTTCTCGGCCGCTTCACCGGTGAGGCGGGCGATGTAGGAGAGGCGGCTTTGCGCGTCGGGGAGCTGGTCGACCGTTCCCTTGAGCTTGTCGGTGTAGCCCAGCTCCTTCAGCGCGTCGTGCAACTGGCGCGTGATCGAGCCCAGTTTCTGGAACATCTGGGGGTGGCCGGGTGTCGCTGCTTCATCGTGTGTCATGGCAGCGTCCTTTCAAATGCCGAGCTTCTTGAAGATGTTGGCCAGCTTGTCTTCCAGCGTCGCCTTGGTGAAGGGCTTGACGATGTAGCCAGCCGCGCCGCTCTGGGCAGCCAGCACGATGTCTTCCTTGCGGGCTTCGGCCGTGACCATCAGCACCGGCAGGTGCTTGAGCTTCTCGTCCTTCTTGATTTCAGCGAGCAGTTCGAAGCCGTTCATGTTGGGCATGTTGATGTCGGACACCACGAAGTTGAACGCGCCATTGCGCAGCTTGTTCAAGGCGATGGCGCCGTCCTCGGCCTCGTCGGCATCGGCATGGCCGATTTCTTTCAGCAGGTTGCGCACGATGCGGCGCATGGTGGAGAAGTCGTCAACGATCAGGAATTTCATCGGGGTGGACATGCAGGCCTCCGAGGGCGGGTGGGAAGGTGGGGTGGAGACGGCGGCTGCTCAGCCACCGCTCCCTGGGGTTGTTTTCGTCACATCAGCGGGAATCTGAAGCGATGGCGCGGTGGAGGTCTCGTCAGGCGGTGCGCTGGCCGGCGGGGCCACGACTGCAGAAACCGCGCCGGGCGCCATGCGGTCTTCGGCCGCCTGCGTCATCACCACGATGCTGATGCGCCGGTTGATCGGATCGGTGGGCGTTTCCGGGCGCAACAAGCGGCTGGAGGCCAGACCTTCCACGCGACGCAGCTTGTCGTCGGGCAAGCCCCCCGAGATCAGTTCACGCCGCGAGGCATTGGCGCGGTCGGCCGAGAGTTCCCAGTTGCTGTAGCCGCGCTCGCCGCTGCCATAGGGCGTGGCATCGGTGTGGCCGGCCAGGGCGATGCGGTTGTCCACGTCTCTCAGTGCGGCGCCGATTTCACGCAGGATCTCGCTCATGTAGGGCTTCACCAGCGAACTGCCGGTGTCGAACATCGGGCGGTTCTGCTGGTCGACGATCTGGATGTGCAGGCCATCGGTGGTTTTTTCCAGCTGGATCTGCGAGCCGTACTCGGCCAGCCTGGGGTTGCTCTGGATGATCGCGGCGATCTTCTCTTCCAGCGCATCGAGCCGCGCGGCCTCCTGGCGGGCCTTGGCCTCCTGGGCCATCTGCGCACCCATCACCTTGGCGGCACGCTCCTTGTCGCCGCTGTCCATCTGACCGAACGCCTTGCTCAGGTCGCGCCCGCCACCGGGCAGGATGCTGCTGCTGTTGCCGGTGCCCGGACCGCCCATGAGCGAGACCTTCACCGGTGACTGGAAATAGCTGGCAATGCCGTCGAGTTCGCCCTTGGCGGTGGATCCGAGCAACCACATGAGCAGGAAGAACGCCATCATGGCCGTCACGAAGTCGGCGTAGGCGATCTTCCAGGCGCCACCATGAGCCGAGTGGCCACTCTTCTTGATGCGCTTGATGATGATCGGTTGAAGCTTCTTTCCAGCTCCGGCCATGTCAGCCTCCTTTTAAAGCGCAGCGCATGAAGTGCCCCAGACCAAGGGCGTCGAGGGTCCGGCTCCGCCGGCCCAAGCCGCCGCCCCCCTCCCAGGGGGGAGCGCCGAAGGCGCGCGGGGGGTGCATCACTTCTTGCCCTTGACGTGGGCTTCGAGTTCGTTGAACGTGGGCCGAACATCAGACAGCAGAACCTTGCGGCCGAACTCGATGGCTGTGGCGGGGGCGTAGCCCTGCATGCTGGCCAGCAGCGTGGTCTTGATGCACTGGAATTCCTTGCTGCTTTCCTCCACCTTCTGGTCCATCAGTCCGCCCAGTGGCTCGAACACGCCGTAGGCCAGCAGGATGCCGAGGAAGGTGCCCACCAGGGCCGAGGCGATCATGCCGCCGAGGATGGCGGGCGGCTGGCCCACCGAACCCATGGTGTTGATCACACCCAGCACGGCGGCCACGATGCCGAAGGCCGGCAGGCCACCGGCGAGGCGGCCGATCGCGGCCACCGGGGCATGGGCTTCCTGGTGGTGGGTTTCGATCTCGCTGTCCATGAGCGACTCGATCTCGTGCGCGTTGAGGTTGCCCGAGACCATCATGCGCAGGTAGTCGGTGATGAACTCGACCACGTGGTGGTCGGCGGCGATGGTGGGGTACTTCTTGAACACCGCCGACTCGTGCGGGTTCTCCACATCCTGCTCGATCGCCATCAGGCCTTCCTTGCGGGCCTTTTGCAGAATGTCGTACTGCAGCGCCATGAGTTCGAGGTAGCGGGCCTTGGTGTAACGGCTGCCCTTGAAGCAGCCCGCCAGCCCCTTGAGGGCCGCCTTCACCACCTTCATCTGGTTGTTGATGATGAAGGCGCCCAGCGCTGCGCCAAGGATGGTCGTCATCTCGAACGGCAGCGCCTTGAGCACCACCGCGATGTTGCCGCCGTGGAAGATGTAGACGCCGAAGATGCAAAGCATCGAAACGACAAGACCGATGATGACGAACATGTGTGTGGGCCTGAAAGAGGACGCGGCACCGGGGTGACGCGTGACTTTGGGGGGATGCCTTTTCTATCGACCAACTCTAGGTGCGATTGAAGGAGTCCATAAACGCGAAATGGACCCGCATCGGGGTCCATTTCAGGTTTTGGAAACGGCGGTGATCAGTGCAGGCGGAGTCCACCCGAGGCCGCGCCTTTTCCGGCACGCGCTGGTGGCTGGCACAGGCCGCACACGAAGTGGCGGTTTTCATAGGGCTCGGTCACGAAGTTGCCGCCACAGCAGGTGCACTTGGTCAGGGTCAGCATGCCGTTGTCGACGAACTTCACCAGGCGCCAGGCGCGGGTGACCGACAGAATGGGCTCGATCGCGCTGGCCGACATCTGGTCGTTGTACAGACGGAAGGCCTTGATCACCGTGTCGATCTCTTCGAGCTCGCTGGTCTTGCTCAGGTACTCGTGGATGTTGAGGAACAGCGAGGCGTGGATGTTGGGCTGCCAGGTCAGAAACCAGTCGGTGGAGAAAGGCAACTGGCCTTTGGACGGGCTCTTGCCCGCCACTTCCTTGTACAGGCGCAACAGGCGCTCGTAAGACAGGCTGGTTTCATACTCCAGCACCTGCAGGCGCGCACCCAGCTGGATCAAGGCCACCGCCCGCTCGATGTCGCGGGATTCGTTGAGGATGCTTTTGCCGACGGCCATGGTGAACTCCGGGTATGTGAGAAAAGCTGGTCTTTGCCAGGGGTGCCGCGGGACTGGCTTTGCCAGACCGCAGGCACCGCCCCCTTGAGGGGGTGACGCCGAAGGCGGCGCGGGGGTGTTCCGCTGAATCGATCAGTGCGCAGCCATCGATTCAGCAAATTTCCCGGCCATCAGGATGCTGGCATGCAGCTGCGTGGTGGTGGCGTTGTCCACCTTCTTCACGTTGTGGCTGGTCAGCAGGTTCCACACCAGGTCGTCGTCCACCCGGAAGCGGCACAGCAGCATGTTGCTCGATGCGATCTTGAGCAGCTGCGCGGTGGACAGCATGCCCAGCAAATCAGCGGCTTCTTCGGTCAGGCCGAGGCGGAACAGCGCTTCGGCGCGGTCCTTGCGGATCAGGTTTTGAGCCAGCATCAGGTAGGTGAGGTTGGCTTCGCGGATTTCTGCCAGGAGTTGTTCGCTGTCCATGATGTGTTCCTTCGGTGTGGGGTCTGGGTTGTTGGCGACCTGCTTACAACTCCTGACCCGATGTGTGTAATTGTGTCGAGGGCAACAATTTCTTGAATCGGCAAACGGCTGTACCGCGTGTCATGTGTGCACCACCCGCGTGTCATCCAACGGCCTACGTCTTTGGTACTCAAAACGGTCCTGCCTGTGCGGGTGCCAAACGGGATTCACCACCGGCACGTGAGGCTGCTCCCCCCGGCAGACACAGCCGCCGACGGGAGCAACTGGCCCTGGAAACGAATTCCAAGCAGCCCTAAAGAATCCGCCTGGTCCTCCGAAATTGATTGCAACGGACTTCTAAAAAGGTTCGTCGTCCGGCCAGCGAAGCATTCAGCCCAGCACCGGTCAGGCAGCCAGCCCTCTGGCTGGTGTCGAGATTGGCAGCAATGCCGGATTGCTTTTCATCCATTTTTAGGAGTTAGTCATGACCACCATCAACACAAACGTGATGTCGATGAACGCCCAGCGCAACCTGATGTCCTCGCAGGGTTCGCTGGCCACTTCCATGCAGCGCCTGTCTTCGGGCCTGCGTGTCAACAGCGCCAAGGACGACGCCGCCGGCCTGGCCATTGCCGAGCGCATGAACGCCCAGGTCAAGGGCCTGAGCGTGGCAGCGCGCAACGCCAACGACGGCATCTCGCTGGCACAGACCGCTGAAGGCGCACTCGGCAAGGTCGGCGACATGCTGCAGCGCATGCGTGAGCTGTCCGTGCAGTCGGCCAACGCCACCAACAGCAGCGACGACCGCGACGCCCTGCAGGCCGAGGTGAAGCAGCTGTCCGATGAAGTCGACCGCGTCTCCAAGCAGACCTCGTTCAACGGCAAGAAAGTGCTCGACGGCTCCTTCACCGCCGCGAGCTTCCAGGTCGGCGCCAACGCCGGCGACAACATCACCATCGGCTCGCTGGCCGACACCACCGCCGACAACCTCAGCACCGTGATCTATGGTGAAGCAACCGCCACGGTGACGGCCGCCAACATCACGGACTTCGACGAAGACATCGCTGCCGGTGTTCTGACCATCACTGTGGGCGGCGGTACCGCGGTCGATCTGGGTGCCATTGAAGGCGCCTCATCCGAGACGGCGCGTCTGGGCCAGGTCATCGAAGCCATCAACCGCAAGACCGCCGACACCGGCGTGTCCGCCTTCCTGGTGGACAACGAAGACGGTACCTTCGACGTGGAACTGCTGTCATCCCAGCTCAACGCTGCGGGTACCGCACCGGCCACCGTCGAATTCTCGGCAGGCTTCGCCGTGGCCGACACCGGTCTGCTGGAAGCCACTGGCGATGCGGTTGACACCGCCGCTTCAGCCGCCGACTCGACCGGCATCTCCAACATCGACGTGACGACCGAA